>NZ_LMED01000001.1:0-786242 GCF_001425285.1 Acinetobacter sp. Root1280 | reverse complement strand
CACGAAGTAAGGCATTTAAATAAGACCCGAACAAGTCCATAACAGTTTGCTGGCGACAATAGCAAGAGTGAACCACCTGATCCCTTCCCGAACTCAGAAGTGAAACCTCTTAGCGCTGATGGTAGTGTGGGGTTACCCATGTGAGAGTAAGTCATCGCCAGCTTTTAAATCCAAAACACCCCGATCTCTAGAGAGCGGGGTGTTTTTTTATGCACTGAGAAAAATAATAAATAGTAAGAATAAGATGTAAATTTTGTTGTTTTACTTCCTCATCAAAATATAGCAAAGTAGGATAGAGTTAGGACTAACTATAGTTATTGGTTGCTTAGGCAGAATAGAAAGAAGAATGACATTTAACGGAGATAGGTAATATGAAATTTCCTTTCCTTCCTCATAACTTGAAAAATGAAAGCATCAACTGAATAAATTTATGCAATATACAGTGAAACGAATTGAGCTTAAAATCCATTTTTATTTCTGTGAGGTGTTTTTATGCAATGGGTTGTCGCTGAAACATATTCATTTCCTTACGAGGCTCAGATTGCCAAAACGCAATTAGAAGCAGCAGAAATTCCAGCACGTATTGAAAATGAACATACTATTAATATGGATTGGCTTTACTCCAATGCTTTGGGTGGTGTGCGATTGTTAGTTCCTGAAAGCTATGCAGAAGAGGCTAAATCATTACTTGCCCAAGATTTTAGCCAAGAATTAGAACAACAGTTTGGAGCAAGCGAAAGTTGCCCTCATTGTGGTAGTCGCGATATACAGCCATATACCGAAGGAAAACGTCCCGCTTATTTGGTTTTTCTATTGCTTGGTTTTCCGCTCTTTTTTTATAAAAATGGAACGAAGTGTAAACAGTGCCAACATTTTTGGCGTTAGAGCTCTATTGGAAAGTCGGCAAGATATTTTAAATAAGCAAACTTTAGATTAAATAAATTACTTACTAGAAAATATCGTAAAATTTGATCAACAAAACCAATGCATCATTTAACAGGATTTTGAAGTTGAAGGAATGGTCAAAGACTATGTGGATTTTCATATTGAAGAATTAGGTGATGATTGCCTAGAAAAAATTGGGATTTCTAATCCATCAACTGATTGTGGTCAAAATAGATCATCTAAGTTGGGAAAGTTGAAATATAGAGCTAAACCTAACATGTTCATATTTTGCTAAAATGAAACAAAGGCTAAGCTTTAAGACTGATATATTCTGTGTTGAGTTTATATGCTTATTTGCACAATCATAAGTACTTAATATTTGCTGAAAGCTGAATAGCACAATTTACAAATAATGGATGAAAATGGATAGAGATACTCCCATTTATGTTTCTTTAACAGGTACAAATAGCCATCAGATAAAAATTCCAGCTGGGCAAGGAAGCTTCTCAATTGGTCGAATCGGCATGGACAAGAAAAAGTTTGATGTTCTTGTCGATGAAAATGCTGTAATCAATTGGGATGCTTTTAATACTTTTTATACGCCAAATGCTCAACAAAATGCGCATTTACATCCTTATGGAGATTGGCCAAGATTTTTTTATTATTGGGGAAATGATCAGGGGTTTATTGAATGGTCGAAGAAAAGAGTGATAGAAGATTTTTCTTGGCGACCTACGCAAGCGATTTGTCTAGATTTAAGTCATGCTCAAATTCATAACTTTTCAATCAAAGCAGATCAACATCCAATCACATTAGTTTTAAATCATGCTGATGCTGAGAATAAGAAGGGGTTATATTCGCTTCATTTGGCTGGTCATATTGAGCATTTTGAAATTATTACCACAGCAGCATATCCCCATATGAGAATAGAACCAAGGACGAACAAAGATCCAATGGTATCGGCATACCATCTTCCTGTTATGAAAAATTTAGCGGCAATAACTTCGTTAGATTTAACTGTTAAACCTTTAGGTCAAGCATTTGATTGTAAAAGCTTATTACAGTTTCCTAATTTAAAAAACCTAAACTTAACTGGGAATATAACCAATACAGCAAGTTTAAAACAACTTCAGCAACTTGAACGTATTGGAATACGCTATGCTGTAAATTTGGAAGGCTTTCCAGCTTTAAATACTTGGGAAAACTTAAGGTCCTTCATTGGATGGAATATTGATGAAAAAACAGGGAAAAGGTTAAATGCTGAATTAAAGTATTTAGCTAAAGAAAAGCAACTGGATTATTCTTCGGTGTCTAAACTGAGGAGCTCAATATGGTTTACCACTGAATATGGAATTCCATTTGAAAATTGGGAAAGCAATAATGCAAAAATTGCGATTAAAGCATATAAATCTGCTTTAAAAGAAATCTCCAAGGCGAAGACGAAGCAAGATGTGAAAGGGGCAATTATTGGACTTGTAGAGATAATTAATACATTGCCCAATATTGAAACTGTTGAAAGAGAAGATACTGGTCTTGCTGTACTGCAACTGGTTGAAGCTTCAACATTCGATATAGATCAAGCAATAGTGAATACTTGGTTTGATGAAATACGAAATTTTTAAAATATTCTGTTGTTAAGTAAAAAATGGCAAGTTTTCTTACCATTTTTAAATTTGGATTAGAAACTATATTGCATAGCAAAGTTGATAAGTGTTTTTTTCTGTAGATGCAACTGTCCAATTCGGTTTTTTTAACTACCGATTGAGTAGCAGCGAGTTGCTTATTGATGTTGTAGTCAGCGCTAATTCCGTAACTTACGATCGCTACGACCATTTTTCTATCGTTGCAAAAATATATTTAGCTTTTAGTTGAATTGGGGTAGAAGTAATTGCATAAGCAAAGAAATCTATTGAATTATCAGTGCCACACTGTTTAATCAATCCACTTCAGTATGCCTAAAAAGTGGATTTGGTTGCACTTAGTGGATAATGCTATGCTAGCAGAGGCTTAAAATCAGGCAGTAAAATAAATGCTAAAACAGCAAGAAAAATTGAGTCCATTGCAAGTTGAAAAGCTATTAAAAACCTTAGCACAGCGTTTTCATCAGCATACAGAACGACATGCACAAATGAGCTGGGATTTTGTCCAGAAACAACTTTTGCTTTGCCCAGAAAAGCTATGGGCTTTACAACAAATGGAAATGAGTGGCGGTGAGCCTGACGTGGTTGTTTTGCCGAACACAGAAGGTGTGTATTTTTTTGATTGCGCAATTGAGTCACCAAAAGGGCGGCGTAGTCTGTGTTATGACCGAGAGGCATTACTCAGTCGCAAAGATCATCCTCCTGAAGATACGGTGATAGACTGGGTAAATAAACATACCTTAGCACTAATGACTGAACAACAGTATTATGCTCTACAGCAAATATTCAATTTTGACTTAAAAACATCCAGCTGGGTCGAAACACCAATGATATTACGTCAGCAAGGTGGGGCGATCTTTTGTGACCAGCGTTATGGGCGTACATTTACCTATCATAATGGTGCTAGCTCATATTATGCGAGTCGTGGGTTTCGAACCTATATCAAACTTTAATTGTTAAAAATTGACAGCGTGAAATCCTAAGATTCTCTCGAGCTTGTTTGTATTTTGGTGTTTAGATATAACTGCTGTTATATCCTACATATTGATATTTAAGTTAATGATTTTCAGTTTTGATTTGGGGAGTTGTATGTTTATTCAAGGATGACATTCATGTTGCTAAACGAAAGATCTGTCATAGATGATGAAACGATATGCTCATTATTTTTAAAAGCACTGAATTTATATGATGGTTACTCAGCTAATGAATATGAATTTTATAAAATGAGTTTTTGTATTTTTGAGTCGAAAAAAAACGGCAAGATCACTTGCCGTTTTTTATTAAAGGTTCGGATTAGAAGTTATATTCCATACCTAAGCCAATAACAGTTTTCTTTTTCTCTGGTGTAGATGTAGTTGACCAATCACGTTTTTGTTGACCAACAACACCGTAGAAACGAGCTTGCTTATTGATGTTGTAATCAGCGCCAATCCCGTAAAGGTCTTGTTTACGATCATCACGGCCATCTAGTTCTGTTGTTGCAGAAATATATTCAGCTTTTAGCTTAATCGGTGTAGAAGGAATCGCATATGCAGCAGTGATACCATATGCATTTTCTTTCAAGCCTTTGAATGATGTTACTGTAGTACCAGAAGTGGTTGCAACTGTGTCATCAGTTGGTTGAGCTGTTTGCCATAATGCACCAAATACTAAGCCATCAAGACCAGCAGGTTTCAAGTCTACTGAACCTGTAACACGGATTGCGTCAGAGTAGATTGTGTTGCTGCCTAATTCAGAGCTATATGCATTATATTTAGATGCAACACCGAAGTTACCTGCAACAGCAGCAGCAAAACCGTAGTCTTTGTTGTCATAAGTAAGTGATGTAGAGATACCATCTCCGAAACTATCACGGCTACCTTTTTGACCTTTAGCATCATTTTTTAAAGCAGATGATTCTTCACCTTGCTGGAACATGATGTTGAAAGCTAAACCAGCCAATAATTTTTTATCAGTTTCAAAACCGATCACGTTTTTTAAACGATCTTCACCAACTAAAATCGCAGTCATATCGAGTTCGTTGTGATCGTTGAAGATATCTTGGTTGTTACCAGCAGCATTTTTGAAATATGAATCAAACTGACCAACTTTTAACGTTGCGATACCGTCTGATTTAATCCCCACGAAACGGTTACGGTTAGTGAAAGCATCGCCATCACCATCAGCACTGATTTGCCATTCTGCCAAGTAAACAGCAGACAATTTATCTGTTAATTTCTCTTCGCCTTTAACACCAATACGAGAAGCGTTAGAGTTTACTTTAGTTACGCTTTCGTCTTTAAAGCCATTCTTATCAATTTGATCTAAAGTTACGTTGAATTTACCATACAATGTTGGCGCTGCTTGAGCTGCGCTTATGCTAAGGGTGGCGATTGCTGCAGCGAGTAGCACTTTTTTCATTGAGATTTCTCCAAAACATGTTCAATGGGTTTGCAGTTACTTTTTTTATTCAGTAAGTGTGGGTTTGTGCACTACTTACTAACTTGCATGCAGTATCTGTAAACTTTGTTACATATCAGTGAAGAAAAAATGACAATTTAATGACGCGAATTTAACATTTGTGTAATTTGAATAAAAAAATGAGGCTTGATTAGCCCCATTGATTCTAAAAAGGTTTTTAATTAAGCCAGTGCAGTCTTAATTTTTTCAGCAAACCCTTTAATTTTTTCCTGATCGCCCATTTGAATAGCATGACGACCTAATTCATGCACCGAGCTCGGAATCAAATGAAAGTGTACATGAGGTACAGTTTGTCCAGCAGCAGCTCCAGAAAGTTGCATTAATACAATACCTTGAGCATCTAAAGCTGTTTCAATTGCTTGCGCTATTTTTTGCACAATCTTGATTGTATAAGCAGCAATTTCAGGATCTAAGTCGAGCAATGTCACTGCTGGAGTCTTCGGAATAATCAGGGTATGCCCATCGGCTTGCGGCATGATATCCATAAATGCAAGCACATGATCATCTTCATAAACTTTAATTGCAGGAAGTTCACCACGTAAAATTCGTGCAAATATATTCTGATCATCATAAGCCATGTTTATTTCCTTGAAGGTGTGAATGTGATTATTTACAGTTCAATTCTTTCTGACGTTCCTTGATAGAGTCAAGTTTTTGCTGCTCTTTTTCAGAAAATTTAGGCTTACTTGTATAACAATTGTCATTATTATATTTTGCTTTTGCTTCAGGATCTTTAAAACAGAACCCTTTTGATGCATAAATGACATTGTAATCATCTTGCAATTTTTTACATTCTTGGGTGTTATCAGCAAAAGCGTGACTAGCGACTAAAATAGATAAACTAGAAAGTGTAGCAATTACATATTTATTCATGATACGACCTCGAAATTGACATATTTACATGTCACTTAATGTGATTATAAGGTTTAGTTGTGATTATTCAATGACGAAAAATTAATCTAATGTAATTTTGCTCCATGATTCATACATTTTTACGGCGGTAGAAAAATCGCTATCAGGCTCTGAAAGACTATTGGCTGCGGTAATTAAGCTTTGTGTTAAACCAAGAATAGGTGCTGATAATCTTGCATCACGAACTAAATCAATGGCAATACCTGTATCTTTTGCCAATAAGGGTAAAGCAAAGGTCAGTGGAAAGCTACGATTGAGGATACGTTGCGGTAGTGCAGTTTCAGTCACACCACTTTTACCACTGGATGCATTGATACAATCAAGTGCTTCATTTAAATCTACCCCATGTGCTTTCAGCGTGGTAAATCCTTCAGCGGCAGCACATAAATGAACCGCCATCATCATATTATTTACAGCTTTTACCGCAAAGCCTGCACCTGAGTCACCAACACGTTTAATTAATTTACCCATCGCCTGCATTGCAGGCAAGGCAATTTGAAACGCTTCTGCAGAACCGCCGACCATAAAGGTCAGTGTTGCATTTTCAGCACCAATGGTTTGACCACTTACAGGTGCATCTAAGAAGTGAATATTATTTTTGAGCAGATACTCAGATTGTTTACGCGCAGCATCAGGTACACCACTGGTACAGTCGACCCAAATCGCGCCATTTTTGATCTTTAAATCTTGGATTAAATCATCAATATCTTGGCTGGTCGGTAAACATGAAAAAATAATATCAGCTTGCACCGCTTGATCGAGTTCGACAGCTTGAGTACCAAACTCAGTTGCATGTTGCTTGGCCTTTGCAAAATTTCGATTCCACACATATACAGTATCAAAATGTTTGGGTAAATGTGCTGCCATACGATAGCCCATTGCGCCTAAACCAATAAATGCAACTGTAGTCTTCATATCTATCTCTTAAATTTTTGTCGATCTTTGTTCTAACCATCTGGACAGTGTAGGCCAAAATTCATCTGCACTTTTTTGACTAGACATTAGCCCTAAATGTCCCCCAGGAATAAGAGTAAACGTGACATCACTACTCTTTGTCAATTCGCTTAAAGGCTTAACTGCATCTGCGGTGACCATTTGATCATTTTTTCCAGCCCCAATCATCAATGAACAGTCGATATTGCGAAGTTCAATTTTATGGTTACTGAGCTGAATTGCCCCATTTTTCAGTGGATTTTGCAGCCAAACATTAAATAACATATCTTGATTGACACCACCGGGGTAATCCACCATGTGATTTAAAAAATTTCCAAGGGTAGCGTGTTCATGTAAAAGCTCTTTGTCGTCTAAATTTAGCAACAATTGCTTATGACCCTCATACCAACCCTTTGGATCTAAAATCTTAAAACCAATGGCATTGAGTAAGCCTGGGGTATGTATGAGTTTTTTCGGTAAACCACCTTTATATAACGTATCTTTCAGTTTTTGATTCTTTATAATCAAATTATTTATTTTTTGATAAAGTTTACCGATACCCCCCGATGCATAACTGTCAATTGGACTGGCCAGTATAATTAAGTTTTTAACATAGTTAGGTTGGCGTAATGCCGTGTAAAGTAATACAAAAATGCCGGCCATGCTCCAGCCATGCAATGAAATTTGCTCACTTTGAGCATGTTCTCGGATTTTATTAATGCATAGCGGCATAGCTTCATCAATAAAGTATAAAAAGTTTAAGTTGCGATCTTGATAACTGAGTTTTCCCCAGTCCAATAAATAAACATCATAGCCTTGTTCGGTAAAATATTTAATAAGTGAACGATAAGGGTAAAGGTCGTAAATTGCCATATTGATCGACAATGGCGCTGTAAAAACCAAAGGTTCCTTAAATTTTTTTTCAGCAGCTGCGTAGTAACGCACTTTGGTTTGATGATGCTCCGCGATAATTTCATAAGGGGTACTTTGAGATAAAACCAATGACTTACCATTGAAGATACGAGTGGTTAGATTCTTCAATTTGGATTTGCGCTGTTGGAACTTAGCTGATACTTGTGTCATAAGCGGTGTTTGTCTCATTTTTATGCAGATTTAAGCGAAGTGTATGTGATAATTTACGATTTTACCTTGACCTTAAATACATAGGGCGCTCAAAATGTTGGCAATATTTTACAAAGGCAGTTTTTGGACTGAGTAGTTGAAATGAGCCAGCACGACGACATTGAATACCAACTTGATACTTTAGCGATTCGTACAGGTCATACACGCAGTTTTGAAGGTGAACATAGTGAGCCAATTTTCCTCACTTCGTCATTTGTGTATGAAAATGCAGCGGAAGCAGCAGCAAAATTCTCTGGTGCTGAACCAGGTAATATTTATTCACGTTTTACCAATCCAACTGTAGCAATGTTTGAAACGCGTTTAGCTGCACTAGAAGGTGGTGAGCGCGCTGTGGCAACAAGTTCGGGTATGGCTGCAATCATGGCCGTTGCAATGTCGTTCTTAAAAGCAGGCGATCATGTGATTTGTTCACGTGCTGTTTTTGGTTCTACAGTTTCATTATTTGAAAAATATGTCGCTAAATTTAATGTCGCAGTGACTTTTGTTGATTTAACTGATTTAAGAGCTTGGCAAGACGCGGTACGTCCTGAAACTCGATTACTGTTTGTTGAGTCACCATCAAATCCCTTGGCTGAAGTCGCAGATATTCAAGCATTATCAGATTTAGCACATGCAAATGATGCTTTATTGGCGATTGATAACAGTTTTTGCACACCAATTTTGCAGCGTCCATTACAATTTGGTGCAGATTTAGTGATTTACTCTGCCACCAAATATCTAGATGGACAAGGTCGTGCACTGGGTGGTGCTGTGGTCGGTAATCACAAATTACTTGAAGAAGTATTTGGTTATGTTCGTACCACTGGCCCATCTATGAGTCCATTCAATGCATGGGTCTTTTTGAAAGGTTTAGAAACCTTAAGACTGCGTATGAAAGCGCATTCTGAAAGTGCACAAAAAATTGCCGAGTGGTTGGTTGCTCATCCAAAAGTGGAAAAGGTTTATTTTGCTGGCTTAACAGATCATGTTGGGCATGAGTTAGCAGCCAAACAACAAACTGGTTTTGGTGGAATCGTTTCTTTTGAAGTGAAAGGTGAACGAGAAGGTGCTTGGAAAGTTATTGACCATACACAATTTATCTCGATTACAGGTAATTTAGGTGATGCTAAGTCAACAATTACCCATCCAGCAACAACGACTCATGGTAAGCTTTCTCCTGAAGCAAAAGCAGCAGCGGGTATTCGTGAAGGTTTAATCCGTTTGTCTGTTGGCTTAGAAGATGTCGATGATATTATCCGTGACCTTTCTCATGGATTAGATTTAATTTAAGATAAGCAAAATTTGCAAAAGAGTTTCTTTCATTTTCTTCTAGGCTTTTAAAAAACTAGCCATGAAAGTGCAAGACAGAGATTTAATTTAGGACTTTTGTTCGGAGTATTTTATGAACATTAATATGCTTATGCAGCAAGCGCAACGTATGCAGAAAGATATGGAAAGCAACGTTAAAAAGGCAAAAGAACAACTTGCCCAAACTGAAGTGAATGCTGAAGCTGGTGGCGGTTTGGTAAAAGTAACAATGACTTGCCGTAATGTTGTTAAGCGTATCGAAATCAGTCCAGATTTGTTACAAGACGATCCAGATATGATTGAAGACTTGATTGCAGCAGCAATGAATGACGCGGCTCGCCAAGCTGAAGTCATTACAGAAGCGAAGATGAAAGAAGCCAATTCAGGTATGGGTTTACCACCAGGTCTTTCAGGTTTGTTCTAAGGAATCATAGGTGTTTAGCGACCGTTTTGATCAACTCGTACAAGCTTTACGAATCTTACCCAGTGTTGGGCCGAAATCGGCTCAACGTATGGCACTCCATCTGATCATGAAAAATAAAGAAGGTGCTATTGGTTTGGCGCATGCGCTAAACGAAGCAACTTCCTATATTCATGAGTGTAGTGTTTGTCATTCTTTAACTGAAAATGAAGTCTGTGATATTTGTTGCTCAAATGATCGGGATGATCAGCTGCTTTGTGTGGTTGAGTCTCCTGCAGATGTAATGGCAATAGAACAGTCTGGTAGCTTTAGAGGCAAATATCATGTATTGGGTGGACATTTGTCGCCTTTAGATGGTATTGGTCCTGAAGAAATAGGTATTCCATATCTAGTGCAGCGTTTAACCGATGGTAAAATTACGGAAGTAATTTTAGCCACCAATGCAACTGTAGAAGGGCAAGCGACTGCGCATTATCTTGTAGAAGCGACAAAACATTTGACTTTGCAAATGACGCGGATCGCACAAGGTGTGCCACAAGGTGGTGAATTGGAATATGTGGATAGTCATACGTTGAGTCAGGCTGTTCATAATCGCATGAGAATGAAATAGCGATCTTAGACTTGCTACCATTTAGAGTTTGTTGAGCTTGGACGTTTTGCGTAAATGCGATAACGATTAAAAGATCAACAAACTCTGTCACATTTAAAAATTATTTACATTCAATCTAAATTTTTTAGGTAAACTCAAACTAAAGCAATGATTAGCCATGTTATTTATTACTTTAAAATATACTTTTATTAAGTTGTAAAACCTATATATAAAATAAATATTCACAAGAAACTTTATTGAAAAATAAGGTGTTTACGGAGAATTAGTTTAAAAATATTATATTTAAATTTTATATATTAAGGTAAAATCATATTTCATTTGAATGTAACATTTTGACTTAAACTGACATGTTTCAATTTATTAATCAACAGACCGATCTCGAACATGTGTTGGATTTGATGCAACATACCTCGACTTATGGTCTAGACACTGAATTTATTAAAGTCGACACACTTTGGCCAAAACTCGGTGTATTCCAAATTAATGTCAATGGTCAAGTATTTTTGCTCGACGGCACAACCTTAAATTTAGATCGCTTTTGGTTTCAACTTTTTCAAGCACAGCAAAATATTTTTCATGCTTGTGGAGAAGATATTGATCTCATTTATCATTATGCAGATCAGAAAAATCTGAAGAATGTCTTCGATACCCAAGTGGGGTTGTCTTTTTTAGGACATGGTCTACAAGTCAGTTATCAAAATGCATTGAAATTGGTGTTAGAGATTGATATTGATAAAGATCAAACACGTTCAGATTGGCTGGCTCGACCATTAACAGATGAACAAATGAATTATGCAGCCAATGATGTTTTATACATTATGCGTCTGGCTGAAAAAGTAAAAGCTGAATTGGTCGAGAAAAGCTTATACTCACATGTGCTTGAAGATTGTCAAAATTTAACCTTTGAAATTGCTTCAGAAACACCAAAAGAAAAATTATATTGTGATATTGGTAATTATCGTCATTCCAGAAAACAATTGATGCAATTGCAACAATTAAGTGTTTGGCGTGAAGAAATGGTCAAAGCACTCAATCAACCACGGAGCTTTATTCTAAAAAATGCCACGATGATTGATTTGGTTGAAGTCAATCCTAAAAATAATTTTCAATTGTCCTCTGTGAAGGGAATACGTCCAAATATTGTGCGAGAGCATGGAAAAACAATTTTAGATTTATTGAAATTCCTACCTGAAACCGATGAATGGCCACTGCGTATTGCGCGCCCAATCAAGCATTCTTCTCAGGGAATCACGCTTGAAGTAGATGAGTTAATTTCTCAGGTTTCATTTGAAATGCAAGTACCTAAAGAAGTACTTATGCGTAAAAAATGGTTAAATGCCTTGTATCATCATGTGGTATTTCATGGCAATGAACAGGATTTACCTGGTTATTTGTTGGGGTGGCGCTATGAATTGCTTACCCAGCCACTTATCCATCTGTTACAAGAAGATATTAAGTTTTTAAGTATGCAGATGAAGGTCAATGAATAGCTGCTGTTGTTTAGATGAATAATCACCAATAGCCAAGAAAGCTTACAGCGTTATTGTTGATCAAAGATTTAGCAATTGGACATAAATAACGACTGATGCGTTAACTTTCGATAATGTATCCGTCGTTTTTTTCATGTATGCTGTCAACTAAGTTTTACTGAAGCTGTTGTTTAAAATGCATTGTGATATTTATAAATCGAGCAAAAAAGATGAAATGTATCTTTATGTGGCTCGCCCAAATCATCCAAATACAGACGAAAGTGCAGATCCCTTAGCGGCTCTTTCTGAGCCACTACGTGTTGCCTTTGGTCGTGCAACGCATGTAATGCATCTTGAACTGAGCGAAGCTCGACCTTTGGCACGTGTAAATGTGTTACATGTAATCGATTCACTCAATACAAAAGGCTTCTTTATTCAAATGCCGCCAGAAGGTTTAATTAACCCAAATGCGGTTGAACCAGAGGGATTACGTGGTGCTTGATCAGTTATCAGGAATATGGGCAAATTTTTTAGATCTATTTGATGCTATCCCAGAAGATAATATCGCAATAACCGTCTATATTCTTGGGACGCTGTTGATTTTATGGTGCTGGTATTCGATTTCAAAACGATTGCCATCGCCACTTGGCGGTATTACATGGATCATTGTATTTGCCGTTCTTGCAACCCCGACCATTTCTGAAGGACCAAACTCAGCGATTGCGCCAGCAATATTTGGACTGTTATTTGGTATTCTTACCAAGGATTCACCATTGATTTGGTCAAATCTTGCCTTAATTACATTTGTCATGGGTATTGGTTTAGTCATTGGATTTTTTTGGTCTAAATACAAAACCACGAAAAATACCCAAGCAAGCGCTGTAGCAAAAAATATTTCACCACTTTAAATAAAAAATAAAGGTAAGTTATGTCTGTCGATTCTCAACAATTCACAGGTACTGAACAGTATATCGCAACGGATAGTTTAAAACTGGCTGTAAAAGCAGCTCGAGCATTGCAAAAGCCATTATTGGTGAAAGGCGAACCTGGTACAGGTAAAACCTTATTGGCTGAACAAGTTGCTGAGAGTCTAGGTCTTAAATTAATTACTTGGCACATTAAATCTACAACCAAAGCACAGCAAGGTTTGTATGAATATGATGCAGTTTCTCGTTTACGTGATAGCCAGTTGGGCGATGACCGTGTTTACGATATTAAAAACTACATCAAACCAGGTAAGTTGTGGGATGCATTTACCAGCGAAGAACGCTGTGTATTGTTGATTGATGAAATAGACAAAGCAGATATTGAATTTCCAAATGACTTGCTACATGAATTAGACAAAATGTCATTTTTTGTCTATGAAACAGGCGAAACTATTACTGCAACCCAACGTCCGATCGTAATCATTACTTCAAATAATGAAAAAGAACTGCCAGACGCATTTTTACGTCGTTGTTTTTTCCATTATATTGAATTTCCTGATGAAGCAACGATGCGTGAAATTATCGCAGTTCATTTTCCGAATATCTCTGGAACATTGGTTTCAGAAGCATTACAAGTCTTCTTTAAATTACGTCAAGTGCCTGGCTTAAAAAAACCACCTTCAACATCTGAATTGATTGACTGGTTAAGCTTGTTAATGGCAGATGATATGCCAGAAGACATTTTGCGTAATCATGATAAATCAAAAGCGATTCCACCTTTATATGGTGCATTGATTAAAAATGAGCAAGATGTACAGTTGCTTGAACGCTTAGCCTTTATGTCACGTCGTTAATGAGGAGATCGCAACATGTTTGTGCGATTATTTTATACCCTCAGAAAATATGGTGTTCCAGTTTCAACACGAGAACTCATTGATCTCAACCAAGCAATTAGTGAAGGCTTGGTTTTTGCCGATCAAGATGATTTTTATCAATTAGTAAAGACAGTCATGGTCAAAGATGAACGCTTCTTTGACAAATTTGACCGTGCCATGAAAGATTATTTTGAAGGTATCCATACTTTTGATATCGATGATCTGCTCAGCAAAGTTCAAAAACTTCCCAAAGACTGGTTTGATTTAGAGTTACTTGAAAAACATCTCACACCTGAGCAGCGTGCTGAATTGCTGAAAGCAGGTTCGCTTGAAGAACTGATGAAGATGTTGGAAGAACGCTTGCGTGAACAACATAAAAAACATCAAGGTGGCAACCGTATGGTTGGCACAGGTGGAACTTCACCTTTTGGTGCTTTTGGTGACCATCCTGAAGGCGTGAGAATTGGTGGCCCGAGCCGTAAAAATTCAGCAGTAAAAGTTTGGGAACAGCGTAAATATCAAAATTTAGATGATGAACAAATTTTAGGTACTCGACAAATGCAAATGGCTTTACGTCGATTACGTAAGTTTGCTCGTCAAGGCGCTGCAGAAGAATTAGACATTAACAGCACCATTTATGAAACTGCCAAACAGGGCATTTTAGATGTACAAATGGTGCCTGAACGGCGTAACCGAATTAAAGTTTTGATGTTGTTTGATGTGGGGGGATCGATGGATTCACACATTGCACAATGTGAAAAATTGTTTAGTGCGGCAAAAACTGAATTTAAAACCTTAGAATATTTTTATTTCCATAACTGTCTATATGACTATGTGTGGAAAGATAATCATCGTCGTTCTTCTACCCGAATGAATACATGGGATTTATTCAATACCTATGGTAAAGACTATCGTGTAATTGTGGTGGGTGATGCAAGTATGGCACCTTATGAGCTGAAATCGGTCGGTGGTTCTGTTGAATATATGAATGATGAAGCAGGAGACGTATGGTTACGCCGCTTGCGCAATCATTTTGAAAAAACAGCATGGTTAAATCCAGAAGAGCAAGGTTATTGGCATTACACGCAAACCATCGCATTAATTAAACAATTATTCGACGATCATATGTTTCCAATGACCCTTAAAGGTATTGAGGATATGACGAAATATTTGTCACGATAAATTATTCTCAAGCAAAGTTGTTATTCATAAATTCAACGGCTGATTTATTAAATAGGGAAAGAAATGGATCATCAAATAAATGGTATTGCATTACCAAATGAACAAGGCTTTTTTGGTGAATATGGTGGTCAATTTATTCCACCTCATTTAAAAGAAGCAATGGATGAAATCAATGTTGCATATGAAGAAATCCGTAAAACGCCTGAATTTCAAAATGAATTGGCTGATTTATTTGCCAACTATGTAGGTCGTCCTAGTCCTTTATTTCATGCAAGACGTCTTTCTGATCAATTGGGTGGCGCACAAATCTATTTAAAGCGTGAAGACTTAAATCATACAGGCGCACACAAAATTAACCATTGTTTAGGCGAAGCTTTGCTTGCCAAATATATGGGAAAAACCAAAGTAATCGCAGAAACAGGTGCTGGTCAACATGGTGTTGCACTTGCAACCGCATGTGCTTTGGTCGGCATTCCATGTGAAATTCATATGGGGCAGGTGGATATTGAGAAAGAGCATCCCAATGTCGTGAAAATGAAAATTTTGGGTGCAAAATTGGTTTCAGTCACTCAAGGTACTGCAACACTGAAAGATGCTGTAGATAGCGCATTTGAAGAGTATTTAAAAGACCCTAAAAACTTTATTTATGCGATTGGTTCTGTGGTTGGACCACATCCTTTCCCAAAAATGGTACGTGATTTCCAATCTATTATCGGCAATGAAATTAAAGTTCAAACCCAAGATCGCTTTGGCGCACAACCAGATTATGTGGTTGCGTGTGTAGG
Organism: Acinetobacter sp. Root1280; assembly: GCF_001425285.1. Taxonomy (NCBI): domain Bacteria; kingdom Pseudomonadati; phylum Pseudomonadota; class Gammaproteobacteria; order Moraxellales; family Moraxellaceae; genus Acinetobacter; species Acinetobacter sp. Root1280. Next base: position 770,714 of record NZ_LMED01000001.1, on the reverse strand, counting down.
CGGTGGCTCAAATGCAATTGGCGCATTCACGGCATTTTTAAATGATGCAGAGGTTAAACTGGTTGGTGTGGAACCTGCAGGTCATGGTCTGGATACTCAACAGCATTCAGCAACATTGACTTTAGGTAAACCAAGTCAGATTCATGGTATGGCTTGTTATGTACTAGAAGATGAACAGGGCGCACCATTGCCTGTGCACTCGATTGCATCTGGTTTGGATTATCCGGGTGTAGGCCCTCAACATAGCTTCTTAAAAGATTTAGGCCGTGTGGAATATTCAACAGCAACTGATCAAGAGTGTTTAGATGCGTTTATGACCCTTTCGCGAGTAGAAGGGATTGTTCCTGCATTAGAAAGTTCTCATGCTGTGGCGTGGGCAATTCGTGAAGCGCCTAAATTAGCGAAAGAAATCAAAATTGTTGTAAACCTTTCAGGGCGTGGTGATAAAGATGCCGACTATGTTGCTGAGAAGCTAAACCTAAACTGATGATTAAAAATTGATTGATCTAAAAACCTAGCTTTGGCTAGGTTTTTTATTTGTCTTGTCATAAGTTGTTAGGCTTAAACTAAGATAAAATACATCAGCGTAGACAACAATAGCTTAATTTATATATATTATAAAAATATACCAATTGGTATAATTTAAAAAAATCTTTTAATCATCATAGATTAATTTTTATTTTATAAAACGTTGAGATGTTACATTGGAAATCAAAAACCGAAAATATATAAATTATAATTTGTGGCAGCAAGAGCAAATCGCTAACGTAATGCCTATTTCCAAATTAACTGAAAAAGTACCTTTAAAAGAAAGTTTGGGTAGAAAATCTGCAGTGGATATTTATGCTACTTGTTCATACCCTAGTGTAGCTCTATCAAAAATTAGTGGTATGAAGTTAAACATTAAAGATGACATTACTACACTTAAACAATATAAAGATATTAAAACTATATATTTTCTTCAAAGTTTAATGAATGGTGAAAACCCTTATTTAATCAAAGAAAAAAATGATTATATTTCAAGTATTGCTCCATATATAAAAATAGGCAGTATAGCGAATACGGTGATATCCTTAGAGCAACATTCACCTTGGTTTAGAGCATCTTATCTCAGTTCTGAAAAAGGTGATATGTTGATAGATATTAAAAAAGGAACTGGTGTTGTCGATATTGGAGCTGATTATCATGAAAAAGATTTAGTTTTAAAAAAAGATCATATTATTACAAATGCAAAAAAAGCCTTATTGAGGCAGGCAGGTGTAAATGAAATTGAAGTTTATAAAAAGATTCGGTTTGCTGTATTTTGTGTTGATTATGAACTTGAAAATTTGAATAAAAATTTTGAATTAGAATATATTCAGGATTGCATGCAAAATTGGGGTTTTGATTTTGAAGTAATTAAAGTTAAACCATTCAAAAATGTCCCTCCCAATAGTGAAACTACGGATGAAAGCGTTGCTAATAATTTCGAAACCTATTCAAGAAATATCAAGCAAGTAACACAAAACTATGACTATATTGTTGCATGTGGGCTAGCAAATAATAATTATTTCAATCAAGTAGGCTTATTAAGATCCCTTAATGAATTAAGAAAGCTATATTCGCAAGGTGCATATAATCAGAAGGTACAACTGATAGGGAATCATTTCACATTATTTTCAGGGTCTTTACGAAGCCCTGTATATCGAGAAGATATAAAACTCTATAATGATCAAGGGCATTTGGTAGTTCAAAGAACGATGACTTATGAAGATAAAGCTGTAATGAGTTATATACCAGGTTATATTCTTGACATCATTGTAAATATGCATTTATTGGTGAAACCAACTATATTACAACGAATGTATCGAAAACCTACTCTACCTGAATGGAAAATAGGAGTATTAAGCCACGATTATAGTTTTGATATCGTTGAAGAGTATAAATACAAATTTTTATGGGCTTATGTATCACATACAACTTATGATGAAAGGCTTAGAATTGTAACCAAAGAAATTCCAGAACTTAAAATTATCAAAGTAGAAAATGAACGTCCCGATATGCTGAGTTTCTTTAGTGAATGTAATTGTTTTATCCCCGTGATAAATGAAGACATGCAACTCAAAGCAGGTGATTATTTCTATTATCTTGAAATATAAAACACGAATAATAAGATTTTAGGCACGAGTTGATCGATTTTTCTAGATTTTTAATAACCAAAAGCAACATTAAAAAGTTCAGCAGTACATATTGTTGAACTTTATTTAAAATAAATTTGACGTGAACGTAAGGTGGCCAATGAATATAAAAAATAGTGATTATGTCGGAAAAATTTTTAGCAAATTGGTAATGATAAGTAAAATAAAACCAAATCCTACTTTAACTGAAACAGTTTTACTTGAAGATTGTTTAGATAGGAGATTATCTGAAAATGTATGTGCGAATCAAAATTATCCATCGGTAGCATTATCCGCAATTTGTGGAAAAATGTTAAATATTCATCAAGATATTACCACAATTGAACAATTTAAAAAGATTGATTCGGTCTATTTCTATGGCGCATTACGTAACGGTAAAGATCCGTACAAGATAAAAATAAAAAATGAATATGAAACAGGTATTCCTCAATACATCAGGATGGGAACAATTGGGAATACAGTCATAACAACCGAACAGTTTCAGCCATGGTTTGATGCAGCTTTTCTAAGCGTTCAAAAAGATAATGCGTTGACTGAGATAAACAAAGGTAGTGGAGTGATTAAAGTAGGTGATGATTATAAAGAACAAGATATCATTTTAAAAAAAGACGATGTCATTACCAATACAAAAAAGGCTTTGCTGAGACAAGCTGGCATTGAATATGTACAGGTTTATAAAAATACACGATTTGCAATATTGTGTGTAGATTACGAGCTTGATCATTTCAATAAAAATTTTGAATTGGAATACATTAAAGATTCTATGAAAAGTTGGGGGTATCGTTTTGAAGTGATAAAAATTAAGCCATCAAGATATGAGTCAAATAATCGTTCAATAGAAGATTTTGAAATCACAACTGATATTGAAACATATATTCAGAATATTAAAAAAGTTACAGAAGACTTTGATTATATCGTTGCATGCGGTCTGGCTGTAGATCAGCATCTTGTCCAATTGGGGCTATTTAGATCCATTAATGAGTTAAACGTATTAACTGAACAAGGTTTAGTTCATCAAAAAAGTTATTTGATTGGAAATTCTTTTAAGATGATGGTCGGCGGTTTAAGAAGTCCAATAAAAAAAGAAACGATTAAATATCTCAATGAAAAAGGAATTCCATTTTGCACGAGAACTAAAACTTATGAGGATCGGGCTATCGTAAGTTATATACCTGGCTATATTCTTGATATTATTATCAATATGCATATTTTTATAAAACCAACGATTCTCAGCCATCTATATAATAAACCGGTTCAACCTGAATGGAAAATTGGCGTTTTAAATCATGATTTTGACTATCAAGGAATTGCTGACAGTCAGCATAGATTTTTTTGGGGGTATGCGAGTGATGTGCATTATGGTAAAGATGGGGAAATGAGTACGACGAAGATTGCAGAAATTAAAATTATTAAAGTAGAAAATGAACGCCCCGATATGCTGAGTTTCTTTAGTGAGTGTAATTCTTTTATCCCCATGATAAATAAAGACATGCAACTTAAAGCTGGTGATTATTTCTATTATCTAGAAATTTAAAAAAGGTTTTACATGCAAGCTGAGCTGCCAACTTTCTATACACAATAAAAAACCCTCCACATGGAGGGTTATATTTTTATAATTTCACTTAACCTGAAATATATTGTCTTAACTGTTCAATCAATTTTCTTTGATCTTCCATCGTAGCTTTGACTAAATCGCCAATAGAAACAAACCCAACCAGCTTTTCACCTTCAATCACAGGCAAATGACGTAGGTGTCCGTCAGTCATTAAATTTAAACATTCTTCAACCGTATGGCCACGTGTCACAGAAATCACTCTAGACGTCATAATTTCAGCGACCGTTGTATGGTCAGAGGTACGCTGCATAAGGGCAATTTTACGCGTATAGTCGCGTTCTGAGAGGATTCCGACGACCTTTGTATCTTCAGTGACAACCACAGCACCAATACCTTTGTTTGCCATAAGTGTAATGGCTTCTAATACTGTGGCAGAGGGTGAAATCGTATAAATTTCACGACCAATCTTATCTTGGATTACTTGTGCTACTGTCGTCATAATTATTCTTCCTTTTCTAGGGTGCTTACCAATCTGCACACCTTTAACTTAACTGTATTTTTTAACTTTGCAAATACTTTGCAGTCATAAAAATATAAAGTTTATTTTTTACAACAATTTTAAACCACTAAAAATATATCTTCGCCTTTAAGCCGGTTGAAATTGAACATGACTATGGAAAAAGAAATGTTCCATTTGAGAGGTTGAGAGTTTAAATTTTCGAGATGAGGAATTAAACAATGCAGGCATGATATTGAGCCGTGTCAACGTAGGTAACAGCGATTCTCTAAAATCTTTAGGTGTTATTCTGCGAGGGGTGTAGTGAGGCCAATGAATCTTTGCATACTGATGGGCTTGAACAGCGTTTAGCCAAAAAGGAAAATAAACTTCATTTGAACCAGACTTCATTGCCCAGCCATCATGGTAAAGTCCCCAAAGTACACCACAATACATGAGTGATTTTAAAATAGAAATTTTAATAAACAATTCATTCGAAATGGGCTGAAGATGAATATACTTTTTCATAATTAACAATCTTATTTAGTACATTGCCTATTGTAGTTGAAATTCTTATAAGAACTGTTAGTGCTTTATGCTCAATCGTAAGCATTTATTAAAACAATAAAAAATGTATTGAAAGCGTAATGATTTATTAAAAAATAAAAAGATAGGGGTTAAAAAACGCCACCTAAGTGACGTTTTATTATGCTTGCATGGTTGCCATTTTTTGCCAATATTGGGCTTTTAGAGAATCACGTTCAACGCGGAAACCTTGGTAGTAAAGTTCTGCAAGAAACATTGCTGCTTTACCATGACCAGCTTTCGCCGCATCTTCTAATGCTTTTACCGCTTCTACAAAGTTCATTTCACACTGGATTGTATTTACAGCATCTGCATAAACATGTTCTAAGTCTTGGTGAGAGATTTGATGAATCATATATAACTCCTTATTGTAATTATGATCTTTTAACATAGCTCCCCAACGGAGCTTATACTTAACTAATCTAACTTAACTTTATTAAACTAATATTACAATTAGCCTTGTTTGTCAAGCGATTTGAAATCTATGCTTGACGAAGATAAGATTACATGATTAAACATTAATCAGAAATAATATTTATTAAAATCAATATGAGAATTAAGACAAAGGGAGAGCAAAATGACAAACACTATAGATGGCTTTATTTTTGATGTACCCGCTGCTGAGACTCAGATCGTTGAATTAGCTCAGTATCACCGTAAACAACTGGATGAGGCAATTTATCATCAAGAAATCCATCTTGGGGATTATTGTTTAGCCCAGCGTAAACGCGTGTACGATTATACCCGAAACTTAAATCCAGTGCAAAAAGCAGGCTTTTATCGAATCTATGATGGTGAATTAAGGCGCCTTGCTGATGATGATGATTTGCATCCTGCGCATGCAGAGGGTGGATTGAGTATCTTTGCTGTTAGTATTGCATTGGCAATTATTGCGATCATTTTGTATTTTGCATTTTTGAGAGCAATTATTTAATCATGCAATTTATGCGTTAAGCGCTATTGTTCTCTAAACATTCATAAAGCTCTCGTCTTTTATAGGAGGAGAGCTTTCATTTTGTCGATAAATTATTTTTGCTGTTGCAGAGTTTGTCTGTTACGGTTTGCATGGCATATTTCCTCAAGATATCACTGATGATTGAAGATGGCTGTATACTTGAGAATACAGATAAAATGTAGTTTAGAAAGCGTTATATTTTTATGATCAGAGTGATAAACTATCCATAATTAGAGGTAGTTCATGCGTAAATTCAAAGATTATTTTCAAAAATTGTATAGTTCTTTTCCTGTGGAAAATATCTTGAATTCCCTTGTGGTGATCATCAGTGCAAGTACGGTCTTTCTCGCAATATTGGCTTTAACACGGCCAATTAATCCAGATCAATACAAATATGTGGTGCAATATTCACAACAAGCAGCCAATCCTAAGACGCAAAAGATTGCCCATCAATTGCGCAGCCAAGATCGTATTTATGTGGTTGAATATTTACGCCTACTACGTGCCTATCATTTTGAAAACCAACAGGTAAAACGATATCCTGCGGTGGATAGTAAAGATCCACAATAACTGACAATACTCATTTGGCTGGTTCCGCTTGCGGGCGAATTGTTTTTTGAATGATCAATGTCGGGACATCCGGCATGGCTTGTGTATTCACTTGCTTGTTTTGATTTGTACTGGATTGATCTGGGTTGGCTAAATCAGCACTTAACATGTCTTTTAATTCATTCTGATCCAGTGTTGGTGCAACAACAACCAAGGTGAGACGATCCGCACGAAGATGTTTTTGAATGGCTTTTTGAACTTGTTTGGTGGTGACTTGGCTCAATTGCTTTTGATATTGGGTCAAATAATCCGCAGGAAGTTGATAAAAACCAATCGATGCGATTTGTGCATTGATATTGGCATTGGAACTAAAGGTCATTGGGAAAGAACGTAACATGCCTTCTTTGGTTTCTTCGAGCTGTTTTCTTTGGATTGGATTTTTTACAAAATCACGTAAGGCTTGATGTGCAACTTTGATACTGTCCATCAATTGGTTTTGTTCAGTGGAATAACTCAAACTGAAAAAACCCTGAGCCAATGTGGAGGTCAAATTACTATACGCTCCATAGGTATAACCCCGTTTAACCCGAAGTTCTTTCATTAAAATGGAATTAAATCCGCTTCCGCCAAACATTTGATTGGCAACTTCTAATGCAACACGATCAGGGTCGCTGCGCTGAATAGCCAAGTGTCCCATCATCACATTTGCTTGTGTTGAGTTAAATGGAATGTAATGGATATTAAAATCACTTTGATCTTGTGGTTCAGGAAGTGCTTGTGCAGCTTCACCTTGGGTTAGATTTTGACTGATTAAATTGGCCAGTTGGGTTGCATCGGCTGAAGTTAAATTACCAGTAATCGCAATATTCATGTTTTGGGCAACAAGCAGTTTTTGTCGATAAGCCCTAAGTAGTTCTGGGGTAATTTTTTTAAGACTCCCATTAGTCCCCACAGTGGGTTCTGCATAAGGATGTTGTCCATATAAAGCACGATAAAAGCGAATATTCATAATCCGACTTGGATTTTCCTGGATTTGCTTTTGCCCAACCTTGGTATTATTTAGCACAAGATTTAAACCCGATGGATTAAATTGTGCATGATTAAGCACATGTAACATGGTATTGATGGCAGGGTTTAATTTTTCAGGATCTGACAAGACCCGGAGTCGGACGACAAACATATCACGGTACGCGGTAACGCTAAATTGAGCGCCTAATCCTTCAAATGTAGACGCGATTTCTTTTGCTGTATATTGATCTGTGCCTTCAGTGATCAGCTTGGCTGCCATATTTGCCATACCATACAAACCTTTTCCTAGCGCTTCATCTTGTGACGAACCTGCATTAAAGGTGAGTTGAATATCCACAATAGGCAGGTCGGCGGCTGAAACAAAAAGTGTTCTGACTTTTTGGTTGTTGGAGAGATCTTGAACAAAGGGCGCTTGGTATTGTTGATGTTTATCTAAGTTTTTTAAGCTTTGTAAGGTTGAATTTGCCTTAAGTGCTGAATCATCTATAACAGCATCGGTTTCATCATGATTGTCTAATTCAACCTCTGCATGGTTAAAGGGCGAGTAGAGTAGGCTGATGAACACAAACAAGGGTATTTTTATCGAATAGGTCGAGAATGGATTAAAATTCATGAGAGATCCTTTTTTATTCTTTTGTACTTTCAGGCATTAAATACAAACTACTCAGATTGGCTTTGACAAAATAAATATTGGCAATTCGTTGTAAATCTTGTGGTGTCACTTTGTCATAATGTTTGGGTAATTCATCCATTAAACGAAAACTTAGGCCGTTTACTTCCAAATTCCCAATCATATTGGCTTGTCCACCAATATCATCCTGACTATAGATTAAATTTGAAACGAAGTTGTTTTTGACTCGATCGAGTTCAGCTTGATTGACTAATTCTGTTTTAAATAAATTCATCTCTTTTTCAATCGCTTTTTGTGCCTCATCCAGAGAAACATCATCACTTGGGATCGCGGAGATCATAAATAAACTGTCGCCGCGATTATAGGGGTCATAACTGACACTGATTGCGGTCAGCACTTTTTTATCTCGAATCAGACGGTCTTGTAAGCGAGCGGAGATTCCGCCATCCAGTAAGGACTGGATAATGGTCAGGGCGTAGGCATCTTGTGGGTTTTTTGCTGTAGCAATCGATTTGACATTCCAAGCCATAAACAAGTTGGGGACTTGTACTGGCAACTGCACTTCCATGTGTCGATAACCCATTCGATCAAACTCTAAAACATCATTACGGTCAGGAAGTTCCTTTTTGGGAATTGCCGCAAAATATTTTTCAACCTGTTTAAGTGCTTGTTCTGCATTGACATCTCCCACGATGACCAAGGTCGCATTATTGGGGGTGTACCAAGTTTGATACCAATGTTTAAGATCATCCAGACGAATATTCTGTAGGTTTTTCATAAAGCCAATCACCGGTTGACGATGGTGACTGGTTGGATAGGCGATCCATTTAAAACGTTCGTAGGCTAGATTTCGTGGATTATCATCTGTCCGTTGTCGTCTTTCCTCCATAACCACTTTGATTTCAGGATCAAAGTCTTGTTGTTTGAGGACCAGATTTGTCATACGGTCTGCTTCAAGTTCCAAAGCCAATGGAAAATACTTCTTGGGGTAAAGCTGATAATAGTTGGTGTAATTTGTATATGTGGCAGCGTTGGTGCGGCCACCATAAATTCGACTCAAACGTGCAAACTCATCATCAGGAACTTTTTTGGTTCCTTTAAACATCATATGTTCAAGCACATGCGAAATACCTAGTACATTACCTGACTCATCACTACTTCCCACGCCGTACCAGATTTGGGTCATAACAATTGGTGAACGATGATCTTCACGGATAATCACTTTTAAACCATTTTTCAGTGTGGTTTCAAAGGTGGTCCTAGAAAGTTGGCTTTGAGGTGCTGCCTGAAGTTGCGTATTTACCGTGTTAAAAGATAAAAATAAAAGTGGCGCAAGGATAACTTTGGATTGTCTAAGAAGATTTAAGAATTTAGATTTCAGAATATACACAGATAACCCAAAAATTTATTTTAAATTTAGAACTATTCTTAAAAAATTAATGATTTAAAGCAAGGCTGGAATGTTGCATTTTGGTTTGCTTGTTTTATCGCTGCTTTAACGCTAAAAATGATGCAATCTATGCTAAACTCATTCTTTTTTAACGCTATGCTTTTCAAGGAATCGGCATGCAAGAACAGCAAAATAAATTCTTGATTGATGCGGATATCGGGGATGACGATGTCACATTACCTAGTTTACCAGCCGTCAATGTGCCTATTATTGAAAATAATGTAGAAACACCTAAAACGGAACCTGTTCAAACTGAGAGCCAAGACGCACAGATTGAATCGGCAGATGAAAAATCTAAAGGTGGCTTTTTTAGCCGCATGAAAGAAGGTTTGACCAAATCGCGTAAAAGCCTTGCCGATGGTATGGTCAATATCCTGATTGGTGGTAAAGAAATTGATGATGAGTTGCTCGAAGAAGTAGAAGAGCAACTTTTGGTTGCTGATATCGGGGTAGAGGCGACTAAAACCATTATTGCGAATTTGACTGAGCGTACAGAACGTGGTGATTTGATTTACTCACATTCATTGTATAAAGCGCTACAAGAAGAGCTGGTTGCTTTACTTGCACCTCGGGTAAAACCATTGCATATCGATCCTAATAAAAATCCATTTGTGATTTTGGTGGTGGGGGTAAATGGTGTGGGTAAAACCACCACGATTGGTAAATTAGCCAAACGTTTACAAGGTGAAGGTAAGAAAGTCATGCTTGCAGCAGGAGATACCTTCCGTGCAGCGGCAACTGAACAACTTCAAATCTGGGGTGAACGTAACAATATTGCTGTCGTGGCTCAAGGTCATGGTGCAGATAGTGCTTCAGTCATTTTTGATGCCTTTGAAAGTGCACGTGCCAAAGGTGTGGACGTTTTAATTGCTGATACAGCAGGGCGTTTGCATAACAAAAGTAACTTAATGTCTGAGTTGACTAAAGTAAAACGTGTGATGCAAAAAATTGATGCAACTGCGCCACATGAAGTGATGTTGGTGGTGGATGCTGGTACTGGTCAAAACGCGATTAACCAAGTTGAAATGTTTGACGAAGCTGTAGGCTTAACAGGTTTAACCATTACCAAATTAGATGGAACGGCAAAGGGTGGTGTGTTGTTTAATATTGCCAGTCGTACTCATGTACCAATTCGATATATTGGTGTGGGTGAGAAGATTGATGATTTACGTCCATTCTCTGCAAAATCATTTGTCGCTGCACTGTTTGAAACAGATAAGTAATTTAGAAAATTATTTATCTTAAATGAGACTCCGCTTTATGCGGAGTTTTTTATTTTCTAAGATTGTGATTGATGGTGGTACGTTATTGAAAGAAGACATCATAAGAATGTCATCAAGTTCTACTTTAATGTGATGTCTAGAGTCGTATGTCCAGATTTGCAATATTTTTACCACAAAACAAGCAATGAAAAGTATATAGGATATTTGCCATATTCTTATCGTTGTAAAGCTCAAAGCAATAGGCTGAGTTTAATGGTAAATTTTAATTGAATTGTTTGATTAATAAATACTTTAATTGCAATTTAAAAAGGGGACCATATAAACACGGTAGCATTTAAAAATGCCCGATTTCACATATTGTTCTAAATATAGAACACATTGTTATGTATATAAGCATGACGAAACTAAGAATGATGCAATACACTCAAACCATGTTAAATAACACGACCCATTTGGTCATAGAAGGATTAACACCATGTCATTTTTAAATCAAATCAAACAACGCCGTACAATTTATGCAATTGGTAGAGATTTAAGCTTAGACCAAGCGAAAATTGAAGAAATCATCAAAGATGCAATCAAGCATAGCCCATCTTCATTTAACTCACAGTCTTCTCGTGCTGTGATTTTATTTGGTGATTCACATGTTAAATTCTGGACAATCGTTTTAGAAACTTTACGTAAAATCGTTCCAGCTGAAGCATTTGAAGGAACTTCGGGTAAAATTAACAGCTTTATCGCTGGTGCTGGTTCAGTGTTGTTTTATGAAGATTTAAGTGTGATTAAAGCTTTACAAGAACAATTCCCATTATATGCAGACAATTTCCCAGTATGGTCTGAGCATTCAACAGGTATTGCACAATTTGCAACTTGGACTGCATTGGCTGAAGCGGGTATTGGTGCATCTTTACAACATTATAATCCAATCGTAGATGAAGAAGTGGCGGCAACATTTGATGTACCTGCTGACTGGAAACTTCGCGCACAATTAGTATTTGGTTCAATCGAAGCACCAGCGGGCGAAAAAACATTTATTGATGATGCAACACGTTTTAAAACTTTTAACTAAGTGAAACATTTTGTTTTAAGCTGAGGTCTATTGCTTATTTAGCTTAGACCTTGCTATTCCAGAAACCTGTTTAGAATGTAAATTTTAAACAGGTTTTTTATGTGCAGTGCGTTATCCCTGCTTGTCGCCAGACAATAGGTAGAAGCCTATGGATTAAATAATGTAAAAAAGCATAAGTGGTTTAAAAAAAATTATGCGATTCCATCTTGTTGCTAAAGATTCAAATCATCTAAATTGAAACAATAAGATCAGGTTTGAACAAACAGAAAAAAATATAAGTGAATCGAACAATTCTTTACACAGAATTATAGATTGGTTTTATCGACATTTAGCGCTATTCATGGCTTAATCTTTGCTCAAGGAATAAAAGTGTATAAAAAAATGGGGAAATTAGGGTTGATTCAGCACTTTGGTCTAATTTAGACATTTTAAAAAATTTATACACTGTTAAAAAGCGATTTAAGTTGATGATTTAGTTGATGGTGTTGCTGTATTTTTGATCGTTATTTTTTAAGTTAATATAGCTATTTTTTTTAATTAAAATGATCACTATTTAGCAATGTGATAATACTATTCAGCATGGTTTAAATCGGTATACTAGAAACTCTTGTTATAAAAAGTAGCAATATCAGGAAAGACAATGACTGCACGTATTCAAAAAGGCAAGTTAGCGATTGCTAAAGAACTTTACGATTTCATCGAAAATGAAGCACTACCAGGTTCTGGTTTAGATAGTGAAACATACTGGAAAAACTTTGAGCAAGTTGTTGTCGATCTTAGCCCTAAGAATAAGGCGCTTTTAGCGAAGCGTGACGAGATTCAGGCTAAAATTGATGAATGGCACCGCAACAATAAATTTGAACTCCAAGCTTATAAAGCTTTCCTTAAAGAAATTGGCTACTTATTACCAGAAGTAGAAGATTTTCAAATCAGTACAGAAAATGTTGATGAAGAAATCGCATTATTGGCTGGTTCGCAATTGGTGGTACCTGTGCGTAATGCACGTTATTGCTTAAATGCGGCAAATGCACGTTGGGGTTCTTTATACGATGCGCTTTACGGTTTTGACGTGATCTCTGAAGAAGGTGGCGCGGAAAAAGGTAAAGGCTATAACCCAGTTCGTGGCGATAAAGTTATCGCATTTGCTAAGAATTTCTTAAATGAAACATTCCCATTGGCAAATGGTTCACATGCAGATGCAACAAAATATGCTGTTGAAGGCAAAAAACTTGTTGTAACCCTTAAAGACGGTTCAACCTCGACTTTGGCGAAAGAATCACAATTTGTCGGTTTTAATGGCGACGAATCTGCACCCGTTGAAATTGTACTTTTAAATAACGGCTTACATGTTGTTATTGAAATTGATGCAAATAGCCCAGTGGGTAAAACTGATGCGGCTGGTGTTAAAGATCTTGTTTTAGAAGCTGCTGTTACCACGATTCAAGATTTGGAAGATTCGATTGCTGCTGTAGATGCTGAAGAGAAAGTAGAAGGCTACCGTAACTGGTTAGGTCTAATGAAAGGTACGCTTGAAGAATCAATTGAGAAGAACGGTAAAACCGTGACGCGTACATTGAATAAAGATCGTACACATAAGAACTTGATCGGTGGTGAAACAACACTTCATGGTCGTTCATTGATGCTTCTTCGTAACGTTGGTCATTTAATGACGAACCCTGCGATCCTTGTAGATGATGCTGAAATCTACGAAGGTATTATGGATGCTTTAATTACACCATTATTGACTTTCGCAGACATCAAAGGTCAAAACGAAAACAAAAACTCTCGTAAAGGGTCAATGTATATCGTTAAACCAAAAATGCATGGTCCAGAAGAAGTTGCATTTGCTGTTGAATTGTTTGAACGTTCTGAACAAGCACTTGGCTTACCAGCGAAAACTTTGAAAATCGGGATTATGGATGAAGAACGCCGTACATCTGTAAACTTGAAAAACTGTATTGCACAAGCGAAAGACCGTACTATTTTCATCAATACTGGTTTCATGGACCGTACAGGTGATGAAATTCATACCTTTATGGAAGCAGGTCCTTTCGTTCGTAAAGGCGAAGTGAAAAGCCAAATTTGGTTCCCAGCTTATGAAAACCGTAATGTTATGGTCGGTCTACAAGCAGGTTTACGTGGCAAAGCGCAGATTGGTAAAGGCATGTGGCCTAAACCTGACATGCTTTTAGACATGTATAAAACCAAAATTGAACATCCTGAAGCAGGTGCGAGCTGTGCATGGGTTCCTTCACCATCAGGTGCTGTGATTCACGCGATTCATTATCATCAATGTAATGTTTCAGCACGCCAACAAGAGTTATTGAAAACTGAAGCACTTCCGTTAGATGACTTGTTGACACCGCCTTTAGCGACAGATACAAACTGGACTGAAGAAGAGAAGACCAAAGAACTTGAAAATAACCTTCAAGGTATCTTGGGTTATGTTGTTCGTTGGGTTGATTTAGGTGTGGGTTGTTCTAAAGTGCCAGACATTAACAATGTCGGTTTAATGGAAGACCGTGCAACGTTACGTATTTCTTCTCAACACGTTGCGAACTGGTTACGTCATGGTATTGTGACTAAAGCGCAAGTTGAAGAAGTTATGCAGCGTATGGCGAAGATTGTTGATGAACAAAATGCCAACGATCATGAATATAGCAACATGGCGCCTGGTTTTGACGGTTATGCATATAAAGCTGCTTATGATTTAGTATTCAAAGGTGGTGAACAGCCATCTGGTTATACTGAGCCATTATTGCATGCGTATCGTTTAAAGTTAAAAGGCTATACAGGCGATTAATTTTATCGTCTAATTTATCCTATTAGATTATTAATAAAGCCTCTTCGGAGGCTTTATTATTTTTATAGTTCACTTTAAATGTTACTTTGCTTTCATATATAAAATTTGTAGACCCGACTTTGAGTTTTAAGCCAATAAGATAAAATCTCTGATACAATTTAAGGGAATTAATCATTAAGCTGAATTATAAATGACATCAATTCTGAAATTAGATGCGCTGAAAAATGCTGAAGTTGCGAGTACGCCTTATCCGTATTTTGTAGTTGAAAATGCTTTAGCTGATAGTGAAGTCCAGGCGGTAATCCAAGACTTTCCTAAAATTGAACAAGGCGGAAGCTTTAACATCGAAGATGTAGAAATTAAGCCTAATTTTGATCGCTTTCTAAAATCATTGGATACACCAGAATTTCGTCAAATTTTAACAGATAAATTTGATGTCAATGTGATGGAACATCCGATGATGATTACTTTACGTGGCTACTCTCGTCAAAAAGATGGGCGAATTCATAGTGATTCAAAAAGCAAATTGTTGACGGTTTTGATCTATTTAAATGAATCTTGGGATGCGCCGAATGGACGTTTACGTATTCTCAATGATGACAACGACATCAATAACTATGTGACTGAAATCAATGCAGGACCAGGCTCACTGGTTGCATTTAAAGTGACTGACAATGGTTGGCATGGCTATATTCCTTATGAAGGGCAACGTCAATCTATTCAAATTAACTTTTTGACTAGCGAAAAAGCCAATGCAAAACATAAGTTTTTCCATGGTTTAAGCGCCAAAATGAAAAAGATTTTTGGATAAAAGCAAAGAGGATAAATTTCGGTTTATCCTCAATTTAAATCGCGAGCTGTCTCAAGTTTTTATCAATATCTAAGGTTCTTATCAATGGATAGCGCGATAGATAGATTCAACAATTATAAATTAATCATTTAAAATCTTATTATTATGTGTGCTAATTTTAAACCGATCAGCTTAATACAAGTTCAGCAGCTTGGCTTACCCGCGATACCTTTCTCTTATGAAGATGAAATATTTCCAAGCTTTCAAACGCCGTTGTTATTTAAATCCGATCAAGGGATGGAATGGCGTTTAGTTAACTTTGGTTTAGTGCCAAAATGGGCTGAGGATAAAGACGCGGCAAAACATACTTATAATGCAAGAAATGAAACACTGATGGAAAAGCGCAGTTTTGTCGATGCTTTTAGCAAGTGCCAATTTGGCGTGATCCCCGTGACAGAGTTCTATGAATCCAAATATATCAATGGTCGACCACAGCGCTGGGGCGTAAGACGTAAAGATGGTCAAGCTTTTTATATTGCTGCACTGTATGAAATTACCCGATTAAAAACCGGTGAAGTTGTACGTTCAGCTTCCATGATCAGTATGGACGCCCACACCCATCCGATGATGAGTGAATTCCATGAACCTCGAACAGATAAGCGTTCGGTGGTAGTCATTCCACATCATCGACTTGATGAGTGGTTGGGCTTACAACAGCCCAATATTTCGAGTTTTATTGAGGGTTTCCCTGTGGCGGAGTTTGAGTGTTTTTATTGCCCCAAAGTATCAAATAACAAAAACTCGCCACAGTTGAACATCTTTGATGAAGAATCTTAAGGATTAATGTGCAAGATTCTTAAAGATGATTTTTAAATTTTCCATGGTTTTTTCAATTTGTAGTGGTGTTAAGCCGTCAAATGACTGTTCAAGTACAACACTCATTAAATCATTAATTTTTAGCGTCATTTGTTGACCAGCTTCTGTTAAATGTACTCGTGTAATACGTGCATCATGTTCACAAGAGTAGGTATCCACAAAGCCTTCCTCTTTTAAGCGATAAACAATTTTAGTCGTCGTCGACATTTTTGAAACGATCATTTCCGAAAGCTCAGAAACACTTGCATCTGGTTTGGCTTCTAAAGCAACTAATAATCGTCGTCTAGAGTTGTCTACCCCATACTTTTTAAGTACGTGATCTAAATTTAAAACATACTGAGAATGAACTTGGCTAATCCAGTAGTATGGGAAATTTTCGATATTAAAATTTTCAGCTGCAGGTAAAAATTTTGCATATTTTTTAGTCATTTAGAGGTCCCTGTTTTTTGTAATTATTGCCATATATTAAGCGGTAATCATATTTTACTTTGAATACTTGAATCAATATGTGATAGATCACTTAATGAAAAAAACAAGTAAAATCGACGAAATGTAAATTTTGCTTGAACCAAACTTAAGTTAAAGTATTCAGTAAAGGCATTGTATAACTGTCTTAAATTAGATAAAAAGTAGTAATACCTTGCGTAAATTTAGTCGCTTCTTCATGCAATTTAGAATGAACAGAGTTCATTCTCTAGTTGTTAGTGTGGAATCGAAAGTTTCAAAACAACCGCAAAGGTTGATTTTATTGAAAGTCATTGAATGTCCCTGTGTCATAGTGGCTCCTCCTACGTATATTTCAGCTTGCTTAAGTATGAAAATTACCAAGAAGATGTTGTTAAAAGCAAGCTTATTAGTTAAAAAAATTAACATCTGATGTTATTTTAACTGAAAAATAAGAAAAATCAACTTGGCTTTACTGTTAATAATTAGGTTTGATTACGTCATAATGGGAATAAATCTAAGTATTTCCTCCCTAAATGCCCATATATCCGATTGAAAATCATTAATTAAATTAAAGCGATTTATACCGTTAGAAGGTAAATAGCATTTAATAACTATAGTTATACACAATTTATATTGAAAAAAGCTAATGACATTTTTGTTAGATTGAGTGAAAAATAATTTGAATAAGATGAATCGGCATCTGTAAAGCATCGAATTGATCATGCGAGGCAGGGATTACTTACAATTCACCCGTATCGCAAGGTTATTCATAAGAAAAATCTTAAATAAATGTAAAATTTTTGTGAAAATTAATTACAACTGCAAGATATTGTGCATAATTAATCTAATTTAGTTGAAAAGGTTTCATTCATGGATCCGTCGTCGTGTAGGTCAAATTTATTTTTCTTCTTATATATTGATAATAATAAGCAGGAGCTCTAATAATGGAATTTTTATTAGACCCTGGAATTTGGGTTGGTCTTTTAACCCTAATTGTTTTAGAAATTGTACTGGGTATTGATAACCTGGTCTTTATCGCCATTCTTGCAGATAAACTTCCTCCTGAACAACGAGACAAAGCACGTATTATTGGCTTATCTTTAGCCTTAATTATGCGTTTAGGCTTGCTGTCTATTATTTCGTGGCTGGTCACATTAACCAAGCCTTTAATCGCTTTTGGCGGGTTGTCTTTCTCAGGTCGAGACTTAATTTTATTATTCGGTGGACTGTTCCTCGTCTATAAAGCCGTCACTGAACTACATGAAAAAATGGAAGGCAAACCTGAGGTTAAAAGTTCAGGTGCAGTTGTTTATGCAAGCTTCTGGGCAGTTGTTGCGCAAATCATCGTTTTAGACGCAGTATTCTCTCTTGATTCGGTGATTACCGCGATTGGTATGGTCGACAATATCTATGTGATGATGGCCGCTGTAACGATTGCTGTGGTTGTGATGTTGATTGCTTCTAAGCCGTTAACCGCATTTGTCAATAAGCATCCGACAGTCGTGATTCTATGTCTAAGTTTCTTATTGTTGATTGGTGTGAGTTTAATCGCTGAAGGTTTTGGTTTCCATATTCCGAAAGGCTATATTTACTCGGGTATTGGTGTGGCAATTTTAATTGAAGCTTTTAACCAATTTTCCAGCCGTAATGTTGAAAAGCATCAGTCGAAAACGCCGTTGCGTCATCGTACCGCAGACTCAATCTTAAAATTGATGGGAAGTAAGCTGGATGCAGATTTATTACAAAGCCCTGAAGCTTTAGCTGCTCAAAAAGCCTTTGGTGATGAAGAACGCTATATGGTTGGTGGTGTATTGACACTTGCTGAACGTTCAGTTGCCTCAATTATGACGCCAAGAAATCAAATTTCGTGGATCAATCTTGAAGATGATGCGGAAAGTATTCGTCAGCAAATCTTGGCTGTACCACATAGTTTATTCCCGGTATGTCGCGGACAATTGGATAAAGTGGTTACGGTTGTACGTGCTAAAGAGTTAATTGATGTATTGGATGAACCAGAGCAATTACAAGCCTTGCTTAAACGTAGTCGTCCGATTTTTATTTTTGAAAAAATGAAAGTGATTGATGCTATTCATACTTTAAGAACGTCTAAGGGTTCTTTGGTCTTGGTGAGTAACGAATTTGGTAATATCCAAGGTTTGATTTCTCCGTTGGATGTGTTTGAAGCAATTGCGGGTGAATTCCCAGATGCAGATGAACAGTTAGAGTTGATCAAACTGAATGATACAACGTGGAAAGCATCAGGTATGCTTGACTTGTATCAGCTTGAGCTGGAACTTGGCATGTTGGATCTAGTTCAAGAAGACTCAGGTTACTTTAGCGTAGCAGGTTTGATTTTAGACAAGACTCAAGGCGAAGCAAAAGTAGGCACTCAGATTGAACAAGAGGGCATTTGGTTTGAAGTCATCGAAATGGATGAAAATCGGATCAAGACGGTAAAAATTACCCGTCCAGAGCAATTTTCGTAACTGTTTTACGATTAAATCGCAAGCAGATATAAAAAACTAAAAAAATGCCTCATTAATGAGGCATTTTTTTTGAATAAAAAGAGCACTTAGATAGGATTACTTATCTAAGTACTTAAAACTAAAAATTAATTTAAAATATTTTGTGCCATTGTTGGCCATAAATTTTGATGTGACTTCTTAAACATTAACATATGACCAATGGCTTTATGGCCTGTATCTTTCGGTTTAAGCTCTATCATTTCTGTGGTGGCTTTTGGATACAAGCGAAGTAAGTCTTTGACATTGGCTTCTGTAGCGATCTCATCATCCGATGACCAATACACCGTAATTGGGCATTGAATTTCGTTGTGATAGTCCTCGAAAATCGTTTTACCTATAGCGTTCATCACATAACCGGGTTTACTGCAAAATTCAGCCCATTGTTTTGCAACATTTTTGGGTAAATTTTCTCCCATGCCTAAAAACTTGGTTGCGCCATAGCCTTTGACTAAGCTTGAAACAGGGAAGATCATTTTAAACATGACAGGCGCCATACGTTTGGTTCGCCCTTTAAGTCCTTTTACATGTCCTGTAGAGCCTGAAATTGCAATTACTTGTGCCACTTTCTTGTAATTAGAAACAATGCCTAGTAATTGTCCCCCAGCACTATGACCTAAGAGTATGACTTGTTCTTTGCCTGTTTTATTCAGCAATGTTTCAATAGCAGCAGGAATATCCAGTTGTCCCCAGTCTTGGATACTTGCAGTGGACTGACGAATAGGACCATGTAAAGACTCACCTATACCACGAAAATCGAAGACTAGTACATCTAAACCTTGTTGGGCAAGCCATTCTATAAAATGATGATAAAAACCTTGGGTAATACCTGTTGCAGGACAAACCAAAATAGGCAATTGATGGGTTGATTGTTTTGCCGGATAAAAACGTGCAGTTAAGCTATAGCTATCTGCACAAGTTATGGTTAAATTTTCAAATGTATTCATAACAATTCAATGGGTATGCTTTAATGATTACTTTACATAAGTTCTAAAAAGAAACTTGATGAAAGTATGACTTATGAGTCAAAGGTAATATAAATATTTTAAGCTGTTGGAATTAGGATGTTTTAAATGGATTTAGTGAGTTTAAGTTTGTCGGTAAAGTTAGCTTTAATATTTAGTGGGATTTATCTATGGGTGGGTATGCTAACAGGGGTTTGGAAATATTACCAAATTAGTCGATCAGAAATGGCTCGAGCTCATTATTATGTCGATATCGCACATCGCAGTAGCTTGCTTTATGCTCCAGCCACTTTGATTTTAGCGGTGATGGCCTATTGTTCAAGCTGGACAGAAACCACAAATTTAATATTTGTCTTGATTAATTTATTCTTTTTTAGCTTTTCAATTGCCAGTTATGTTTTGCATGGTTTTTTAAAAGATACGACAAATCAATTCAAAGAACCACACCAATTAGGAACAATGCACTTACCGAAAATATTGTTACGTATAGCAATGCTGTTATTGGTACTCGGGGAGATTGTTGCGACTGGAGGATTATTACTAGGAATGTTTAATACTTTGTTTTAATACTTAAATTTTTATGATTTTCTTATTTAAGATGGATGCATGGCATCCATCTTTTATTCTGTAATCTTCGCGAGTTTACGAGATTTATGATCGACTACATCCCAAACATAGAAGGCAGCAGAAACGACTAATGCATAGGCAAAAAATTCAGGTTTTAAATTGCCTTGAATGAGTCCATGAATAAACAGAGTCACTAAAAGTGCAAGTGTTGTACTTAGATAGATGACCAGTTTTGTATTTGTCTTCAAAGAATTAATGAAGACTTGCTTATTGAAATGTATTGATAACATCCCCATTCCTCCTGTCTGCTCGACAAAAACCACATTGTTTTAGTCTGGATTGGTTTATTCAGTTGTACCATATCTAATTATTATTTCAAGAGCAAATAGCTCTATTATTCAAAATAATTATGACATATTTATTACAAGTGATGATTATTTTATAAAAAATGAAAATATAAGTGATTTTTTTGATAAATGATGTAATTGTTGTTGAAGTAGTGTGAGCTAGTTATCAAAATAAAATACAATAACTGAATAGGTCTTGAAAGTATTTTCGACTAAAGTTGATAAAAATTATGCAATATTTATGCAAAAATCGAAAAAAATGACTATTTTTTCAAAATAATTCAATTTTGGCATGGAGAACGGTTCACTCATTCAAAAAAAGCAACAACGCGACTGAATTTATCTTTGTTGAATTAAAATTAAGTTTTAGTATTTTTAGCCAAATGTTTTTTATACGTAGAGCAAAGCTTGATTTGATCTATTCAGGTGCATTGATCACATGTTTGAAGCACTAAGATGGATCAAAGAACGCTTTAAAAATTGTGTCGCAAACAATAACGGCCTGTGGGGTAAACATGACAATTATTGATCACTGTTAAAATAAGATTTGGGTAAAATCAAATTTTAAGGATGATAATTAAAAAGCTTTATTTTTTAACTTTATCAATTACGACACAGATGATTAACACGATCAATGATGGGATCACCCATGCAAGATTCTGTTCATTTAACGGTAAGTTTTGAATCATCAAAGGTAAGCTGTCTTTAAAGCTTGTGACTTTAATTCCTTCAATAAGACCAAATAAAAATGCAACGCCAGTAACAGGTGCGATAACCGTGGTTGGGTTATTGAATTTACCCCAAAAGAAGCTCAATAGAATGACCACAATTGCGGGTGGGTAAATTGCACTGAGTACGGGAACTGAAAAAGCAATCAGTTTGGTTAAACCTAGATTTGAAATCACCAATGAAAACAACACCAAAATAACCACTAAAACTTTATATGGAATTTTTGTCAGTTCAGAGAAGTATTCAGCACATGCGCAGGTTAAACCAATCGCAGTAACCATACATGCAATAAAAATCAAAGCTGTCAGGAATAAAGAGCCTAAGTCACCAAAAGCATGTTGAACATAAGCATGCAGGATCACTGCGCCATTTTCAGCATTTGGAGCAGCATCATGACTGCCTAAACCAAGTTTAAATAAGCTGAGATAAACCAGCGTTAAACCTACACCAGAAATCAAACTTGCAATAATGGCATATTTGGTTACGAGCTTTTTATCTGTGACACCACGAGAGTGGATTGCATGAATAATCACAATACCGAAAACCAAAGCGCCTAAAGTGTCCATGGTTAAATAACCATTTACAAAACCTTCAGAAACAGGGCTGGTAGCGTAATTGTTGATCGCAGGAGAAATTGAACCAGTCGGGATCAGAAATGCTGCAATACCTAAAATTGCCAGTGCAATAATTTTTAGCGGTGCAAGAATATGACCCACTGTATCCAATAATTTATTTGGATAAAGAGAAACTAAAGTTACAAATGCAAAATAGATAACACTATAAATAAATAATGCTGTACCACCATTTCCAAAGTATGAGGAAAAACCAATTTCATAAGAAACAGTTGCAGTACGAGGTGTAGCAAATAATGGCCCAACCGAGAGATAACACACTACAGTCAGTACTAAGCTTGCGACTTTACCTAAAGGCGAGCTTAAAATCGCAATAGAACCTTCAGTTTTAGAAAGTGCCATAATGGTAATAACAGGTAAGCCTACAGCTGTGACTAGAAAACCTAGCGCTGCGAGCCATACATGTTCACCGGCTTGTTGAGCAACAATGGGTGGAAAAATAATATTACCTGCCCCAATAAATAAGGCAAAGGTCATAAAGCCTAAAGCAATAATATCCTTTGTACGGAGATTAGTCATAAACTGTGGTTGAAAAAGCAAAACAGCGATTTTAGTAGAAATAGCTTATTTTTTGTATTTTATTTTATGGATAATATTCCCGTTTTTTATAAATTTTAACCAATTAGTCATATTGATTATATTTATGTGGATGATTCACAGTTAATTTTCAAAAATTGAAAAAATCAAAATTTTCAAAAAATATAGAATAGATAAAATCATCATATGGAAAGATTATACTTATTCTAAAATTTATGTGTTTGATTTTGCATTTTTATTGAATAAGATAGGCGGTAAATTGCCCTAAACGTATTGAAAAGGCATATAATATTTTTTCACTTTTGCGGACAGATCCAATGAAAGCTTCTACAGTCACCATTAAAACCGAACAAGACCTTGAAAAATTAAGAGTGTCGGGGCGTTTAGCTGCTCAAGTTTTAGCAATGATTGGTGAATATGTGGAGCCAGGGGTGACGACTGAGTATTTAGACGATATTTGCAATGATTTTATTGTCAATACGCTGAAAGTGATCCCTGCAAATATTGGATATTATGGTTATACCAAAACCACCTGTATTTCTCCAAATGAAGTGGTCTGTCACGGTATCCCATCAAAACACAAGGTTTTAAATGATGGCGATATTATCAATATAGATGTTGCGATTATCAAAGATGGTTATTTTGGTGATACCAGCCGTATGTACTATGTAGGTACAGTTAAACCTGAAGCTAAAAGACTGGTTGAAACGACTTATGAGGCAATGGTGGCTGGGATTCATATGGTCAAACCCGGTGCAACACTCGGGGATATTGGTCATGCAATCCAACAAGTTGGGCAACGTGAAGGTTATACGATCGTTCGTGAATATTGTGGTCATGGGATTGGTAAGATTTATCATGAGCAACCTAACGTATTACATTATGGTCAACCCGGACAGGGCTTAGTGCTTAAAAAGGGTATGGTTTTTACCATTGAACCAATGATTAATGCGGGGAAATCCAGTGTCAAAGAGCTGAAAGATGGCTGGACTGTGGTTACTGCGGATAAGTCATTGTCAGCACAATGGGAACATATGGTTGCTGTCACAGATACAGGATTTGAATTGCTTACACCTTGGCCTGAAGGTACTGGCAACTACCCTGAGATTTAATCTTTAGAATTTGGTCTAATGAATGAATTATGATCGGCGATTTATTGTTTTTTTATCTTTGAAAATGAGATTTTTCTCACTTTATTTACTGGGAATGTGGTTCTTTTAGGGGATGTTTTCGGTTGAGAAATATCCAATAAGTGTTTTTAAGTATTGGTTTAAATATTAACCAATCGCTAAGATAGCTTCCAGATTCTCGCTGTAGTTTCTATTGTTGTTTCAAGCTTTCTAGCTTACCCATCCTAGGGTAAGCTTTTTTTTGTCTATCGCTTCTCGATTTGCTTTGATTCGATGATTGAAAATTTAAAATAAGATGAATGAGCCTCCATTCATCTTATTGATCAGAATGCTATTTTTTAAGTTTGAAGTTTAAAATAAACGAAACAGCGAAGCCAAATAGGAGTCCCCAAAAAGCGGAACCAATCCCAAAAAACTGAACACCTGATGCACTGAATAAGAAGGTGAGCAGTGCGGCTTCACGATCTTTGACTTCATGAAATGCAATTGCAATATTATGGCTAATCGTACCAAACAAGGCGATTCCTGCTAATGCTACAATAAAAAGATGTGGAAAAGACATCAATAGACTTGTCAATGTTGCCGCAAATAGCCCCATCAAAATATAAAAGAAACCACAGCTCATGCCAGCAATATAGCGCTTCGCAGGGTCTGGGTGAACTTGGTCATCCAGACTGACAGCAGCACTGATTGCGGCAATATTCACGGTATAACAGCCAAATGGTGCAAGCAAAGTCTGCGCTGTACCTGTCCAACCAATAAGTTGGTTAACATGGGGTTTATAGCCATAACTTTTAATCATCGCAATCCCTGGTAAATACTGAGATGCCATATTGATTACAAATAAAGGCAGTGCCAATCCGAGAATTGCAGACCATGTGAACTCAGGTGTCATCCATACTGGTTTTGCCAATCCCCACTGTAAGGTTGGAACATGAAACTCCATAAAAAATGGACAAATGATAATTCCTGCGATCACGGTAATCACAATACAATAACGAGCCCATAGCCGTTTAGTGACGATATAAACCGCCAAAAGGCTGAGAATAAATGCCCAGTCGTTTTGCATACTGGCAAATAGAGCAATACCAAATTTGAGTAATACACCTGCCAGCATGGCACTGGTCAAACTCTGAGGAATATACGAAATAATTTTTTCAAATATGCCTAAAAAGCCTAGTGTGGCGGTCAGTAAACCACTCACTAAGAAAGCACCAATGGCTTCATAGAGTGAGTAGCCGCTGGCAGTGGCAATGATGAGTGCAAGTGCAGCGGTTGACCATGAGGTGGCAACAGGATATTTGAATTTCCAAGAAAGAATTAATCCTGAAAGACCTATACCTAAACCGAGTGCCCAAAACCAAGAGGTAATTTGTTCAGGGTTTGCGCCAAGTAATTGAGCCGCTTGTATGACGAGTACAGCCGAAACACTGATACCAATTAAGAAGGTAATGAAACCTGCAAATACAGCAGGTATAGAGAAGTCTTGGAGTAACTTTTGCATGATCCCTTGCTTTTAAATTTGATTGAATGGTTGAAAATGCAACCATCATACATGGATCATTTTAAAGCTTATAGGGTTAATTGGAATTAAATAGCAAAAGGAAAAATAAAATTGAATAAATTCTCATTTTGGGAGAATTTGGCTTTTTTAATCTAGAACTGTTTTAGTTGAAAACAATGTATAGATAAGCTGTCAAAAAACGCTGACACAAGAATATAATTTCCCTTAATGAGTATTTATAATCAAATCAATTACATGGAAAAATAAATTATTTGATTATAAAAAGCTTGCAATGCCACACCTTACATTCAAAGTTTAAATAGCTTTGCGTAGGCGATGCCTCACTTTTCGTAGGGGATGCCAAACCTTGCGCTGCAAACAAAGCAGTGCTTTGTTTTTGCTCATGTTGAGCGAGGGGTACGTCCTGTACCCCCGCCCAACGGCGACATCCATGTCGCCCCACGATAGGATCACCATCTAGAATTAAAACTAAAAAAATGAATTAATAACCAACAGTTTCTAAAAGTTCATACAAAACATAAACTTCATTTATGCTCAATGACTTGATGCAAATCATTTGTATGAATAATTATGCGGTTTGACTATAGATTACCCATTGATAAAGATTAGATATTGCCTTGAATAGAAAGCGCAGTTTATCCAAAAGAACGATCCAAAAAGAATGCTTTAATCGGGAGATTTATTGAGCTAAATCAGCTTACATCGTTGAAACAGCAAGCTTTATTCCAAAAGCACAGAACAGTAAGCCTACACAAGCAACACAACCTGCAGCAATTTTGTAGCGTGTATTGAAAAAAGTGGCGAGTTTAACGCCTGAGAAGATCAAGATCGTCAAATAACTCATACTGATGATTTGCAGAATCACTGAAAGTGCCGCAAAACTTAAAGCAGGGTAAGGGTAATCAGGGTCGACAAACTGAACAAAGAACGAGAGATAAAATAAAATTGCTTTTGGGTTGAGTAAGCTAATGGTTAGTGCTGTTCGAAATGGATGGAATTGTTCGTTAGTTGTGGTATTCGATGTATTTTTTTGCAGCGTTTGTGGTTTGCTTTGCCAAGTTTTGATACTTGCGATCAGTAAACGAATACCGAGATAAGACAGATAGCTTGCACCTACAACTTTGAGAATGATAAATAACCAAGGAAAGGCGTGTAGTAAAGAGGCAGCACCTAAAACAGTGCAGAGAATCAGGATTAAATCTCCTGTAAATACGCCTAAAGCACCGATATAGCCCGTTTTAATTCCAAATCGAGAGGCAATTGACATCACATACAATGAGTTAGGACCGGGTAAAATGACGATAAAAATAGTCCCAAGTATATATGTCACAATATCGGTAATACCAAACACAACATTCTCACTGTATAAGAAAAGCGAAATAAAAAAGCCGAGTGTTTATGATAACAAACTCGGCTTTAGAGTGTGAGCGATTTTAGTGCAATTTTAACCAAAAGCGCATCTACAATTTAGATTTATATAAATCATTCTAAATACATAGATTAGTCAATAAAATCAGCATCTAGGCCAAAAGATTGACGCAATAATAATGCAAGTTGTTCACGCGCTTTGATAAAACCGTCAATCCCGCTTTGCAATAATTGGAATGCCATTAAATCAGCTTCCAATTGTTGTTTAAATTCTGCTTTAGAGATCTCTTGATGTTCTTGAGCAGTCTGATCAGTGTC
The DNA here is from genome assembly GCF_001425285.1 of Acinetobacter sp. Root1280. Lineage (NCBI taxonomy): Bacteria > Pseudomonadati > Pseudomonadota > Gammaproteobacteria > Moraxellales > Moraxellaceae > Acinetobacter > Acinetobacter sp. Root1280. Next base: position 743,439 of record NZ_LMED01000001.1, on the reverse strand, counting down.
TAAGCTGAGTTGAGAAACAACATGACGTTGATCATTGTTCAATTTTTCAAGCAGACCCGGTGCAACGGTTAAAAGGTCGCAACCTGCTAAACCTAAAACTTGGTCAATGCTACGGAAGCTTGCGCCCATCACTTCAGTTTTGATTTGATGTTGCTTGTAGTAATGATAAATTTGTTTAACAGACAATACGCCTGGATCTTTCTCAATTGGATAGCTTTCTACATTTTCAGCTTTTTTAAACCAATCTAAAATACGACCGACAAATGGAGAAATCAAAGTAACATTGGCATCTGCACAGGCTTTGGCTTGGTGTAAACCAAAAAGCAGGGTTAAGTTACAATGAATACCTTCTGCTTCAAGTACTTTCGCTGCCTGAATACCTTCCCATGTAGAGGCAATCTTGATCAAAATACGGTCTTGGTCGATCCCATATTCTTTATACAATGCAAGTAGCTCTTTAGCCTTGGCAATGGTTTCTTCGGTATTATAGGAAAGGGCTGCATCCACTTCTGTTGAAACACGACCTTCTACAATATTTAAAATTTCGACACCCAATTTGACGGTGAGAATATCGATGGTGCGTTCGACGAGTGCATCTAATTCATAACCTTCTTTTTTTGCTTGAGCATAGGCATCTTCAATCAGCTCACGACTTTCAGGCTGTTGTGCTGCTGCTGTAATGAGTGAAGGGTTAGTCGTTGCATCCAAAGGGCGAAATTGTTGAATTGCGTTTAAATCACCTGTATCAGCAACGATAGTGGTTAAGCGTTTTAATTGATCTAATGCAGATTGTGTCATTACCGATTATTTCTTAGTTAAAATATTTGTGATTTATTTATAACACAATGCGATTTGAGCAAAACAGGAAAATGTACTGAAAGGCCTATTATTTTGTATGAATTCTTTGATTTCGAATGTGATTAATCAAAAAACGAGCAGCTGAGCCTAAGTTGCTCTCACGACTCCAGACTAAGTCGACAAAATATTCAAATTTTGGTGTGAAATCGAGCAAATCTAAGATTTTTAACTTATGTTTGAGCTCTGGATTTTCATTAAACATTTCTAAGGGAAGTACCCCCCAACCCAGTTCTTTTAAAATTAAAGCACATGCTGAGTGGTGATTGTCAGTACGCCAATAGTTTTTAGAATAGAGTAATTCGGGTTTAATGGTTCGATCACGACTTGCCACGACAATTTGTCTGGATTGTAGGATTTGTTCAAAAGTAACTTGTTTATGTGCTGATAATGGGTGATGAATAGCTGAAACAGGAACCAAGGCTTCTTTTTTAAATTCGACAAATTGCTCACGGCTTTCAAGTATTTCACGTTCAAACATCAATGCCAGTTGTGCCGTCTGATTCATCAGCATTTTCAGCGCATCTTCTTGTGGTGCTGAGAAGATATTAATTTCTAAAGTTGGAAAGTGCTCTCCCAGCAGTGCAATGTATTCAGCCCAGTCTGTATGCAATAATTCTGAAACCACCACGATATTTAATGAGGATTCCAAGCCTTCGCTAAGCGCAATCGCTTGTTGTTTCCACTGATTCATTTCTACCAGCAGTTGTTCAGTTTTTTCATATAAGCGTTGAGCTTGAGGTGTGGGTATTGGTTCACGCCCTACACGATTAAAGAGTTTTAGATTTAAGTCTATTTCCAAGTTGGCGATAGACATACTGACAGCGGAGGGAACTTTGCCAAGCTGTCGTGCTGCTGCTGAAAATGAACCTGTTTCCATCACCGTTTTAAAGATGGTGAGTTGTTCTTGGTTGATATTCATGCGCTTGGCACCATTATGTTTAGTTTTTCAGTCTTTAAATTTACTCCAATTCACGCAACCTTTCAATAAAATTGAAAGAACCTGACTCGATTGATCAATATTATAAAAATATAATGCAACCATCGAATCAAGAAAGAGTAGTTTTAAATGATGATTTCCAAAAGAAGGGTTATTCATGCATTAAGCTATGAAGTCATCCTGTTGGTGATCATAGCGATTGCATTAAGTTTTATTTTTGAAGTGCCAATGGAAGTTACCGGCGTATTAGGTGTTGCAATGGCTGTGACTTCAGTGGTTTGGAATATGGTTTTTAACCATTTCTTTGAGCAATTTGAACGTAAGAGAAAGCTTAAACGTACCATTGGTGTACGTATTTTACATGCCATTGGTTTTGAGGGTGGTTTGATGTTAGCCACGATTCCAATGGTTGCTTACGCAATGGATATGTCTTTGTGGCAAGCAATTTTATTGGATTTCGGAATGACCACCTGTATTTTGGTTTATACCTTTATTTTCCAATGGTGTTATGACTTGATTGAAGAGCGTATGGGGGCAAAACCTGTACATTCTTAATTAAGCCTGCAATGCATTTATTTTAAATTTTAGTGAAAATTTCAAATGTGTTGCGATAGAGATCCCCTTAGTTTTATTGAAAAGTAAGGGGATCTTTTTTATAAAAATTTAATTAAATTAATTTTCTGGAAAAATTGTTTGATTATAAAAAAACTGCAATGCCACACCTTACATTCAAAGTTTAAATAGCTTTGCGTAGGCAATGCCTCACTTTTCAGAGATGAAAAGTGACAAAAATCTTCTGTTTGACGAGGGGTACGTCCTTTACCCCCGCCCAACGGCGACATCCCTGTCGCCCCACGATAGGATCACCATCTATGATTCAAAAGTACAAAAATGAATTGATAATCAATTGTTACTCAAAGTTCATATAAAAACATAAGCTTCATTTATGATCAGTTGCTTGATAGAAGTCACTTGTATAAATAATTAGGTGGTTTGACTATAAGGAATAAAAACTAGGTAAAACATAATCAATAAAGATAAAAAACCGTTACACGATCACAGCTCAGTTTAAACAAACTTTTGCAAAAGATAATTGGAATTCAATTTGTTTTGTAAAATTGTTCGCCTACAATAGGGTCTGTTAACATTTCATAAATGGCTTGCGTTGTAGGCTAAAATTGAGCAGGCAAGGCATGAAACGAAGAGAATAGCGAGACTATTTTCGAGTTTCATAACACAGACTGAGATAATTTTAACCACAACCCTTCGGGACTAGAGTTTTTTTGTCGCTACGTCGTTACGAACTACTCATTTAGCTGACTAAATTTCGTATTTCGTGCCTCGAATCGTTTAAAAAAACTCGTTGTCGCAAACATAGAAGAAGTGTCAACAGACCCTAATAAATTCAATATATATAAGAGATGGATTGAGGCAAACAAATATGGTGCAGACAGTTCAGGAGCAGCTGCCACATAGACACCAGCTTGCTGCTCAAGAATTACTTCAGGTTTCAGCAAATTTAAATAAGATTTATCTTGATCAATTTGACTATTTGTCCGAGATTACTGCGCACAACTTTTTCCAGTTTGATCCACAACAGCATAAATTCAGTCTGGCAAATCAGTTACTCAATATCTATTTTGATGAAGAAAAGGGTTTAATTTTTGATTTAAATTTTGAAAAGTTACCGCGTTCTTTAGAAAATAAAATCAATATCAATCGTTTTGTTCAATATTTCTCTGAAAATATTTATTTTTATACAACAAAATATCATGAGATACATCCAACTGATTTAAAGACCAAAGCCCAAATCATCCGCCAAACGCTGATTGAGCAGGTTTTCGAGTGGGTGGATGGTGAAAATCGGGTAGAGCAGTATTTATATAATATTAGTGAAGCAGATGCAGAGCGTATTGATCAAATTTTGCTGCACTATGAATATTTTGATTATCCTTATGTTTCTGATTTTGCCAAATATGGTAAAGCGATTCCTTTAAGTGTTGAAATTAACATTAAGCATTTAGTGCTGATTAATTCTGTATTGGGTCAAGAGTTTTTACCGATTCAGTCATTGCTACCCAAATTTCAACAGGCCATTTTTTCTTTAGATCAGTTTATTCCAGCGCATTATTTGCGTATTTTAAAGATTTTCCACCCAGAAACATTACGCTTACATGAACTCAGTCAGTATTTTGCAAGTTATCAATTACTGGCTGTACATGCTCAAGAACAACCGCAAATGCTTGCTTATGCAAAATATATGAAACGGGGCTTTTGGCAATATCAGGATTTATTGAGCAAGCAGCACTTTTTACAAAAAGATGCTGAATATTGGGAACAGGATCAAGTTCCACAATTTCCAATTTGTAGCCTTAAGCGCACTGCAAATTGGCTATTTAAACAAGATGAACAGGTCAATGATTGGATTAGTCGACATATAAAGGATCCCAATGTCAGGATCACGATCACAGCATTAAGTCTGATTGATACTTCAAAGATTTATCCTGAAGTCACTATAAGTGTTTTAAAGTATTTTAAAAATATTGCAGCGCGGCTATTTTTAATTGAATGTCATTCCTTTGCAATTACAAATGAATGGCAAAATCACCAAAAGAACAATCGTTATAGTTTTTTAAAAACAGAGATTGAAAATAAATCGAATAAGAAAATAATTTCTAATTCTTATTTATATATCGAAGAATGGTTGGATTTCGCTGCGTTGATGTTGGCGGATCAACCACAGACGTATAAAAAAATATACCTTAAGATAAATCGTATCATTCAAGCATTTATGCTGTTTGTACAACACATTGCTCAGGGCTTGCCCACGCAACTGATTAAGTTTATTGATCCGCAACGACAACAACATGCTGAATTTTTTATTCAGTTGCAAAAGCACAATATAACAGTCGATGATTTCCGTAAAAAACTGAAACACATGCAGATTGGTCGTGCATCTAACCATAGTATTTATGACAGCTTTGTTTTGGACTATGTGATGCATTTATTTAATGATCATCACGATATAGAGCGGAATGTCACTTGGTCTGGTCTATATCAACAAGCACAGCGTTGGCATCAACATCATTATTTTGTTGATACCTTATCAACACTTAAAGAAAAAATAGATGTAGAGCATTGGGATCGCGTTGCACCAATGCAAAAGATTTATTTTGAAGAGTGGTGCTATGAAGAACTGAATAGCCTAAAACGAATTATTCAAGAGTCGTTGGTGTTTAAACACTGTTTGGCATTGTCCTATTGTGCGCGGATTGTAGATCGTGAATATGTAGCATTTCATGTATCGAAAGTTGATGATGCGACTCAGGAAATGACTTTGGGTTGTTATTATAAATTAGGACGTTTGGTCTTTGATCAATTGCGTTTACCCAATAATCATATTCCTGATGAGTTTTATATATTGAAAGCTCAAGCTTTTATTGATGATGTAAATCAGCATTTAAAATGGAAAAGCAGTATTCAACCCAATGAAGAATTGGGGAATTTATAGTTTGACGCAGATCATTTTTGAGTGAGCGACTTGGCTTTAATTCACTTTTCATGATGCATTTGGCTTAACTTTTTATGCAAAAATCGTTAGGCTATAGCCGTCCCATCCTGTTTAGGTAATTCAAGGCTGTTATGAAACAAGAAACTGCACTCAAACTTATGAAAGCGGGTGAAAATGTCTTTTTGACTGGATCTGCTGGTGCAGGAAAAACCTATACGCTTAATCAGTACATCAATTATTTAAAAGCACGCAAAGTCCCTGTTGCAATTACAGCATCTACGGGGATTGCAGCAACACATATGAATGGCATGACGATTCATACTTGGGCAGGCATTGGGATCAAAGATACGCTGACTGATGATGATTTAAAGCGTATGAAAGAGCGTAAATACTTAAAAGAGCATTTAGAAAATGCCCAAGTCTTGATCATTGATGAAATCTCAATGTTACATGCCAAACAGCTTAATTTAGTCAATCAAGTTTTAAAATATTTTAAAGAATCTGATGATGCTTTCGGTGGTATTCAAGTAATTGCGGCTGGTGATTTTTTTCAGCTGCCGCCTGTAGGAAAAAATAGCGAACTAAATCGAGATAAATTTTGTTTTATGTCAACCGCTTGGGTTGAAGCAAAATTTCGTGTTTGCTACCTGACAGAGCAGCATCGTCAAGATGATTCGGCATTGAATGATGTACTCAATGCGATTCGTGCCCAGAATATTCAGCCACAGCATATTCAAGCGCTACAAGATACCCGTAATCAAGACATTGGTGATACCTACACACGTTTATATACCCACAATATGGACGTGGATAGCATCAACTTTCAGCATCTCAATGCGATTGAAGGCGATGATCATCAATTTGTAGCGGTCACAGATGGTAATGAAAAGCTGATTGAGACATTGAAATCTTCTGTACGTGCACCTGATGAGTTGACGCTTAAAAAGCATGCCAAAGTCATGTTCGTTAAAAATAACTTCGATATGGGCTATATCAACGGTAGTTTAGGTGAAGTCATTGGTTTTGAAGAAGACGATGAACTGGGAATGTTGCCTAAAGTCAAAATGACCGATGGTACAACCTTATTGGTTGCGCCAGAAACATGGTCTGTTGACAATGAAGGTGGTAAAACCATCGCCAGTCTACAACAAGTGCCATTACGGTTAGCTTGGGCGATTACTATTCATAAATCACAAGGGATGACCTTGGAAGCCGCGGAAATCAACTTAAGCCATACCTTTGAAAAAGGTCAGGGTTATGTGGCTTTATCCCGGCTTAAATCGATTCAAGGTTTAAGATTATTGGGTTTTAATGATCAGGCGTTGGAACTGGATAGTCTTGCAATTAAAGCAGATCGCCGTTTTCAAGAGTTATCCAATGAAGCCGAAGTGCATTATGCAGATTCAGACTTAACCACACAGCACAATGCCTTTATTCGTCATTGTGGCGGGACGTTAAATACCACTGAAATTGAACGTAATGAAAAGAAGCTGGCGCGTAATAGTGGTAAAACCAATTATGCTTCGGCAACACTTGATGAAACACGTGAATTGTTTGAAAGTGGCTATGAGATTCAGGATATTGCGGTTGAACGTGGATTAACTCCTGCGACGATTATCAATCATTTGGCTCGTTTACATCGAGAACAAGGTTTAGATATCTCGATTGCAAATCCCGGTGAAGAAGTTGTAGAAAAAATTCGTGTGATTTATAAAAAATTAAAGAAACGCCAAGATCCAAGTCATTTTAATGATGATGGTGCGATTAAATTGCGTCCAATCGTTGATTTAACCAGTCCCAAAATGGGCTATGATCAGGTACGTTTGGCATTGTTATTTGTTGAGTGATAGATGTTTTTAGTGATGAATTAATGGCTAAATTTGAGAAAAAGTTATTAAGTCCACGTTTAGCTATTTTGTCTAAATGCAAATATTCTAATAGTTATAATCTCTGCTTTCAGTTGTGCCCATTTTATTATGCGCATGAATTGATAGATTCAAATATTTCTTTTGAAGGGTTGGAGCTACCATCTCCATTTTTAAAAGATTTGCTTGGGTTGACGTTGGTTTTTGATGAAAATGAATGTGATGCATTTAATGGGTGTTTTACCATTAAAAGTATCCACAATCCTGTCGATTTATACCAATTGGCATTTATTGAAAGTCGTGACGGTTATCTAAAAGTGATTGCGAAAATCAAGATCGATTTTGAGTTTGAGCAATTTGATGATTTTGAAAATCTAGAATTGGTGATCAATGCTACTGTTGCATCTCAGATCTTATGATTCAATCGTTTTAAGTGAAAAAGAATGAATTAACACAGATGCTTATTGATGATTTTGTTAAGGTCTATCAATAGAATACAATAGATGTCGTGCTTTGAATGAGATAAAGAACCATAAAGCGCCCTAGTCCAGAAATGTTTCATCTCATGGTTATTCATATTCTAAAATTAAAGTGAATTTCAGCATCGTATAGCTGTGTAGTAAATTTGGATGCTATACTCGCACTTTAACTTCCTTCAAAACCAGCGCTTTTTTATGACACTTACGCCACCTTAAGTTTATTTACCTCTTCTAATCTGTAAATAACTCATCACTGTCTAGTGATGTGGTGTAGTCGTTTGTGTGTCGTATATCACATCACTAGCCTATCAAAAAATCAAAAAAATAGGCGCTATTTATGTTATCTAATATCCGAGAACAATGGTTCTCTAACATCCGTGGGGATGTGCTTGCTGGACTTGTTGTGGGGCTTGCACTCATCCCCGAAGCTATCGCTTTTTCAATTATTGCTGGTGTAGATCCAAAAGTGGGTTTATATGCATCATTTTGTATCGCCGTCGTGATTTCGTTTGTTGGGGGACGGCCAGCAATGATTTCGGCAGCAACAGGCGCTATGGCATTGCTTATGGTCACTTTAGTAAAAGAGCATGGCCTTGAATATTTACTTGCTGCAACAATTTTAACGGGTGTGATTCAAATATTTGCAGGCTATTTGAAGTTAGCGAAGTTAATGCGGTTTGTTTCTAAATCTGTAGTGATTGGCTTTGTGAATGCTTTAGCTATCTTAATTTTGATGGCTCAGTTGCCTGAATTTGTGAATGTGACGTGGCATGTTTATGCTTTGGTTGCATTAGGTTTGGTAATCATTTATTTATTTCCGCTCATTCCAAAATTAGGAAAAATACTGCCTTCACCGCTTGTGTGTATTATTGCAATTACGATATTGGCAATGAGTCTTGGATTTGATGTGCGAACAGTTGGGGATATGGGGGCTTTGCCTGATACGCTTCCAATATTTTTACTTCCAGACATCCCTTTGAATGTTGAAACATTGAAAATTATCTTGCCGTATTCATTCGCATTAGCGGCAGTTGGTTTACTTGAATCTATGATGACAGCGACGATCGTGGATGAAATGACTGATACACCAAGTGATAAATATCAGGAATGCAAAGGGCAAGGAATCGCGAATATTGCATCTGGTTTTATGGGAGGAATGGCGGGTTGCGCAATGATCGGTCAATCTATGATTAATGTGAAATCAGGCGGTTTTTCTCGCTTATCAACATTTTCAGCGGGTATTTTTCTTCTTATTCTTGTTGTATTTATTAGTGACTGGCTCAAAGTGATTCCGATGGCTGCATTGGTTGCTGTAATGATTATGGTCTCTATTAGTACCTTTGAATGGCGTTCTCTAACTAGCTTTAAAGCAAATCCTAAAAGTAGTAATGCTGTGATGATCGTGACCGTCATAGTGGTCGTGGCTACTCATAACCTCGCATTAGGTGTACTCAGTGGCGTTTTGCTTTCAGCGCTATTTCTTGCCATTAAATTAGAAGATGATATTCAGGTGAAGTCTACTTTTGAAGGTTCAGCACGTTTATATGATTTAAGCGGTCAGATTTTCTTTAGCTCTTCTGAAAAATTTATGCAAAGTTTTGACTTCAATGAGAAAATTTCAAATGTAATTATCGATTTGACTCACTCCCATATTTGGGATGTCACATCTGTTGCGATGTTGGATTCTGTTGTAAGCAAATTTCGTAAGAATGGAATCAACGTCACAGTACGTGGTTTAAATGAAGCGAGTTCAATTATGATCGATAAGTATGGCACACATGCCAGAATTTAAATTAATGAGACTCTATATTTATGTAGAGTCTCTAAAATCGGTATAATCTTAATTATGCAAGTACTTCGTAATATGAATTAGCTAAGATTCATTTATGGGATATATGCCACAAATGCTAAAACTAAAATCAGCAAGAGAGGGACAATAGTTTTAGCTTGTGAAATATTGATACAGCTGAAAAATACAATCAATGTAGTGTAAAAAAATAAAATGTTTGAAATAATTAAGATGCTAACTTAAGCCCAATGTCTAGCTTTTAAAAAAGATTCAAACTTAAAGTAATATTTACAGATTAAAATCAACGAAATATAGATTAGTATTTGATTTATCTCGAATTCCTTATCATTTAGAAAATTTAGTATTTGGAAGTAAATCTGTAGAGCTAAAAGTAAGCTAAAAAAAATAACACCTCTACGACTTGCTTTTTCTTTTACAGTTCTCATAAATCTAAGCGCTAAAATGCTAATTTCGCGTTAATTTTACAGTTTTTTTATATGTTAATGCTATAATTCTGACCAATATCCAGTACTTTCAAACGGTTAATACCATGCCACAAATGTTTATTGATTATTCTGACAATATTCAGAATTTAGATAAAAAGAAATTGATGTTGGGCTTAAATCATGCACTGTTTGATACAGGTTTAGTGGGGCACGCGCATGATATTAAATCCCGTATTCAATCAGTTTCGGATTATTTAATTGGCTTTGGAGATGAAAGTGGCGAGCAGAGTAATCAAGCATTTATTTTTGTACGTTTACAAGGTCTAAGTGGACGTACTGAACCACAAAAAGACTTAATGACTGAAAATTTATCGCAATTTTTACAGTCATTTGAAGATTATTCTGCACAGGGTTTAGAAATTCAGCTCTGTGTAGAGTTTGCTGAAATGCCACGAGAAATTTATAAAAAAGTTTTCGTGCAAAAATAATCAACTTGGGGCTTAAAAGATAGGCCCCAATCTTTTACTTATTCATTTCTGAGTTCGCATATTGCTTTAACCAGTTTTGGATATCGCGCTTGTAACTCAACACCATTGAGTAAATCTCTTTCAATCTCGCCCGCCGCAAAATCATAGTGATGTTCTGGATGTTGTAAATATACCGCATCACGAATCTCAGACTCTTCTTCATTTTCATGATGGACGCTATATGCTTCATCAGCAACATAGAGTAGACCCTCAGCCCAAGTGTCGCCTATATCAAAACTATATTTCCCGCTAACAAAGTTTTGAATATCTTCTTGTATGTCATCAAAGAATTCCTTGCCTTTGAGGATTAACCAACATCTAAAATAAATAAAACCATCATCTGATAAATAGGCATCGAAATTGAAAATACCATCTTTTTCAGTGAAATCAGATTCTAGAATTGTCGAGAGTTCTGTGATTTCAGCACTATAGAGTTGTGATAGTTTGAGCTGAAGTGTTTTTTCAAAAGTAATCAGTTGTTGTTTATCTAATTGAGATAAATATTGCACAAGATCTTGTAAATGCTGGTCAATATCATAATCAGACCAGTGAGCATTTTTGTTGTGGTTCGACTGGTCTATTGCGTCCCAAAATAATTTTTCTTCTTCTCGTAATGACATAAGTGATTCCATAAGGTTTAAGCTTAATTTTAATGCTAAAAAGCAAGTCTATCTGTTTAGTTTAAAGACTTAAGACTTCTATATCAGCATATTGCCAAATTTTATCTGCACTCATTTGATATATTTCATCTAAAAATGCGACATTAAAGCTCCCAACAGATTGGGCTTTTTCAAAAGCCAGTTTTCCTGCAATCGCAAAATGGATATGTGCAGAGATTGTTGCGATCGTGGCTGTTGTGACTGCACTATAAGCTGCAATTAATGCCCCTAAAGCGCAACCTGTTGCCGTGACTTTCGGCTGTAAAAAGCTTCCGCCATTGACCTGAATCACACTATTAAATTCTTTAGATAGAATAAAGTCAGATTCACCAGAAATTGCAACACATTCGGTATGAGTTAAAAGTGCTAAAGCCTGTAAATACACTTCATTGCTTGACACAGTACTGTCTACACCTTTCGATTCAACCTGATTTCCGGCAAGTGCACTGATCTCTGAAGCATTGCCACGAATAACATTTGGTTTAAGCAAAACCAATTGATCAACCATTTCACTGCGCCATTTGAGAAATGCACCATAACCAACAGGGTCGAGCACCCACGGTGTATTTTTACTTGCTACAGTTTGCGCTGAAATTTGCATGGCCTGCATTTGTTCAGAGGTTGGTGTTCCCACATTGATACTTAATGCCGCAGCAATAGAAGCAAAGCTTTCAGCCTCAAATGGGTTATCAATCATTGCAGGGGAAGCCCCAGCAGCCAATAAGACGTTGGCGGCATAATTTGCTGCAACACTGTTGGTGATGCACTGGACTAAGGGCTGTTGAGTTTGCAACTCAGTCAAAGCATCCACAACTTTTTGTAAAATGACATCAGTGTGGGTATGAAGTTGATCCGTTTGAGAATGTGTAATATTTTCAGGATGATTCATAAATGCTCCTTACTGAGTAAAGTAGTGGTCTTGGTGTTTGCAACTGCGACAAAATAATGTCACATAATTTTGTGCATCATACTCAACCGTTAATTCGTTTGAGCCACAATACATACAGCGCTTTTGCGAATAGAAATTTAAGCGTGGTTCAATCTTTTTCCAAGATTTCCACACAGGTTGAAAGAAGATACCTTCATCGTAGCCTAAAAATCGATAAAACAGTATTTCACTCATCCTACTTAATGGAATATTCGGTGGACGTGGCAGGGTTGAGGTTTCCCATTTTTCTGCAATTGCGCGTTCTCGATATTGTTGCACTGTTTTTTTGAGAATATTGGTATTAATAAAGTTTTCGTTACGAACTTGTAGCGCCTTTTTTTGATATAAATATTCAAGCGCAGTTTGAATTAGATAGAAAATTTGCCCAACGGCCAATGTGTCGAGTAGGTGATAACAGAAGATTTGGAAGTTTTTATTGCCCGAAATCTGGATACCCCACGTGCGACAATAATGTTGGGTAAACTGTACAATTTCTTGATACAGCACAACATAGAGTGCATTTTTCACTTCTTCGGATGTTTTAAATGGGATACCTTGGCTTAGATTTTCATAGAACCAATGGCGTAGTTGTGTTGCGATACTAAACATACTCGGTTCGGAATAACCATCCAAACGGACATTGATATAGTATTGGTGTGCATCATCACTAAAATCTTTGGCAACAAAAACATTGTCTTTAATCAGTTGATTGAGAAGTTGACTTTGAAAATAGTAATTGGGGGTAATGGGATGATATTTAATCACTTCCCAATCAATAAACTCTTGATGGTTGGTATTTTCATGCACCTGATTGTCTAAAATACTCAGTAAAAATAATTTATGTAAAAAACTGAGCTGGTCTAAACCTAATTCAAAATTATCTTTTTTCTTTAGCTTACGGGTTTCTTGCAAGCGAGTTTCTTTAATCAGCTTACGCCGTTTGCTTTGGCATGTTTCACAATGACAGTTGCGTTGATTGTTTTGAAAAACTTGATGATTGCAATGGCTACATTGGTGAAAACTGACTTCTTTCTCAAATTCTTCAGCTTCAACATAATACATACTTGCCTGACAAAGTGGGCAAAATGTACTTTCATCCAGCTGTTTTTGCAGAATTTGAAGCATAGAGATAAATATATAAATTATTAAGGACTTTTCATTATACACATCTATATAGATGAAAGCTGATTGCTTAAAATGAATGTTTTATAAAATATACATATTCGATGATGATTGAACCCATTGTATGATTATTCAATGATATTCAAAGACTAAATCTCAACGATTGAATCCAGTTGAGTGCAAGTTTAGATGTTTCGGAATGGGATCATTTTTTAATCTTTTCATCTGGACTGTACGTAGAATGCCGTTATGGTATTTTCTTGCTCAAAGCACTTAAAAACATTCAAATTGATCCGATTGAGAACCGTTATATGGGGCGCTTCGTTGCGTCAAAACATATTGACCATTCAGAATTATTGCAGGATAAAATAGCGCAGTCTGGTTTACATTATCATTTTGAAAAGCAAATATTCGTAATTCCTTTGCAAAAATAACAATGTGGGGCTTTGGGGAAATGAAGCTTGTATGGTTTAGCAGTTTATATGGTTTAAATGCGGTAAATAGAACGTATCTATTGATTCTATTTACCGATAAAAGGTGATTTAAACAATAATCCTAACGCTTAGCTGCCTTAGTAAGCAGCAGGGCACGGTAATTCAGAATCCTCAAAATGCTCCATTTTAGCCTGAAGCAATGCCTTGGCTTTTTTAGCTGGAACTTTGTGCTGTCCTAGCATTTCATATTGTTTTAAAAGCGCAGTCACTTCACTGGTTTTTAAAGGAATGCCTTCACAAGTCATAAACATCGCAATAACCTGATGATCTAACTTCGCTTTATCCAGCATTTGCATCGTTTTAATGTTTTCAACACGGACTATATGGTCTTTAAAAATCATGTTGCACCTCATTTTTTGTTGAGTATTTTTATTGTGCGATATACACAATATTAAACAAGCAAGAACTGTGCTCAAAATGTAGTCGCTTTGAAAAAAGTGTAATGTTGTGCATCGAGGTGTTTAATGATTTATCGCGCACCTACAGGTTGGTACAATCCATTACCCTTACCAATATGTGATTGATAGATTGGAATCCATGGTGCGAAGAATATATTTTGTTTCCATTCATTTAGCACATTAAAACCGTTACGTGCAATTGCGATACGATGTTGTACATTGGCCAGATTGGTTGCTGTGAATGGTGCGCGTATAATCAGATAGGGGGTGAAAATTAATTTAAATTTATTGATGCCCACAAAGATATCACCACGTAAGCCTAAATTCTCTAAACTCAGCGAGAGCATAAAATTATTAATTTTAGCAAAATCACGCATTATTGGCTTATCCCACATCGGCTGTAGAATTTTTTCCTGTTCATGAATACCAAAGCTGATAGCTGCATCTGTAGCCAACTTTTTAAATTTTGATGAATAAATACCTGATCTAAGCGCTTCTTCATCCGCGATTTTTTGTAATTGAAACGCTTGTGTCAGGGTAGATCCATAGCCAGTCAGTTGTTGTGCTAACACCAAAGCATCATAGTGTTGATGCATAATACTGAGTCCACCAATATCTGCCATCACATTGGCTTGCCCATTAATTAATTCATTATTGGCTTGAGCAATGGTGGACTGTAATGTGGGTACATTCATCCCTGCAATAATAACACTTTGACCATTGGTGACATTTAAGGGATCTAAAGCATTGGACAATGAGAAGGTTAATGCATACGTAGAACGGACATCATTGGCTACAAAAATACCCAGATTTGGCCAGAAGAATTTTGGATTGTTACGACTGAGTGCATCGTAATACATTAAAATAAAAGCATTAGTTGCAAGTAATATTTTTTGTTGTGACTGGTTGCCATAAGTATTTATAGCAAGCTGCGTAACTGTGGAAAATTGTTGACGAATTTTGCTACGAATATTTTCGTATTGTTGAATGGTGGAGGTGATAGACGGGTTGTATAAAGAGGTTTGATTATTGGCTATGTTGTAAAGTTGCTGGTACAGGTTTTTTTCAGATGTGTTGAGGTTACGTTGTACCATATTGGCATTCATATTGTAGGCAAGTTTTGAGAGTTGTGCTGGGCTCGCTTGAGTGGCATAGCTGGTTGCTGCCATTGTTTGTGTGGCATAAGGTACGACCAAAACAGCTGTAATACCGATGATACATCTCGTTAATATTGCTTTAAATCTGGATATGGTTTTCTTATTCATGGGGAACATCCTGTTAATTTGTTTTTTTAGAATTATGCTTATTTTGAATGTGTGCTATTCAAATGCTGTAGTTATAAATAAGAAAAAATAATTTTAAAATGTGCGTTCAGGACAAGCAGATGAATGGTTTTTCCAGTAAATGACAAAATTATGTGACAAGTAAAATGAAAATGGTTTCATTATAAAAATCAGAACAAATCGCCATTGTCATAAAACTGTCATCACGACATTGCATAGTGCAATAAATTTTACATATATTTGACATAAGAGTAGAGCAATATGGCATTTAAATACGGCGTTGCTGCATTAGCTTTAATGCTAAGCGGATCAGTTTTTGCAGCAGTCACCTTATCTGCGCCAGAAGAAATTGTAGTATTGGCGGTGAACGATCAAGAAGTGAATTCAGGTTTAATCCGTAAAAAGAATGAATATAAAGTCGATGCTGGTCAAGTTGCAGTAAGTGTTCGTTATCAACAATATTTTGAACATTTAAATGGTGAACACGACATTTTAAAATCGGGTGTGGTCACAGTGACAGCGCCAGATTTAAAAGATGGTCAAACTTATAAAATTGCTTTGGTAAATCCACCTCAGCGTTTTGAAGATGCAAAAAAATATGCAGAACAACCAACGATTGCGATTTATGACAATAAAAACCGTCTCGTGGTGCAACAGACTGGTGTGAATACTGAAGCGAAGCCTTGGTTAGGTTCTGGTTTATTCGGCAAAGTGATTGATTTAACTTCAAGTAAGAAAGCGCCAGTAAATCAACCAGCAGCTGTATATGCAACAACGACAAGCCAATCGCCAGCAACAACCTCAGTTGCTAAGACTACTCAAACCGTGAGTGATGCCAATTCGGCAGATCGCCAATTGATTCAAATCTGGCAAAATGCAAGCAAGGCGGAACGTCAGAAGTTTATGACTTGGTTAGCTGAGCAATAATTTGAAGTACATGTAAAAGACCATTTCGATGGTCTTTTTTGTGTTATAACAAAGTGTATTTTTGAAAAAAAGAATAAAAATGTTTGAAAGTTTTTTGATGTCAGATGATTTTCTTTATACAGTAGCGATCATTTTTACCGCTATTGGCTTATTTGCTTTTAGCTGGATTCCATATCGAGCTTATTGTATTACAGCGCAACTCTTTCAGAATAAATCTAATATTTTCCATTTTCTGGCTTTCTTTGCTAGTTTAGGTATTTTATATATCTGGTCAAGCTCATTTTATAAGCTAATCTTTAAATGTATTGCCGGCACTGCCCAAATGCATTGTTCGGGTAGTCGAAGTGGAGAATTGCTGATTCTCTTGGAGGTTGCTTTATCACTGGTCATTTTTGAATTGGTCTTATTTATCTTCAAGTTTTTAAAAAGCAAACTGTATGCAGCTTAATTTTAGAACAGCACGAATATCCGACATTACAAATTTAGTTGATTTGATTAATTCTGCTTATCGACAGCAAGAAGGTCGTAGTTGGACAAGTGAGTCACAAATTGTCACAGGTGATCGCATAAATGCCAAGTAATTAAAACAAACATTGGCTCAGAATAATTTTCAGTTATTTGTTGCTGAATTAGATGAGCAAATTGTCGCATGTATTGGTCTGACTTTTATCCAGCATGATGTGGAAATCGGCACATTTTGTATTGCAGCTAAATTCCAAAATCAAGGTATTGGCAAATATGTTTTAGATTTTGCTGAACAGTATCTGCATGAAAAAGTCCTATCTAACCATTGTCATTCCACGCATTTCGTTATGTGGGTTTTAAGTGTACGTCATGAATTGATTGCTTATTATCAACGCCGTGGCTATGTACAAACGGGTGTAGTGGCGGATTATCCTTTAAATGCAAATGTAGGCATACCTGTTGTAGATTTGCATTTAATTGAAATGAGAAAGAGGGTGCCCAGTAAAGTTTCATCCAATTAAAATAAAACCCTGAATAAATCAGGGTCTTATTTTTTCAAATTTAGGACTTAGCTAAAGAACCAAGTGTAATAGCCCCATAGCATGAGTGGCCATGCGACATAGGGACTAAATAACCATTTCCATAACCAAAACTGTGGCAGAAATCCTACCCCATGTATAAAGCCACCTGAAATACCAATCATTACCATCATGAGCGCACTATGGTTATAGTGACCATTGGCATCAAGCATTGCCCCAGGGTGAATCAACAATACCGCAGCAAGAGGCAATGCCATCAAAAACGAAATGGCCATTGCAAACTTATTCGGCTTTCTTTCTTTTGTTGTCATTGCGATCTCTGTCATGGTTTATTCCTCATCCAAATCTTGATGATGTTCAATATAGAGTGCACTTAAAACACCTGCAAAACACGCCATCAAGATCCCAAGAATCCAAGCGAAATACCACATAAATATTCTCCTATTTGCTTAGACACAGCCTTAGTATAGGCTGTGTGAGTTGTCTTGAACATGTTTGTTGGTGATAACGCCCCACATTTTGTAATAACACCATGTGGTATAGATTAAAATAATTGGCACAAATATAGAAGCAACCACAGTCATTACTGTCAATGTATTCTTACTTGAAACCGCATCCCACATGGTTAAACTTACAGTTGGGTTGATACTTGATGGCATTAGGAATGGGAACAGTGCAAAACCAGCAGTTAAAATTGATCCAGTCACCGCTAAGGTAGAACCTGTAAAGCTCACGCCAGCTTTGTTTTTACCAGCACCAAAGATAATCAGGATTGCGCCAAGGATTGCAGAAATAGGTGCAAGCATGGTGATTGGGTAAATTGAATAGTTATTCATCCAACCATGGTTACCTGTTGTTAATACTTCTTTCGCAAGCGGATTGGCAACAGCATTGGTATTAAATGGCTGTACCAAAGTATATCCTTCGATGCCACCAAAATATAACCAAGCACCCACGCCCAAGAAAGTGACTAAGAAGAGTATACCCATCAATTGTGTTGCTTTAGCAGAACGTTGACGTAATACACCATCTGTACGTAGCATTAACCATGCGCCACCATGTGCACACAGCATCGACAAACTTACAATTCCGCAAACCAGTGCAAATGGATTGAGTAGGGCAAAGAAGCTACCTGTATAAGTCGAACGTACAGTCTCATCTAAAGTAAACGGTACACCCAAGAACATATTACCAAATGCAACACCGAAAACCAGCGCGGGTACAGCACCACCGATACATAAGCCCCAATCCCAAGAATTACGCCATTGGGTATTTTGCAGTTTAGAGCGATAGTCAAAGCCAACAGGTCTAAGGAAGAGTGCAAATAAGACCAGCAAGAGCGCCCAATACATACCTGAGAAAGCCGTTGCATAAACCATAGGCCAAGCAGCAAATAGTGCGCCACCCGCAGTCACGAACCACACTTGGTTGCCTTCCCAATGCGGTGCAATGGTATTGATTGCTGCACGGCGTTCATCATCAGTTTTACCTACAAATGGCATCAGTGCCATTGAGCCCATATCGAAACCATCTGTGAGGGCGAAGCCAATCAGTAGAACACCGACTAAAACCCACCAGATAATTTTGAGAAGTTCATATTCGATCATGATTGATTCTCCCCAGTTTGAGCTTGCTGAGCTTCAAGTTTCTCGAAGTGATATTTACCTGTGTGTAAAGAGCTTGGTCCTAAGCGTGAGAATTTGATCATTAAATACATTTCGATAATCAATAACACCGTATAGAACGCGGCTAATGCAATGATTGATCCCCATACATCGCCAGTGCTTAAACTCGATGCAGAGAGATGTGTAGGCAACACTTCACCAATGGTCCATGGTTGACGACCACCTTCAGCTACATACCAACCTGTTTGTGCTGCAATCCAAGGTAATGGCAGTGCAAACAATGCAAATTTAAGTAACCATGGTTTATTTTCTGCATTACGTTTTGCCACAGCAAATGTTGCAAGAATAAACAGAAGTAGCATCAAGAAACCAGAAGCGACCATTGCACGGAAAGAGAAGAACAATGCAGTTACATTTGGAATGGTATCTTTTGTTGCTGCTTGAATATGTGCTTCAGAAGCATCTGTTACATTTTCAGTATATTTTTTAAGAAGTAAGCCATAACCTAAATCTTTTTGGTTTTCTTTGAACGATGCCATAAGTTCAGGCGAACGGTCACCAGCACGAAGTTTTTCAAGTTCGCTATATGCCACCATACCATTACGGATACGTGCCTCATGTTGAACCATCAAATCTTTAAGCCCGGTGACTTCTTTATCGAGTGAACGTGTGGCAATAATACCCATCGCATACGGGATTTTTATGGCATAGTCAGTACGTTGTTCTTCCTGATTTGGAATACCAAATAAAGTAAATGGCGCAGGTGCTGGATGTGTTTCCCACTCAGACTCAATTGCAGCCAGCTTGGTTTTTTGAACATCACCAAGCTCATAACCAGATTCATCACCCAATAAGATGACTGAAAGTGTAGACGCTAAACCAAAGATTGCAGCGATGGCGAAAGAGCGACGCGCAAATGGTAAATCACGTTTTTTCAATAAGTAATAACTTGAAATGGCGAGAACAAAGATTGCACCAGTCACATAACCTGCAGACACCGTGTGAACAAATTTCACTTGAGCAACTGGGTTAAAAATCAAAGCACCAAAGTCGACAAGTTCCATACGCATGGTTTCAAAATTAAATTCTGAACCGACAGGATTTTGCATCCAACCATTGGCAACTAAAATCCATAATGCTGATAAATTCGAACCCAGCGCAACTAACCATGTCACACTTAAATGTTGAACTTTTGAAAGGCGATCCCAGCCAAAGAAGAATAAACCAATAAAAGTTGATTCTAGAAAGAATGCCATCAATCCTTCAATGGCAAGTGGCGCACCAAAAATATCACCCACATAGTGAGAGTAGTACGCCCAGTTTGTACCGAACTGGAATTCCATGGTCAGACCAGTGGTTACACCTAAAGCAAAGTTAATACCGAAAAGTTTGCCCCAGAATTTGGTCATGTCTTTATAAATTTCTTTACCAGAAATCACATAAGTGGTTTCCATAATGGCAAGAATAAAAGCCAGACCTAGAGTAAGTGGTACAAATATAAAGTGATACATCGCGGTCATTGCAAATTGGAACCGCGAAAGATCGACCACGCTTTCAGAAATCATCAACGTGTCTCCTTGATTTGGGAAGGACTGCCAGCAATACGCTCAGCAACTTGGTTATCAAAATTTTTAGGAATAGTCGGCGCATCAAACCAGATATGTTTGATCGTCATTAAAAGTGCAATCTTAATTATTAATATGATTGCAATTTCCCTGACAAGCCGCCGGTTTAAATCGTTAGGTTTTAAGCTCATGCGTTAAGCCTATTATTTAAATATGCTTATATTATTAAACAAAACGCAACAAGAAATAAATAGATAAAACAGTTAAAATAAAAATATATTATTAAATATAAATTAAACAATTACTTAAAAATTTGTGTTGTTAAAAAATATACTAATTTTTATTGATTTTAAAGTTGATTAAAACACTTGTAATTAATAAAAATAAAACCTAGTAAAATAGTATTGTTTAGATTTTATTAAACCAACTAAATTGGTTTGAATTAAGTTTGGTGAGAAAATATTCCGATTAAAATGGTTGGTTTAAATTTTTGCTGAGTTTATTATTTTAGAAAAAATCCAATTGAGTAACAAATATGGGGGGAACAATAATCGTGATTTATGCTTAAATTTTAGTCATAATTAAAAGTTGAAAGATGTTTCTATTTTGATAGTTGGGTATTTATTTGATTATGTACAACTTCATCTATATTTGGATTTTTGCTGAAGTTCAATGATTTAAATTCCTGTTCATTTTATCTAATAAATTATAACTGGTTGAGCTGAAAGGAAATCACCATGAAATGTTTAGTTGTTATTGCTCACCCTGTAACTGATAGTCTTTGTCAAAGCTTGGCGAAGACCGCAATAGCGACTTTAATTGCCAATGGTCATGAAGTTGTGATTGAAGATCTGTACGCTTCTGGTTTTTCACCCGCACTGACAGATGAGGAACGTCAAAGTTATTACAGTCCTACATTTGATCAAACTGTTGTCAAAGAGAATATAGATGATTTACTTTCCACAGAAGCTTTAATACTGGTCTTTCCGACTTGGTGGTTTGGTTTTCCTGCAATGCTGAAAGGCTGGTTTGATCGTATTTGGGCTCCTGGAGTTGCTTATGATCATGCAAACGATTTGGGTGCAATTCAACCTAAACTCGACAACCTAAAATACACATTGGCGATTACTTCATTGGGTTCAGCTTGGTGGGTAGATCGTTTGGTACTTTGGCAACCAGTAAAACGCATATTGAAAATCGCATTATTGAGTACCTGCGCACCAAAATGCCATTTTCAAATGTTGTCACTGTATAAAGCTGAATCAGTTACTCAAGTTCAAATTGCGTCATTTTGTGCACGGATTGAAGCTAAAATTGCAACTTGGCCAAAATGAGGGCAAGTTATGATTGACTTAAGGTAGTGAAGTAATAAAGGTATTGGATGTGCTAACACCGAGTTAGACTTTTAATACTGATCTGAACTAAATAGGTGATTTGAGGTCGAAATTTTCTTGGCAATATAATGTGATTTTCTAAAACGTATTAAGATGATTTGAGATTGAAATTCTAACTCACCAAATTCTGGTTCGACTTGGATATAGTGCAGTTGTCCATTTTCATCACGGACCCGTGCTTGAGCTGAAAATCCTGGTCGTGCATTACCACTAGAGACTGTAGCCAATCGTCCAAGCAAGTCAACTTGATTCAACGTAACTTTAGGTTTTATCACCTGATCCAAACAATGAATCATAAACACGGTAAAGAAGATTGCAATCACCAATGCGGGTAAAACCACATAATACCAAGCGGCAAATACTTGTTTGCTTGCAAAGATAGAGAGCTGTAAAAAATAGCCTGCAAAACTAAAATTCAATAATAAAAAAACAAAAATAAGTACTTTAGAAAATTTGACTTGTAACAGGGGCGACTCAATGAGCCAATCTGGTGAAATTTTTTTCAGAAAGGTACTTGGCCGTAAGCCAATATAGTAGCCAAAAGTTTCTGCCATACTCAGCAGAATTAAAGCCAAGACACTGAGGTGAAAGGGCATTAATTCATGTTCAAATAAGAATCCAAGCATGGCAGTTTCCAACCTTATTCGTCCTCGATGTAAATACCACCATCTGAATGGACTGAAATATTTACTTTTTCAAGTTTATCACCCAGACATGGCCCTGAAATACATTCACCTGTTTCAACTTCAAACAAAGCACCATGCGTAGAGCATTGAATATATTCGCCGTCTTGGTCTAAAAACTGATTTTCAAGAAATTCTAGTTCAGTTTGTAGGTGAGGGCAGACATTTTGGTAGGCATAAAATGCACCATCACGTTGAGTGATAAAAATGGTGTCGCCAGTCATTGTGTCAAACGCACGTGCCTTACGCTCTTCAATTTCATCGGTCATTGCAATTTTTTCAGACATTTATGCACATTCCTTTTTGAACGTTTCGAGTAGATTTGCGTATTCTGCAACGTCTAGGCGTGGTCCAAACTTAGACACCACTTCACTTGAAATAAGAATAGCAAGTTGTGCCGCAGTTTGTAAATTTTCACCATTATTTAAAGCATATAAGAAAGCACCTGAGAATGCATCACCAGCACCATTTGCATCTACTGCATTTACTTTACGACCTTGAACATAAAAATGCTGTTTTTGATCTGCGACTAATGCACCTTTTTCACTTAGTGTAATCACCACATCAGTACTTAGTGTTTTTAATTTATTCAGCGCTGCTTCAACAGAGTCAGTTTCTGTATACATCATGGCTTCTTGTTCATTACAGAAAATTAGATCCACACCATCATCGATTAGTTCATTTAGACCTTGGCGTGCATATTGCACCATTGCCGGGTCAGATAGGGTCAATGCGATTTTAACCTTGTGATCACGGGCAATTTGACGTGCTTGTTTTACGGCTGCGCGTGCTGAATCACTTGTAGACAAGTAACCTTCGATATATAACCATTGCGCTGTTTTTAAAGGTTCAAAATCCATTTGTAGATCTGAAAGTTCTGCAGTAATGCCGAGATAAGTTTGCATCGTACGTTCTGAATCTTCACTGACCAGAACCATACATGTACCCGTAACACCTTCACTGATCGATTTTTTCGAAGTTTTGATGCCTGCTTCATTTAAGCCGTCGAGATAAATTGTGCCTAGATCATCATTTCCAACACGGCACGCATAAAATGCTGAAGAACCTAATGCACTGAATGCCACTGTGGTATTGGCAGCTGAACCGCCAGATGCTTGACCTTTATAATTTTGGCTGGCTTTTAAATTATTGTATAGCTGAGTTTGAGACTCACCATCTGCGAGTTGCATGGTGCCTTTTTGCAAATTTTGTTCAGCTAAAAAGAGATCTGATACTTTAAATTCTTGGTCAATGAGCGCGTTACCAATTGCAAAAAGGTCAACTATAGCCATGTTCTTCATCACATCAATGTTAAAAACATAAAGTTTACACGAATGCTCAGCTTTACAGTAGTTTGTTGAAAAAATTTCAATTACATTTGTCAAATATGGTTTGTTGGAATTTTATAACTTGATGGTGTACTGAACAAAACCTGTTTTTGAGATGATTATTGCGTAATTTAAGCCATTGTGTTGATCAGTGTGCGTGATTAAATTAGATTGTTTCACGGTGATTGATTGAGATCGCTGGGTTAGGTTTTGTTTAGAAATAAACATAGGCATAAAGTTAAAACTGTCTACAGACCCTAAATATATTGGAGGTTGAGTGAATATTTTAATTCAACAGGTAGATCAATTGCCTGCGCAAATTCAAGATTTAGCCGTAGTTGCTGAAAAAGAAGGGTTTCATTTTATTCAACGTTTGGTTGATGAGTTTCAGCAAGGCAGCAATAAATTTAATCGACATGGTGAATTTTTATTGGTTGCGTTTGATGGAGATAAACTGGTTGCATGCGGTGGTTTAAATATTCAAATCAGTGAAGATGGTGAAACAAAGCAGAACCTTGAAACTCAGCATAAAATTGGTCGGGTACGCCGTTTCTATGTGTTGCCTGAATACCGAAAAACTGGATTGGGTAAAAGTTTATTGCTCGAACTTGAAAAAAGAGCAAAATCTAATTTTTCTGCCTTGTGCTTAAGTAGTGAAAAAGATGCAGCGCCATTTTATCAAAAGCAAAATTATGTTTTTGTCTCAAATCACCCAAATTATAATTACTTCAAATATTTAATTTAGTGAGTTTGGAAATCCCTTGCTCTATAGCGCTTAACTCTGAGCAACAGCATAATTTGAAAATGGTGCTGCTGGTTTATAGCTATAGGCTTTAAGATACTTCTTATTTTTGGAGATGAATCCATGTTGATCTCCAAAAAAGTTTTCTTGGTAAACATACTAAAAATAGCCTAAGCAATTCTTTTCTATAAAAAGCTCTTAATACAGATAACACTTGTTTAATCATTTTCAGGGAAAGCCTATTTAGATTGGTTCACAACCTTTACTCATTATCGGAATACATAGAAAACATTAGCCTAAAAAGGCTCGAAGCATCACTAATTAAAATATTGAGTTAAAAAAAGTTAAGTTTTACAGTGATGATGGAATCTTTTGATCATCACTTTTTTATTTAGCTCATTGCTGATTCTTGATATTTGAACAGCAAGTCGTGATGAATCCTGATTGATTTACTAAGAATTAGTGTTAGGAATGAATCGCATTTATTAAAGTTTCGGTTATACTTAAACGTATAGATAAACATTTAATATTGGAGATCGCATGACTGTAGATGTCACTGAAACCTTATCTCAAACTGTTCATCCTGCGTTTCAGCTGGTACGTCAACACCATGTAGAAGCTTTAGACATTTTAGTGTCTGAATATAAACATAAAGTGACTGGTGCAATGCACTACCATTTAGCAACAGATCATGACGAAAATGTGTTCCTTGTTGCTTTCCGTACTCAACCGATGGATTCCAAAGGTGAGGCACATATTCTTGAACATACAGCATTGTGTGGTTCAGAGAAATTCCCAGTACGTGATCCATTCTTTTTGATGATTCGTCGTTCATTAAATACTTTTATGAATGCGTTTACAGCAGCTGATTGGACCGCTTATCCATTTGCAACCCAAAATAAAAAGGATTTCCAAAACCTTTTGGAAGTCTATTTGGACGCGGCTTTTGCGGCCAATTTAAATCCATTGGATTTTGCTCAAGAAGGTATTCGTATTGAGCTGGAAAATGGTGAGCCTGTTTATAAAGGCGTGGTATTTAATGAAATGAAAGGGGCAATGAGTTCACCGTCAGATCAGCTTTATCATCAGCTTGCGCATCATTTGTTCCCGAAAACAACCTATCATTATAATTCTGGTGGTGATCCGAAGGATATTCCTGACCTAACTTATGATGAGTTAGTGGCGTTTTACAAATCACATTATCATCCGAGTAATGCAGTATTTATGACTTTTGGTGATGAGCCTGCTTATAAACTGCAAGAACAATTTGAAAAGTTGGCGCTGTCTAAATTCAGCAAAGGTGAAACGATTTACTCTAAAGAAGAGCAAAGACTAACAGCTCCGATTGAAGTACAAGAAACCTATGCTGTTGATGCAGAAGATTTAACAGACAAGACCTATCATATTTTGTCTTGGTTATTGCCAAAAACCAGTGATGTTAAACTTCGCTTGGGTATGCGTTTGGTTGAAGGCATTCTTTTAGAAAACTCTGCTTCGCCGTTGCGCCATTATTTAGAAACATGTGGTTATGCACAGTCTACAGGTCCAATCATGGGTGTAGATGATTCTAACTATGAAATGACGTTCTATTGTGGAGTTCAAGGTTCAAATCCTGAGCATACTGAAGAATTTAAAAATGGCGTGCTTAATATTCTTCAAGATGTTGCTTCTAAGCCTATCGATAAAGACATGGTTGATGCAATTTTGCATCAAATTGAATTACATCAACGTGAAATCAGTGGTGATGGTACGCCGTATGGTTTAACACTGATCCTCAATGGTTTGGGCAATGCAATTCATCATAATGATCCAATCCATGCTTGGGATGTAGATACTGCCATTGCAGAAGTAAAAGAAGAACTCAAAGATCCGATGTGGTTATCCAACTTGATTCAAGTTCATTTATTGGATAACCCGCATCGTGTACAAATGACTTTAGTTCCAGATGCAAATAAATCTGCTCAAGAAGCAGAAGATGAAAAAGCACGTTTGGCGAAAATTGGTGAGGCTTTGTCAGAAGCAGATAAAGCTGAAATTATCGCCCAGACAGAAGCTTTAAAAATTCGTCAAGAAACACCAGATGATTTGAGCTTATTACCTAAAGTTGGTTTGGAAGACATTCCAGCTGAATTGGCCATTGTTCAAGGCCAATTGCGTGAAGTGATTTGCAATGGGGTAGATACACCATTAAATCTGTACCATGCAGGTACAAATGGAATTTACTACCAACAAGTATTGATTCAAATACCAGATCAAATTGTAAAATCGCCTTATTTTAACTTACTGTCTGTTCTCATGGGAGAAGTCGGTGCGGGAGAATATGATTATCTTGAACTTCAACAGTTACAGACGGCAGTCAGTGGCGGTTTGGGAATGGGCGCTTCACTTCGTTCTAAAACCGATGACAAAGGTCAAATTAGTGCATGGTTGACCTTAACAACCAAATCTTTAACGGATAAGTTTGATGCAATTCAGTTGCTTAAATTGGCTTTTGAGCAACTACGTTTTGATGAAAAAGATCGTATTATCGAACTTTTACAACAACGTAAAACACGTTGGGCTTCTCGTTTATCGGGTTCTGGACATAGTTATGCAATGCAAATTGCCTCACGTCATATGAGTGCGTTGGCAAAACGCGATTATGACAATACAGGCCTAGGCGCATTGAATTGGCTAGGTGATTTGATCGCAAAAATTGAAAAAGATGATGCGGCATATGATGCGTTTATAGATGAGTTAAAATCAATTCATAAAGGCTTAATGCTTGCACCAAAACAATTTTTATTGGTGTGTGAAGAGCATCATTCAGAGCGTTTAGTTGAAGAAGTGCAAACGGTTTGGGATAAACTTGCAGTTGATCAATCTCCTGTCTATTTAACGCAAGTGGCTATGGATGAGAGCAATGCAGATCAAGCTTGGTTAATTCAAGCCAATGTTCAATTTTGTGCTTCTGCTTACCAAGCTGTAGATGTTGCCCATCCAGATGCAGCGCCGTTGATGGTGCTTGCAGGCTATTTACGCAATGGTTTCCTACATAGTGCTATTCGTGAAAAGGGTGGTGCATATGGTGGGGGCGCAAGTTATGATGGCAATGCTTGTTCGTTCCGATTCTATAGTTATCGTGATCCACGCCTTGCAGAAACTTTCCAAGACTTTGAAGCAAGTTTAGATTGGTTGTTAAACAAAGAGCAGCATGATTATCAGCTTGAAGAAGCTATTCTCGGTCTGGTTTCCAGTATGGATAAACCTGGTTCACCAGCAGGTGAAGCCATTACTGCATGCTATGCATTGCTTCATGGACGCACACCTGCGTTTAGAAAGCAATTACGCGAGCGCTTATTAAACGTTACTATTGACGACCTTAAGCGTGTCACACAAACTTATTTACTTGAGCAAAAGCCTGTAAGAGCTGTAGTCGCTCCAGTTGCCAAAAAAGAAGTGTTGGAACAATTAGGTTTTGAAATTAAGAAAGTAAATTAACCCTATAAATTCTTTCTGGAGAATTCTATGTCGTTCAAAAATTTTGAACGTACACCATTGAATCTGAGCATCTTAATGATGCTCAGTTTTGGTTTGGTGACCATTGCTCATGCAGATGATACTGCACAAGTGAATCCTGCAAGTACGCAAGCCTGTGTTGCACTCGAATCTAATGCTGACCGTTTGGCTTGTTACGATAAAATATTTAAAATACCTACAGTTGCTCCGCAAGTTTTGGTGTCAGAGCAACGTGCTGCCTTAGATATTCAAAAAGCCGATGTTGAACCTGAAACCCTCAAAGATAAAATCACCCAGAAAGCAGAAAATTTATTTGCGATTCATGGCGATAAAATTGATCCGAATACCTCATTACTTGATCGACGTTGGGAGCTTTCTCAAGACAGTAAATTAGGTACGTGGAATATTCGAGCGAACCAACCTGTATATTTACTTCCCGCATTTTGGACCAGTAAGAAAAATGAATTTCCACAGAGTCCAAATCCTCAAAACACCGTGGATGAAGATCAAAATTTAAAGTCGATGGAAGCGAAATTCCAGATTTCTTTAAAAACCAAAGCTGCCGAAAATCTGTTTGGGAACAATGGTGATGTTTGGGTCGGTTATACCCAATCTTCTCGCTGGCAAGTTTATAACAGTGAAGAGTCTCGTCCATTTCGTGAAACAAATTACGAACCTGAAGCGAGTTTGATTTTTAGAACCAATTATAATTTATTAGGTTTAAATGGTCGCTTACTGGGTCTGACTTTGAATCATCAGTCAAACGGACGTTCTGATCCGCTATCACGTAGTTGGAATAGGGTCATTTTAAATCTTGGTTTTGAAAAAGATAATTTTGCCTTAATGGTACGTCCGTGGTATCGCATTGAAGAAGATTTTCAGGATGACAATAACCCTGATATTAAAAATTATATCGGTCGTGGTGATTTGACCGCATTCTATCGCTGGAATGACAATGATTTTTCTTTGATGCTACGTCACTCTTTAAAAGGTGGGGATGACTCGCATGGTGCAATGCAATTTGATTGGGCATTTCCAATTAAGGGCAAGTTACGTGGGCATTTTCAATTGTTTGATGGTTATGGTGAAAGCTTGATTGATTATAATCACCGTGCGACCTATGTTGGTCTAGGTGTTTCGTTAATGAATTGGTATTAATCATTTAAAATAGCGTTGATTGGCTAGATTTAAATAAGAAGCTGTCTTTATACAAGGCAGCTTTTTTGCTTCTGATTATTGAGTTATAGGGAGTAGCTGTAGTTTTATTTGGGTAAATAAAGGGAGATCCTATAGCACTATTTTTATACTAGATTAAGTATGGCAACAATCTAAGTACGAATGATGGAGGGCACTTAATTGTAGCGAAACAACCACTTCTATTGCCTCATGAAGCCGACTAATTCTTGTTTCAATAAATATAATCATAGAACTGTATACAGTACCTAAAATATATCCAGATAAAGCTATGCTTGATGAAATAAGCGCTTAATCAATAGAATAGACGCAATAAAAAACCACGCTATTTTTAACGTGGTTTTTTATAATTTAGCTATTTAAAGGCTTTATTTACGAAGTGCTGACTGTTGAATCTTCATCCTCTGAGGCTTTTTGTTCAGGTTCAACCAAAAAACCACCTGTCTGTCTATGCCATAAGTGTGCATAAATACCATTTTGTGCGATCAGTTCCTCGTGAGTACCTTGTTCTGCAATTTGACCTTGATCTAACACAATCAAACGATCCATTTGAGCAATGGTTGAAAGACGGTGAGCAATCGCGATCACAGTTTTATTTTGCATTAACTCATCTAAGCTCGATTGAATTGCAGCTTCAACTTCGGAGTCTAAAGCACTGGTTGCTTCATCCAAGATTAAAATAGGCGCATCTTTTAAAAATACACGTGCAATGGCAATACGTTGACGTTGACCACCAGAAAGTTTTACCCCACGCTCACCAACATAAGCATCATAGCCAGTACGACCTCTTAAGTCTGAAAGTTGCGGAATAAACTCATCTGCTTTGGCTTTTCTTACTGCTTCATACATTTCTTCATCAGTCGCATCAGGACGACCATATTTGATATTTTCCGCAACTGTACGATGTAATAAAGAGGTATCTTGGGTCACAAGCGCAATATTTTTTCTTAAACTGTCTTGAGTGACTTCTTCAATATTTTGACCATCAATGGTAATTTTTCCATTATTGATGGTGTAAAAATGTAAAAGTAATTGAATTAATGTAGATTTTCCAGCGCCTGAACGTCCAACAATCCCAATTTTTTCACCCGGTTGAATGTTTAAATTAAAGTGATCAATGACTTTTTTGCTGTTATAAGCAAATGTGACATCGCTAAATTTAATATTACCTTGAGTCACAACAAGTGGTTTGGCATCTTCTTTGTCTTGGATATTGATCTGACGACCTAAAGTTTGCATACCATCTTGAATTGTTCCGACATTTTCAAATAGGGCAGAGGTTTGCCACATCATAAACTCAGCCATACTGTTAAGTTTAAGAATCATGGCTGTTGTTGCTGCAATCACACCAATCGCTGCTTGACCCTGTAACCATAACCAAACGGCAGTACCTAAAACCCCAAAGAATAAAACGGCTGTCAGCAAATTGATGCAAAGTTCATATGCAGTGCCTAAACGCATTTGTTTGAACACTGTACGCATAAACTCTTTCATTGACTCTTTTGCATACTGGCTTTCGCGTCCTGCATGTGCAAAAAGTTTTACTGTCTGAATGTTGGTATAGGCATCGGTTACACGCCCAGTCATCACCGCACGCGCATCGGCTTGTTCTTTGGAAATTCGTCCTAATCTTGGAATGTAATATAACGCTGCACTAACAAACAACGCCAACCATAATAAAAGTGGAATCAATAAAATAGGAGAAATTGATCCCAATACAATGCTGATGGTGATGAAATAGATGACAACATAAGTCACCATGTCGCCCAAAATCACCCAAAACTCACGTACCGCTAGCGCCGTCTGCATGACTTTGGCTGATAAACGTCCAGCAAAATCATTATGGAAGAAGTCTAAGCCTTGGCGTAGCATTAGATTATGAAATCTCCAACGTAAACGCATTGGAAAACTACTGTATAAAATCTGATGTCTGATAATGGATTGCATACTGGCAAAAAAGATATTTGCCAATAAAATACAACTTAAAAAGATCAAATTTTCACGATGCTTTACTAAAAAGTCTTGAGGTTTAGACTGTGTCAACCAATCGACTAAATGTCCGATTTGTGAAAAAAATAAAGCTTCAAAACTAGCTGTTGCAGCAGTGAATAATATTAAAATCAATAAATAACGCTTAACACCAGTCGCAGCTTGCCAAACAAATGGAAAGAACTTGGTGGGTAATGGTTCGTTTAAACCTTTCGACGGATATGGATCTACTAACTTTTCAAACCATTGCAGCAACATAAAATCCTCGTGGAAATTTTATAGATTGATTAAATTGTAAAATATTGAAATGAAGTTACAACCTGAACAGCTTAAATTATTTTAAGGCAAATTCAGCAGAAATTGGGAGAATAGTGGGGTAATGTAGATTGTATAGTTTTCGTGGAAATTACACCAGTTATTTATATCGAATAAAAACGATTTATACTGTGCTTAAAGCTTTTTAAAAAAACTTATCGATTCAATCAGGATTGCCCAATGAATATAGATTAGCCATTGAGCATCCTAAAAAACTGATCAAATTTACTTAGCACAGTGTTAAAACGCTAAATGTCTACTTTTTTATTTTGGGTTTTAAATCATTTACAAAGAGTATCAATCCAAACAGTATTGGACTACTCAGTATGCATAAGGCCACAAAAGAGATGCTATTGCCATAATTTACACTGAATAAAAATAAAGCCGAGATGATTAACGCAAATGCGATAACTTTTACCAGTTTCACATGTTGCGCTAAAACAGACAATTTACTTTTCTGAGTCTTGGTGATCTGCTTTGAGCTGACCAAATACAAGCTATAACTGGCAATCAGGATCAGGAGAAATGCAAATGCCAATATCATGACACAGACTCCTGCGCTTGTTTTTGTTCCAGCTTTTTCTTGATCTTCGCCACAGCTTTGTTTTGAATCGGTGTGATTCTTTGATGTAAAAAAATCGCTAAAATGGCAAATAACCAGATCATTAAGTCCACACGTAAAAATAACCAATAGTCCTGTAATGAATGAATATATTGATTAGAAATCAGATAGTAGGCATTTAAAATAGGCAAGGCTAATGTCATGGCAATCAGTAATTTGAGCTGAGTTTTCCAGAGATATTGTTGTTTTGTGCAGAGCGCAATTATAAAACTGAATAACCATAAAGTGAAAAATGTATAGACTTCATAATTCGGTGTATCTGCTTGAAGTTGCACAAAACGATTGGCATATAAATAACCCAACATCGCAATAGGTAAACCAATAATCATCGTGGTATTGAGTCGATTTACCAGATAATGCCCAAAGTGAAAATGATCATTTTTCTTTTGTAATTGTCGTTTTAAACTCCAGAGCAATAAGCCCGAAGCAATCATTGCACAGCCCAGAAGACCAGAGAAAAACAAGCCTAAACGTAATAAAGGTTGGGCGAAATTCGCCATATGCAGCCCATACATACTGGCATTTAATGTTGCAATTGCACTGTTATTACGAGTATTCCCAATTAAAGCACCAGTAGCGCCATTAAAGCTAAGTTGTGCTTGATTACGTGTAATCGAATGATCTTCTAAGGCAGTAATCGTGAGCTTGGCAAGCTGTGTATTTGGTTGATCTAAGGTAATGTTATCAATATTAGTTTTTCCCCATTGCTGTTGGGTTTGTTGCAGGAAATGTTGAATAGATAACATATTCTTCGGCTGTGCTTGTTGAACCTTGTTTGCAGTTGAAACATGACGAATTTCATCAAAATACTGATATGGATTATCTGGATAGGCTTTTTTCATCCCTGCGGGGAAAAGCAGATAGAAAAAGATCGCTAAGCCGGTAAATGTAATGGTTAAGAAAAAGGGCAATGCGATTACCGAACTTACATTATGAAAATCTAAATATGAACGCTGACCTTTAAATGCTCTTAAGGTAAAGAAATCGGTAAATATCTTTTTATGGGTAATAATGCCTGAAATCAAGGCTATAAACATAATTAACGCTGCAAAGGTGACTATCAAACGCCCAATCGAATAAGGCATTCCATAAAGCTGATAATGAAATCCATAAAAGAAATCACCGCCTTGTGTGGCAGAAAGACTCAATTCTTTACCTGTATTGGCATCTAAAGTTTTACTTTCATAACCACCATCTGCTTTTTGCCAATAAATTTTATTTGCAGGGGTATTCTGGTTTGCAACACCGATATACCAACTTTTTGCATCTGGCGCATTTTTTTGCAAATAAGTAAACGCAGACTGTATAGCGGATTCCTGTTTGATTTGCATACTCGCGAATTGTGGTTGCATCCACATACTAATTTCATGGCGATAATATGTTGCAGAACCCGTCAAAAAAATTGCAAATAACAGCCAGCCGAAGGTAAGCCCGATCCAAGAGTGTAACCATGCCATAGATTGACGAACAGATTTATGCATGAGTTAACCTATAAACTTGGAAAATAGGAAAAAAGTAGCAACCAGAGCTAGGCTGATCAGCGTAAGTTTTTTTAAAGAATGTATACAAAAGCTTAGAATCACAAAAATAATGTAAAAAATAAGTGCGCTAAATGCCGCCAAGTAAATAGATTCAGCTTTGGCAAAATAAGGATAAAACACATCAATTAAAGCTAAGGATACTAAATAACTGCACACATAGCCCATACCAAAAGCCAGTATAAAACGATAGAGCACTGATAAAGGGTAGAGCACAATCTGCATAACGATCACTTTCTTGCAATTGAAAACGCCTTAATCTTAAAAGATTAAGGCGAATTCAGATTAGTATTTAAATTTTACAGCAACACTATAGTTTGCAGATGGGCCATAAAAAGCCTGACCATCTGGGAAGCTATATAAATATTTTTTGTCTGTCACATTGTTTGCATTTGCCTGTAGCGAAATATGCTTATTCAAGTCATAGCTACCCATCAAATTCACTAAAGCATAAGCATCTTGGGTAATTGTACTCTTTACAGAAGAGTCATACAGCTTGGTCGCATCTTGCCATTGTAACGCTGCGCCAATTTTCAGTTTAGGTATAGCTGGAATAGTATAGGTGGTTAAAAGATTAATGGTTTGGTTAGGGTTGTAAGTACGTGCCTCTCCACCATTTTTTAAATCTTTTAAACTAAATTGGCTATAACCGAATGCCAGATTTAAATGATCTGTTAATTGTCCAGCCAGTCCAACTTCTACCCCTTGAGAACGTAAGTCACTGGTTTCAACTTTTCGATTGAGAGGGTTTCCGTCAGAGTTACGTAATGGGTAATTACTTTGTTCTGTACGAAACACCGCCAAAGTTCCAGTGAGTTTGTCATCTAGCCATGAACTTTTAATACCTGCCTCATAGCTTTCGCCTTCAACTGGTTTGAGTGCTTTATTATCAGTACCTAATCCAGATTGTGGGCGGAAAATAGAGGTATAGCTTAGATAACCCGTGTATTCAGGGTTAAAGTTATAGGTAATGCCAGCATAAGGAGATACTTTGTTTTCATCATAGGCCATTGATGAACCATAACTTTCACCTTCACTTTTAGCTTGAACATAATTTAAACCGAGTAAAAGTTTTAAATCATCGTTTAAGTGTAGGCGTGTTGCAGCATATACAGAATTGAGCTTTTGAGTATAGTTTGCAGCATCACTAAAAGCAGACCAAGTTACTGATTGGGGTGTCCAGCTTGCCCAGTTTGTGGTGAGCTGACGTAAATAACCTTGGGAATAATCATTGTAGATATTAATATCATTGATCATACCTGAAGTTTGTTGATCAAACTGTTTACTTTGTAGATAACTATAACCCAGTGTCGCTTCGTGTTCTCGGCCAAATAATGAATAAGAGCCTTGTAGATTTAAGTCAGCAAAATGTCTTTTTAGGCTTTCTTTTCCGCCCCAAGCGGTAAGGGCTACATCCGCTCCATTTTGATCAGGGTAACCAAAATAATAGAGTAAGTTACTGTTGTGGTCGGTTTGGGTGTAGTTATAGCTCAGCTTTGCTGTCCATTTATCATTAATTTTTTGCTTTAGCTCAGCAAAAGCATTTTGTGATTTATTGTCCCAATAGGCCCAATCTGGATTGGGATTATAATTTCGGTTATAAGAAAGTTGCTTCCCATCTGCACCGAGAAGTGGTAAAGCCCCCCAATTATTTGCATTAGGTTTGTTTTGTTGTTGGCTATAACCGACTGTCAATAATGTGCTATCACTTAAATCCGCATCAATGATGCCAGAAAATCCATTTTTCTCGGATGAATAGCGATCTAGATAAGAATCTCCAGTTTGTTCATAACCCATCAAACGTCCGCGGATGCTGCCTTCTTTGTTTAATGCACCTGAAACATCTGCTTCATAGCGTTGGGTATTCCAAGAGCCATAACTTAGCCCAGCATTGGCTTGAAATTCTTGGGTAGGACGCTTACGGATATAATCGATTGTTGCGCTTGGATCACCAAAAGCATTGGTTAAGGCATCTGCACCTTTAATCACATCAATACGATCATAAAAATATGTATCAGGGTTGGTATTATTATAATTGTAGCTGCTAGAAGGGAAGCCGACGCCATCAGTTAAAATATTTGAGATTTCAAAACCACGAGCAGTGTAGGTTGAACGTTCGGTTTCTTGACTGCTGACAGTAATACCAGGTGTATTACTTAGAGCCTCACGTGCACTATTGAGTGCAAAATCATTTAATTGCTGACGTGTCACAACATTCACTGTTTGTGGTGTTTCTTTGACTGGAATATTCAGCTTGGCAGCGCTTGCAGATTTTTTAACGATATAAGATTTTGATTGTTCAGAGCTTAATTCAGTTTGATCAGCTGTGGCTTGAACTGAAATCGTGGGTAGATTTTCAATATCTGCAGCAAAACTCTGCTGAGCACTGAGTACCGCTAAACTAAGAATAGAGAACTTAAAACTGTGTGGGAGAGAATTCAGCATTGCTTATCTTAAATGATAATAATTATCGCTTAGTTTATTGTTAGTAGCATGAGCTTACAATAGTCGTGCAATTGAAAATATAAATAGAAAATAAAATAACGATAGAAAATTAGATGAATTGTTATATAAATTCACGCATTTGCCATACCAGTATCCTGTTTTGACTATTCACAATTAAATCTTATGAATATGCTATCATGCACTTATAGTGCTGATCAGGAAGAATATCTTGCAAAATCGAAAGCTTAAAATTGGAATTGTCGTAGGTGAGGTATCGGGGGATACTTTAGGCGCAAAACTTATTCGTCGTTTTCGTGAACAGGGTATTGATGCTGAATTTGAGGGGATTGGTGGTCCTCAAATGATTGCAGAAGGATTTAACAGTTTTTATTCAATGGATATTTTATCTGTGATGGGGATTGTTGAAGTGCTTAAAGATTTAAAAAAATTATTTGCAGTACGTGATGGTCTGGTCGAGAGATGGTCTGCCAATCCCGTAGATGTTTTTATCGGTATTGATGCGCCAGACTTTAACTTACGCCTTTCAAAAAGTATAAAACAGAAAAACTTGCCTATTAAAACGGTGCAATATGTCAGTCCATCTGTATGGGCTTGGCGACAAGGACGGGTGCATGGCATCAAAGCCAGTGTTGATTTAGTGCTTTGTCTATTTCCTTTTGAAAAAGGCTTTTATCAACGGTATGACGTACCAGCAGCCTTTGTTGGGCATCCACTGGCAAGTCAATTGCCATTACAAAATCCAATTTTGGATGCCAAGCAAGAGCTTGGTTTAGATATCAGTCAAAAGCATATTGCCTTGTTACCGGGGAGTCGACGTGGTGAGATTGAACGACTTGGGCCGTTGGTGTTGGATGCAGCAAAAATTCTTTATCAAAAATATCCAGATTATCAGTTCCTGATTCCTGCCATTAATGATTTACGCAAACAGCAAATTCAGGAATTATTAAAGCATTATCCAAGTGATTTGGTTGCAAAAATTCATTTACTGGAAAATACTGATAAAGAATCAAAAATTGGTCGTCAGGTCATGAATGCTGCCAATATTGTGGCTTT
The DNA here is from genome assembly GCF_001425285.1 of Acinetobacter sp. Root1280. Lineage (NCBI taxonomy): Bacteria > Pseudomonadati > Pseudomonadota > Gammaproteobacteria > Moraxellales > Moraxellaceae > Acinetobacter > Acinetobacter sp. Root1280. The sequence continues at coordinate 706,200 of NZ_LMED01000001.1, read as the reverse complement.
GGCATCGGGGACAGCGACACTTGAAGCATTATTGTTACATCGCCCAATGGTGACTTTTTATAAGTTGAATTGGTTAACTTATGTGATTGCTAAATTTTTAGTGAAAATTCCGTATTATTCATTGCCGAATATTATTGCGGGTAAAAAAGTGATTCAAGAGCTTATTCAACAAGATGCCACAGCAGAAAATTTGGCCAATCAAATTGAAAAATTAATGAATATTGAAACTGCACAAATTCAGGTGATGCAATTGATCACCATGCACAAGCAACTTTTGGCTGGAAATAGTGAAGATCCGGTTCAGGCGATTTTAGCAATTTTAACAGCTTGATTTTTAACGCTAGCAACTGATTAAGCAAATATTCGTTTGCTTATCGAGCTGCTGGAAAACCTTGTAATCAGTTTAGAAAAAATTTAACCAATAAAAACTCCTCTAAATCTAAGATAAAGAGGAGTATGTATAAATCAATTTCTGGGTTTGGGTGTGAAAAATTATTCCGCCCGAACTTTAAGTTCATAACCTGTATATTTACGAATATTGATGACACCCGTATCCATAATCAAGTATTGACCTTTGATTCCTTGTAGCTTGCCCCGAATGATTGGGGTTTTATCTAAATTGTGCGATTTAACTTTTTCAGGGTAAATATCGACAGGGTAGATGAATTCACGAGGTAATTCATTTTCTAACAATTCAACCGTTTCATTAAATTCAAGATTTTGCGCAAACTCATCGCGAATGCTTTGAATCTTAGGGGAAAATTCTTGAACCAATTCATTACGAATTTCAATCAGATCAATCGGTTCAGCTTCACCTTTAAGTAACTTTCGCCAATCCGTTTTATCTGCAACCTGTGTTCCAAACATGACTTCAAGTTGACCTGAAAGACGGCGCGAACCGACTTTTAAAATAGGCAGTGCTTGGGTCGCACCTTGGTCTAACCAGCGTGTTGGCATTTGACCTAGACGGGTAATCCCCACTTTTAAAGCACTTGAATTTGCTAGATAGACAATATGCGGTTGAAAGCAAACTTCATGAGCAAAATCATCTTCACGGCAAGTACCTAAATGATAATGGCAAGTTTCAGGCTTCATGATACACATGTCGCAAGACGCCTTGGTTTTCATACATTTAAAGCAGTGGCCTTGCGAATAAGACTTCGGTGTTTTTGCGCCACAAGAAACACAATAAATATTTCCTGTCGCTTCAATCTCAATTTCCTGGCCTAAACTAAATGGTAGCTCGGTTTCTGAGCGATCTAATATAAATTTATATTCAACATTTGCCTTATGTGTTTGTTGATCAGTTACACTAAGGTCTTTAAGACCTGCATGCATTTTATGACAAATGCCTTGTAGTTCCATGTTTAATTACTCGCTTCAAAAAAGGTGCAGTTATGGCTGAGCAAAATGTCATCACTTCAATGCTAGACGATTTATCGCAAGAACAGCCAATTCAAACTGCATTGTGTATTGGGCAAAATTTGGCGCAATACCCTACAAATTATTCAATTCAATGGTCCTATTTTAACGTATCTGAGTTTTTAAGTCTGCCTTTTACGCAACGATATGATTTAGGATTTGTACTTTTAGATACAGATGAAATGTCTGGGGTGACTGATTTGCAGAAATCCCAGTTATTGGTTAAGTTGCGTGATTTACTGGCAAAACGAATCGTCGTGGCATGTCAGTTAAAAGATGAACAGTTGCTCAGATCGCTTGGTTTTACTCAACTGATTGATAAAACCTTACATCAAAATGATTTTGCACTTTGGCAGTTTAATATTTTGACCTATAAACATGTACCAGATTGGTTTAATTCTAAGTTCTGGGCCAACCCAGAAAACTGGAATAAATTTCGTTGGTAATGGTTTTATTTTGGTTATAAAAATCAGCCTTAAGCTATTGCAAAATTTAACAATTCCAATTTTGGTGAATAGGTTAAAGCCAAGTATGCTGTACTTGTCTCATAAAACTTAAAAAAGGAAAACTCATGACAGATTTAACCAATATTGTGGAAATTCTGGCAAAACAAGCACTTGGCGGACAACAACAATCACAAGGTGGGCTTGGTGGTGGATTGGGCGGGGTACTTGGTTCAGTACTCGGTGGCTTGGGTGGGCAGCAACAACAATCACAAGGTGGATTGGGTGGCGTACTCGGTTCAGTTTTAGGTGGTTTGACAGGTGGACAACAACAACAAGCACCACAAGCGGGTGGTTTTAATGCTTCTTCTTTATTGATTGCAGTTGTGCCATTAGTCTTGGGTTGGATTCAACAAAATGGTGGCCTACAGGGTGCTTTGGCTAAATTGCAAGGTGCAGGCTTAGGTGGGCAGGTTCAAAGTTGGGTCGATCCGTCACAAGGTAATGGTGCTGTAAATGTTGAGCAAATCCAGAGTTTATTTGGTGGTCAGCAAGTCGAGCAAGTTGCTCAACAAGCCAATGTTCCGACCAATGAAGTGTATGGTGCAATCTCTACAGTATTACCGCAAATTATTGATTCACTCACACCACAAGGTGATGCAACAGATCACACTGAAGCCAATGGTGATATTCAAAATGTGATGAATTTGGTATCAGGCTTTTTAAAGTAAAATCGAACATAAAAATGATCAAAGCCAGTCAATAGATGTTGACTGGCTGATTTAAATTAAGGCTGTGGGTCATCCCCAATTGCTTCGCTACTTTTTACGTCGCCATTCTGTTTCTTTTTAACATATTTAATTTGCCCATATCCTTCAGCATACCATTCATCCAATGTTTCATCTCCGATTTGAGAAATGAAATGACATGCATTATCGAACTTTAAGGTATTGTCATCATTGTCAATTAAAGTCAGATCCTCAAACCCTACAAATACTAAGTCAATCGTCTTATTGTTTTCAGACTTATCATTGTTATCCATTTGCGACTCAATGACTGCGTTATACGTCATTTGGAACTTTTGCTGTGGTTTAAGATTGGATGGGAATGTTGGAAGCGGGGCTTGATAGGTGGTTTTTACCAGCACATCATTAGGATTTGATCCGAGCGCAGCAATACCATAGTCTAAGTTTGCAAGCATGGTACGGCCAGTTAAATCGTAGATATAATCTGTGCGCACACCTGCGCCTTGTCTAACGATTGCTATCGCATTCTGATTGTTAAAGGTTGTGGGAACAATCTGGATTTCTGTCTCTTCATTGTTGTTTAGAGTAAACTGTTTGTTGGGTTCTAACTTAAAGCAATTATCTGAATTGGCTGCTTTATGTACTTTTTTAACCACTGGTGCTTCTGCTTGATGTTCAGAACTGTCATGCGGTTTGTTTTTAGAACAAGCAACACTAAAAATAGAAAGTAAGCTAAGTAAAACAACAGTTTTGTTCATTTTTATCCTAGACGATAAAGTTTAAATTTCACGAGGCTATTTTTCACCATGAGCCAATAAAAAACAACCATATTCTTACGAAATATGGTTGGAGTAAACTTTATATTTATGAATGGCTTATTATTCGGCTAAAACAGTTTTGTCTTCCTCTTCATCATCTTCAGCAGAATCCATGCCTAATTCTTTGAGTTTGCGCGTTAAAGTGTTACGCCCCCAACCTAAGAGTTCAGCAGCATGACGTTTACGACCACGGGTTTGTTGAAGTGCTGCGATGATCAAAGTACGTTCAAACATTGGGGTAGCAATGTCTAAAATTTTCATTTCACCATTTTTAAGCTTTTGAATCGCCCATTGCGCCAGTAACTCATCCCAATGATGTAATGCAACACGGTCGATACCAGCTTGCGCTTGACCCTGATCATCAGATTTATTGATTGGAATTTGTTTTAATTCTGACGGTAAGTCTTCTGGATAAACTTCACGGCCTGTGATCATCACAGTTAACCAGCGGCAGGTATTTTCTAGTTGACGTACATTGCCAGGCCAAGGCAGTTTTTGAATATACTCTTGCGTTTCTGGGCGTAAAATTTTTGGACTAACCCCAAGTTCTTTACCCGCGCGTGCCAAGAAGTGTTGTGCCAACATCGGAATATCTTCAGAACGATGGGCAAGTTTAGGAATATGAATACGAATGACATTTAGACGGTGATATAAGTCTTCACGGAAACGGCCATCATTGACCAACTTTTCTAAATCTTGATGTGTTGCTGCCACGATACGAACATCAACACGAACTGGAATATGACCACCAACACGGTAGAACTCACCATCTGCCAAAACACGAAGTAGACGTGTTTGGGTTTCAAAGGGCATATCACCAATTTCATCTAAGAATAAGGTTCCACCATTGGCTTGTTCAAAACGACCTTGGCGTTGAGTATTGGCACCAGTAAATGCACCTTTTTCATGGCCAAATAATTCAGTTTCAATCAAATCTTTTGGAATAGCGGCCATGTTTAAAGCTATAAATGGTTTACTGCTTCTTGGTGAGTGGCGATGTAAAGCATGTGCAACTAACTCTTTACCTGTTCCAGACTCCCCGTTGATCAATACGGTAATATGCGATTGAGATAAACGTCCAATGGCACGGAAAACTTCCTGCATTGCAGGGGATTCACCAATAATCTCAGTAGATTGAATTGGGGTGACTTTGGCAGATTCTTGTTGTTGTAGCTTGTTGATGTGCAAAATGGCACGATTCACCAACGCAAGTGCTTCATCAATATCAAAAGGTTTTGGTAGATATTCAAAAGCACCTGTTTGATAGCTCGATACTGCAGATTCTAAATCTGAGTGTGCTGTCATAATAATCACAGGCAGATCAGGATAACTTCCTTTGACTTTTCCTAGGAAGGTTAAACCATCAATGCCGGGCATACGAATATCAGTGAGAATGACATCTGGCGCATTGCTTGGAAGCTGATCTAAAGCAGATTGTGCTTCTTCAAAACTGGTGACATCGAAGCCTTCTTCTTTAAATGTTTTTTCCAAGACCCAACGCATAGCACGGTCGTCATCGATCACCCAAATTTTATTATGCGACATGGTTAGACTCCCAAGGTAGATATAAGCTAAATACTGTTTTTCCAGGAACGGATTGGCATTCAATCATTCCGTTGTGTTGATGCATGATATTTTGTGCGATGCTTAAGCCAAGACCTGTTCCTTTGGCACGGCCAGTCACAAGCGGATAAAACACGGATTCTAAAATTTCTTCAGGAACACCAGGGCCATTGTCCTCAATATCAATACGAATGGCTGATTTATTCAGTACGCCATTAATCGTAACCAAACGTTGAATGCGTGTACGCAACATCAGTTCAGGTTGATGATCAATAAAAAACTCACGATTCTCAGTCATCGCCTGTACCGCATTGACACTAATATTGAGCATCACTTGAATTAGTTGATCGCGATCTGCTTTGACATCAGGCAATGAAAGGTCATAGTCTCGTGTGATTTTAATTTTTTTCTTGGTCTGATTGACAATTAAAGAGCGAACACGTTCAAGCGGTTCATGCACGTTGACCAATTCGTAGCTCGGGAGTTGACGCGAACCCAGCATAGTATCAGCAAGGTTTCTTAAACGATCGACTTCACTAATAATAATATCGGTGAACTCTGCATACTGTGGATCATTTAAACTACGAGCAAGCAGTTGAGTTGCACCACGAATTCCACCTAATGGGTTTTTGATTTCATGTGCAACACCTCGAATTAGTTGACGTGCAACTTGATGTTGTTGAATCAGGTTTTCTTCTTTAGAAATTTTAAGCATCCGATCAATCGGATTTAATTCAATTAATAGTAATGGGTGATAGGGTCTTCCTGTATTTAACTGCGACACGGAATAATCAACATGCATGTCTTTAAAGTTAACATTGATAATCGCTTCACGGCGTGTATAAGCTTGACCTGTTTTTATTGAGTTGTTTAATGCTTCCAAGGTATTAAAGCTATCATTTGGTGCATGTAAAATATTAATCACTGGCTGACCTGCCGCACGAAGCAAGCTAATATCAAACAATGCTTCGCATGATGAATTAAGATAAAAAATATTTAAATTACAATCGACCAAAAGAATTGCAGTGGTTAAATTATCCACCAGCAATCTATAATCAATTGTTGGGTATTGATCCATTAGCAGAGCTTTCCTGTCTTTAAATAGCGCAATGGCATCTGCACCTCGTTTTCTATTTTCCCGAACATGGGTGATTGAATCGGTTAAATCGTCCTGATATAAAGCAAGATGCACGCCAACTTTTATATACTGCGCAGTTTTCTTACATGAATGATAAAAATTGCGCATTTACTGCGCTTTATTCAAGTGTAAAAACCAGCATTCATATTACGCTATCATTATATTGTTCCAAAATGGTGCATTGTAGTAATTTAATTATTTGATTGGATGTATTTTGGTGCATTATACAAAGAGTGCAGTTTCCACCTGTTTTTATCTTTTGAAAAGTCATACAATACGCGGATTATAGTGGAGCGCAGATTCATGAAGTCCCCCAAAGTCGGTTTTGTATCTTTAGGTTGTCCTAAGGCATTGGTAGATTCTGAACGCATTTTAACGCAGTTAAAGACTGAAGGTTATGATGTTGCATCAGATTATGAAGGTGCTGATTTAGTTGTTGTGAACACCTGTGGTTTTATTGAATCTGCAGTACAAGAGTCTTTAGACGCAATTGGTGAAGCCATGAGCGCCAATGGTCGTGTGATTGTCACAGGCTGTTTGGGTAAAGATGAAGATAAAATTCGCCAGATGCATCCAAATGTCTTAAAAGTGACAGGTGCGGCGGCGTATCAAGATGTGATGGAAGCAGTCCATCAGTATGTTCCAGAACCACCAAAACACAATCCTTTTGTAGATCTTGTACCTGAACAAGGTATTCGTTTAACACCTAAACATTATGCTTATTTAAAAATATCAGAAGGCTGTAACCATCGTTGCACATTCTGCATTATTCCAAGCATGCGTGGTGATCTTGTGTCACGTCCTGTTGGCTCTGTATTAAATGAAGCACAGGCGTTAAAGAAAGCGGGTGTAAAAGAGGTCTTGGTGATTTCTCAAGACACCTCCGCTTATGGTGTAGATACCAAATATAAGCTGGATTTCTGGAATGGTCAGCCTGTTAAAACCAAATTCTATGACATGTGCGAAGCACTCGGTCAGTTAGGGATTTGGGTGCGATTACATTATGTTTATCCATATCCACATGTGGATGCGGTGATTGACTTAATGGCACAGGGTAAAATTCTTCCATATTTAGACATTCCTTTTCAACACGCCAGTCCGCGCATCTTAAAATTGATGAAGCGACCAGCTCATAGTGAAAATACCTTGGAACGTCTAAAATTATGGCGTGAAAAATGTCCTGAATTGGTTATTCGTTCAACATTTGTCGTGGGTTTCCCTGGTGAAACTGAAGAAGATTTTCAAATGTTATTGGACTGGTTACAAGAGGCGAAACTTGATCGTGTGGGTTGCTTTACCTACTCACCTGTAGAAGGCGCAACAGCCAACGATTTGCCTGATCATGTTCCTGAAGAAATTAAGCAACAACGCTATGAACGTTTTATGGAAGTTCAACAAGCAATTTCTGCTGAAAAACTGCAAAGTCGTATTGGTCAAACTATGACTGTTTTAGTGGATGATCTTGAAGAAGAATTCCCAGTCGCAGTTGCACGCTCTTATGCAGATGCACCTGAGATTGATGGTAATGTTTTTGTTGAAGATATTGATAAGTCAGTGATTAAAGCTGGTGATTTACTTGAAGTCGAAATTACAGATGCAGATGAATACGATTTGTTTGCCAAGTTGATTCGCGTTAAATCAGCTTAAGTGTTGCCGATTTCGATTTGATTAAATACGAATAAAATTGTAGATATAAGTATTGGAGTTTTGTGATGTTAGATTCTAAAAAGCCACGCTATGAGCGAATTTTGCTGAAACTTTCGGGTGAAGCGCTTGCGGGTAATAAAGACATGGGGATTGATGCCCAAGTCTTAGATCAAATGTCTTTATCTATTGCTCACTTGGTTGGTTTGGGTGTGCAAGTGGGTATCGTGGTGGGTGGTGGTAACTTATACCGTGGTAGTCAATTACAAAAAGATGGTTTGGTTGGCCGTGTAACGGGTGATCAAATGGGTATGCTTGCTACGGTAATGAATGGTTTGGCATTACGTGATGCTTTGGTTCGCCGTAACATCAAAACGCGTTTAATGTCAGCATTGCCAATTGGTGCAGTAGTTGAAGCATATTCAAGCCGTGATGCAATTCGCCACTTAACTCAAGGTGAAGTGTGCGTATTTGTTGCTGGAACAGGTAATCCGTTCTTTACAACGGATACAGCAGCATGCTTACGTGGTATTGAAATTGAAGCAAACCTTATTTTAAAAGCCACTAAAGTTGATGGTGTCTACAATAAAGACCCAAGCAAATATGATGATGCTGTTAAATATGACCATTTAAGTTTTGATGAAGTTTTAGATGAGAAACTTGGTGTCATGGATTTAACTGCAATTTGCTTATGCCGCGATCACAATGTGCCACTTCAAGTATTTGATATGAACAAGTCTGGTGCTTTGCTTTCTGTGGTAATGGGCGAAAAAGAGGGCACTCACGTTACAAACTAATGTACGTGGGTAGTAAAGCTCTTTATACTACTGCAATTTTAGATTAGGGTGTATTGACACTTCGCCTGTTTATGAAATGTCACTAGACCCCATACACATTTAGATAAATAAGTAAGGAAGATCATATGATTAACGATCTTAAAAAAGACGCAGAAGACCGTATGAATAAGTCATTGGAGTCTTTGGAACATGGTTTTGCAAAGGTTCGTACAGGTCGTGCGCATCCATCGATCCTAAATGGAGTTATGGTTCCTTACTATGGTTCTGACGTGCCGTTAAACCAAGTGGCTAACGTGGGTGTTGAAGATTCACGTACTTTGTTGGTGCAACCATTTGAACGTTCAATGGTTTCTGCAATTGATAAAGCAATCCGTGAATCAGATTTGGGCTTAAACCCAGTAACTGCTGATGCGATTCGTGTACCAATGGCAGCTTTGACAGAAGAAACACGTAAAGATATGCAGAAAGTTGCACGTAATGAAGCAGAAAATGCCAAAGTTGCGATTCGTAATATTCGTCGTGATGTTTTAGGTGATATCAAATCATTATTAAAAGATAAAGAAATTTCTGAAGATGATGAGCGTCGTGCAGGCGATGATATCCAAAAAATCACCGATAAATTTGTTGCTGAAGTGGACAGACGTCTTGCTGCGAAAGAAGCTGAATTGATGAAGGTCTAAGATTTAAATGACCACATCTGAAGACAACCATCTTCCAAAACATGTTGCCATCATCATGGATGGCAACAATCGTTTTGCAAAAAAGAAACAACTGCAAAAAGGTGACGGACACCGTGAAGGTAAAAATGTCCTTGATCCGATTGTAGAGCATTGTCGTAAAGTTGGCGTTCAGGCGCTTACTGTGTTTGCTTTTTCAAGTGAAAACTGGAATCGACCACAGTATGAAGTTGATTTGTTAATGAAATTGTTGGAAGACACAATTCATGAGCAAATTCCACGGATGGAAAAATTCGAAATTTCGTTGAGATTTATTGGTGATCGTAGTCGGCTTTCTCCAGAGCTACGTGAATTAATGTTGCATGCTGAACAAAGGACTGCTAAGTTCAGTAATATGACTTTAACAATTGCAATTAGCTATGGTGGTATGTGGGATATCACAGATACTGCACGTAAACTTGCGCAACAGGTTAAAGATCAACAAATTGATGTGAATCAAATCAATACTGAGTTATTTGCACAACAAATAAGTTTGGGGGATTTGCCACCCGTGGATTTATTGATTCGTACAGGCGGTGATTACCGACTGTCTAATTTCTTACTGTGGCAGGCTGCATACGCTGAGTTATATTTTACTGAGACATTATGGCCAGAATTTACAGTGCAAGAGTTGGATCATGCGTTCAATATTTTTTCAGGGCGTGAAAGACGTTTCGGAAAAACCTCTGAACAAATTCAACAAGAACATATAGAGAATTTATAATGTTAGAGCGGATTATAACCGCATTGGTATTGGTGGCAGTTGTACTGAGTTGTATGTTTGCAACAAAATCTCAATATCCAATGTTAGTGTTAATGATTATCGCAGCTGGGGCAGCAGGTTATGAGTGGTTTAAACTCATGCCACATGAATCTGACCATGTGAAGAAAATAAAAGCTGCTGGATTCGGTGTATTGACCGCTTTTTTTTCAGGGTTAGCATTATATTTTAATGATTTGGCGCTTATTCTTTGGAGTGCCTCTATTCTCACTTGGTTGTGTAGTCTGTACTGGGTAAAACATTATCCTGAATATGATGGCTGGTACAATATCACTTTAAATATTGTTGGCTTGGTCTTAATCAGTGCAGCAGTTACCGCTATTTTTGAAGTTTGGAAAAGCTCACCTTGGTGGTTGATGTATCTGTTCCTGTTGGTTTGGGGCGCGGACAGTGGTGCATATTTTGTTGGGCGTAAATTTGGTAAGCGTAAACTTGCGCCAGATGTGAGTCCAAACAAATCAATCGAAGGCTTAATTGGTGGGATTGTCACTGTTGCGATTGTGATCATTGTGGTTCAATCGATTTATCTACATTTAACGCTTCCACAACATATTCTTTTCCTAGTTTTGTCTATTGTGACTGTGTTTAGCTCTGTGCTTGGCGACTTGTTTGAATCTATGATTAAACGTCGTGCAGGAATTAAAGACTCAGGTCGTATCCTTCCAGGACATGGTGGGGTGCTTGATCGTATAGATTCATTGCTTGCTGCGGCTCCGTTTTTTGCAGCTGGCATGTATGTTTTAAAACTTATTGGTGTAGATTTATAGATGTCACAATCTGTTTGTATATTAGGTGTTACAGGTTCTATTGGGCGCAGTACTTTAAAAATTTTACAACAGCATTCGGACCAGTATTCAGTTTTTGCAGTGACTGGATTTAGTCGAATCAAAGAACTCAGTGAAATATGCAAACAATATCGACCGAAATGTGTTGTTGTACCATCGGATAAAGTAGATGAGTTACAACAGCTACTTGCTATACATCATATTTTTGATATCGAAATCCTCACAGATGAAGCAGGGCTTATCACCGTATCGGAACATCCTGATGTAGATGTAGTGATGGCAGCAATTGTTGGTGCAGCAGGATTGTTGCCTACTTTAGCCGCAGTGAAAGCAGGTAAGCGCGTTTTACTTGCCAACAAAGAAGCCTTGGTGATGTCTGGCGATATTATGCTTCAAGCAGCTAAAGATCATCATGCTTTGTTACTGCCTGTCGACTCTGAACATAATGCTATTTTTCAATGTCTTCCTCAAAATTATTTACAGATTCAATCCAATGGTGAGCCTCAATTGGGGGTCAAGCAAGTTTTGTTGACTGCTTCAGGCGGCCCATTTTTAAATTTTAGTTTAGAACAATTAAAAACCGTAACACCTGCACAAGCCTGTAAACATCCAAATTGGTCGATGGGACAAAAAATCTCGGTAGATTCTGCAACCCTGATGAATAAAGGTTTAGAATTGATCGAAGCATGTCATTTATTTTCAATTAAAGAACAATTTGTTACAGTTGTTGTTCATCCACAAAGTATCATTCATTCAATGGTTCAATATGTGGATGGTTCAACTTTGGCTCAAATGGGTAATCCTGATATGTGTACGCCGATTGCGCATGCACTTGCATGGCCTGAGCGGATTCAAACTCATGTCCCGCCTCTGGATTTATTTGTCCATTCACAACTCGATTTTCAAGCGCCAGATATTACGCGTTTTCCATCGCTTAAACTGGCTCGAAATGCTATGCAGGCGGGTGGATTGGCACCGTCTATTCTCAATGCTGCCAATGAAATTGCTGTGAGTGCTTTTTTACAGCAAAAAATTGCATTTTTAGAAATTTCACAAGTGGTTGAACATACCTTAAATCACGTTCAAAATGGTTTGGCAGATTCGATTGACACGATTTTGCAGACAGATCAACTTGCGCGCCAAGTTGCTTCACAACGCATTACACAATTGGGAAGCTGATCATGAGTGTTCTATTTATCATTGTTGCTGCCATATTCTTACTTGGTCCCCTGATTGCGATTCATGAATTTGGACATTATTGGGTTGCACGTAAACTCGGTGTAAGAGTACTGGTCTATTCGATTGGTTTTGGTCCAACTTTGTTGAAGTGGACATCGAAAAAATCAGGCATCCAATATCAACTTTCAGCATTACCACTGGGTGGTTATGTCAAAATGTTGGATGAGCGTGAGGGGAATGTTAGTGCTGAAGATTTACCGTTTGCATTTAACCGTCAGGCCCCATGGAAGCGTATTGCGATTGTTGCTGCAGGTCCATTGATCAATTTGATTTTTGCAATAGTCCTATTTTGGATTCTATTTCTTCCTGCACAAGAGCAATTAAATACTCGTGTTGGTGTAATTCTACCCAATACACCTGCTGCAACAGCTCAAATGCAGATTGGCGATAAAATTGTTGCTGTAGATGGAACAGATGTCAGCACTTGGGAAAAACTCAACTATGCCATTGTTGATCGTGTTGGTGAAACAGGTCATATCGATGTTCAAGTTGAGCGCAATGGTCAGCCGCAGAGTTTTGCTTTACCGATCAAGAATTTCTTAAAAGACCAAAGTCAGTCACCATTTGATGTGCTAGGTTTTACCCCATATCGTCCACAGATTCCTGCAACTGTTTATAAGTTAAGTAGTGATGGCGCTGCGATTCGTCAAGGGATGAAAGAAGGTGATCAAATCATTTCAATCAATCAGGTGAAAATGAAAGATTGGTTTGATGTGGTGGATGTGGTACAAAAATCACCTGAAAAATTACTTAAAGTTGATGTGTTGCGCCAAGGGCAGATTGTACATTTACAAGTAATGCCGCAAGGTAAACGTGACAATATGGGAAATGTAACAGGTATGTTGGGTGTGCAAGCACAGACTGATAAACTGACAATTCCTACTGAATATAAACAAACAATTCAATATAATCCTGCTGAAGCTTTTGTTGTTGCTGTTGAAAAGACCGGGCAACTTTCAGCAATGATTTTGAATTCGATGGTGAAGATGGTGCGTGGTTTAATTGGCTTAGATAATTTATCAGGTCCAATTACTATTGCAAAAGTCGCCGGTCAAAGTGCTGAAATGGGGTGGCAGACATTCATTTCATTTATGGCTTTGATGAGTGTGAGTTTGGGGATTTTAAATTTATTGCCTATCCCGATGTTAGATGGCGGTCATTTGGTTTATTACATTATTGAAGCAATTCGTGGTAAGCCTGTTTCTGAACAAATACAATTGGTTGGGTTGAAAATTGGTATGGTACTGCTTGGTAGCATGATGCTTCTTGCAATATTTAATGATTTTATGCGTTTATAACGCAATTGTGGATTAACTTACTGGAAAATAATAGGCATGCAGCACTCACATTTATTTATGCCATTAGCGCTCGTTAGTGCGATGGCAGCTGTACAGCAAGTACAAGCGGCAGATGAGTTCATTGCACGTGATATCCGTGTGGATGGCTTGGTTCGTTTAACGCAACAAAATGTTCTTGCACTTTTACCAATAAATAGTGGTGACCGTGTCAATGATCCTGCAATTGCGGATTCAATTCGTGCTTTATATGCTTCAAATCTTTTTGATGATATACAAGCATCGAACCAAGACGGTGTCTTGGTGTTTAAAGTGATTGAACGTCCAGTAATTTCAAAAATTAATTTTAAAGGCAATAAACTAATTCCGAAAGAAGCTTTGGCGGATGGTTTAAAGAAAATGGGCTTGGCCGAAGGCGAAGTGCTTAAAAAATCTGCCTTACAAACTTTAGAAACTGAGTTAGAGCAGCAATATGCTCAACAAGGCCGTTATGATGCAGATATTAAAGTTGAACAAGTTGCTCAACCAAATAACCGCGTTGAATTGAATATCAATTTTAATGAAGGTAAGCCTGCAAAGGTTTTTGATATCAATATTATTGGTAATACCGTATTTAAAGAAGACGACATTAAACAGGCGTTTGCGGTAAAAGAAAGTGGCTGGTTATCTGTTATTTCTCGAAATGACCGTTATGCACGTGAAAAAATGTCAGCAAGTCTAGAATCATTGCGTGCGCTATATCTCAATAAAGGTTATATCAATTTTGATATTAACAGTTCAAATTTAAATCTTAGTGAAGATAAAAAACATATCTTTATTGAAGTTTCAGTCAATGAAGGCGAGCAATTTAAATTTGGCGAATCTAAATTTTTAGGCGATGCCCTTTATAAAACTGAAGATTTAAAAGCACTGCAAATCTATAAAGATGGCACAACGTATTCTCAAGAAAAAGTCAATGCTGTAAAGCAGTTACTACTCCGTAAATATGGTAATGCAGGTTACTACTATGCAGAAGTAAATGTAGTCCCTGAAATCAATAATGAAACCCATATTGTTGACTTAAATTACTATATTAATCCTGGTCAACAAGTGACTGTGCGTCGTATTAACTTTACCGGTAATACTAAAACTGCGGATGAAGTATTACGTCGTGAAATGCGCCAAATGGAAGGTGCTTTAGCAAGTAACGAAAAAATTGACTTGTCTAAAGTTCGTTTAGAACGTACTGGTTTCTTTAGTAAAGTTGATGTTAAACCTGTTCGCGTACCGAACTTGCCAGATCAAATGGACTTGAATATTGATGTTGAAGAACAGCATTCTGGTACCAGTACATTGGCAGTGGGTTACTCTCAGAATGGTGGTATCACATTCCAAGCGGGTTTAAGTCAAACCAACTTTATGGGGACAGGTAATCGTGTTGCTATCGATTTGTCTCGTTCAGAAACCCAAGATTATTATAACTTAAGTGTGACTGACCCATACTTTACCATTGATGGTGTCAGCCGCGGTTATAACATGTACTACCGTAAGACCAAGTTAAATGATGATTATAACGTTAACAACTATGTGACGGACAGTATCGGTGGTGGTGTTACATTTGGTTATCCAATTGATGAAAATCAAAATATTAGTGCGGGTCTAAACGTTGACCAAACTAAAGTAACCACCGGTGCTTATGTTTCAACTTATGTGCGTGACTATTTAAAAGCACATGGGGGTAAGGCTATTGGCACAAGTACATATTGTGATGGTGAGTGGAAAGCACTTGATAAAGATAAACCAGATGAACTTTCATGTGTCGATGCTACTGGAAAGCTCAAAGATTTAACAACATTTGATTCTGAGTTTGAGGGTAAGTTCTTAACTTATAATTTAAACTTGGGTTGGTCATATAATACACTGAACCGTCCAATTTTCCCTACCAATGGTACATCGCATCGTGTTAATGCTGAAATCGCATTACCAGGTAGTGATGTTGAATATCAAAAAGTTACTTACGATGCACAAACTTATTTCCCATTAGGTCGTGATTTCGTATTACGTGGCTACGGTAAGTTGGGTTATGGTAATGATTTACCATTCTATAAGAACTTCTATGCGGGTGGTTTTGGTTCGGTTCGTGGTTATGACAACAGTACACTAGGTCCAAAATATCCTGGTGTGACCTATAACGAAAGAAAAACCAAAGATTATGATCCAGAAGAAGTCGGTGGTAATGCTTTAATACAATTTGGTACAGAATTGGCCTTACCTGTTCCATTCAAGGGTGATTGGGCGCGTCAGATTCGTCCTGTGATTTTTGCTGAAGGTGCACAAGTCTTTGATACAGACTGTAGTACAGCGACTGGTGATCTTTATCTAGATGGTTCAAAAACACCAATTAATGCGAAACAGTACTGTAAAGACAATAATGATTTTGACTTTGGTAACATGCGCTATAGCGTGGGTGTAGGCTTTACATGGATTACCATGATTGGCCCACTTTCGTTGAGTTATGCATTCCCATTGAATGACAAACCAGGTGATGAAACTAAAAATATTCAATTCGAGATTGGTCGTACTTTCTAAGTACGATCTTTTTACGAGATTTAACTTAATATAAGGAACAATGATGAAAACAATGAAAATGGCCATTATGGGCTTAGGTTTGGGTTTTGCTGGATTGGTTCAAGCCGCTGGTTTTGGTGTGGTTGACCTAGAAAAAGTTGTAGAAAGTAGCACCTACTTAAAGCAACAGAATGCAAGTTTAGAACAATCGGTTAAGCCGCAAACCACGAAGCTTGAACAAATCACTAAAGATATTGAAGCATTGAAACAAAAAGCACAGGCTCAAGGTGCAAATGTTCAACAAATTAATGCGCAATACCAAGCAAAAGTGAATGAATTCCAAACGATTCAGCAAGGTGTTCAGGCTAAAGTACAAAGTACAATTCAAAACACTAATGCAACTTTTGAGGCTCGTGTAAAGCAAGTTGCTGAACAATTGCGCCAAGAAGGTGGATTAGACTTTGTTTTGAATAAAAATTCAGCACTTGCTTATGACGCAAAGAGTGATTTAACTGCTAAAATGATCCAAAAGGTTAATGCAATTAAATAATCAATGAAATCAAATCGTTTTCATCTCGATGAATTAGCTCAGCTTGTACAAGGTGAGCTAATTGGTCAACCCAATTTTGTTTTAGATGGGCTTGCAAGTTTAGAACATGCGCAATCTAATCATATTTCTTTTGTAAATAACGACAAATATTTGAATGAAGCTCAAAACTCTAAAGCCGGCGCTTTGATCGTCACGGCAGAGTTAAAAGAACAGCTTACAAATTGCCAAAATTTTATTGTTGTCCGCAATCCCTATCTTGCCTTTGCAATTTTAACCCATCAGTTTGAAGTTAAAGTAAGCAAACGTGGTATTGAAAGTACTGCGCAAATTTCTCCTTCAGCAATTATTGCAGATGATGCTTATATTGGTCATTATGTTGTGATTGGTGATGATTGTGTCGTCGGTGCAAATACAATTATCCAATCGCATAGCAAAATTGATGATGGTGTTGAAATTGGCAAAGATGGTTTTGTTGATTCTCATGTGACCATTACAGGCCAAACAAAAATCGCAGATCGTGTTCGGATTCATTCCAATACTGCAATTGGTGGAGAGGGCTTCGGTTTTGCACCTTATCAAGGAAAGTGGAATCGTATAGCTCAATTGGGTTCTGTACGTATCGGAAATGATGTGCGTATAGGCTCAAATTGTAGTATTGATCGTGGTGCTTTGGACGATACAATCATTCATGATGGTGTCATTATTGATAACCTTGTGCAAATCGCTCATAACGTGCAGATTGGCGAGAATACTGCCATCGCAGCCAAGTGTGGTATTGCAGGCAGTACGATTATTGGCAAAAACTGTGTTCTTGCAGGTGCTGTTGGTATCGTAGGGCATATAAAAATCACGGATAATGTCACAATTACTGGAATGTCAATAGTCACAAAAAGTATTTCTGAGGCAGGTTCTTATTCTTCAGGTACTGGACAATTTGAAACAAATCATTGGAAAAGGACGGTTGTGCGCTTAAGACAATTAGCAGATGTGCCATTGACCAAACTGGTGAAACAAATAGATCATATGCAGGCTCAAATTGAGTCCATTGAATCAACTTTAAAGTCGCGTAAATAATTATGACTGAGTCTAAATCTCTACCTTTTACGGTTCCTGAATTACCAATGCAAACCCAAACGATTCGTGAGTATTTGCCACATCGTTATCCATTTTTGCTTGTCGATCGTGTAACTGAAGTTACAGAGAATGGGATTGTAGGATACAAAAACGTTTCAATTAATGAAGAATTTATGCAGGGTCATTTCCCAGGCTATCCAATTATGCCGGGTGTTTTGATCGTTGAGGCGATGGCACAAGTTTCTGGTGTGCTCGGTTTTATCATGAATAATGAAAAACCAAGACCAGGCTCTTTGTTCTTATTCGCTGGTGCTGAAAAAATACGATTTAAAAAACAAGTCGTACCAGGCGACCAACTCGTGCTAAAATCTGAATTACTCATGCAAAAACGTGGCATTTACAAGTATTTATGTACTGCCAGTGTTGACGGCGTGGTAGCAGCAACCGCTGAAATTATCATTTCTCATCAGAAATTAGAGCAGGCATGAGCAATAACGACTTAATCCACCCAACCGCTATTATTGACTCTTCTGCAGTGATAGCACCAGATGTCCAAATTGGACCATATTGTATTATTGGTCCGCAAGTGACGATTGGTGCTGGTACCAAACTTCACTCACATGTTGTGATTGGAGGCTATACACGTATTGGTGAAAATAACGATATTTTCCAATTCGCAAGTGTAGGTGAAATTTGTCAAGATTTAAAATATCAAGGTGAAGAAACTTGGTTAGAAATTGGCGACAACAATAAAATCCGTGAACATTGCAGCTTACACCGTGGCACTGTTCAAGATCGAGGCCTAACCAAAATAGGAAGCAATAACCTATTGATGGTGAATACGCATATTGCACATGATTGTTTGATTGGAAATAACAATATTTTTGCAAATAATGTCGGTATCGCTGGCCATGTTCACATTGGCGATTTCGTCATTGTGGGCGGGAATTCAGGTATCCATCAATTCTGTAAGATTGATTCTTATAGTATGATTGGTGGTGCATCACTGATTCTTAAAGATGTTCCTGCTTATGTCATGGTTTCAGGTAATCCTGCGCATGCTTATGGTATGAATGTTGAAGGGATGCGTCGTAAAGGCTGGTCTAAGAATGTGATTCAAGGCTTAAGAGAGTCGTTTAAATTGATCTATAAAGAGAATTTAACCACTGAGCAAGCCATTGAAAAAATTCGTCAAGAGATCCTTCCAGAAGTTGAAGAAGTCCAGTTATTGATTGATTCAGTATTAGAATCTAAGCGCGGTATCGTGCGTTAATTGTTAAAGATTCCATAAAAAAATGCCTCTATTGAGGCATTTTTTTATGGTTTAAATTGTGAATAAGCGGATTAACCTTTTTTGAAAAAACCTGCTTCTTCTGATTTAGGATAGGTGCTTAACAGTTTGCTTTTATAGACATTTGCAGTTTGTGTGTTCTTGTTGACATCTTTGGCAATACTATAAAGTTGGTATAAAGCACGCGGTGCTTTAGACGAGTTTGGAAATTTAGCTGCCACGATTTCATAGTTTTTCTTGGCTTCATTGTAATTTGGTGGATCAATTGCCAATTGAAACTCAGCTAACCAAAAATAAGCATTTCCAGTATAAATGCTGTTTGGATAGTTTTTAATAAAGTTTTGCATAGGGGCGATGGCTTGTTTTGCACCGCCTTTTTTATAGGCATCTAAAGCAATGGTATAAGCTGCTTTTTCCAGTGCAACAGGATCACTGGTATTGTTGCTACTGTTGGTCGGTGTTGCTGAATTTTGAGCTGCTGCTGGTGCCGGGCTATTCGTTGTAGCTTTGCTTGCAGTGGTTGTTTGATCGGTTGTGGCTGAACTATCGACAGGTGCATTTTCAGCAGGTGCTTGTTCTGGTTGATTGCTTTCAGGTTCAAGTTTCTGATTGAGCAGTTCAAGACGCTGATCTAAATCGGTATAGCGGTTGGTGAGTTCTTTGTTTAGTTGATCAATGGCATGATCTTGTTCTTCAATCTTGCCACGTAATTCACGAATTTGATTTTCTAATTGTTGATTCTTTTGTATTAAATCCCAATTCATATTTCCAGCAATGGGTGCTGGTGAATTCGCTACATCATTTCGAGATGATGCAGTATCACTTAATCCACGAGATTCTATAGGGATTGCATATAAAGATGCTGAACTGAGTAAGGCAATAGAAAACAGGGCATGCTTTTTTAGCATAATTTAAAATCCATCAAAGTCAAAATTTCTCAAATAGACTGATATGGGCTATTTGAAAATCAATAATTGTTATCATTAAAAACGGCTAGGGACGGAATTGCAAGATGCTTTTACAATCTTCAGCTAATTCTAATGCAATATGAAGCTTTTTTGTATTTTAACGCCTACAATCTATGAAATGATGCCTTTAATAGATGAAGTGGCGCTGATATAAATTTCAGTCGTATATTTTCTGATGCTTGATAAGTTTAAAGAGCTATTGAAACTATAGTCAACCTGTTAAAAAACTCAGGCACAAGAATATAATTTTTCTTAATTAATATTTTTAATTAAATCAATTGTTTGATTATGAAAAAGCTAACAATGCCGCACCTTACATTCAAAGTTTAAATAGCTTTGCGTAGGCGATGCCTCACTTTTCGTAGGGGATGTCAAACCTTGCGCTGCAAACAAAGCAGTGCTTTGTTTTTGCTCATGTTGGGTGAGGGGTACGTCCTGTAGCCCCGCCCAACGGCGACATTCATGTCGCCCTACGATAGAATCACCATCTAGGATTCAAAAGTACAAAAAATGAATTGATAACTAACAGTTTCTAAAAGTTCACACAAAAGCATAAGCTTCATTTCATTTGTGATCTATGATTTGATGCAAA
The DNA here is from genome assembly GCF_001425285.1 of Acinetobacter sp. Root1280. Taxonomy (NCBI): domain Bacteria; kingdom Pseudomonadati; phylum Pseudomonadota; class Gammaproteobacteria; order Moraxellales; family Moraxellaceae; genus Acinetobacter; species Acinetobacter sp. Root1280. The sequence continues at coordinate 685,791 of NZ_LMED01000001.1, read as the reverse complement.
TCACTTGTATGAATAATTAGGTGGTTTGACTATAAAAGTTAGAATTACTGTTAAAAATTAACCATATTGATGATGAAATAAGCAAACGAATGAATAACTTGAGAAAATCACAATGTTAGGCTTGAAAGAAAATTAAAAATCTCTATACTCTGTTCTTGCAATGGTAGCCCTGCTGGTGGTTTCGCAATTGTACTCTGAAAACCCCGCCAGGACCGGAAGGTAGCAACGGTATCAGAAATACGATGTGCCGAGATTTTGCTAGTAGGGCTGCCACCAGATTTCTAAATCTACCAATAATAATAACTCAATATATCTATTCGATTTATATCCTGCATTTTAAAAACATCTTTGCTATTTAATTTCTGAAAATTTTATATTCTCAATCTTTAGACCATCTGATTTAATTCAACTATCATTTTTAGTCGTGACTAAAAATCTATCACCCTTACTGAGCTTATATTGAAAATACGCGTATAGTTTTATCGATGAATGTAATGATAGCTTGTACAGTGCTAAAAAATATTGGATCTGCTTAGAATTTATAAGAAATCAAAAGTGCGTAGGGAATTCTATCAATAGATTTTCAACCTAAGATTCTAACCCTACCTATTAATGAAAAGTTGATCTTGAATTGTATCGACTAGCCATCATCAATCATCACTTGGTTTTTTTGAAATTGCTTTCATAATCGCATCCATTTCAAAACCACGATATTGTAAAAAGCGAATTTGTTTGGCTTTAATTTTTGGATCTTTGCTGACCTCTGTACCATATTTTTTAACTTTCAATTGATAGGCTTGTTCATACCAATCAATTTCTGCAATATCCTCTTGTACTAAGGATTTATCCAGTTGTTTGGCACGTAAAGCCAGTTTGATTCGATTCGGGCCCTTACCTCTACGGACTTGGCTACGCACAGTCATTTCCGCGACACGTTGGTCACTTTGGTAGTTATTCGCTGACAACTCATCAACCAAAATTAAAACTTCCTCACGGCTTTGCGCATAGGTCATCAGCTTTTCAATCAGATCAGCTTTGGAATATTCTTTTCGAGTCAACACCGCAAAAGCATAAGAACGCAAACGTGTACCTGTTAAGCCCTGTGGTTTGGGTGCAAGATCCTGCTCCGCATTAAAGGCGTGTTCATCATTTGCAATGCCAGACTCAGGTTCTGCAGGTTGAGATGTAGAATGCTGATACGCTGTTGTTTCTTGTTCACCAAATTGCTGTTTGAGTTTTTGGTAATCTAACAATTTGGGAAATTTTGCTTGGCTCATAGCTATTGATAACAATCTATTTATTTCAGAGATAAACGCTAGTTTAGCTTTAATTCATTTTTTTAACAGTGCAAATCCTATACGGATGAATTTTCCTCCGCCTAAATAGCAAAGAATCTAAACCAGTATAAGAGGGGAAGATAAGCAGATACCAGGGTTTAGATTTTTATTTAAAGCGCTTCATGTCGAAGCTTAATAACGCCTAAACTGGCTTACCGATACTATCCGTTTCTATTTGATCAATGATTCGAATTGATTTAGGACGAAGGTAACGAGGGGGTAAATTTTTAAGTAATTCGCTATGATTTATAAGCTAAAAGACAGAAAATTGACAATCTAAAGTAATAAACAGTGATTGCAGAATCGTTATGCTGTTGCTAGGATGTTTTTTTAATCGATTTATAAATAAATAAAAATGTTCTTGCTTTAGAAGTACTTAGAAAAATTGATGAGCAAGTTTAGACTGTATTAAAGGAAAATAGCTTGAAAAAACTTTCAGTTTGGCATGTCGGTTTAGCTCGCTTAATCACTGGATTTTATTTTTCCAAGATCCATGTGATTGGAGAACGTGCTTCAAAGCCGACTCTATATATCGCAAGTCATCGTAATGGTGCAACTGATGGGCAGGTCTACACATGGGCAATTGATAAAACCCCTTCATTAATTTCCATTCAAATGTTACGAAAATGGTTTCTAAGACTCATCTTTGATGGGATTGCTGTGGTGCGTCCACAAGATACTCAGCGATATAAAATTTCACATGATTCAGTTGCTTCGCCTATACAGCTTGCAATTCAACAGCTAAGTTCAGGTGGTTCATTATGTATTATGCCAGAGGGTTCGAGTGAGTGGCGAGAAAAACCTGAAGCTTATAAAGAAGGTATGGCACGTATTGTAAAGCAGCTTAAGCTCAATCAAATTGATTTTGTTGTGCAATGTATGGGCGTATTTTATACCAAGCCTGATGGATTTTGTAGTCAAGTGAGTATTGTTTTTGGCTCAGCATTTATGCCACAGGAAAGCACAGTTGATGGTATTTTTTTGGAAATGTCTGAACGGTTAAATGATGTATCTGTAAATTGCGAAAATGTTCAACAGTTTAATCAGATTCAGGCAATGGCTTGGAATCACATTAAATATCTCGAACCATCCATACAGTTAGAATCACAACAATATCAAACGCAGGATTATGGGGAATTATTTTTAGCGTTGCAGTCAAAAGCAAAACATAATGATCTATCCGTTAACTCGGCTATAAACCTTGAAATCAAAAAGTCGCTAAATCCTACAAGAAAAATTCTAAATCCTATGATTAAAATTTTATTTTTTATTGGCTTTTTCCCAACTGTTCTCTTTGCACTACTGGCACAAAAAGGTTCAGATGGTCGTAATAATCTCACTTTTTTTAGATTGTTGGGTGGTTTTTATGGCTCAATTTTGACCTGTATTCTATGGATAGTTGGATTATTTATTGTGCCTGTTTATAGCATCATAATCATGCTACTAGGCTGGATTGGTTGGTATTTTTACCCAGAACCAGAACCTATTGCATTAACGACGAGATGCTTAAATAAAGATACGATTGATTAAAATCCAATAAATATATTTTAACCACAAGGAAAATAAATGAAAAAAACAATCTCAGCGGCATATTTAATAATTTTATTCATATTAATTTCATTGGCTGCAGTCGGTATGATCCGTTCAGCACAATATCAAAGTTTAGCTCTGTTTTCTATTGTGAGTGTATTGTGGTTAGTGAGTGTCTATTTACATTTCAAAAAGTTAAATTGGCCTTGGTATGGACTATTACTTTTTTTACTGTCGTGGGGAGTATTTCCACTCATGACGCTCATCTCAAAATTTGTACTGCCATGGTCTGCCGATGCTTTATTACATAATATCGATCAGCATATTTTTTTCGGAAAAATCCTTGTTGATTATTTTCATTATGAAAGTTATCCAGTGCTCGCAGATATCATTTCATCTTGCTATTTTTTCTTTTATTTTCTTGTATTGGGGAGTGTCATTTTATATACCGTTAAAAGACAGTCTATAGCAGGTCAGGTATTTTTTAACTCAATTATTTTGCTCTATAGTATTGGTTTTGTTGGTTATATTTTATTTCCTGCAAGCGGACCAGCATTTACAGTTGCGCCGCAAATTGGCGGTGGTGGCTCGATTACACAGATGGTGACTAAAAGTGTAAATCAGGGGGTGACAGGAATGGATGTTTTTCCAAGTTTACATACTGCAATTTCAATTTTTATCGTTGGCTATTTACACCAAACAGGTTTTAAAAAGATCAGTTTGATTCTATCTCCGATTATTCTTGGAACCATCTTTGCAACTATTTTATTACGTTATCACTATGGTATAGATGTCATATTTGGCATTATTTTAGCCATAATTGTACTGAAACTTAGTCAAAAATGGCTCAATCAAACGGTGTATACGGTATGAATTGCAGTAGTGGAGGGGGATGTTAATTTAAAGTAAATTGAAACGTGATCATTTTTGATTGAATTTAAATTTTTTATATAACCAGAACATGATGAACAAAAGTTAAAATTTATAAGGGTGCTTTAAAATGAATAATACCATAGCGGAACATCAGCGAGAACAGCAAACAATCTTGCTGCCATTACAACAATTTGAAGATATTGATGTTACCCAAGTCGGAGGCAAAGGTGCGGGATTAATTCGCTGTCAGCAAGCGGGTTTGCCTGTACCAGAGGCTTATATTATTCCCGCGTCAGTGTATACAGAATGGTTTAGCCCTTTTAAACAAGATATTCAACACATCCTCGTTGATACACATTCTGCACAGGAAAAAAGTAGCGCTGTACGTGAATTATTAGCAAAACAAATATTGCCTCAAGCTTTAATAGAAAGTCTTATTGATTTACAAAGCCGTTTGACGGATACCTTTTTTGCCGTTCGTTCATCGGGCAGTGCAGAAGATTTGCCAGGTGCTGCTTTCGCAGGTTTACACGACACGATTTTAAATGTCCATGGAATTGATCGCTTACAGCAAGCGGTTTTACAATGCTGGTTGTCGTTGTGGAATAGTGAAGTGATTGTCTATCGTGAGCGTCTAGGAATAGCTGATGACACGATTAGTATGGCTGTAGTTGTACAGAAGATGGTGAATGTTCAGGTTAATGATGCAGCAGGTGTGGCATTTTCTATAGATCCTGTAGGTGAAAATATAGAACATGTTTTGATTAATTCTGCTTTTGGTTTAGGTGAAACCGTGGTGGCAGGAGAGTCAGAAGTTGATGAGTTTAGAGTGGATCGTGAGGGTCAAATCAGTACTGAGTTTATTGCGACAAAGTCACATGCGTTGGTTCGGCAATTAGGCCAATCTACTACAGTTTTATTATCAGTTGAACAACAAAATCAACGTTCTTTAAGCCCTGAACATGCAAAGCGAGTTGCAGCGCTGGCGAGACAAGCAGAGCAATTCGCAACATTTCCACAGGATATTGAATGGGCTTTTGAAGGTGATACACTTTATATTTTACAGTCACGACCTGTAACACGTTTTGCACCCAAATGGACGCGAGATGAGTCTGCAGAACGTTTTCCAAATCCTGTTACCCCTCTAACTTGGCAGTTATGTGAGACAGGCTTTCATACCTCATTGAATTATTCATTTCGCTTGATGGGACTACCACCATTTCATGATAAATGGTTTGTGGTGAAAGATAATTATGTCTATGGCAATCAAAATGCAGTCCGTGTCTATGCGGGACGTATGCCGATCGCAGCATTAAATACGCCTGAAAAATTTGCTCAATTTATTGAATCTGGTGGTTTATGGCAATTTACTTGGATCAGTGAGTTACCCACTCGCTGGATGAATGATTTAGATTCTTATTTATTGGCAATTGGACGTTTTAATCATATCGATTATCAATATAAATCCATAGAAGAGTGTTGGGATTTACTTCAACAAATTAATAAATTAGGCACAGAATACTTCTTACCGAATATTGCAATTTCATTGACTCAAAATTTACTTTATCAGACTTTACGTGCAGTGCTGGTGCAGTTTGAAGGAGACAATGCACAGCATATTTTTGATTTATTGATTTCAAATACTGAAACCAAGACAGGTATAGTCAATCAGGCGATGTGGCAAATTTCACGCCAGTTACGTGAATATCCAGCATTATCTACCACTGCTTTTAATGATGTGCAGAGCTTAGAACTTGCCTTGCAAGATTATCCAAAAATTCAGCAGCTATTTAATCAGTTCCTTACACAACACGGACATCGTGAAGTTGATTTTGATGCTTATCAACCAACATGGGTGGAAGTACCGCATATTGTCTTTGCACAAATTCAGATGATGGCAAAACAGGATGAGGATCATCATAAAGCAACCTATTGGCAAAAGCGTGACAGCATGCTTGCAACTGAATTGGCTTTATTAAAAGCTGTACCTGAAACGTTTAGATTCTTTTTACAAGAATTGATTCGTTTAGTTCGTACTTATACTGCTTTGGATGATATTGAGCATTATCATACAACACGTTTAACGATTCCTTTCCGTAAAGCAGCCCATGAAATTGGTATTCGTCTTGTAAATTATGGTGCTTTGGATGATGCATGGGATGTGTTCTTTATTCCGCCTGAGAGTTTACAACAAGCAATTGAAGATAAAGATTTTAGCCAAATACGTAACATTGCTATCACACAAAAAGCACAATATCTCGATGCTCAACAAAAAACAGCTGAATGGGTTTATGGTGAAAATAATGATTTCATGCAACAAGGGGGCAATGTTCGTAAAGGTTTAGGCGGAAGTTCAGGACAAACCGAAGGCGAGGTATATGTCATTACAGACCCAAATCAGTTTATTCATTTTCCACAAAATGCCATATTGGTGGCGAAAACGACTAATCCAGCGTGGACTCCTTTATTTTATCAAGCCAAAGGTGTTATTACTGAAAGTGGTGGTCCATTATCACATGGTGCTGTAACAGCGCGTGAATTGGGTATTCCTGCGGTAATGAGTATTCATGGCGCATGTAGTTGGTTAAAAAATGGCGATCGAGTCAAAATTGATGGTCAAACAGGTATGGTGATTTTAGAGGAATAGAATCATCTGGATTTAAAGGGCATTGATTAGGCTATCTTTGATAGGTCCTTTTTTAAATCATAGATCAACATAACCACCCCCTCATCCTAACCTTCTCCCGAGGGGAGAAGGGACTTTCAATATCAATATGATTGATTCTAAATGATCATATTTTGGTTCATCAAATAAGATCTATTAGAGTTTATGATGCGATATAAAAAAAGCACCATGAGGTGCTTTTTGTTGAGCTTTAAATATGTGGATTACACATCTAAAAAGTCAGGCTCTTCTTCTTTCTCTTCTGCTGGTGCAGCATTGGCAGTAGTCAAAAGCTTTTCACGAATCATACGATCAAGTTCTTGAGCCAATTGAGGGTTTTCCTCTAAATGTCGAATGACATTGTTTTTACCTTGACCGATTTTGTCGCCTTGATATGAGTACCAAGCACCTGCTTTTTGTACAAGTTCTTGTCCAACTGCAAGATCAACCAATTCACCTAAGTGATTTACACCTTTACCATACATAATTTGGAAAAGTGCTTCACGGAAAGGAGGCGCCATTTTGTTTTTCACAACTTTGACTTTGGTTTCAGAACCTACAATTTCATCGCCTTCTTTAACTTGTCCAATACGACGAATATCTAAACGTACAGAAGCATAGAACTTCAATGCGTTACCACCAGTTGTGGTTTCAGGGCTACCAAACATCACCCCAATTTTCATACGAATCTGGTTAATGAAGATAACCATACAGTTTGAACGCTTGGCATTACCTGTGATTTTACGTAAAGCTTGGCTCATCAAACGTGCTTGTAGACCCATGTGAGAGTCACCCATTTCGCCTTCAATTTCGGCTTTAGGGGTTAACGCTGCTACCGAATCGACAACGATCATATCGACTGCACCTGAACGAACCAACATATCTGCGATTTCAAGTGCTTGCTCACCATTATCTGGCTGTGAAACTAAAAGGTTGTCTATATCTACCCCAAGTTTACGTGCATATTGTGGATCTAAAGCATGTTCCGCATCAATAAAGGCACATGTTCCACCTGCTTTTTGGCATTGTGCAATGGCTTGTAGCGTCATTGTCGTTTTACCAGAAGATTCAGGACCGTAAATTTCAACGATACGACCTTTTGGTAAGCCCCCAATACCCAATGCAATATCAAGTGTTAAAGAGCCTGTAGAGACCGCTTCAACCGCTTGAACAGTGTTATCACCTAAGCGCATCACTGTGTTTTTACCAAATTGTTTCTCAATTTGGCTCAGTGCCGCATTCAGTGCCTTGCTTTTGTTATCATCCATCTCGTAAACCTCAAACGATGTAATATCACTAATATCTTAAGTGGATGTCATTAAATTTGATCTTTCGTCCACGGCAGTAATAGTGACAGAAAATAAAAAATGGTTCTATATTAAAAAACATTAGTACGACATAAGATGTCGTACCCAACCTAAACGAATTCAGTCATCATCATAGGACCAAGATTGGTCAAATTGTTGATCATTTTCTTGTTTAAATTTGCTAATTTGTCGTCGATCTTTTTTACTTGGTCGATGATCAGGGCGCGCTAGATTATGCAATTTTCTTTGGGATGAAATCAACTCTCTACGTGCCACACTCACCTCAGTTTCTTCATAAAGTTGTTGGGCAATCGGTGCGCCGCCACGAACAGCAGAGAGTGCTTTAATCACTACCGTTTTACGATCAAAACCTTGTTGTATGGTGAGCTCCATTCCAACACGAATCTCTTTTGAGACTTTAACACGTTCATTATTATGATGAACTTTACCACCCTCGATTGCATCTTTGGCAATAGAGCGTGTTTTAAAAAAACGTGCAGCCCAAAGCCATTTGTCTACACGCATTGTTTCAAGTTGTTGTTTCTCAGGCTGTTTTGACATCGACATCCTTATGTTCTAAATCTGTTGACTGTAAATTTGCTAACGCTACTTTTTTCAGTAAAGGTAAAAGCTCAGTTAAATGATTGATTGCAGGGTATTCCAATTCTAAGTGATGACGCGCAGCACGACCACTGGAAGGTTGAGTAATCGTGATTAAGTGTGCTATACCAAACTTTTCAGCACCTTTTAATACTGGGATGGTGTCATCCACAAAACATGCATTTTGTGGGTCAAATGGATGCTTTTGCTGCAGGATTTGCCAAAACTCAATAAACTCTTTGGAATAGCCAATTTCTTCACTACTGATCATTACTTCAAAATAAGGGCTGAGATCAACATTTTCAAGTTTAAGTTTTAAGCCAGCACAATCTGCATTGGTCAGTAACCAACAACGATAACCTTGTACTTTTAATTGTTTTAATAATTCAAAACAGCCCGTTCTTGGGGTGATTTTATCTTTAAAATCATATTGTAACTGTAGGACATCAACCCCAACTTTTTCAGACCAGTATTTTGAAGAATACCAGCAGAGGGTATGATTATGTTGTTGATAAAATGCATTTAGAATGTTTTGACTGTGCTCTAAACTACATTGATGGGTTTCTGCATGCCGTTCAGGGAGTTTTGTGTTCCAGATCATATCATCAAAAGCTAAATCAAGGAGTGTGCCGTCCATGTCAAAAAAGATGATCGGTTTTTGCATTCAAGGAACTCCAAAGTTTTTTAAAGTTTAACAAAGACTCTATGAACGTGTAAATTTTAATAAAATAAATGTGAGATGATGAGCAGGAAAACTCACCATTTGCGGATTTCTTTTACTTATCACTAATCGCTTAGCTATGCTCTCAAAATTTGATCCAACTACATATATTACAATTTAAAGCGCTAGATCTAAATGCTATAACACTTAGATCCAAACGATATAAATGAGACTTAAATGAACGTATTAGATACGATAAATTCTGAATTACATCAAGCAGCGATGCTATTAGATAATATTTCAGGAAAAATCCAAGAAGCACCAGAATTGGAAAATAGGGAAAATATTTTGCTTATCGGAAAAGCGCTCAGTCATATTTTTGAACTGCAAAAAAATATATATGAACATAGACCCGATTTAAAAAATATTCATGAACAAAACAACGATTAAAATTCAAAGCATCTGAAGTTTGAATTTTAAAGTTGTGAGGAATTATATAAATACAATTAATGAAAACAATATGTTATTGGTTAAATCATCCATATTAAAATGGATTTCATTGGATAAAATTTTAAATAGGTTGAATAGACTTGGACTAATCTAAATCAAATGAAAATTTAGAAGTCTATATAGTGTTCAAAAAGCATATCTAATCTCAGGATATTTATTAGTTAAAAGCTATTGTTTTCATGCACTCAACATAAAAAAATGGTAGGCTTGTGGACAAAAATCAGACATCCTACAGGTCGGATCAATGTTTATTACCACTCAAGCACCACAAGATGAACAAATTTTAAAATTAGTTCCAGTTTTGGCATCTGCAAGTCAGATCTTGCTCGAGGAATACCAAAATTATTGTGCTGGAAATGCGTTTAATATTGATAAAAAGGATGATCAGTCACCTGTTACCCAAGCTGACTTAAAAGTGAATGCCTATTTAATTGAACAATTGGCGAAAATCACCCCTGAAATTCCAGTGCTATCAGAAGAGAGCGATTACTCTCAACGACATACATGGAATATCTGTTGGATGCTGGATCCTTTGGATGGAACTAAAGAATTTATTCATGAACGTGATGAATTTACGATTAATTTAAGTCTAATTCACAACCACCAAACCATATTTTCAATCATTGCTGTACCGACAGAGCAAGTGATGTATTTGGGATATTTAACAGAATTGCCTTATAAATATTGCTTTATTCACCGTACTTGGGAACGTTATTGCAAGTTTAAAGCTGTAGAGGAAGATGCAATTCAAATTGGACTAAGCCATAGCAGTAAAAATCCAAAGTATCAGCAATATATTGATTATATTGAACAAGAGTCGCCTGTCATTAGACGCGAGGCGGGCAGTGCCTATAAGTTTTGTATGATGCTTGAAGGCGAAATTGATATTTATCCAAGATTTCATCCTACCTCTGAGTGGGATACCAGTGCAGGACAAGGATTATTGGAAAGTATTGGTGGCGGATTACTGAGTTTAGCTGCGGTACCATTTACCTATAATCAACGTGATACGGTGTTAAATGATGGGTTTATCGCATTTCGGAATGTCGAAAATAAAGAAATTGCTTTAGAAGCATTAAGCAATGTGAGATTTTAATCTGATATACATATGCATTTTATAGATAATTTAACATTTTTAGATTAGATTGAGCGCTTGGCTGCATATGTTATAGTAAGCTTGTATAAAAATGAGTTTTAAGTTGATATGGCCTTAGATTTATTGCCGAACAGTATGCTAAAAGCAATAGATTTATTGCCCGATGCGAAAACACCTGTAACCTTATTCACGCGTCATTCAATTCGTGAGGTTGTGAATGGGCAGGGGCTGGCAGGTTATGATCTGCAATTAACTTCCCAAGGTCGTGATCTAGCGCAAGCTTGGGGTTGTTATTTGATTGAAAATACGGATCGTGTGATCCAACACTGTATTTCAAGCCCCATTCAGCGTTGTGTCGATACCGCAGCTTTGATGATTCAAGGCGCTGACGGAATTTCTCCTTATCCCAATACCCATCATATTGAAATTGTAGAAAAGGGCTTATTGGTTGAGCCGGGAAGCTTTGTGCTGGATATTAAACAGGCTGCTCCCTATTTTAGAGCACAAGGTGCTTTAGGTTTTATCAATAGTTTTGTAAATAATGCCTTACCTGGTATGAAACATCCGATTACGGGTGTGGTGGATGTGCTTGAATTAATCTATGAAACACATCCTACGCTAAACAACGGTATTAGTTTGGCTGTGAGCCACGATACGATTCTTGCTGCGATTATTGCGGTGATTTCAAAACGTACTGAAATCAGTCAAAGTGACTGGCCAGAGATGATGGAAGGCCTATTTGTTTGGTTTGAAGGCGAGCGTTTTGCAGATAGTCATTTAAAATGGATTTGGCGAGGCGAACGTGGTGAATTGTCGATACGAGAGTTTCAGCAATAGTTGCTTTTTAAATTAAAAAATAATTATGTTGAGCGAATCATATTGATATTGAAAGCTCCTTCTCCCTTTGTGTAGGCGATGCCTCATCTTGTGCTACTAAATCTGTATCCCCCGCATACCCACACACAATGGGCGACATCCTTGTCGCCACGCGATAGCACCACGGTGCCGATAAATAACAACCTAAAACTCAATAAATCCATAAAAGTAAAATTTAGAGCAATATGTCCTTTTTATATTTTTAAATAAAAATCACATGATTACAAACAATATGATATATTTAAATAATTGAAATATATAATTATTTTAATTTAATCTCAGAAACCAAGGATAGAGATAAGTCGTTATAAATATGGGGAAGATATGTGATGCAATTACGGTTTAAATATTTAACAATTTGTACGCTTTCAGCAATGCTTATCGCATGTGGGGGTGGTAGTGATAGCCATTCTACAAATGATCAGCCATCGAATATACCGCAAAACCCTGGCGATGGTACAAATGAGTTACCGGGGGATGGTACACCAGAAACCCCAAACAACGGTTCAGGTGGTTCAAACGGTGGATCAACTGAGACTCCTCCTGAGAGTGGTTCAGGCGGTTCAAATGGTGGTGCGACTCAACCTCCTGGGAATGGTTCGGGCGGTTCAAACGGTGGTACGACTCAGCCTCCTGAGAGCGGTTCGGGTGGCTCAAATGGTGGTACAGGCACAACACCACCTGTAGTAGAAAAATATCCAGAACCAGTTAAAAATAAAATCTCAAGCAGTGTATTAGGCTTTTATGATTTTAATGCACAGGGTGGAAATCGCTTATTGCGCAATGATTTAAATGGTGACTTTGCTGCAATGCTACAGTTTGCCCAAAGTCATGTGGTGAATCCGAAGAATAATGAACAGGATAAAATGCCGCGTTTGACAACGCAAAAAGATGCATTGTTATTGGTTACACCTTTGGTTTCGATGGGAGATGTTGATAAATTACAAGCGGAAATCTATCAAGGTAACCAACTGATACGTACCGTAAATCTAAAAGAGCCTTCACGTCTTGCTGCTTCAGATCAATCTAATCAGGATGATCGAGCGCGGGTAATGTATTCTAAACAGGCATGGTCAGTAGCATTAAAGTGGGATGAGGTACGTTCAGGATTATCCATCCGTATTATAGACTCTGTAAACAATCGCAGTGGTTCTTTAGCTGGGACAGATATTGATTTTGCCGCACCAGGCGAGTTGGTGGTGCAAAGTATTCGTTTAGGTTTATTGACTGATGCACCTAAATCCAATGGTCACTATATGTTGTTGGAACCTGAAAAAGCAGGAACAGATTATTTCCAAACCATCCCTGCTGCAAAAATGATTGTCAGCAAATACGATGAAATGAAGCTTAATCGGGTTATGGTTGCAAGTGGTGTCATTTACGATTCTGTCAGTGCAACCAATGGTGGTGTCTATGATGGAGATATGCGTGAAAACACCGCTAAATCGACATTTAGTGTTGGAATTAATTTAGCGAACTGGGGTGTCACCAGTTCATCGATGCAAAGCCAAGAGCAACCACAAGTGACTCAAAGTGTGGTGATTCATCATGCCAGAGGTAAATATGCCAATGGTGAGTCCAATCACGGCTTAAGTGGTGGAAATGGTATTTTGACATTGATCGATTCGGTGGGGAATGAATTTAGCCATGAAATCGGTCATCACTATGGTTTAGGGCATTATCCTGGCTCAGTCGAAACAAGTGGAAGTCGCACAAATTATTTCTGGTCTGCACACCATGCGGACAGCGGTTGGGGATACATTGCATTTCGAAATAAAATGCGTGGCAATTTAAATTGGGGCAATACCAATTTAGGTGATGGCAGTAATGGTGTACCAAACTTCCAAAATCTCTATGCCTATGGTTGGGATGCCATGAGTGGTGGATCTAGCGCTAGCTCGATTTCCAAATATACCCACTATACTGGTTATAGTATGTGGTTAAAAATTCAACCTGCTTTTGATAGATACGTGTGGGATCCAAACTCTACAACAGGCTATAAAAAATGGAATGCAGCAACACGTGAAATGGTTGATGCACAACCCAAAACGCCAAACTCAGGCAATGTCTGGTATAACAGTGCCGATGGTAACTTTTTAAAACCACGTTTGTTTAGTGTGCCTGTTTATACGATTTTAGGTGGCTATGATCCAGTCAATCAGGTGGGGATTATTTATCCTGCGGCACGAGGCAATTGGGGCAATGTCTTTAATCTACCTCAGGCCAACACGACTGGCACAGCTGCAAGTTGTTGGTTAAATGTGCAGTATGCCAACAAAGTAGAAAATATTGCACTTGCTCCACAACGGGTAAATTCAGGTAGCAATGCCAACAAATTCCATATCAACCTTGCGCAAAGTGATACACCTCAAAATGTTGATCTTTACTGCCAAAAAGCAGGTCAGCAAGCAGTGAAATTGTCGAATATCAATATTCCAGTCACTACACAAGCAATGGCACCTTTTGTTTCTATTGGTAAAGAAGCAGAGTATTCGGCATTAAGAACACTTGAAATGCCACAACTCGAACAAGCTTTGCTGAATAATAAAGGTAAAGAGGTGGTTAGCCTAGATGCGGATTCACGCTTATTATTTGACTCTTATCGTCAATTTAAAACTGAATTGTCAGCGGACGCGCAAACAGAAATGGTCCGTTATACCCAACAGCAAATTAAACTTTATCGTTTAAATCGCTGGATAAATGCATATCGAACTGATCTCGAAAGTGGCAATGTTGAAGCAATTGAGGCATTTAATCAGTTTGTGGCAAAGTTGGAACTAAGTACTGATTTCAATTTAAACCATGTTTCCAGCATTAAAAACGGGACAAATTGTCTAAAAGTTGAAACACTGGCTAATGGCAAATTGAATGCTTATATCAGTGGTAAGAGCGGCTGCACGGGTGATGACACTGAACAGTGGATCTACGATGCAATGGGTAAAATCCACAGTAAAAAATATATGGATCAGTGTTTAGCCAATCAGGGTGGGGTGATTAATCTAAGCTCATGTAACCATGATGCAGCAAGCCAAGTGTGGGCGATGAATGCCACACTGCAACGTATCGAGCAAGGTTCAAAATGTTTTGATTTGGAATATGGCTATTTAAGCAATAACCGAGCACGTTTGATTAGTTATAATTGCGGTACTGGTGGGAATCAAAAATGGACAAATCTTACTGCCAATAACAGTTTGATTTTGGCTGCAACCCGTGCTGAAAATTTAGCTTTGATCAAGCAGCTTCTAATCAAGTAACCATTGATCAAATAAGCAAATCAAAAATTAATTAATCACAATAAAATAAGCGCCATAAGGCGCTTATTTTTGTTCATGTTGATGATTTTACTTAAATGCATCAATGATTGGACTGTTGTTATGTTGGTTTAAGAAAACTGATCCGCATTCATCAAAGAGTGTTGTAAATCTTCAGTGGCTTTACGCCCTTGTAGTTGTAAGGCAACGGCATGTATTAAACCGGTCCAAGTTTCATTAGGTTCCCAAATTTGATGCATCAACTCTTGTGCGGTTGGCATATCGATATCCATATAATATTGGCGGTATAAATACATCAAACAACTCACCCGCATATTTTTTGCACAATGTACCCAAACAATTTTTTCCTGTACCAAATGCGCGATCAAATCTAACACAAATAAGCATTGATCATCTGCTGGTGTATCCCAATGGATTGGAATTTGAATGTAGTTGAGCCCAAACTCAGCACAGATTTTATCTTCATGTTCAAGGTGTAAGCTGGCATCTGTAAATGCCAGATTGATGATTGTATCTACGCCGTATTCTTTAATCTGTTTCAGTTGTTCAGCACTCGGCTGACCTGAAGTCAGTAAATGTTCGTGGACAAACTGGAAGTTTGCGATTTGACAGAGTTCTTGTTCAAGTTCGTTCATAGCATTCTTACAGAAAATGTTTAATAACATCATAAACAAAAACGCCATCTATGTAGATGGCGTTTTTATATTAATTAACGATTTGGTAAAATTTCTTTTAAAGCTGCATCCATTTCCAGAAGCGCTTTTTCAGTGGTTTCCCAATCGATACAACCATCAGTCACCGATTTACCATATTCTAAATCAGCCAGATTTTCAGGAATATCTTGGCGTCCACCTTTAATATGGCTTTCAACCATAATGCCGACAATAGATTTATTGCCATCTAAAATCTGTTCGGTGATATTTTTCAACACAAGCGGTTGTAAATACGGATCTTTATTTGAGTTAGCATGACTGGTATCAATCATGATTTTATTGCTTACTTTGGCTTTTGCTAACGCATTTTCCGCTTCAGCAACAGAGCCCGCATCATAGTTCGGCTTACCATTACCACCACGTAATACAACGTGTGCATAAGGGTTACCGCTGGTACGAATCACTGAAACTTGGCCTTCGTTATTTAAACCCAAGAAACTATGACCATGTTTAACAGACTGCATGGCATTGGTTGCAACGGTTAAACCACCATCTGTACCGTTTTTAAAGCCTACAGGTGAAGAAAGACCAGAAGACATTTCACGATGCGTTTGGCTTTCCGTTGTACGTGCACCAATTGCAGACCATGAAATAAGATCTTGGTAATATTGTGGTGAGTTCGGGTCAAGCGCTTCAGTCGCACAAGGTAAGCCTTTATCGTTTAACTCAAGCAATAGTTTGCGACCTAAACGTAGACCTTTTTCAATATTAAAAGAATCATTCATATCTGGATCATTGATCAAACCTTTCCAACCAACGGTTGTACGAGGTTTTTCAAAATAAACACGCATGATGATATATAAAGTATCTTTTACTTTTTCACTTAATACTTTTAAACGATTTGCATAATCATGTGCTGCAACAGGGTCATGAATAGAACAAGGGCCAATCACAACAAATAGACGTTTATCTTTACCATCTAAAATATTACGAACAGTTTCCCGACCATGAAGTACAGTTTGGTAGGCATTTTCATTTAATGGTAATTCAGCTTTAAGTTCCGCTGGGGTTACCAGCGTTTGAATGCTTTGGACATTCACGTCATCAATATCTGATTGAGTAATTGGATTTGAATTTAATGTATTCATTGCCGTCACTGGGTATTAGAAACATACAGAAAGTATTTTTAGTGGTCAGAATATAACACGAATTGGCCGAAGTTTTGTCATAAATAAATCATTAAAACTTTACGGTCAATTCATAATTATTAGTTATCAATAAAAGCTTAATTTTAAACCTGTGGTTGTTGGACGGATAGCGTCACCATTGCAGCCTGTGGTTTTTCTACAGGTTTGGATTTAACTGGGTTTAAGATAAAGTTAATACCCAAGGCAAATAGGGTGATCCCCAAAACCTTGCGAATCATTTTTTCTGGCATTTTAGAACTGATCAAGGTCCCTACCACAATTGCAGGAATTGAGCCCACCAGCAACCATCCAAGCAGATGAAAATCTACATTGCCAGATGTCATATGTGCAAACCCAGCAACAGAGGTTAACAAAACAGCATGTACCACATCGGAACCGATGATACGAATCATCGGTAAATTGGGAAACATGAGGATCAGTGCCATGATACCAAATGCGCCAGCACCTACAGAAGAAAGGGTCACGAATACGCCCAGTACAATCCCCATAATCACAACATAAGTGCGTTTGCCTTCAATGTTGAAATTATTGGCTTCATGAAAATCTTGTTTTTCTGCACGAAATTTGGCAAAGAATTTTTCAATTCTAGAACGGAACACGATAGACAAGCCTGTTATGGTCAGCATAAAGCCTAACACCATGGTTAAAATGGCTTTGTAGTGTGTTGAACTGCTGAGGTAATTGTCTAAAACCCAATGGGTGATAAATGAAGCAGGGACACTGCCCAAGGCTAACCAGAGAACAATCGGCCAAACGATATTCAGTTTTTTAGCATGAACCATCGAGCCACAAAACTTAGAAATAGCCGCATAGAGTAGGTCTGTTCCGATTGCGATGTGGGGTTCTATTCGAAATAAACTAATCAGGATGGGGGTCATAAGTGAACCACCGCCTACACCAGTAATACCTACACAGAAGCCGACTAAAACGCCAGCTAGAATAAACTCAACAGGACCAAACATGACTTATATTGCCAGATATCAAAAAACAGGCATATCTTATGACTTTTTTGTATAAGTGGTTGTCTTGATTGTTGATTTGCTTATGCAAAAAAATGCTAAAGTCTTTTAACTTTAGCATAATGCAGGTTTTTATATCTATCTAATTGATTATTATTCTAAATTTTGATTCGGTCATCTTTGATGGATTGAAAAATGATCATTTGAATTGAATCATATTCGTATTGAAAGTTCCTTCTCCCTCTGGGAGAAGGCTAGGATGAGGGTGCTTTTATGTCGATTTATGCTTTTAAAAAGACTTGTGAAAGAAAGCTAATAAATATGCTAATTATTTGGCTTTTCTTACGAAAGTAAACTTTATAACTTGGAACTTATACTTTTCCATAGAAATGAATATGTATGATTGAAAAGCTTACAATGTCACACTTTACAATTGAAGTTTAAATAGGTTTGCGTAGGCGATGCCTCACTTTTCAGAGATGAAAAGGTGACAAAAATCTTCCGTTGGGCGAGGGGTACGTCCTGTACCCCCGCCCAACGGCGACATCCATGTCGCCACGCGATAGAACGACCATGTATAATTCGTTAATATAAGAACAACTCATTGCATATCCAGTCTAAAATATGGATGGGTGCTTAATGCTCATTTTTTTGACTAACTTTCGCAAGATCTATTAAATAAAAATTAAGATCTTAATAGGATTTACTCAGCAACCTCAACGGTTAGACCATAAGTAAAAATTTCACTTTCTGGCTTTTTGCTATTGTCAGGATTAGCCTCTGGGTAAGAAGTCGTAATCAAATAAATTCCAGGTTTTTCAAATTTAACTTCTACTTCACCTTTTGCATTGGTTTTTACATGTGGTTGTTCACGTTGTGCACTGGTTTCATAGCTGCTGGCGCCTTTAAACACATCAACCTCAAGGTTTGGTACAGCTTTGCCATTGAGTAAAATCTGCGCTTTTAATGATTCACCAGCAAACAATTCATTTGGATGGGTTAAAAACTTAACTTCAAATCCTTTATTGCTGACTGCTGGGACAGGACTTGGTTTGCCTTTGGTGACAAAGCTTTCAGCAATAATATTGTTTTTAACTTCTAAGATTTGTGCGTTTGCAGGGACTTGGTCTGCTGAAACTGAACGTGGCGGTTGTGGTGGTGTTACTGGTTTTTTTTCAGCATCGGCTTTTTGTTGTTCAGATTTAGGCGCTTGCATATTTACATTTTGTGGACGTACAGGGCGGATACGTAACCAACGACCATCTATAAGGGCGTATTTACTACTATTCCCTAAAGCATTATCTGTACGGATACGGTAAGTCCCTTCACTTGGAAGATCAAACTCAGCAACATTAAAGCGTTTTAATTCGGCAGCAGGATTTATTTTTATTTGCTGACCTTTAGGATCTGTAAGTAGATAGCTGGTTTTAAAGTTAATGCTGGGAACAAAAAACTTTTCTAAGGTTAGTGAACTCTGGAAGCTTATATTTTGTGATGCGCTGGTATCAAAAACTTCAGGGAGAATAAAAGGGCTGATGGTATGCGCAGAACCAACAGCGGGTAATGCAGATAGCAAGGCAATTTTGAGCCATTGATTCATTTCAAGCGTCCTGTAAACTTAAGTTAAAATATTTTACATAATGTACTTGATAACAAGTATCATTATCAATATTATTTTAACAAAATTCAGAGACTATCCGTATGTCCTCATCAAGCAGACGTTCACCCTCAACTCGTGCTGTATTTCGTCTTTCGCCTCTGGTCATGGCATTAGCACTGATATCTCCACTACATAGTTATGCAGAAACAATGCAGGTTTCTGCTGCAAGCAATAATAATATTGAATTGGAAAGTCATCACTTCCATCGTGATCATGTTTTAGGTACATCTTTAGATGTGGTGATTACTGGAACTTCGCAACAAGATGCTGCGCGTGCAACAGCTGCAATCGAAAAAGAAATTTCTGATTTGAATCGAGTGTTATCTACTTGGCAAGATGACAGTGAAATTTCACAACTTAACCAACAAAAACAGCTCACAGCATCTTCGGATTTGTATCAGGTGATTGCTGCATGTGAAGCTTGGCGTGGTAAAACCTGTGGTGCATTTGATGCACGTTTAGGCAATTTGATCGCAATGTGGCAACAGGCCAATGGGGTGCTTGAAATTGATCAAAGTACACGTGATCAATTGCTTTCGCAGTTGCAAGACAACAGTGTTCGTTTGGATGAAAAAACAAAAAGTGTGAAAATGGATAGCTCAGTTACTTTTGCACCAGATGGCTATGCAAAAGGCTATATTATTGATCGAGCTTTAATTGCAGCACGTCAAGCGGTCCCTAATTTAAAAGGTATTTTACTGGATATCGGTGGTGACATGCGCGTTTGGGGGACTTCACCCAATCAAGCGGGTTGGAATGTTGGTGTACAAGATGCTTTTCATCACTATGACAATCTAGCCCCAAGCCAAGTTTTAAATTTAAAAGACCAAGCAGTCGCATTCAGTGGTCAAGGTTATCGTAGTTTGGCTGGTCAATCTCATCTTTTAGATCCATATTCAGGTTTGCCAATCCAACATGTTGAACAATGTGTAGTCGTTGGAAAATGTGCTGCGGATGCAGATGCTTTAGCAACAGCCTTGACTGTGATGAAGCCAGCAGAAGGCATGCAACTGATCGAATCTTTGCTCGGTTATGAAGCTCAACTGACACTTTCAACGGGTGAAACGTACCAAAGCACAGGTTGGAATGCGTTGGTTCAACTTCCACAGCAAGCAGATTTTCATAATGTTGCAGCAAATGCTTCAGCAAAATGGCCCGCAGGTTATCAAGCGGTGATCGATTTGGTTATTCCCAAATTGGTTGTGGAAAATTATCGCGCACCTTATATTTCGATCTGGGTGACCGACAGTGATAAAAAATTAGTGCGGACACTTGCAGCTTGGGGCAAAGACCCGAAATGGATTAATTCAAACTATGTATGGTGGCGCCGTTATGGTCGTCAAATAACGAACTTGGATGCAGTTGCTAAACCGTCACGCCAACCGGGTAATTATAAACTGGCTTGGGATGGTAAAGATGACAATGGTAAAACTGTAGATGCAGGGCAGTATCAAATACATGTTGAAGCTTCACGTGAGCATGGTGATCATTCTTATCAAACCTTTAACTTGGATGTAAAAGCAAAAGCTTCTTCTCAAAATTTACCTGCACAAAAAGAAATCGGTGTCGTCAAACTGAATTTCCAGAAAGTGAATTAATTTGCTGACTATGCGTGTTCGGATAAGCGTTTTGATGAAAATTTTGATGAGAATTTAATTGTGTATCAACGTCGAGATTTTTACCGCCATGCACGTTATGTGCATGGTTGGTTATCAGCTTTTGCTTTTATTGTCTTAATCTTTTTTGCTGTTACGGGATTAATTTTAAACCACCCTGAATGGTTTACCCCTGCAACAGATGAAAATACTGAAACGATTACCTTGCCTGAAAATGTCCTGACTCAAATTAAAGGCCAAGAGAATCCAAACACTCAAATCGTAGATTATCTACGACAACATCATGCAGTCATTGGTCGTTATAAGAGTGGTGAAGTCATGGACAATGAAGTCATGATTCATTTGGCAAGCCCAGCAGGTTCAACAGATATTTGGGTCACTTTAGACAATGGTCAAGCTGAAATTACGCTTAAACCCGCATCTACCGTTTCATTAATCAGTGATTTGCACCGTGGAAAAAATGCGGGTAAAGCATGGACTTGGCTGATTGATATCAGTGCAATCATTATTACGATCTTATCATTGGCAGGCTATATCCTATTTTTAAGTATTAAGACTCGCTTAAAAACACATCTTTTCTTGACGGTATTCAGCTTAGCGCTATTGATGCTTCTGGTTTGGACAGTGGTATAAAAGGTTAGAACAATGACACATGCTGTACTGACTGTACTTATATTTTTAGCAATCTTGTTTATTTTTCATGGCATTTTTCTGTTGCTTTTATTTAGACCTCAATCAAAACGCAATTTAGACCAAAATGAAGATGAATATTTGATTGTATATGCAAGTCAGTCAGGGCAGACAGAAAGTTTTGCTTTGCAAACAGTCCAGCAATTGTCTGCTTCAGATTATTTGGTCCAGTGCTTGAATATTGAACAGGTGAATGCTGCTTTATTTAAACGTAGCTTAAAGATTCTATGGATCGTTAGTACTTATGGCGAGGGTGATGCACCAGATTCAGCACGTCAGTTTGTTAAAAACGTAATGACAAAGTCATTTGATTTAAATGACATTGAGTATGCTGTGTTGGCTTTTGGTGATTCGCATTATGCAAATTTCTGTAATTTTGGTAGACAATTGGATTTATGGTTAACTGAAAACCATGCACAAGCTTTATTTCCCATGATTTGTGTTGATCAACTAAACCCTACAGGTCTGACGGAATGGCAAACTCAACTTAACCTAGTTTTGCCGCAATATTCAGCTCAACCTGTTCAATTGACACAACATCCGTTTCATTCTGTGGTGTTATCTGAACGCCATTTGTTAAATCAAGGTAGTTTAGGGCATCCAATGTATCATCTTGTGTTTACCCAAGTTGAAGCATTATGTTGGAAATCTGGTGATATTCTTGAAATTCAATGTGCCAACACAGATTCACAAATCAAGGCGTTTTTAGATCGTTTTAATCTTCAAAACTCAAATGTGTTTCAGGCTAGTCATCAAATAGAGTTATTGCGGTTTAAGAATTTACGATCATTTGATGCCATGCAGCATTCAACGGCATTTGAGCAATGGTTGGCACAGGCAGAAGACTTACCGATTCGTGAGTATTCGATTGCCAGTATTACATCACAAAGCCAGATTGAGTTGGTGGTCAGACGAGAAGTTCATCAAACAGGTTTAGGGCTGGGTTCGGGCTATCTTACCCATGCACTGGCTTTAGGTGAGCAAATTTCTTGTCGAGTTCGTTCAAATCCTGCATTTTATCTGGTTCAAAATGATCAACCTATTATTTTGATTGGAAATGGTTCTGGGATTGCAGGCTTGATGTCACATATTCGACAACGCGCAGAATGGTCTTTTCAGCAAAACTGGTTAATTTATGGCGAACGTCAGTACCAAATTGACCTTGGCTTTGCAGATCAATTGAATCTATGGCAACAACAGTCTGTACTGCCGCAAATTGATTATGCGTTTTCACGTGATACAGATAATCAGAAATATGTACAAGATTGTGTATTGGAGAAATCAGCGCAACTTAAACAATGGATTGAGCAAGGTGCATCAATTTACATTTGTGGTAGTTTAAAAGGGATGGCACAAGGGGTTGAAACAGTATTAATCGATATTTTAGGTGAAGATCAGTTTGAGCAGTTGATTGAACAAAAACGTTACTTACGTGACGTATATTGATTGTGTGATGTTTCTCATCTCTATATAGATGATTAAAGTAATGAGCTAAGAATAGTATTGCGAAAGTAAACTTTATAATTTATGGAACTTATACTTCTCCATAGAAATGAGTATGTATGATTGAAAAGTTTGCAATGCCACACTTTATAATTAAAGTTTAAATAGCTTTGCGTAGGCGATGCCTCACTTTTCGTAGGAGATGCCAAACCTTGCGCTGCAAACAAAGCAGTGCTTTGTTTTTGCTCATGGGCGAGGGGTACGTCCTATACCCCCGCCCAACGGCGACATCCATGTCGCCACACGATAGAACGACCACGTATAATTCATCAATATAAGCGCAAGTCATTGGATATTCAGACCAAAAAATGGGTAGGTATTGAATGCTCATTTTTTACTTATGCAAGATCTAATAATCGACTCAAGAATTAAGCCTAATTCTCAAACCAATATTCACATCAGTACCAGATGTCTAATGTGAATATTCACACAGATAAAATTTATATCGCAATGCTTTGATATTTAGATGCCCAAGGTTGCGTTTGCTCTAACTGTGCTGCCAGTTGCAATAACACATCCTCACGTCCAAAAGGTGCAATAAATTGTGAACCTAAAGGCAGATTATCTTTATTCCAATATAAGGGTACTGACATGGCAGGTAAGCCCGTGATATTGGCCAATTGGGTAAATGGAACCCATTGCAAGTTATTTTTAATCATTTGCTCAACCAGCTTACCTTTTGCCAGTAAATGGGCTTGATCGACTTTGAGCAAGGCTTTTAAAATCGGAACCTGCCAAGATGGTGTTTTTACCTCACCATTTTTCGGTGCCACTGAAGCTGTAGACGGAATTAGAAATAAATCATAACGCTCAAAGAAATGATTCATTCTTGCAACATAAACACCCCAATTATTGAGGTTGTTGATGTAGTCCACAGCAGAAGCTTTGGCGCCAAATGCTGCAATTGCCAGTGTATCTAATTCAAAATCTTGATCTGTTGCACCAAATCGCTGTTTGACTTGATTCACTGTATAAGCGCATTGGCTAAACCATGTGGTAATAAAGTCTTTGGCAAGCGCCATACCGTCAATTTGAGGCGTTGCTTCTTCAACAATATGTCCTAAAGACTCTAAAAGTTTGGCCGTTTTTTGAATGGCTTGTACTGCATCTTTTGAAACTTTGGTTCCAATCGGTGAAACAGTGGAAAAACCAATTCGCAAACGTTTTGGGGCTTTTTCAATGATGTCTAAGTAGCGTTCAGTCGGGCTTTGGATATTGAAAAGCGCAGTACGATCTGAGCCTTGAGTAGCATCTAACATAGCTGCACTGTCACGGACTGATTTGCACAATACATGTTGCATCGCAGCCCCATGCATTGCTTCACTGATTTCAGGTCCCCAAGGTGTACGTCCGCGACTTGGCTTTAAGCCAAATAAGCCACAATACGAGGCAGGAATCCGAATAGAACCGCCTCCATCACTTGCACCTGCAATTGGTACGATACCCGCTGCAACGCCAGAAGCAGAACCTCCAGAAGAGCCGCCACTATTGTGTTTTAAATTCCACGGATTTTTGCAACTGCCCCAAGCTTCAGGTTCAGTGATACCTTTAATGCCAAACTCTGGCGAATTGGTTAAACCAAAAGTAACCACGCCCGATTTTACCCAGCGATTGACGATTTCTGAGTTTTCTTTAGCAATATATTTAGCATTTTTAAATGCTTTAGAACCAGATGAGGTTGCGACACCCGCATATTCTTGATGTAGATCTTTGAGTAAAAATGGTACACCTGAAAAGGGGCCATTCGCATAATTTTGGGTATTTTTTAATGCGTGTTCATAGATCGGAATAACGATCGCATTAATTTTAGGATTTACCTGCTCAGCACGTTGAATTGCGATTTCTAATAATTCATGTGCTTGTACTTCTTTGTTTTGAACAAGCTGTGCTAAACCGATACCATCATATTGAATATATTCTGAAAATTTCATAGCTTTCCCTTGCTGTTTTGAGTTATTGGGCAAATATCTTTTGGTTTTGTTCGATCGTGGTTTCTAAACAAAGTTGATTTCTACCTTTTTCCTTGGCTAAATACAAAGCATCATCAGCCCGTTTAATCAGCTGTTGAAAAGGTATGCAATAGGGTAAAGTCTGATAACTTAAGCCAATACTGACGCTGATATTTAAGCTACGCTGATCATCTAAATGAATCGGGGTATTGAAAACGCTATTACAAATTCTTTGTGCAATGGCAACACTTTGTTCTAAAGATAGATCTTTTAATAATATAGCAAACTCTTCTCCACCTAAGCGACCAAATAGATCATTAGCACGAATTTGTGCTTTGACTTGATGGGTAAACTCTTGCAAAACATAATCGCCAATCACATGGCCATATTGATCATTAATTTTTTTAAAATGATCTAAATCTAAAACCAAAATCGTGACACTGTGTGCTTGTTGCTTTTCAACATCCTCTGCAATGGTACGTTCACTTTCTTCATAGAAATAACGACGATTGAGTGTGGTAGTGAGACCATCATGATTGGCTAAGTATAAGATTTGGTGATAAAGCTTTTGGCGATTTAAACTGATAATTGCAAGGGTTAAAGGCCCTAAAGCCAACATCATTAAACCGATGCGTACAGACAGTGTGGTGCCTAAATAGGCATCTGGCGACTGTGCAATATAATATGCAGTCAATGCATTATAGAGCAGCATACACACAATACAGTTAATGATAGAGACAAAGAATAGGTTATAGCTTAGTGCAGCCCAGACCAGTGCTGCAATGGGGAACATAATTGCACCAGGACCCAGGAAAAAATGGGTCAGAATGACGGATAAAATGACTCCTAACAGCGGAAGAAATTTTTCGTATTGAAAAGGCTGTTGTTTAAATTGTTGGATATGGCTCTGAATGGTTTGTTTATCTGGGATTGCCAATATAATCGGTAAAAAGGCAATGACATTGAGGATTTCTCCCGTCCACCACATACCAAAATCAATCCAGATTCTATCCATAACCATAAAGGTGTTTGGTAAATAAGGGACCGTTAAACTTGCGACGATTGGTGAAGCTAAACAACCGCCAAAGGCACTGATTGCAAATAAGTATAAAAATGTTAAGCCTTTATTATATTGTTTATAATCCAGTTTAAAAAATCGAATCAGTCCTAATGTGACCAAGGCATGAGATAGATTGGCTAAAGTCAGAAAGAAGGTGATTAAAAAAGAATTTCCCGTAATCAGATCTGCAAGCATAAAGGCAGTAAATGCGCCAATCCACCCACCTATATTTTTTAAGCGATGAAACCTTAAAAAAAGTCCAAGTAAAACAGCATTTGCGGGCCAAAAAATGGCAAGAAAGGATAAGGGTCTACCAAATATTCCAGCCAATGCGCAGACAAAAATAATCATTGCAATAATAAAAAATGCAGAGATGTTGTCTTTAAGTGCTTGACTTAAATATGCGATAGCTCGAGGCAATTTGCGAACCTATTCTAAAGAGGGATTAATCTCTAAGCCAATATTTTATCTGGCTCTGCTAAGGTATTAATAAGTAATCATATCTATTTATATCGATAAATCAATAGTTTTAGTTACCTTAATTCGAGCCTGTCACAAAAATATTTTTGCTTAGAATAAACAATAAAGATTGTTCATATATGGTTAATTTTACATGTTTTATTCTAAATCTATGCTAATTTATGTCTGATGAAATATTACATACAGACTTGGTATGAAAAAAACAGCACTTATAATTTCTTTATTGCTTAGCCTTTCACCTTACGTTAGCGCTGAAACAGTTCAACCTCAAGCAACCAATCCTGCGACTGTGGCTGCAACCAATACCACAAGTACAATTCGTATAAATACTCGCCCTGAAATTTTAGGCTTATGGGGCATGGAAATTCCAGAAAATAAGAAATGTACAGAATATTATAATTTCCGCGGTTCCAATGAAGTGGTGGTGAATAGTGCCAAAGAGTGGTCAATCGGTTTGTTTGATTATCAGCCTTCACCTGATAATACGCTGGAGAAGCCACCCGCATTAATCATGCAAATTCGCTATGAAAATAATGAAACAGATTGTTCGGGGCGTAAAGAAGATCAGTCTGGTGAAGTTACCCAATATTTCGTAAAGTGGATTAATAATAACACCTTGAATTTTTGTATTTCTGACAAAGGCGATCAGTGCTTTGCTACTTTACGTAGAGTCTTGCCTTAAGTTGATTTAAAGCATCAATGCTTGTGTAAATAATCAAGCATTTGCTTTTAAATAAAAAACCTCTGATTTTACAGAGGTTTTTTATTGGTTTTTTACTGGATTAGAGGATGCATATTAAGCATCTTTTTCATGACCTTGAACTTGTTTTAACAAGTGTTTTTCAAGATAGTGAATATCCATTGCTTGTGAACAGAAGTTTTTGTCTTCAAGGATCAGATCTTTATGTAAAGGAATATTGGTTTTAATTCCAGTTAAGATCATCTCATCTAAGGCTTGTTTCATACGGGCAATCGCAGTTTCACGATCTTTACCATAAGAAATCAACTTTGCGATCATTGAGTCATAATACGGAGGAATGCTATATCCTTGATAGATATGAGAATCTAAACGGATACCTGCACCGCCTGGCGCATAAAATGATTCAATTTTACCTGGTGATGGTAAGAAGGTCGACGGATCTTCTGCATTGATACGGCATTCAATCGCATGACCTTCGATTTTAATATCTTCTTGTTGAAGATTTAAACCTAGACCAGCAGCGATACGTAATTGCTGTTCAATAATATCTACACCAGTCACTTGTTCTGTCACTGGATGCTCAACTTGAACACGGGTATTCATCTCGATAAAGAAGAATTCACCATCTTCAAATAAGAACTCAAAAGTACCAGCACCACGG
This sequence comes from Acinetobacter sp. Root1280, assembly GCF_001425285.1. NCBI lineage: Bacteria > Pseudomonadati > Pseudomonadota > Gammaproteobacteria > Moraxellales > Moraxellaceae > Acinetobacter > Acinetobacter sp. Root1280. Next base: position 657,925 of record NZ_LMED01000001.1, on the reverse strand, counting down.
TATTGCATCAACTTACATGCATTGACACAAGCTTCAAGAATATGCGCGCGGGCTTCTTCTGGTAAACCCGGTGCAGGTGCTTCTTCAAGCACTTTTTGATGGCGACGCTGTAAAGAACAGTCACGATCATATAAATGAATCGCTTGACCATTACCATCTGCTAAAACTTGTACTTCAACATGACGTGGTTTTTGCAGGAAACGTTCCATATAAACCGTATCATCACCGAACCACATTTCAGCATCACGTTGTGCAGCTTGAACAGATTCAAGTAATGTATCGACACGTTCAACAATACGCATTCCGCGACCACCACCGCCTGAAGCAGCTTTTACAATCAGCGGGAAACCAATTTCTTTGGCTTCAGCCAACGCATTGTTGGGTGTCACTGCATGTGCTGAACCAGGAACTGTTGGTACACCCGCTTTACGCATCGCCGTAATTGCAGAAACTTTATTTCCCATTAGACGAATATGTTCAGGACGCGGTCCAATGAAAATAAAGCCTGAGTTTTCTACAATTTCTGCAAATTCAGCATTTTCAGATAAGAAACCATAACCGGGATGGATGGCATCTGCGCCCGTAATTTCTGCTGCGGTAATAATGGCAGGAATGTTTAAATAGCTTTCGCTACTTGCACCTGGACCTATACATACTGCTTCATCACAAAAACGTAAATGCATCAAATCTTTATCAGCATCTGAATAGATGCCGACAGTTTTGATTCCTAAAGTTTTGCAAGCTCGAGTGATGCGTAACGCAATCTCACCTCGGTTTGCAATTAAAACTTTTTGCAACATATCAACCCCCGAGGTATTACGCGCGGTAGCGGAATAAAGGTTGACCGAACTGGATTACATCACCATTTTTTACTAAAATTTCTTCAACTACACCACTTTGAGTTGCTTCAATCGGGTTCATAATTTTCATTGCTTCGATGATCCCGAGGGTTTCACCTGCAGAAACAGTTTGACCTACATTTACAAAGGGTGCTTCACCCGGACTTGGTGCTGAATAGAACACACCAACCATTGGAGACGTTTCTACTGCACCACGAGAGGCAGCTTTAACTACAGGCGCTTCAGCGGTTGGGAGGGCAATAGGTGCTACACCAGCAGCAACCACAGGATTACGGCGAGTTAAAGCAATCGATTGATCGCCTTCTTTCACTTCAATTGCTTGAAGATCAGATTCGATCATCAAATCGATGAGCTTTTTAATTTTGCGAATATCCATGGGTTCGTATTCCTAAATTATGATTGGGTTGAAGATTTAAGTTTTTCGATGGCGAAATCAAGTGCAAAAGAATAGCCTTTGGCACCTAAACCACAAATGACGCCAACTGCTTTATCTGATAAATAAGAATGATGTCTAAATGCTTCACGTGCATGAACATTAGAAAGATGTACTTCAATAAATGGAATCGCAACGCCAAGTAGGGCATCACGTATAGCGACTGAGGTATGGGTCAACGCGGCAGGATTAATAATGATAAATTTTATGCCGTCTTGTTGTGCTTGGTGAATACGATCGACCACAGCACCTTCCCAGTTGCTTTGAAAAGTATCTAAACTTATATTGGCTTGACGTGCTTGGAGACTCAATTGTTGGTTAATGTCATCCAATGTGAGGTGACCATAGACCTCAGGTTCGCGCTTTCCTAGCAAGTTTAAGTTTGGTCCGTGAATGACCAAAATGGTCGAACTCATTGAGAGTGCTCCAATTCAAAAGTCGCAAAAAAAATTGCAAGATGTCTGCAAAGTTTGCATATTATGGCATATTTTTCCACAAATACTTTATATTTTCTTTGAATCGTCGCGGAAACGCAGTGCCTTGTATGGGCTATATAATGTTAATTTTGTCTGTAAATGGCAATGTTAAAATATGACATTTTTAGCAGATGTTTTACAGAGACTTCATTTTAAACTGAGTGACCAAAACTATTCATTTGATTTGTGTAACAGCCATATGGCTATCGTCAATAGATAAGATCTCACTACAACGTGTTGTATAGCTTGGAGACCGATTTTGCTGACGCATTTTCCATGTTTCTTGGTTGGAATGATAACCCACTTGTATACAGTCTGGGCCAAAGCGTTGTTTCATGCTTGAGAGCGTATCCATAAGCTGATCACGTTGCTGAATAAAGTCTACAGGATGCCATAAGTCATTGATGTGCTGGCTTTTGCTATGCAGTGCTGAGAACATCACAGCAACTTTTACATACTTTAAATTTTCTTTAAATAAAACATCAGTTTGCTGTAATGCTGACTTGGTTAAAATCATCAAATCGTCTGTTGCATACATCAAACCAATGACACTGCTTTGTGCCTTTTTATAGGGCGCCTGTGCAACTTTTTCATATAAGGAAACATGCACAACTGCACACAGTTGTCGTTGCTTGCTCAGTCGTTGATGTGCACGATTGACATGGAAAATAATGGCTTGTTTGATAATCTCAACATTGTTTAGAGCAGAAGCAAAACTGCGTGAGGAAAGGATGCGTTTGGAGGGAATGTCTGCATCGTCCAAAGCAATGCAGGATTGACCTTTTAGCTCACGAATGGTGCGTCCAATGACCACTGAAAACTCGCGTGCAAGGTAATGTTCATTGGCAAAAGTTAAGTCATAGCAATTATAAATATTATAAGCTTGTAACCGTTTGCTGGTTTTACGTCCAACGCACCAGACTTCTGCAACACTGGTTTCAAGCAGTAGGCCTTCAAAACTGCATAAATCTAAACCAGTCAGGTCACAGACGCTATCAAAGCCTCCACGTTTCTTGGCAAAATTGTTGGCAAGCTTGGCTTGGGTTTTACTATAGCCAATACCAATGCAACAGGGCAGACCAAGCCATTTTTGGATGGTTTTGATGAGCTTTCTACAGTAATCCTGTAGATCGAATAAGTCTTGGTAAGAGCTGAGATTGATAAAACATTCATCAATAGAGTAGGCTTCCAAATCCTCATCTTTAAAAAAAATCTTTAAAATTTTAAAAAAACGATCTGAAAAATCACCATATAAAGCATAGTTACTTGAAAAGGCGAGTACCCCAGCTTTTTTAGCTTGTTGTTCAACTTCATGCCAAGGGATTGCCATATCTATGTTTAACGCCTTGGCTTCATTGCTTCGTGAAACGACACAACCATCATTATTGCTTAAGACGACAACTGGCTTATTATTTAAACTGGGGTTAAATACGCGTTCGCAACTGACATAACAATTGTTAATGTCGATCAAAGCAAAAATTTGTTCGCTCATGGGCTGTCTTGAAAAAGTTACAGATTCAAGTGAAATATTAAAAGATGTTTAAAATAAATTCAAATCAAATCTAGTGTGGATTTGTTCATCCTTTGGGCTGGATGATTAAATAGTCGATGTAGTGAGAGACAAAACTGACTAAGCACTGTTGAGCTTCGTAGTGGTTTAAGTAATTTAAGTAAAAATGCTGAATAGAGAAGTGGTTCTTTTAAAAGGTATATCTTAAATTGCAGCTTACAATGTCGAAAAATGAAACATCTCAATCCTTGTATAGAAAACTGAGAGGGCTAAATTAACAGTTGTCGTCGATTTGTACGGCATATCCCAATATTGAAAAGGATGGATATGAAAATGGCTAATCAACAACATAATTCTCAACAGAATCAACAACACAATCAGCAACAAAACCAGCAGAACGACCAACAAGGTCAACCTAACCAATCTAATCAGCAGCAGAAGCAACACAGTCAGCAAGATCAACAATCTAATCAACAAAACCAGCAAAAGCAACAATCCAACCAACAGGCTCAACAAAATCAGCAAACCCAACACAAGCCTCAGCAAAAATAGGGCTTTGAACTCATCTTAATCGTAGCTTATAAATGACAAAACGCCTCAACTGAGGCGTTTTGTCATTTTAGCTATTTTGAATTTTAAGCTTCTTCATTTTTAAGTGTCTTGATTTTAAGCTTACGTTGCTGATCACTTGAATCGTTTATTGCTTTGATCAAGGATTTTATGGAGACCTTCATTTATATTTATACATTGATTAAATTGGGCAAAATGGTGTATTTCAGTGTTTAGTGCGCTAAAGAAATGTGCTGGGTCCGCAATAGTATGATTGAGATGCTGTGGTTCAAGATGTAGGCTGATGACTTCAAATTGATTTTTTGCCCGATGTGCTTTGCAATCGATACGTCCCACAATTTGATCCCCATATAAAATAGGTAAACAAAAATATCCAAATACACGTTTAGGTGGCGTCACATAACATTCCAACCGATAATCAAATTTAAACAGGGTATTTAAACGGTCACGATGTATCACCAGATTGTCAAAAGGAGAGAGAATTTTGACTTTTAACTCAATATTGGGGATCTGCTCTAAGGCATCGGTTTGGATATAAAGATTTTGACTCTCTTTGTCACTACTGCCTAATTGAGCTAAAGTGGTGATCACGCCCGCATCTAATTGTTCATTGACGATGTCAAGCATTGCCTCACGAATCTTTTGCCCAACTTTTAAATGCAACAATTGCTTCCATGCAAACACGCCATGTGCACGGAGCGTGGTATTGAACAAGTAGCGGGCATATTCTTCTAGTGTAGGAACACTCAGATCAAGATGACTTGGGATACAATATTCGGTCAGTTGATAGACTTTTTCCATACCATTACGTTCAGAAATCATCAAATCGCCTTGCATAAACAATTGCTCAATCGAACGACGCGCTAAACTTGAGTTCCACCAGCCCCCTGAATTTTGCTTATTGCCTTGTTCAATGTTGCGTAATCGAATACTGCCTTCAGCTTTCGCCCGAGCCAGAATCTCATTCATAAAAGCTTGATCACCGCGATTAAAATAACGATGCTCACCATTTCTAATCGATGTCATATGAGGAAGTGCATAGCGATAATCTTGCATTGGTAAATAGGATGCTGCATGAAACCAATATTCAAAAATATGCTGCTGTTTGACCAGTTGATTTAAGTGGCTTTGCTGATAATCTGGAACACGGCTCCATAAAATATGGTGGTGGGCACGTTCTACTACAGAAATTGTATCAATCTGAACATAACCAAGATGTTCAATCGCATGGCGTGTTCCAGATAATCCTGTACCAAAGGAAGCAGGTGAAATTAGGCCTTGATGAGAGAGTGCCAGACGTCTTAGTGATTCAATCATAACAATTATTTTTTTAACCTATTTTTAGTGAGTCTTGGTTACTAGGTGGGTATCGCAAATGAAGCTTGAAGATGAGTAGCACAAACAAAGGCTATGACGTTCAATGATCATTTTAATTTTTTAAGAATACAAGTAACAACACCCCAAATCATAATTTGTTCTTCACTGTGTGGGTGAATATCTGGAAAATCAGGATTTTCTGCTTTGAGCCAAATATCATAAATTCCTGTAGATACTTTAACTTGCATAAAGCGTTTGACTGTAAATTCATTGTTGATTAATGCCAAAACAACATCGCCGTGTTCAGCCTCTAGACTACGGTCAATTAAAATTTCATCTCCAATTTCAATACCTGCATTTTTCATTGATAAGGAGTTAACTTTTAACATAAAGGTTGCAATAGGGTTATGAATTAAGTGTTCATTTAAATCAATTTTCTTTTCAGTATAGTCTTGAGCGGGTGATGGAAAGCCTGCTGCAACGGTTTCCAAAGGATAGGGAATACTGATGTTGCTACGAAATTCAATTGTACGTAAATCTTGCTTTGAAATAGGCTCGATAACAGAAATAAGAGAATTGATTGTCTTAAAATTTTCCCTTACAGAGCGATCACTTAACGTCGATGGCGGAGTTAAATTTGGCGGCATCACGATTCACCTTGAAAATGTAACATAATCAAGTTTAACAAAATAAACGCCTGATGCAAGATTCTTTTGGTGAATTGATTGTGATTGTCAAACTGTCGGCTTACAATTTGACAAAATCCAATCGTTCGGAAATGTACATGTTGCAAGATTTTGTAGAAGAACAGAAATTAGTGTGTGAAGAATTTGACTCTCGATATATCAAAGTCAATGAAATAGATCTCGTGGCTATCGCTAAGCAAACCTTAAGTAAAGAACCGATCGTGGGTTTACGTAAACAGCCTGATGCTGAAAATGTGTCATGGTTTATTTATGGTGGTGAGTTGGAAGAGGGTGAAGATTTTTTTGATGTGATCAGTGTAAAAGAGCTTGAAGAGGTTTTTCCTGATGCGATCCCTTATCTGGCTTTGGAACAAGGCTTTAGATTTATGATAGATGCTGATGAATACGAAGATGTATGGAAAGCAGATATTTTATAAATAAAAGGTTTGCTCAAGCATGATCTATAGATTTACTTTGACCCTCTGCAGTATTGTTCTGAGTAGTGGATTGAGCACGCAAAGTTTTGCTGAACCATCCACGCAAAAACTCACCCAAGAACAGTATGACCAATGTATTCAAACCTATACTGATCAAGTCAATGAAACTAAACATATCTTGGATGAAGCGCATAGCACGATCACTGCGATTGAACAGCATCAAGCATTTTGTTCACGTTTAGATGCTTATCAAGCGATTGCTAGGATTTCGATAGAAAATTTAGAACTGAATACGGCCAACATGATGTTGATGATTGCCAATAATTTTTTAGATCGACAAAAGCAAAGTATTGAGCAGTCAGGAATGACGCTTGAGCGATTTTGTTCGATTAAGAAATAAACAAAATGTCATTTAAGCCTTATTTTAGTCAGAAAATGATATTTAATTGGCTGAAAATGATAAGTTGTTTTTAAAAAAATGATCAATAATAGACGCATTAAAGCAGTACAAGATTTGATTTTCCCTGGTCTGTATTTTGTGTGGCTTTAAGCGTCAATTGTATGATTGATGCACCCTAAACTCGCTTAATTGCGAGTTTTTTAATGCATTTTTTATGAATTTTATTTGCCTGAATATCAGAAAAAGATAGCAAGACGATTAAAAAGAAAAATAACCACTCAAAAAGAAACAGACAAATCAACCAGCATTCGTTTTTGCGCAGAATTTTAAAAAGAAGAAGAAAAGGGCAATTCAAGATCGTGCATAAAGCCAAACAGGCCGAAGCACTTGAACAAAAGCTGAAAATTTTGCTATATACTACAATCATATAAATAAAGTGAGTCATTCATTTTATTAATGATTTTTTATGATATGCAAAAAGCATTACCACAATATTTTTATTTTGCGCAGATGTTGTTAGTGTAAGATTGTTCGCATGAGCAGTATAAATTTTTTATTATCATTTAGTAGTCAAGAGAATATGGATTTGTATGAATTCACTCATCAGTCAAATCGTGAGGTTATTGTAATATATGTATTGAAGAAATTCTTTAATTAATCAAGTGATTAATATCTCTATAAATTTTTATTTGAAGGGTTTTTATGAAACCGATTTGCGTATCGCCATCTCTGACTTTAGCTTTGTTACAAGCGCGAGAAGCTACAATGATGCATTTTAGACCGATTTTAAATGAAATGGGTTTGACTGAGCAGCAATGGCGTGTGATTTCTGTACTTTATCAATATGATGAACTTGAAAATAATCACTTGGCTGATTTGGCATGTATTTTAAGACCCAGTTTAACGGGGATTTTAAATCGTATGCTTGATCAAAATCTGATTAAGAAACGAAAAGACCTACATGATCAACGGGTCAGTTTGATTCAGCTGAGCGATGAAGGTAAAAGATACTTTGAGACACAAGCGGTGAAAATGGAAGAAAGCTATACAGATATTCAAACACAATATGGTGCAGAGAAAGTCCAGCAGCTTATGGAATTGTTAAACGATCTCTCAACAATAAAACCACGATAAATTTAAAGTAAAACAAAGGTTTAGGGGTTGAAGTGTAAAATTGCATGTCACTCAATTCATTTTAAATATACAAAACACCCTAATCAAAAATGAGTGGGTTTTAATCACTCATTTTTATCATTGTTTAATCAAATAACTTTTTAATGTCTTTCGGTGCGCCTTGCTGGCTTTGAATTTCACCTTTTGCATCTTTCCATACCATTGCAGGAGTAGCATAAAAACCGTATTTATCCATGAGTTTGGTATTTTCATCTAACTTTTCAGATAACGCCTTAGGAATACTCTTCATTTCCACCAATTTATTCTTACCGTTGCTTAAATTGTATTGTTTGAAAATTTCTGCAGGATTGGCATTGTTTAAAATCGTTGCGGCTTGTCCTTTACTGCTTGGACGAATGACTCCAACCATAATATGACGTAATTGAACTTTTCCTGAATCTACATAGGGACGTGCTTGTTGCCAAAAGGTATGACAGTAGGGGCAGTTTGGGTCATTAAATACATAAACGACTTTTGGCGCATTGCTATCGCCGTCTTGAATCCAAGTTGATTTTTCTAGGCTTTTCCAAATTTCATCTAATACTGCACCTTTAACATGGGTGTTAATCGCTTCTTCTGTTAAATTTTTTCCTGAAGCATTAAATAGGTCACCAACGATATAGTGCTTTTGATCTTTTGAAATAAAGATTGTCGATGGATATTCATCTTTATAGCCCGTCCAACCTTCTAAACCCTCGGGTGCATCTATTTGCTTAACAAAGTTATAACCTTCTTTTTCCAATTTATTTTTAAGGAAATTTGCATCAGCAGCAAACAAAGAGCCACTTAATACCAAACCAAGCGAATAAATACCGAGTGTTTTTAAATCAATCATCAAGATGACTCCTAAGGTTAAAAGCAATAATTCTTTAATCAATGCCAATGAAACAGATTATTCCGAAACTATCCTTTGAACTTTTTGGTGAAGTGCAGCATGGGTAAGTTCCCCCATATGTGTATCGATTAATTTGCCTTGTGCATTAAAAAATAAGGTGCTGGGTAAGCCAAACATTCCCATTTTTTGTGCCGTTACACCGTCAAAGTCCAGTAGAGCCCAATGCAAATTAAGTTTGTGTTGTTGCAAATACGTTTGCACAGTTTTGGCATCTTCATTCTGATTAATAAAGACAAATTGCACATTGGTATATCTTTGTTGAGCATCATTTAAAACTGGCATTTCACGTCTGCATGGCGGACACCAACTGGCCCAAAGATTAATTACTGTGGGTTTGCCGAGGAACTGAGTCAGCTCAACATGCTCTTGTTGAAGATTCACTAAATTGACTTGAGGAAATTGTTGGTATTGCAATTGTACCTGTTGATAGAAATATTGACCTGAAATGAAAAACAGGGCAAAAGCTGCAAAGAATAGTGCAATAAAGCTTTTCTTTAGAGATCGATTTTTCCAAACCATCCATAGCCCAGCGCAAGCAATTCCCACATAAAGATGAAAACCTTTATCTTGAATCTTCAATATTTCAATTGGATGCTCTAAATAAACATCTAAATTGAGTAAGACAAAGCCGGCTCGTGCAGATAACAAGCCAACCAAGAATGCAGACCAAATCGAGTCTTTAAACGCAGCCCATTGTAAATTTGAAATGCTAAAATATTGAAAGCTAAACTTTCCAATTAACACACTCATCAGTATCGCAAGCATGAGGATGGTTAATCCCCATGGCAACATAATCGGTCCTAAATGAATTGCTTGTGCAGTGATCATGGAGAGTTCTTAACGTCCTGTGTGTATTTTTTCAGTTTGTTGAATAAGTTGTGGTGCTGAGAAGGTACCTGTAAAGCGCAATTCACGGATTTCTTGTGCATGGCTATTTAAAAACAGCATGGTTGGCGGACCTAAAATTTCACGTTGTTTTAAAATGATGTCTTGTGAGGCGTTGTATTCCGTTAAGTCTAATTGGATGAGTGTGAAGTTTTTCAATGCCTCTTGTACATCTGTACGTGGGAATACTTCTTTCTCAATCGGTTGACACGCCACACACCAGTCTGCATAGACATCAATAATGATTGGTTTGCCTTGCTGTTTGGCATTGACCAAAGCCTGTTCTAATTGTTCAGCTGTGGTCACTTTGTTCCAAACTAAATGTTCTGTTTGGCTATGTTGAATTTGATAAGCAGAATAACTTTGTTGAATATTCCAAAAACCAGCCACTAAACTGGCAATAGCAATAATGGCAAGAATAACTTTATTAACCGTTTTTTCACTGTCACGTAGAGCAACAAAGAGATAGATTGCCAATGCGATACACAGCAAGGCAAAAATTGCAGCATACACAGTCGAAGGCAGCATAGGGCGAATAAAGTACAATGCAACCATCAGCATAATAAAGCCAAAACTGACTTTAATCCGATCCATCCATTTACCTGGTTTTGGTAATAATTTAGAACCAAATACACTGGCGATAAATAAAGGTAAACCGATACCTAGACCGAGAATAAATAAGTACAAGCCACCTAACACAGCACTTTGAGTTTGTGAAACAAATAATAATGCACCAGCAAGTGGGGCACTCATACAAGGGCCAACAATGAGTGCTGATAATGCACCCATAATCACAGCACCGAGCACTGTCCCAGCTTTTTGATTATTTTGCAGATGACTTAATTTATTGGTGATGAATTGCGGTAAGTTTAATTGATATAGACCAAATAAATTTAAAGCTAATACAACAAATAAAACTGCAAATAATGAAACGATCCAAGGGCTTTGGAACCAACGTTGAAAGCTATAACCAATTTCAGCAACCACAATCCCCATAATGGCGTAAACCACCGCCATACTCACTACAAAACACAAGGCAATCACAACAGCTTTATAACCTTTCGCGCGCTGAATGATGATGCCAGAGAGAATTGGAATAAGTGGCAGCGAGCAAGGTAAAAACGCCAGTAAAATACCTAAACCGAAAAACACCAATAAATTTAGAAACAGAGAATCTTTAGACAATAGTTTAAAGAATGATTGATCATCATTCCATTGTAATGACGATGTATTGTCTTTAGTGTCCGTATTGCTATTTAAATCAGCAGAATTTTCCGTATCTGTAATTGCATTGCTGCTTGCAGCAGAAGCGTTGAGATCAATTGGATTTGCAGTGTTGTCTGCTTCATTGGCAGTTTTTTGTCCAAGCTGAGTGGTTTGATCATCCAATGCTTTGTTTGGAACTGGTTTTTCAACAGTTGAATTGACTTTAGTTTCAGTGCTTTCTTTGAGTTTTTTATCTTGAGTTGGAACATTATCAGACTGGTTGAGTAATGTGCTATTTGAATTATTATTGAATAGGTGCTTAGACGATGTATTGCTTTGTGGTAATAAGCCATCTGCATCAGTTGCAATAGTTTTTCTTTGTAATGGATAACATAAACCATCCGCAGAACAACCCTGATACATCACTAAATATTGTGAATTTGGTTTGACCTGAATCTGTGTAGTCACATTTTCATAATGAACTTCTGTTTTCCCAAAGGTTGGATCATCTTTGATATGACCTTTTGGGAGGCTTAAAGGTACAGCTTTATTGTTGACTGTTACTTTAAATTGATCATGATAAAGGTAATAGTGAGGTGCAACTGTCCATTTCAATTGTGCTTTATTTTCTGAAATTGATTCAGCAGAGAATTGAAAAGCTTGATCTGGGGGGAGAAACTCAGGATTTGCGTGGCTGATGGTACTTAGACTCAACAAAGTAAAACCACATACACTGAGCAAGGTTCGCAACTTCATAATTCCATATCTTTGTTTCATTTACAGCCATTATCCATAATTTCAGATAAAGAAGGCATTATTCTAAGTTTTTCTTTGTAAAAATACCGTTAAAAGCATTCAGCTCCATTTTGCTTAAGTTTTTGAAAAATTTGTCCATCATCAGGATAGAGTCTGTCGAATTGGGTCATTTTCTTGGTTTTTTTGCTGGTGTAATTGACATTGTAAAGCACAGCACCTTGATAAACGATTTCATAAGTTCCTGTTTCTTTCTGATTGATTATTTCTTTATAGAAATCGTGAAATTCACTTGGTCTACCTTGTGCTGTATCAACAGCATCATAGTGGGTAAACTTTAACGAGATTTTTTTCATATAAGGATAATATTGAACTGTTTTAACTTTTGGAAATTCTTCCTCAGAAATAAGCAGAAGATTATTGTTTTGACTTTCCTTAAAGCAAAAATATGGGGTAGTTTGCTTTGCATAAACAGGCAAAGGGAGAAGACACATTACCGTTATAAATAGCCTAAGCGATTTCATATATTTTCCTCAAAGTTTTTCTTGTTATTATTCATAGATTTTTCCAGCCATTAAAATATCTGCAAAAATTTTCCATGGGATGTGCTCTGGTTGTGGCTGCTGAGTATTTGCATAAAAACCCTCCATATCTACCACCCAATTGTGCATTGCTGTTAAAAAACTTTGCAAATCTTTATTTTCCCATTGTTGAATATTTTCAAGATGATCTTGTTTGAGATTATCTAAAAATGTTAAAAAATCTTGTTTGGTTTTTATTGCATTAATTTTCATAAGCATCATTTCTAATTTACAGGATAAATTGTTGTATAAATATAGGCCATCTCGCACGTTTTTTGCATTCCAACAATTGAAATTAATTTCAACTAGACCCATATAGAAATTAGTCAACAGTACAGAACAGACACTTTGTGAAATTTGATTGATGATCAAGCTCACGATAACAAGTCGAAGCTCAACAATAGGATTAGGACATCATATGAATATCGCGGCAAACCCAGTAGTTGAAGCAGATCAAACTATATATTTAAAAGATTATCAAAAACCTTCATATGTTGTAGATTCAATCAATCTCGATATTCAAGTTTATGATGACCATACCAATGTAAACAGCAAATTAGTCATGAAACGCCAAGCAGCAGGAGATATGGTATTGCTTGGACGCGATCTTGAGCTTAAATCAATTTCTATTAATGGTAAGCAGCTTACTAAAAGTGAGTATAAGCTTGATTCTGAGCAACTGGTAATTGCCAATGCGCCAGATGAAGCCATCGTTGAAACATCTGTGGTCATTCATCCTGAAACCAATACACAACTCGAAGGATTATATCTTGCGGGGAGTGATTTATTTGTCACTCAAAATGAGCCAGAAGGTTTCCGTAAAATTACGTTCTATCCTGACCGTCCAGATGTCTTATCTGTGTTTACCACTCGTGTAGAAGCTGATAATAAATATCCTGTGCTTTTGGCAAATGGTAACTTGATTGAAGCGGGTAAAACTGGTGATGAACGCCATTATACCATTTGGGAAGATCCAACTAAAAAACCAGCCTATTTATTTGCCTGTGTGATTGGTGATTTAGCGGTTTTAAAAGACCGTTATACCACTTCAGAAGGTCGTGATGTGGCTTTAGAAATCTATGCAGAAGAAAAAGATATCCCAAAATGTCATATTGCGATGGAAGCGTTAAAGCATTCTATGCGTTGGGATGAAGAACATTATGGACGTGCATACGATCTAGACAATTATATGATTGTGGCAACCAGTCAGTTCAATATGGGCGCAATGGAAAATAAAGGTTTAAATATTTTCAATACATCATGTGTGCTTGCTGATGAAGAATATACCACTGATGCCGCAATCATGCGTGTACAGTCTGTAATTGCTCATGAATATTTCCATAATTGGACAGGTAACCGTATTACTTGCCGTGATTGGTTCCAATTGTGTTTAAAAGAAGGCTTAACAGTTTTCCGTGATCAGTCTTTTTCAGAAGATTTACAATCGGCTGCAGTACAACGTATCGACGATGTTGCGGTGCTTAAAGCGCATCAATTCCCAGAAGATGCAGGCCCATTATCGCATCCGCCACGCCCAGATCATTTTGTGGAAATCAATAACTTCTATACTGCGACAGTGTATGAGAAAGGTGCGGAAATTAACCGCATGATGTCAACTTTATTGGGCAAGGAAAAATTCCGTAAGGGAACCGATGAATATTTTCAACGTCATGATGGTCAAGCGGTCACTGTTGAAGATTGGGTTGCTGCCTTAACTGCGGGTTCAGGTGTCGATTTATCTGCATTTTTAATCTGGTATAACCAACCAGGAACGCCAAAGCTTGAAGCGAAAGGTGAATATGATGCGAGTACTCAAACTTATCGTTTAAGCTTTAAACAAAGTTTAAAACCCCATCCTAAATATCCAAATTTAAAAGCTGTACCTATTCCTGTGGCTTTAGCATTGTTTAATGCAGAAACAGGTGAGCAGTACACCTTGCATTCTGAGGCCTTATTTGAAAATGGGGTAAAAGATGGGGTGTATTTGTTTGATCAAACAGAAGCAAGCATTGAATTTACAGGCGTGACCGAAAAGCCTGTAGCATCTTTATTACGTAATTTCTCAGCACCGGTAAATCTTGAATTTAACTATTCAGATGAAGAACTTGCCTTCTTATTACAATATGAAACCAATGGTTTTAACCAGTGGCAAGCCACACAGACTTTGCTTGAGCGTATTTTGCTTAATGGTCATGATGCTCAAATTTATGTAGATGCAATTAAACAGACCTTACCAAGTGTAATTGAAAAAGACCCGCTATTGGCGTCACGCTTATTTGATGTCCCAAGTGAAGGTTATTTGGGTAGTCGTATCGACCAAGATTATAATCCTTTGATTGTAAATGAAGCACGTGAAGCCTTGTTGAATCAATTAGCAAAAGTCTTGGGTGACTTTGTTAAAGAAACGTATTTATCACTTGATCCAGATTCACAAAATGAATTTTCACAAGCAATGGGTGTCCGTGCTCTAAAAAATATCATGTTGAGTTTTATGGCGCGTCAGGGGGATACAGTAGTATTTGATTTGGCTTATGCACAGTATGAAAATTCTGTGAATATGTCTGAGCGACTTGGGGCACTTAAAGTATTGGTATGGAATGATGCTCCACAAGCAAAAGCAGCCTTAGAGGATTTCTATAAGCGCTTTAAGGATGAAGCATTGTCATTAGATCAATGGTTTATGATTCAAGCAGCGCATCCGAAAGCAACGTCTGAAACGATTCAGTATTTAACTTCACATCCTGATTATGATTTAGGTACACCTAACCGTATTCGTTCAGTGAGTGGTGGTTTAAATGCCAATCCTGTCAATGCATGGAGTTTTGGTGTTCAGCATTTTGTCGATTTGGCGAAGTATTTGGATGAAAAGAATCCAATTGTTGGCTCTCGTTTACTTCAAGTCCTTACACGCTGGTATACATTAGCTGAAGCACAACGAAGTGAAGTAAAAGCCGCACTTGAAGGATTAAAATCTCAAGTGAAATCAAAAAATGTCAGTGAAACCTTAAATAGTATGTTAAGTGTTTAATGGCTTATAATTTTTTGATTTAATTATATTTGTAGTGCTATTTCTCTTATTTTTATAGGAGAAATAGTATGTTTATAAAGTTGTTGAACCTATTAATATGTATATTACGAACTATTGATAAAAAAGTTAATCAATTAGTGTGTAGTCCGAGTTTGAAATCGTTTTGTAAAAATAAGGGTTTTTAAAAATTATTAATCCTTGTTTTGTGAAGCTAATGTCTATCTTCTTGTTTGAATCTATTAATATCAAGCATTTATTTGTTCCGCATGTCATAAATTTAACATTTAAAAATTTCGGATTGGTTAATTTTTTTGATTTAAATAAATAATCAATACTATCATCTTTTATTGAAATACTATTAGTATCTGAGTAAATGAATTGATTTATAGCATCTGAAGTTCCTTTCTTTTCAATACCTGCCAAATAAAATACAGTTACTAAAATTAATAAATAAAAAACAACCAGATAAGCATAATAATAAATAATTTCTTTAAAGCCTTTGTCTATGTTTTGTGTATCAATAGAGTCGTTCCAGTTAATTTCATTTTTAGAAGTATTATGGGTTTTTTTAAACAATAGTTTTAATGGATATGAAATTAATGCAAAAAACAAACCTAATAATAAGATGATAGTTATAACTACTATTTCAATATAATGACAAGGAACTGGGAATTTTTGATAAAGAAAATTTGAAAAAATGGATATGATGTAATAAATTTTTCTTAAAATAAATAAAAAAGGTTTTATTGTTGTATAAAATAGTATATTAAACATTAATACAAATAAAAAAGTAGCAATATAAAGCCCACCTTTTATAAAAGACTTACTAATATTTTTGTTTGTCAATGTATTTGCTAAAGATATTAAAAGTAAAAGGAAAAAGCTAAACATTAATCCCTTTACACCTTGCAATCCACCAATGATTAAGTAGTTTTGAAAATCATAGCCCAATGAATGATGGGAATAGCCAAAATATCCAACATAATTTTTAATATAAAAAAAACCACATGCATATAAAAATATAGATAAGGCTGTAAAAAGTAGAGCTAAATCTACGCTAAAATTTGTTTTCAATGTAATTTCTCTTTTTTGTTTAATATTCTATCTGATTTGTAATTTACTCTTTAAAAGTCTCATTTAGAGCCTGTTGCACAGCATCTACACGTGACTTACAGGCTTTATATGCAGACATGGATTCTTCCACAATCTTCATTAAATTATCAATATCAGGTTCTTCTTGAGATTCTAATAATTCTACATTTTTCTTTAGAACGTCATAACCTTCTTTAAATGTTAAATCTTGTTTAGCCATTGCTTAATACCTGTGTCACATTTGCGTTAATCGTACCATCCAATAACTCTACTTGGATGTGATCAGTTGAAATTTGTTGAATAGAACGAATGGCTTTACCATCACTACGGACAATAGCATAACCTTTGGCCATCACATGACGTGGATTTTGCAAAAGCGTTTCACGCATGAGTGATTCAACTTGATTGGATGCCAATTTAATCAGTTGCTGTGCCAAATACTGAACAGTACCTTTCATCAAATCTAAGCTTTTATTTGCCTCATTGATCTGCCCTTGAGAAAGCGTTTTAATGACTTTGATGTACTGATCATTCTGGCTTTGATAAGCAGTAATTTGATGCTGAGATAACAGTTTAATCTTATGTAGAGAATCTAGCACGTCTTGGGTGCGCTCTACGATTAGATTTCGAATACCTCCAATCACTTTACTTGGTGTATCAAAAGAACGGTTTGCCACTTCATCTAAAATGGTTCTATCTTTTTCATGGCCTATACCTACCCAGATCGGAACAGAGCGTTTGCAAAGTAGTGCAGCGAGATTGTAGTCATTGAGATAGGCCAGATCATTGACTGCACCTCCACCACGAATAATCACAATAAGATCTGGTGGTGTATTGAGGTCTTTCGCCCATTGTCGTAATGCATTTGCTAAAGCTTCAGAAATACTTGTCGCTGCAGTGTTCCCCTGAAACGTTGCTGAATGATAGACAAAATGACAAACCCCAGCTTGATCGAGAGCATCAGCATCTTTCTTAAAGTCACCCAAGCCAGCAGCATTTTCAGGAGCAATGACGAGCACATTTTGAATATCAAATGGGGCAGGCAGTAATTTATTTTTATTGAGTAGACCTTCGCTAGTCAGTCTTTCTAAAATTTGTTGATAACGCCGTGCGATATCACCTAGGGTATAACTTGAATCTATTGCTTCAATATTGACTGAAAAACCGTATTGGGGACTAAATACAGCTTTCACTTTAATCAGTACATTGAGATCACGAGAGAGTTCAACACCACTTTCTCGTTCAAACTTTAATACCATTTTGGCAGCAGAGAATTTCCAGATTGTTGCCTTACAACTGGCAATGACTTTATCTGAATCTTCTTCCTTTTCTGCAAGTTCTAAGTAGTAGTGGCCGCCCTTGATGCTTAGATTTCTAATCTCAGCTTTTACCCATATTGCTTCATCAAAAGTTACACGTATAACTTCTTGAACAGTTGCAAGGTATTCGCTTAAGGAAAGCTGTAAGTCAGACATACAAAGGTAATTACGGTAAATTTATCTAAAATAGTATATAACATGGTGACTCAAGACGGTGAAGATATATTGATCTTATACATCGGATATGGCATATTTTTATGATGTAGACGGGCGTTATCAACATCTACTTAAACCAAAGTATTTTTTAGTCTTTAAAGTAAAAACACAAGTGAAATCATTAATATTTATTAGCTTTTTTTTCTTGGTATCTTGTACCAGTTATGATTTAGAAAGTAATCATGCGCATTGTATGGGATATGGAGCAGATGTCAGTAACATTACATCAACAATGAGTGATTATGATCGCTTTAGATATCAGAGTCAGAATGGGATGAGTATGCTTAACAGCAATACACTCTCACCGAAGATGCGAACCGATTGTTATAAAATTGACCCGAAACAAACCAAATAGCTGAAAGGCTCATCAATGGATGGGCTTTAATTTTATATAAGCTAAACTTCTTTTATAGAGCATTCAAAAAATTATAAATTATGAAAAAAATCCTTTTTTTATTTCTTTTATGGATATCACAGCTTTGTTATGCAGATCCAATAATGCCAATTTTTGATAAAAAATTAAATATAGAGAAATTCAAAGAATATTTTGATCGTGATCATGCTCGGTATCCTGAAAATGATAAATTAATCGCAGAACGAGAAACAGATTTAGATCAACCTAAATATAAAGTGATTGTTACTAGAATAATATTTGGTAGGGAATATGAGCTTCAAAATTATATCAAAATGATTGGTTATCACGACTGCGAAGTTAGAAAAATTTTCTTGTATACAGGATATTATGATTACAATGCAGATCTTATTGAAACTTATAGAACTGTAACTAAATTTCCACAGGGCAGTAAGTTGATTGAAGATACTTGTTTAGATAAGTAAACTTTAAAATTTCATTTAAAGATAAATTCTCATACATCATAATCAACTGATATATTATTTTAATAACCCACTTCCCCAAAAAGTGGCTATTTTCTAAAAGTATTTTTTGAAAAAAAGTTTATCTAGAGTGAAAGAATCTGGCTTGTTTGTAAAAATAAAAAGTAAAATGAAAATATAAAGCAAATCATGAATATAGAAAAACCAGCTTATCCAAGTGATCAAATTAAGGCCTGGTGGAATTGTATAAATACCAACGGTTACGAGTGCAACAAAGCAAATAAAGATCAATATAAGGCTGGTTAACTGAGTAAATAATCCTATGGTTAGCAATAGCCCGAATACAAATTCAAATAAAGAAACAATGATAGCTGTCACTTCTGGAAAAGGTATACCTGCCGAAACAATCGTTTCCAACATGATTTGTTGATTTTTCTCTACAAATAATTTGTTATAACCCGTTGTAAAGAAAAATAAACCGATCGAAATTCTGGCTAATATTAAGGCGAAGTGACTAAATTTTGGCGAATTAAATGGATTTTTAAAGAGAAAACTAAGCATGTTTCTATGATTCTGAAAATTAGAAAATATCTTAATAATCTGAGCAGACTTTTTAAATGTAAGCATTGTTGGTGAGTGTATATAATTTGTCATTTATACAGATTTAAAATTTTGCTAAGGCTGTTCGAAATGTTACGTAAGTTTCATAAAATACACATCAAGAAGTCTATACTTTGATATGGTGTATTTTTAAGCAAAACTGAGCGAAGTATGAAAATCTTTTCAATTTTAAGTTTAGCTATGTTGATCGGCTTAACAGCGTGTCAAAAAAGAGATACAGATACACAAAAGCAAGATCAAACAACAACGCCACATTCAGTCGATAAGGACAATTAACCCAACGCCCACTGATACAGTGGGCTGATTGATATGAGTGTGAAGGCTATTGATATAGCATGAGATTCCTAGATTTTTTTCAAAACAATGCTGTATAATTTTTAGACTTAAGAAAGCTATAGAGCAATTATGAATCTAAAATACTTTATAAAAAATTTATTAGCCTCATTTATTGGGCTATGTGCGTTGGCTGGAATAGTTAAAGTTATCTTTCTATACAGCAGTGATTTATATGAGCAAGCGCTAACTGTTCTTGTAGTAATGATCATGATTCTTGGATTGATGATCGTTGGTTATCTTAATGCTGTTACTGCAATAGGCAGTAAAATCAAACAACCCTTTTATTTACATTTAATTTTAGTGGCTTTTCTTTTTGTAACCGATTTAGCTTTTGGTAGTTCAAGCATTACTGAAGTTATTTTGAGAAATTTGGGATATTTTGCTGTATTACAATTAGGGGTTTACCTTTATATGAAACGAAGTGATCCGAAATTATTACTGAATTAATATTTTAATAAAATAATGAATAAACTAGCCTCTTAATGGAGGTTTTACGCTATAGAAAAGTGGGATAATTATTAATTTTAAAGCAAAGTTTTATTTGGATTTTTTATTTCCAATTCAAGTAATTTTTAGGCTTCCTCTATAACAAATCATACTGTAGGCGTAAGCTAAGATAGCCGAGTAATTTTCTTTAATGAAATAAAGCCGTCTCGTCCTAATCTGCAATGACTGTACTCATCTAGGCTTAATACATCCTATTCATTGATCAAAGAATAAAACTAAATATTTAAATTAAAACAAAATTCAAGCTTAAAATGTATAAGGTTCTAAGTGATTGTTATAATTTGTGTAGGCAACAAGTAGTTATTCGCAATAAGTGGTTGGATTGCTCTAAAGCGCTATGTTAGAACTTAACTTCCATATTTATTCGAGATTAAACATGAAAAAATTATTATTAATTTCATCTTTTTTAGCTGTTGTTTTTGTTGCTGGGTGTAGTGCAAAAGACAAAGATAAAGCGACATCTCCTGATAATGAGGTAAGTAGTAGCGCCGTGGCTGTTGATACAAATGAGTCGGCTGAAAAAACGGTGAAGTATGAAACCGTTGATAAGAAACAATTTACACTTAAGACCAGTGATAATTTTGTTACAGCGACATTAACGGATAGCGATGGAAATAACTATTCATTGAAAGAAGTACCTGCTGGAAGCGGTATGCGTTTAGAAGGTGACAATGGTGTTTCAATTCATTCTAAAGGCGATGAAGGAACCATTGAACTTGCTAAAGATAAATCTTTTACAGTGAAAGAAGTTAAATAGAATTGTGACGTAAATAGCCCCACCATTTGGTGGGGTTTTTTATTCGTAGTTCATCAATCAAAAAATGATCGTATTGAGTGAATCATATTGATGTTAAAAGTTATTGCCCCCTTTGGGAGAAGGCTAGGATGAGGGGGAGTTTATGCTGGCTTATCGCCCTAAAAGGACTTATGAAAGAAGCCGAATAGTTTGAGAGAAAACTGTACACATTAAAATTAAGTACTTTAAAACCCATTCAAAAATAAGATATTTACGGGCATTTCATTATTTATGCACTTGAATAGACCGACTAATTGTAAACAATTGGCGCAATATCTATTGAAATGAACAGATTAAAGTAATTTTACCGTGGCATGAAATTTGCTGAAAACACCTTTGTAATATTTTTATTTTTCAATTATTAAAGGTATTTTTATGTTTAAGCATACGGTTCTTTCACTGTTTATTTTCAGTGCTATCAGTATTTCAGTCGTTCATGCTGAAAGTTTTAATGTTCTTAAGCAATTATCCAATAAGCCTGTTCAATTAAAAGACGGTGAATACAAAGGCAATTATTATGTACCCTCGACTTTAAATACGATTACTTGGGGTTACTTACCGAATAAAGATGCCAAGCCTGTGATTTCTGTTCCGTCGGGGAGTGTGGTGACTTTTGATACAGTTTCACATGAAGGTTTACTTGAAGATCAAGGGCGAGATGCAGAAAAATTCTTTAAATCAAAAGGGGTGAAAGATGAATACATTTTAGATGAAGCAAAAAATATTACAAAATCTTCTCTAAAACATGATTTTCATAAAGATGGACCTCATATTGTGACTGGCCCAATTGAGATTCAAGGTGCACAAGCTGGTGATATTTTAAAAGTAGAAGTCATTAAAGTAGAGCCTCGTGTTCCCTATGGCGTCATTTCAAATCGTCATGGTAAAGGTGCTTTAGTGGGGGAGTTTCCTAAAAGACCGAAACAAGAAAATGCTTCGGCTGAACATCCTGAGCGATATGGGAATGTTTCGGTCTTTACCCCAATAGAAAAAAATGGGAAAGGTGAATATGAAGGGGTACTAAAAACACAATCAGGTAAATCAATTCGTTTCCCGCTAAGCCCGTTTATGGGCATTATGGGGGTCGCACCGAATACATCACAGCCAGTTCATTCAGTACCACCAGCGATGTATGGCGGTAATATTGATATTAATGAGTTAGGTGCTGGATCAACTGCATATTACCCAGTACAAGTGCCGGGTGCATTGTTCTATACAGGTGATAGTCATTTTGCCCAAGGTGATGGCGAAGTTGCTCTAACTGCATTAGAAGCTTCAGCAAGAGCAACACTCAAATTCACTTTATTAAAAACAGGCAAAGATAAAATCCCGGGTAAAGCAATCGTACAGCCATTAGCAGAAAATGCTGAATTTTGGATTACACCAGGATTAGATGAAGATTTAGATGAAGCAATGAAAAAATCTACACGTGAAGCGATTCGTTTTTTAAATCAAGAATATGGTATTGATGAAGCGATTGCTTATGCTTATCTAAGCGCTGCTACTGATTTTGAAGTATCGCAAGTGGTCGATAAGACCAAGGGGATCCATGCCAAAATACGTAAAGCTGACTTTAAAGAGTTTGTTGAAGACGCTAAGTAAAACTAGAGCTGCTTAGGGTCTGTTGACATTTCATAAATGGCTTGCGTTGTAGGTTAAAATTGAGCAGGCAAGGCATGAAACGAAGAGAATAGCGAGACTATTTTCGAGTTTCATAAATGGCTTGCGTTGTAGGTTAAAATTGAGCAGGCAAGGCATGAAACGAAGAGAATAGCGAGACTATTTTCGAGTTTCATAACGAAGGCTGAGATAATTTTAACCACAACCCTTCGGGACTAGCGTGTTTTTTGCCGCTACGTCGTTACGAACTACTTATTTAGAATGACTAAATTTCGTATTTCGCGCCTAGTATCGCCTAAAAAACACACGTAGTCGCAAACGTAGACGAATTGTCAACAGACCCTAATTAAATATCCTTGAAAGTAAGGTTGTGTAATCTGCTTTCAAGGATTCATCATTATCTTTGAAATAATAAAAAACTATAATTTATTCGTCTTTATCAGTGTGGATTGTTTTCCTGCAATTTATCTATTTATGCTTTCAAACGATACTGAACCGTTTGTTATCGTGGCTTTCGATATCCGACATCAATGCTAAAACTCTTAAAACATGAAGAATCATGTTTATTTAAGACTTGGTTATGGCAATTTAGCAGAGTGAGCTTTAGACACGAATCATACTTTTACTATTTATATCCTCCATCCAGTCATTTAAATCCAAATCGTTGGTAAATGAATGTTCACCATCAATCTTAAAGACTAACAGAGAGTCATGAATGCTAATAATACTCGCTAAATGTTGGCGAATGATGTTGGCTTCATAGCTTGTGTTGATCAGCCAAGTGGAGGGGTTCACCCGAATTGAAGCATCATAGTCACAGATGAGCTTATGGACTTCATCTAAATGATGTACTTGTGAGGAATTTAAAATAATCAAATAATTCATATTAACAACCTCCATAAAAGAGATTTAGACAAAATAACTTTTATTATGAAATGTGATAAGTATCACGATTTAGCCAATCTAACATCAAAGTATTTTGATCAATTGAAAAAATGTCGGACAATCTAAAGCTGAATTTTGATGATGTGTTAGATTTTTTTATTGTATTGTTCAAGAAAATTTTTAGAGGATATTCCTTTTGTTACATAATAAACAACCAAAAATTTTAAATATTGGCTAAATTGAAGTATGATTAAGTTTAAAATATTTAAACAATAAGCTCATCAAAAGATGGGCTTTTTTGTATTACTCTCTCTGTGTTATAAAGTTTGAGGCTTAAAATGCTGGTTAAAATAGAAGATGGTTTTTACCTAAATTCACTGCATATTATCGCGATACATGTATCTAAGAATATGATTACGCAAAATTTTTCTATAAGTATAGAATATACACCGCACAATCAAAATGCCAATGGCCTATATCTTAAAAAGTGCCAGACCAAAGCTGAAGCGGATTTATTTTTGCAAAGTCTACATCAACAAATTGCACAAATATAAATTAAAATTTTTTAGTTATTTTTTGCATTGAAATTAAAAGAAAAGGAATTCATTTTTTAAGCTATATTAGGCCCACAATTGAATGTATCGATAATGTGAAAATCACAATGATTGAACATTTTGAGGTCAAAATGCATAAACTGAAAATTCTTATTTGTACACTTTCGCTATTCACATTATCTGCTTGCCAAAATGTGCAAAAAAATAACAAAATTATTGCCAAGGCATTTGATACTTCAACACATTTTCAACGCTATCTGATGGATAAATATGCACCAGAGAATGTCATTGTTAGCAATAACATTGCATACCAAGAACAGCCAAAACTAAGTTTAGATCTCTATCAAGCAAAAGATATTCAACACGTTGGAAAACGCCCAACAGTGATCTGGATTCATGGCGGTGGTTGGATTTCAGGTGCTAAAGATAATGCAAGAGGATATTTTAAGTTGCTTGCAGCACAAGGTTATAATGTTGTTTCTGTGCAATACCAATTTGCACCGCAAGCAATTTATCCAACGCAGTTGTATCAAATCAATAACGCACTGCGATTTATCCAGCAAAATGCAAAACAATACCATATAGATGCTGATCAATTATTTTTAGCAGGGGATTCGGCTGGGGCCAATTTAGCCAGTCATTATGCAGCGCTTCTCACTAATCCAAATTTCGCCATAGAATCTGGATTTACAGCCTCGATTCAAACTTCACAACTTAAGGGTTTAATTCTACATTGCGGAATTTATGATATGAACGCCTTTATCAATACAGCACCAGATGAAATCAAACTGATTGAATGGGGGGTAAATAATCTTGTCCAAGCTTATACAGGTAATCAAAAAGACAATCCTGAATATTTAAAACGTTTATCACCTATACAACATCTTACCAAAAACTATCCACCTGTTTTTATCAGTGGGGGTAATAAAGATTTTCTGACAAATACACAGTCCATTCCTTTTGTAAAAGCGTTGCAAGAAAAGCAAATCCCTATTCAAGCTGTTTTCTACCCTGAATCAAAAGAATGGTTGGTCCATGAATATCAATTTTTCTTGGGCAAAAAGGCGAGTCAGCAAACATTTGATCAAACTATTTTGTTTTTGAAGAAAAATGTTGATTCAAAATAAACTCAAAAAATAATGATTTAAACTGAATTGTCATAAAAGCATGTTATAAAAAATAAAATTGTAGTGAGAAATGAAAGATGGAAATCAGTGTAAAGCAAATCAACAAGCGTATAGATGAATTTCAAGAATCAAGTAAGAAAGCATCAACTTTAGAAATTGGCTATAAAACTTATGCTAAGTTAATGAATGAAGATAAATTTGCAGACGCACTCAAGAAAGATCCAAACAACACAATGGTTCGTTACTACAAAGATATAAAAATTAAATTGGTCACAGAAAAACACCATTTTGAGGTGAAATAAGCATTTTAATAAATAGAATAACAATTTTTAAAATTTACAACTCAAGGAATGAGTGTAAATTTTTTTATCATATTGCATGAGAAAAAGTAATATATCTTTTAAACACTTACTTGATCCTATAGTGATCACTTTTGCCTGTTAAAATCAAAATTTAGTACATATAAAACATTGATATGTGCTCTTATTGTTAAACACAACTTGTAACAAATCCCGATAAATCCTTTGTTTTTTTTTCACATTTTTTGGATGGTGTATCTAAATGTTTCATTTTTTTGATTTTTTTATCATGTGTTTAAAACATTAAAAACATATTTTATTAAGATAATCTAATGAGTGTTAATGCTTTCTAATCAATGGAGTGGTGGTCTGATTATTGTGATACTGGTATCAAAATCTACAGAATAACTGAATAAAAACAACTATATGAGAATGTTTATCATTTATAATGAATCTTTTTAATATCTATTCATGCTGTAAAAGTAGACGTTTAGACTCAATTTTTAAGTGTTTTTTAATTTAATCAGGCTTAATGATCTTACAAATTGTGACAAAATATATTAGAATAAATGCTGGTTTATTTTGTGACGAAAAATAATGGAAATTTTAAACTTTATAAAGAGTTTCAACACGGTAAACACGTATTTAATTTTGGCGATAATTGCCTTGTTGTTTATAATTTCATTTTTCTACTTTATTCACCCAACCTGATTAAGTAGAAAATTGAAGAAAAGAGGCGAGTATCATATTGATAACTCGTCTTTTTTTATAAAAATAGTTTTTATCAAAGTGATGTTGCTTTTTATTCATCAAATTTAATGCGTGAGATTTCGTATAGTTATAGATTGTATTAAAAATTGAATTTATATAACATACCAACCAAATGGTATCTTTTGATGAATTTATGAATTCTATTGTTTTTGCCTATAGTTTGTTGGCGGTCGCTATCATCGCTGAAGTAACAGGTTCAACATTCTTAGTGAAATCGCAAGGCTTCACAAAGTTAGTCCCGAGTTTACTGGTGGTATTTTTTTATGTGATTTCTTTCTATTTACTGTCTCAAGTGATTAAAACAATTCCATTGGGTATTGCTTATGCAATTTGGGCTGGTGTTGGTATTATCCTCACTGCTTTGGTAGGTTACTTCATTTTCAAGCAAAGCTTAGATTTTGCTGCAATTGCAGGTATTGGATTAATTATTTCAGGTGTATTGGTGATTAACTTATTTTCAACATCAGCAGGACATTGATAAAAGCACGAAGCAGGTAAGATTTGAGTATGGATATAATTGTAGAAAATGCTTATCAACGTAAAAAAGATCCTGAAGGTGTTAAAAAATTAATTTTAGCTAACACCATGAGTTTAGTTGCTGAACATGGTGTAAATGGCGTATCGATTCAAAGTATTGCAACGCGTTCAGGTGTAACTAAAGGTGGTGTATTTCATCATTTTGCCAATAAACAAGTTTTGATTGAGGCCATGTTGGAAGAGTTGATCCAACAACTGGACCAGCAAGTCAGTCTAGCCATTGAAAAAGATCCAGTTACTTATGGTTGTTTTACTCGCGCATATATTGATGTCACCTTAAGCGCTTCATTTGGAGTCAACACAGTATGGAGTGCTTTAAGCATGACATTGATGACAGATAAATCTTATAGTGAGAAGTGGGATCAATGGCTGACACGGCGATTGTCTCAACATGCTGAAACGGATGATTCTGCCACATTAAAAATATTACGTTATGCAGCGGATGGGGCATGGTTTGTTGAAAGCCTCTCCCCAAAAATGCAAAATGATTATGAGGAAATTAAACAGGAATTGTTGTTAAGAACTTATCCTGAATAGTGATTCATTTGCTCTGCTTTGTAAGCAAAACCAATAGCTACAGACCAAAATAAAAATCCAAAATAAAAAAACCAAGCCAAATGATATTGGCTTGGAATGGAAAACTTTCTTTAAACTAGGTTAAATCATTGCTTTATGATTTATTCACTGCCTAAAGTCATTAAACTTGCATTTCCGCCTGCAGCCGCAGTATTGATACTGATTGCACGTTCAATAAGTAATGGTGCAAGTGGAATAATTGTATTGGCATCCGCTAAATGAGTTATGCCAACAATTGCACCTTCACGTTGCGCAATCAGAGTTTGTAATTCTTTTAGACCAGCACCTTGATGTAAAACAGCATCAAACTCTCCAACAGCCACATCATTGATCATCGAAAATTTTTGTTGCAACGCTTTTGGCATACTTTGAATCATTTTTAAAGCAATCGCATCGTCACTTAAAATACAGACTTGCGCATTGAGAGACAAAATTGCATTAAACTGATTCAGCAAAGCCTGTTCTTGTTCTGCGATTGCCAATATCCGATGACGTGATACAACATGATATTGATTCAATTCACCTGTTGGACCTGGAAGCTCATATAAGGCAAGCGGTGATTGATACTGATGCATAGCCCATTGCGAATGATGCTGTTTTGCCCAAGTGTGAAATTCTGTTTGAATCTCAGATGGTTTTAGATTGAGCTGTTCCGAAATATTTTTTACAGTACCAAAAGGGCGATTGGGTAGGGCTGTATGCTGCATTAATTTATATAAATAAATCGGACCACCAGCTTTAGGCCCTGTTCCTGACAAACCTTCACCACCAAAAGGTTGTACGCCTACAACGGCACCAACAATGTTACGGTTAATATATAAGTTACCCACTTCCGCATGTTCAATGGTGGTTTGAATAGTTTCATCGATACGTGTATGTAAACCCATGGTTAGGCCATATCCTTTTGCATTGATATGTTCTAACAATTGCTTTAATTCACCATATTTATAGGTAATGACATGCAATACAGGTCCAAAAACTTCACGTTTTAAATCATTCAGATTTGGAAGTTCAATCACCGTCGGGACAATAAATGTGCCTGCATTTAGATCAGATGTTGGTGTTTCATAAGCAAGTTGATGTATTGCATAGCCCTTGCTACGCATCATTTCGATATGCTTTTCAATATTTTGCTTCGCTTCACCATCAATCACAGGGCCTATATCTGTTTTAAGCAAAATAGGTTGTCCAATGTTGAGCTGTTGCATGGCACCTTTAAGCATCTTAATCAAGGTTGCTGAATTGTCTTCTTGAACACACAATACACGGAGGGCAGAACAACGTTGACCAGCACTATCAAATGCTGAGTTTACTGCATCGATCACAACTTGTTCCGTCAGCGCAGAAGAATCTACGATCATCGCATTTTGACCACCTGTTTCAGCAATCAACGGAATCGGTTGACCTGTTGGGCTTAGACGTTGTGCCACGGTTTTTTGTAAAATCTTAGCAACTTCAGTGGAACCTGTGAACATAATGCCTTGAATACGTTCATCTTGGCTGAGTTTTGCCCCGACTGTTTCACCACGACCAGGAAGTAATTGTACAACTGATTTTGGAATTCCTGCTTCCCATAAGATTTGAATCGCTTGCGCTGCAATTAATGGTGTTTGTTCAGCAGGTTTAGCAATTACGGTATTTCCTGCAACAAGTGCTGCCGAAATTTGTCCAGTAAAAATTGCAAGCGGAAAGTTCCAAGGGCTGATACATAAAATTGTACCCAGTGGGCTGAGTGTGCCATTTTCCTCAATGCTTTGCATTTGTGCTGCATAGAATCTAAGGAAATCAACGGCTTCACGTACTTCAGCAATGCCATTACTATAAGTTTTACCACTTTCACGGCATAGTAAAACCATCAGTTCCTGAATACGCGATTCCATAATCGCAGCAGCTTTGAGCAATAACTCTGCACGAAAATCTTGAGATGCATTTTTCCAATTTTCAAAAGCTTGATGAGCGTTATCTAAGGCCAAATCGACTTGTGCTGTTTCTGCTTCGATCACATAACCAACTAGATCTGAATGATCAGCTGGATTACGGATTTCTTGCGAATTTATTTCAGCTAAGTCTTGTAAATCAAGCTGATCGACAAGGCTATAACTGTTCCACAGGTGTTTTAAATAGTGTTGAACAGTTTGATTTAAATCTTTTAATTTACTGTCATCAGCTAAGTCTAAACCTTGAGAGTTTTGGCGTATGCCTTGATATAAATCATGAGGAAGCGGAATAGCAGGGTGTTTTAACCCGACTGCGTGCTCTTTTTCTGCAGTATGTAAAATCTCTTGAACTGGGTTTTCAATCAAGTCTTCAATTTTAATATTTTTATCTGCAATACGGTTAACAAATGAGGTATTCGCGCCATTTTCCAATAAACGTCGAACCAGATAGGCCAATAAGGTTTCGTGATTACCGACAGGCGCATAAATACGACATGGAATCCCTAATTTCTGATCTGAAACCTTGCCTACCACTTGTTCATAAAGTGGTTCACCCATGCCATGTAAGCATTGGAATTCATATTGACCAAGATAATATTTTTGTGGATCTGCTAACTCATAAATAGTGGCAAGTGTTTGCGCATTATGTGTTGCAAATTGCGGATACACCTGATCAGGCGCAGCCAATAGTTTTTTTGCACAAGCAATATAAGACAAATCTGTATGCACTTTACGGGTAAAGACTGGGTAGTCAGACATACCGTCAATTTGTGCTTTTTTGATTTCACTGTCCCAGTAAGCACCTTTGACCAGACGAATCATTAAACGCTTTTGACTACGTTTTGCCAGATCAATAATATAATCCACCACATAGAAACAACGCTTTTGATAGGCTTGAATGACAAAGCCTATACCTTTCCAGTTTGCCAGTTGTGGCTCAAAGCATAAACGCTCAAGTAATTCTAAAGACAGCTCTAAACGATCCGCTTCTTCTGCATCAATATTGAGACCAATATCATAGGTCTTAGCTAAAAGTGCTAAATTTAAAATACGAGGATAAAGTTCATGATGCACACGTTCGGTTTGAGAACGTTGATAACGTGGATGTAAAGCCGAAAGTTTAATTGAAATTCCAGGGCCGGTATAAACATCTTTACCTTCAGACGCTTTACCTATGGCATGAATCGCTTGTGTATAGTCTTCGAAATAGCGATCTGCATCGTGTTCAGTCAGTGCTGCTTCACCAAGCATGTCATAAGAATAACGGAAACCTTTGTCTTCAAGAGTTTTGGCATTGTCCAAAGCCTCGTCAATGGTTTCACCAGTAACAAACTGTTCACCCATCATACGCATTGCTGCATCAACTGCTTTACGGATGATGCCTTTACCCGTACGTGCTAAGAGCGAAGTGAGGATCCCCGAAAGGCTGGTTTGTTTAGGTGTTTCCATCAGTTTGCCAGTCAGCATGAGTCCCCATGCAGCAGCATTAACAAACATGAGATTACTTTGGCCTAAATGATCTTTCCAGTTACCTTGATTAATTTTATCGCGAATCAATAAGTCTCGGGTCGCACTATCAGGGATACGTAACAAGGCTTCAGCCAAGCACATCAATGCGATGCCTTCTTGTGAAGACAATGAAAACTCTTGCAGCAGACCTTGTACGATACCTGCTTTGCCTGACGAACTTTTACGGTCACGTAAGCTATGCGCTAAGTTAAATGCTATGTCATAAATTTTCTGATTCATTTCTTCAGAAATTTGACTGTGCTCAAGTAAGTTTTCAACGCATTCCGATTCAGTACGACGCCACGCATGATTGATTTCTTCTTCAAAATCAGTTTTGTCTTTAAATTCGGTAATGTAATCCAAACTTGGAAGTAGGTTTGCATTTAAAACTTGAGGCGAATCCATATTCATTGTCAACGTCCTGTGACTAGCAAATATTTTTGTTGAGCAGATGGGTTTATATAATTTATGATTACAGAATATTTAGTGAATAACTCACTATAATTTGAATAATATTTAGAGAATTATTCTATGGAAAGTGCTTATTTAAGCTTGGATCGTATAGATATTCGGATTTTGGATATTTTGCAAAAAGATGGAAAAATTTCCAATATTAAGTTGGCTGAAAAAGTTAATTTATCCCCAACAGCTGCGCTTGCTCGGGTGCAGAAATTGACAGGTGAAGGATTTATTTTGGGCTATGAAGCAAAACTAAATCCGAAAATGTTAGGCGCTAATTTTGTGGTATTTGTTGAGATTCTTTTAGACAAAACCACACCCAATGCTTTAGATGCTTTTTCAGATGCAATCGTACAATATCCAGAAATTATGGCATGTCATATGATCAGTGGTGGTTTTGATTTTTTGGTGAAGATTCGATGTGCAGATATGGAGGAGTTCCGTCGTATTTCAGGGCAGGTACTCTGGCAATTGCCTGGGGTAAAGGAAACGCGTAGTTATCCCGTGATGGAAGTGATTAAAGACAGCTCACAATTACATTTAAATTTTAAAGCGAAAGTAAAGAAATAGAAAAGGGGGCATGAATGCCCCCAACGCTAATGGTTTATTCAAACATGTGAATTTACATATTTTTCATTTCACGGTTATAAATTTGTTCAGCATTTTCAAAACGATCAATTACTTCTTTTTCAGGCGCTTTGTCCATTAAGCTGACCACAATGATGCTGATGAAAGAAAGCACAAAGCCCGGCACGATTTCATATAAACCCGTATGCGCCATGGTGTTTTTCCAAACAATTACTGTTACAGCACCGACAATGATACCGATCAATGCGCCATTTAAAGTCATACGCTTCCAGAACACAGACAATAAAATAAGCGGACCAAATGCTGCACCAAAACCAGCCCATGCATAAGCCACTAGACCAAGTACCTTACTTTCTGGGTTAAATGCCAAGATGATCGCGAGCACTGAAATGGCTAAAACCATTAAACGACCGACCCAAACCAACTCATTTTGTGAGGCTTTTTTATGAAGAAAAGATTTATATAAATCTTCAGTTAAGGTACTTGAGCATACCAAAAGCTGACAGCTTAAGGTACTCATGACAGCGGCTAAAATAGCGGCTAAAACAACACCAGCAACCCATGGATTAAATAAGATTTTGGTTAATTCCATAAAGACTGTTTCTGGATTTTTTGCCACAATTGCAGCTGACGGAATATCTGGATGTGCTTGGAAATAAGCAATACCAACATAACCGACAGCAACAGCGCCCGCTAAACATAGAATCATCCACGCCATACCAATACGACGAGCATTAGGAATGGTTTTCACTGAATCTGCTGCCATAAAACGGACTAGAATATGCGGTTGTCCAAAATAGCCTAAGCCCCATGCCATTGATGAAATGATGGCAATAAAACTGACCCCTTGGAACATATTTGCTGCATGTGGACGTGCAGTTTCAATCAATTGATTGACATGTTGTAAATCACCGACTGCCAAGAAAGTCATAATCGGTGCCAACAGTAATGCAAAAATCATCAAGCCCGCTTGAAATGTATCCGTCCAACTGATCGCAAGGAACCCACCAATACACACATAACTGAT
This sequence comes from Acinetobacter sp. Root1280, assembly GCF_001425285.1. Lineage (NCBI taxonomy): Bacteria > Pseudomonadati > Pseudomonadota > Gammaproteobacteria > Moraxellales > Moraxellaceae > Acinetobacter > Acinetobacter sp. Root1280. Next base: position 625,105 of record NZ_LMED01000001.1, on the reverse strand, counting down.
GGTTGCAATCGCACTGACCCAAAGAGCAGTGGTGTAGTTCATAGCAAAAATACTTTCAAATAAACGTGCACCTGCCACCATGCCTGAAGCACAGTAAATACCAAAGAAGATTAAAATGACCAGCGCAGAAATGATACGGATCACTTTCTTTTTATCACCAAAACGGCTGGTGAAATAATCTGGTAATGTTAATGCATTATTTTGTATTTCAGTATGGACACGTAAACGGCCTGCGACCAAGTACCAGTTGAGCCAAGCACCAATAATGAGCCCGATTGCGATCCATGATTCAGATAATCCAGTCAGGTAAATTGCACCTGGGAGTCCCATAAGTAGCCAGCCACTCATATCCGATGCACCCGCTGAAAGTGCAGTGACAAAACTCCCTAAACTTCGACCTCCCAAAATATAATCTGAGAAATCGGTGGTTTTTCTATAGGCATATAAGCCAATACAAACCATTGCAATGATATAAAAGATAAACGTGACAACTGTGGGGTTGAGTGAGTCCATATTTAATTCAGTCCTTGTGGAGTAAATCTCCAAGTTTTATTTTTTATCGCATAAGTTTCACGAGCGAATTCTTTCACACAACTAAAAAATATCGCTGTGATTTTTATAAGGTGATTGTGCAAGATTTATGTATCCGATTGTAACTTTAGATACAAATGCAAAAAATCAGCAATTTATATCCAAAAAAATTCTACTGGGAGTGTTTAGAGACTGTGGGATTATACTTTACGCAAAGTTACATTGTTAACGTTTAATTGATAATTCCATAAAATTGTTTATCGAAATGACATATTTTGCTAGTACAAAAGCAGATAAGAAGGAATATTATTGTAACTGCACAACTATAGTGCATAAATATATAATGAGCAGATCACATGGAAACGGTTCAACCTGAAGTTACAAGAATAGAAAAAGATTTATTGGGAAGTAAAGAAGTTCCTATAAACAGTTATTATGGTATTCATACAATTCGAGCTTTAGAAAATTTTAATATTTCTAAACATACCGTCGGTGAACAAAGCTTTTTTATCCGCGCTTTGGCTCAGGTCAAAAAGGCCTCGGCACAAACCAATTTGCAATTTAATAAGATCTCTGAAGAAATCAGTGTAGCGATTCAAAAAGCAAGTGATGAACTGATTGAAAATCCGCAAAATTGGAAAGATGCATTTCCATCAGATGTATACCAAGGTGGTGCAGGTACATCGATTAATATGAATACCAATGAAGTCATTGCCAATATCGCATTAGAGTCTTTAGGTTATGCGAAAGGACGTTATGACATCATTCATCCAAATGACCATGTCAATAAATCTCAATCGACCAATGATGTCTATCCCACCGCATTACGTTTAGCAACTTACTATTCACTGGATTTGTTATTTGAAAAAATCAATAATTTGATTAGTTCACTGACATTAAAATCTGCTGAGTTTCAGTATGTGTTAAAAATGGGACGGACCCAGTTACAAGATGCTGTCCCAATGACATTAGGACAAGAGTTTCATGCCTTTGCAACATTACTCAAAGAAGATGTGCGTTTAATTAAAAAAACCCGTGAACTTTTATTAGAAATTAATTTAGGCGCTACTGCGATTGGTACAGGCGTAAATACACCACATGGTTATGCTGCTCAGGTCAATGAAAATTTAAAAGCCTTAACAGGTTTAAACTTAATTGGTGCAGAAGACTATGTTGAAGCGACCAGTGACTGCGGTGTATTTATTATCCTTTCAAGCACCTTAAAACGTTTGGCTGTAAAACTCTCTAAAATCTGTAATGACTTACGTCTATTAAGTTCTGGCCCAAGAACAGGTTTATGGGAAATTCGCTTACCTGAATTACAAGCTGGTTCATCGATTATGCCAGCGAAAGTCAATCCTGTGATCCCAGAAGTCGTCAATCAAGTTGCATTTAAAGTGATTGGTAATGATTTAACCATTACCTTTGCAGCAGAAGCGGGCCAATTACAGTTAAATGTGATGGAGCCTGTGATTGCACTTACCATGAATGAATCAATTGAGTTACTGATCAATGCGATTCAAACCTTGGATGAGAAGTGTATTCAAGGTGTGGTTGCCAATGAAAAAACCTGTTTTGATGCTGTAATGCGTAGTGTCGGAATTATTACCTTACTTGATCCAATTTTAGGTCATGCGAAGTGTGATGAAATTGGGAAGCAATGTATTGCTGAAAATAAAACCATTCAAGAGGTTGTACTTGAACAAGGTTTATTGAGCCAAGAACGTCTAGATGAAATTTTCTCTTTTGAAAATATGATTTCAGAAATTGCAGTACAGCCATATGAAGAAATCGGTAAAGCTGGCTAAGTGTTTAAACTGCACTTGTTGATCTATGTATAAAAACTTTGATAAATACAGCATTTCGATGCTGTATTTTTATGCATGGTAAAAAAAGTAAAGTTTCTTTATAATTCAACAAAATTTAAAATCACCAACAAAAGTCAATAATCTATGAATAATAAACATTTAATTCTCGCCTTAAGCTTGGTACTTCTTTCTGGATGTGCGAAAAAATCGGAAGAAGCTGCTGAAAGTTCTGCGTCTGCTCCAGATACACAAGTCGTTGCTCAGGATGCTGCACAAGCGGCTGATGCCGCAGAAAAAAGTGCTGAACAAGCTACTGAAAATTCTGTTGATACCACACCTGTGACTGAACAAAAACCTGAAACTATTTTAAGTACCGATGTCAGTCAAGCAGAAAAAGCACGTCGTATGGTGCGTGAAGCTCAGGTTAATTTTACCGCCAAAGATGTGGTTAAAACTGCTTTAGAAATTGATAAGCTCACTTTTCAAGCGGGTGGCTTTATAGAGCAGAAAAATATCAGTTTTGATGTACTCGATGTAAAAACACAAAAAATTGCGGATGGTAAAATCCGAGTTTTTGAAAAAGTTGATCCGCATGCGGAGATCATTGTCAGAGTACCGAGTGATAAAGCCGCGTTATATGTCAATCAGTTATTGCCTTTGATGTACTTTTTAAATCAACAACAATATTCTGCAAAGCGGTTTGAGTTAAAGCTTTTAGAAGAAAAAATTGGACAAACTCAAACTGTACCTAGTGATACCAAACAATCACAGCTGAATGAAATTTCCCGTTTAACCCAACTTGAAGTTCAAGATCGGGTGCGTTTTAGCACGATTAGTATTGCCATTAAACAACCCGCGATGGTGAGAGAAAGTCTGGATGTTGATGTTGCTGCTGTGGCACGCTTAAACGGTGATAGTTTTTGGAAGCGTGCTTGGGAAGGTGTTCAATATGGCTGGCAATTTATTTTGGATTTATTGGTTATTTTAGTCACCATTTGGCCACTTTATTTACTGGTATTTCTTGGCTTGATTATTTATCGAGTGATTAAGCCTGTAATGAATAAATTATTTAATGATTCTTCATCAACTAAACCTTCTAAAGATGTGAAAAAAGATCAGAGTAATTCTACAGATGACAATGCATGATTTTACTTAGTGCTATGCTGTAATTTTTAAAGCCAGTGCAATTGCACTGGCTTTTTAATGTGTTGTCAGTTTTTCAAAAAGCTGTTGCATTCCTTCAGTCGCACTCATTTTTAAACATTGGTATTGTTGGGGAACACGCTCATAACTGGCTTGCGGGTCAATATAATAGGCATCACAGTGTTCTGGAATCTCGTGAATCAAACCTGCCACAGGGTAGACGGTTAATGTCGAGCCAATAACAATAAAAATATCAGCATCACGGATCATCTGTACTGCTTCTTCATACGTAGGAACCGCTTCACCAAACCAAACTACATGAGGTCGAAGTGGAAACCCTTCAGGACATTTATGTTGTTCTAGGTCCAATTGCCAACCATCTATAGGATAAAACTCATTTGTGTACTGCGCATTGGGTTTAGAACTTTTAGCAAGGCGGATATTGCCATGTAAATGAATAACCTGTTGGCTTCCTGCACGTTCATGCAGATCATCAATATTTTGAGTAATTACAATGACATTAAAATATTGTTCGAGTTGAGCAATGATATCGTGTGCTTGATTGGGCTGAGCATTGAGAATATGTTGACGTCGTTCATTGTAAAAACGTTGCACCAAGGCAGGGTTACGCCGCCAAGCTTCAGGTGTAGCCACCTCTTGAATATCTACAGATTGCTTTTACAAAAAAAACAAAAAAGATAACAAATAAAAATATGGACAAATCTTGTACTAAAAAATATCTCAATTGATTGAGAAAATTATGAACTAACACTCACCATGAATTCAATCGCAAATAAGTTTATAAATGGTGAATTTGATATTGAAGAGACAATGAAACAGATGATGAATCATCCAAACAGTATGAAAAGTCCTAAGTTCTAGTTACATTCAAGTGAATATATGCTGAAAGTATGTTCTTAGCTTATAATTTGTAGTAGCTCCCCATATGTATATCTATAATTCATATATTTAATTAACTATTAAAATTTCTTCTTTTTATCATTTTATCTAACTAAAAGGTATCTACAAAATTAGTGGCTATTCAATTCTCGTTTTTTCAAGGAAGCTAGAATATAGTTTTGTGCACATCCTTGTTTAATGTACCGCCTATTTCTGTTCCTAACATACCACTACGACTATTAGCAATCTTTTTAAATAATATTGGGCTTCAATGGGATAGGCTAAGATAAAGTGCGCTTGGTTTTCAAAAAGTTTTCATCTGATGAAATTAATTGCTTGGTTGAAATTACTAACAATCTGTTATACAAATAAGGCTCAAACAAGTAAGTTCAACGATAATGAGGATAAATCAAAGTAACAAATGGGAAAATACAAATATTTTAAAATAAAAACGATTAAAGACGAGGATGGTGAAGACTGGGATGTTTATGAAGAACAAAAATCTTCAGCAGGAATTATGATTTATCAGGGATGGCCCTATGCCTTAACTCCAAGAGATGGCATAGGTGGTACGTTTTCATTTATCTTAACGTCCGAAATTGCAGAATTTCTTAAGATACATTCGATTACTGAGTCTGAACAGCAACTTGGTTTAAGTAATGGTATTGTTGCTAAATTCAGACGGAGGCTTAACATTCAAAACAAAGTTATCTATCGCAATGATCAATGGCTTTTAGAGCATCAAGATGAGCTTTTGAATGATAGCCTACAAACACTAAAAGCAAAATATGGCTTAAAACGCAGTCAGGTGTACCAACATAAAAAATGGTTGGCAGATCTCATCAGTATTCCTATACGAAAGAAAACAAGAAAAAAAGAATCTGAAATTTTACAAGAACAGTGGTTTATTGAAAATAAATCAAAAATGGTTGATATGACTATAAATGAAATTGCAGCAACTTTTGATATAAGCACTTTTCTTGCCAAGAAATTTTATAACCGTATACGAAGTGAATTAGGTGAGTTGAGTTTCTCTGAGCAATTCAAAGAGAATAAAAGGACTCAACATCAATGGCTACTTGATCACCAAGATCAATTATTAAATCACAGTAAATCTATTGCGGAATTGGCTTTACACTTTCAAAAAACAGAAGGGCAAATCCGAAGAGCCAGAGCCAAATTACGAGAAATTTTAAAAACGCCAAAAGTGAAAGACCAAAACCAAGCTTGGTTACTTGAAAATAAAGAGCTTTTACAAGACTCTACGCTGATAAAAGAAGAGTTAGCACAAAAATTGGGTATTGAACCTAAACAAGTCTTTAGAAAAAAGGGACAGTTAAAGAAGTTGTTGAAACTACCTCATCATAATGATTTGGTTAAAGCGTGGCGTTTGGAGAATCAAAATATTTTACTTGACCTCCATTTAACTATAGCTGAAATTGCTCAAATACTTGATCGAAAAGAAAATTACATCATTAAAAATAGAATGATTTTAAGAAAATTTTTAGGTATCACTAAGCAAGACCAAAAAAATGAATGGGTACTTGATCATCGGCATGATTTAGAAACCCTCAGTATTGAGAAGCTCCAAGAGAGATATAATATTGGTCCGCATGTAGTAAAATTCTACAAAAAGCTTTTAATCGAATTGAAACAAAATGAAAACGAATAGTATTTGAGCATAAATATCTGTTCTGTTAATATTTCCCTATTAATAATAAGGTTATAAATAACAATGTTAGATAACATTTTTGGTATTTTAGATAAGTTAGGCTTAGGAACACAAAAACGTGCCATCAATGCACAATTTTCAAATTCACAACTCAATTCTCAAATCATGTTGCAACGCATTGATGGCTTTCATGGCATCAATGAGGGATTGTCAGCAGAACTGATCTGCCTATCAACGAATCCATTCATAGAGTTAAAACAATTCATAGGTTGCCAAGTCGCTATTGATCAGGTAACTGATTCAGGAAAGTTATTTAGAACGACTGGCATTATTACTGGTGCTTCACAGGGACAATCCGATGGTGCTTTGAGTCTTTATCGTTTAACCATGCAAGACCCAACAAGTTTATGGCATAAACGACGTAATAGTCGTGTGTTTATGAATAAGAATGTTATTGAAATTATTGAAGTAATTTTCAAAGAATGGCAATCGAAAAGTGCCTTATTTACTTCAAGCCTGAAATTAGACACCAGTGGCTTAACTAAGGCTTACGATATTCGCCCATTTTCAATGCAGTCGAACGAAAGTGATTATGTATATTTAACCCGATTAATGCGTGAAGAATCAATAAATTGGCTGATTGATGAGTCTAAATATATTGTTTCAAGTAGCAATGAAAGCATTGAACCGCAAAAGCTTAGATTAATTGATGATAATAATCAATTTAAAGCGATTGAACGCAGAACTATACGCTACCATCGTTCAAATGCGACAGAAAGATATGACAGCATCACCAGCTTTATCGCAGAACGTAGTCTACAGCCAACAGCTATCCATGTGCAACGCTGGCAACCTGATAGCTTAAGTCAAGAGGATGCTAGTGGTTCAGTGCTAAGTACACATAAACACAGTTCAAATCGAGACAATGAAAGCTTGAGCCTTGAACAAGCATGGAGTGTATCGCCCGCATGGATCAGTGATCTCAAAGATGAAGATCAAGCAACAAAATCAGGCAATAGCCAATTAGAAAAGCTCAACAAACAGCTGAACCAATATCAAGCCTTACAAGCCAAATACTTCACAGCACAAAGTAGTGTACGAGATACCCAAGTTGGGTATTGGTTTCAACTTGTTGATCATCCAGAACTTGAGAAAAATCATAGTTCGAATGATCGTGAGTTTTTGATACTGAATAAGCACTATTACAATCAAAATAACCTTCCTAAAGATATGAAGGACCAATTGGAAAAATTGCTTACACTCAGTCATTGGGAAATCAGTAAAGACAGCGAGCAAGAACGTCAAGCCAATGATTTAATGGTTGTACGTCGAAGTATTGTAGTTATTCCTGAATATGATCTACTACAACATCGGCCCACCGCTCATGTGCAACGTGCCAAAGTCACTACAGATGGTGAAGAAATCCATGTCGATGAATGGGGGCGTATTAAAGTCCGATTCTTATTTACCCGCTCAGATGATCATAGCCATGATGGTGGTGCAGGTTCCAATGATAATGATACAGATTCAGCGTGGGTAGATGTGCTTACCCCTTGGGCGGGGGAAGGTTATGGTGCTCGTTTTTTACCACGAAAAGACGAAATTGTGGTAATCGACTTCTTTGATGGCAATATTGACCGTCCATTTGTGACAGGGCGTATCCATGAAGCACAACGGAATCCGACTAAGTTCGATATTAAAGGAAAATTACCTGATACTAAAAAACTGAGTGGTATTCGATCAAAAGAAGTTTCAGGGGAAGGCTTTGGGCAGCTTAGATTTGATGATACAACTGGACAACTCAGTACACAGCTACAATCGAGCCATGGTGCTAGTCAGTTAAATTTGGGGAATTTAAGTCATCCTAAAGAAATGGCAGAAAGTGATGGCCGTGGTGAAGGGTTTGAGTTAAGGACGGATCAATGGGGTAGTATACGTGCGCCTAAAGGGATTCTGATCACAACGGAAAAAGATATTAACGCCAATGGAAATCAACTTGATCGTTCTAATTTACAACAGAATATTGAGAAATTTTTAGGTACAAATTCAGCAATAAAGGATGCAGCAAAAGGACACCAAACAACCGAACCTGAATTAGAACTTCAAGAATCTCTAAAAAGTGAACTGCCTAACTGGAATGAATCAGACACGACACCATACGTTGCAATTGATGCAAAAGATTCCATCATCCTTGATGCTGATAAAGGGATTGTCGCTCAAGCTAAAGCAAACATTGATATTAGTTCAGAACGTAATGTTCAAATTTTTTCAGGTCGAGGTTTCTTTGCCAGTGTTTTGGACAAAATTTCACTTTTTGCAAAAGCCGCTGGTATTAAAATTAAAGCTGGACAAGGACCAATAGAAATAGAAGCACAGGCTGATTCAATGAAAATTGCATCACAAGAACTGCTGCATGTTTATGCAATTAATGATTTCGTTAAAGTTGAAAGTGGTAAAGGAATTTTACTCGCTTCTGGTGGTGGTTATATCAAAATTGAAGGTGGCAATATAGATATTGTTTGCCCTGGGACAATGTCTTTAAAAGCTGGACAAATCAAGACGATGCCAGGTGCTACGATAGGATCTGATCTAGCTGCGATGCCAAAATTGCAAATGGAATATGACGAGCTTTTTGTATTGCGTAATAAAGCTGGTAAAGCAATGTCCAATATGAAATATAAAATAAAAACAGAAGATGGCAAAATGATTGAAGGGATAACCGATTCTCAAGGGAGAACAGAGAAGATTACTTCACTCACTATGACAAAAGCTGTTATTTCATTATTAGGATATGTAGATGAATAAAATATATGCTTCTTTATTATTAACTGCATGTGTATTCAATACGGACTATGCATCTGCACAATCAGGAATAAAAAATACTGGATATAACATGATAAAATTAGAAAAAACTAAAACTTATTGTATAGGGCGTTATGCTGTAGATATTCCTACAGAAGCTAATCCATTAAATAGATATGATCAATATGACTCTTTTATTATTAAAGTATCTGATAATGCTAAACGCCAAGATTTTGATGCGGCCATTCATAAAGTGAGAAAGGAATATTCTGAAGGCGATTGGTCTATAATTGAAGATCCTCAAGAACATAAAATAGAAGGTCGGGTCATTAAAACGCTTAAAGGGAAAACTTCAAAAGATAAAGGTGACCCCATTTCGGTCTTCGGTTTTGTACTTGATAAAAAGACCTTGTTTTTAATTGAGGGGAATCATAGTGATATGCCTAAATGGACTGAAGATAGTAATGAAGCTATGAAGCATTTAATTAATAATTTACGTTATCGCCCTGAACATGAAATTCCTAAAGAAATTGGCCAATGTATTTATAAAGGATTTATTAAAGATAATGATCAAAAATTTAGACACAGTAAACAAAAAATGGGCTTTGACTTTAAAAACTATCCAAGTGTGGTGTTACGTTTTGATAGTGAAACAAATTCAAAGGAAATTGCACAACTTATTCCTAGGATCGAAAGTAAGTTAAGCCAAGTTGGACAAAGTCAACGGCAAATGAATAAAGATAATATACGAAAAGGTGAAAAGAACACAGCACAGCTAAATGCTCAAGAGTGGATTTCTGTTGAGAAAATGAAGGGTAAGAACGGAATTAGCGCATTATGGGAACATACAGGAACTGCACGTAATAATAAAGATCCTTTAATTGGTTTAGAGGTGGATACATCATATTCATCTTCCGGGAATAAGACTAGTAGCTTAGAGCAAGCTGATGCTTTAAAGCTGTATGAATCGATTATAAAAACAATTCGTAAATTTTGAGAAGAATAATGTCAAATAATGTACATCGTCATGAAGCATATGAAACAATTCATCAATCAGGAAAGACTTCCTATGTTTCACAGACAACACCAAATAGTGTTAATACTGAGTGTGAAATCCCTGCTCCTGTCAAATATGTGGTACCGATTATTTTTATCCCAGGGATTATGGGGTCAAATATCAAAGATACCAATAAAAAGAAAGTTTGGTACCCAGGTGTTTCTACCCTAATTGAATATAGTAAAAGAGATGCGAAAGAACGACAAATTGACCTAAACCCGAAAACGACCGAAGTAGGTTATGATGGTGATATTAAAATAAATAAAAAGAAAGCTCCTCATATGACTGAAGAAATTGCTAGAGCGCGAGGCTGGGGTTCAGTAATAACAATAGGCTATTCCAAAGTGTTAATCTATTTGGAAAGCCAATTAAATAACCCATTTAAAAGTGTAAAAGAGCAAAAGGAAGATAAATTTAACGGCACGGATGAATGGGCGAAAATTGTACAGCCTGGAAATAAGGAAACAAAAAAAGTATTCAAAAATTGGTCGAGTAGCAAAACAATAGAGTTATTAAGTTTAGAACAACATGAAGAACTTGCGGATTATGCATTTCCTGTATTTGCCTGTGGTTACAATTGGCTAGATACCAATTTAAGCTCTGCTGATAAAGTTGCAGATCGCCTCAATAATGAAGTTATGGCGCAAATTAAAAAAGAATTTCCTAATGCTAAATTTAAAAAATTCATTATTGTAACCCATTCGATGGGTGGACTGGTAACACGTGCATTGATTCAAAATGAAAAGGTTAAAGATAAAATTGCTGGGGTAGTACATGGGGTGATGCCAGCCAGCGGTGCGCCAGCAGTTTATCAACGTTTAACCGTAGGCTGGGATGGTTGGAAGGCCTCGACAGGATTATTGAATAGTATAAAAGCTTGGGCGACTAAATTTATGTTTGGGGATACCTCTGAACGACTTACTGCTACATTGGCAAGTGCACCTGGTGGCTTGGAATTATTGCCATTTGCTAATTATTCAAATGCTGTAGATTTCCCAAAAAACCCTAAAGCGTGGATGTTAATCAAAGCAAAAACACCTACAGGTGAAATTACAGCTTCACTACCACAAACCATTGATCCTTATACTGAAATTTACAAAAGAAAAGATAGTTGGTGGGCATTAATGAATCCTGAGTTTATTGATCCTGCTGGATTACTTGCTATAGAGGCCCAAGAGAAAAAATTAGAAAGTATTTTTGATGTTTATAAACTAACTGTTAATAAAGTAAAAAAATTACATGATCATATTATTGACACTTATCATACTAATACCTATGCACATTACGGAGCAGATGAAGACCATCAATCTTTTGGTCAAGTGGTCTGGCGTTGTAAGGAAGTGTTAAACATTCGCTCAGAAAATGAATTGATTGAACTCATAAGCTTGTATGGCAAGAAAAAATTAATTGAGTTTCCAGATATAAAAGATCGAAGTGACATCAAAGAAGGTGATATAAATAGCATTCCCGAAAATGATGCAGATTTAACCATTAAAGGGACGAAAATGCACAATTTACAAGATAATGCTTATAAGGAGGATGGTGTAAGAGAAATTTTATTAGATGAAAAATCAAGAATATCTAAAACTAATAAAGCAACATTCTATTTAGATTTAAAACCAACCTCACGTGGTGATGGTACTGTATGTTATCAATCTGGACAGGATGTTCGAGCAAGTACTAGAACTCTAAAAGAGACATTTGTTATTAATGGGTATGAACATTCTGCTAGCTATGATAATGCGGATGTTCAATTAAATACAATATATTGCATTGCAAATATTGTTGATATAATCAAGAAGTCCTGTTAGTGGCAACGTAAATATTTAGAACTTTCATGAATTTATAGACTAAATCAAATAAGCATCTTGCCTATAGTAGTTCAAAGTATGTACTTCTTAATCAAGTTGCTTTTTTTGTGATTAGACTAAATTGAACGCTAGTATTAATGGAATGACATAGAGCCCGATAAGTCAAATTGGACTCTATAAAAATTCCTCAAATATATTTTTCACTCAGAGTAAACTAGATATGCTGTGCGGAAATTACCTATAGTGTCGAATAATACTGAATATCCCAAATGAAAGCTATCAAACGCGATACATATGTTCAAAAATGGTTTGGCATCCACTAATAAAAATTGGTGTAAGGATAAAAAAAACTTTAAATATAATTCCATTTTTCATCTTTTATGATTCCTACAAATAATTATACTATGGGGAAAGTCCTCCTTCAAAGCAATAGTGTTAACAAAAAATTATCTACAAAAGTCTGTTTTTACTTGATCATTACAGACTGTTAAACAAAGTAAATAAGATTTGTGATAGACATATACGTATAAGTGGCATAACTATTGAGTGGAATACGCAATTAATTTACATGCAATTATATTTCAATAAAAATTGAACGTTTTTTTGAGAAGTATTATTCATCTAGAGCCTGTAAATTATTTTCTGTACGTTTCTGCTAGTCTAGAGTTTTTTAACTTGCGTGGTACGTTAGGAATAGGAATGGCTGGTACACAACGAACAAGGATAGTTGGTCGGTTTATCCAGTATTTTGCAGTTTTGTGAAGAAAACTATATTTATTTGAATTATCCAACTCTATAACTAGAATAGACTAGGATATTTGAAACAATGATATGTAATTATTAGATTGAATCAGAGCCTCTTTTAAGATTATCTGATAGTAATTATGACCTTTATGTTGCTTGTCTGAACTACAAGTATCTAAAATAGTTTGCTGAATAGTTGGTAATGATATTCCATTATTTAATGAAGCTTGGATAGAGTTGGTTAACTCTATAACAACATCACTAGATTTATTTTTAAATCTTTGAAATAAATATAATTCTGTATAGTGTGAATTTATAATTGTATAAAATGGAATCGGAGTGTTATTAACATTATTAACTTTGAAATTTATGTCAATATTATTTAAAGAAATAACATTAAGTTCGACAAATAAATATTGATTATTAGGAAGTAAATCAATATACAGATTAAGAAAAATATGTTGGTTATTGTTAATCCATCGAACAAGTTTTTTTGAATTACACTCAGTACAAGAAGGGATCAAGTTGCTGGGATGCACTGAAAATTCAGGAAATAAATCTTTAGGGACAAAGTGATCTAAGCTATTAACAGTACAATATTGGCAAGTAGCTTGATAAGTTGAAGATATATCAGTTGAGATCTGGCGCCTAAATTTTGTCAGTACACTATTTTTATATGAATATAAACTTAAAAGATCAGCTTCTTCTATAGTAGATAAAAATAGCTTAGTAAGTGATGGTAATGTATTAGTACTAAGTTTGCTATCGTAGTTAGAATATGTAGGATCAACTTTGGTGATCAAATTTAGAAGCCTATTTTTTCGATCTGAGTCATCTGCTGTGTTTCTTTTGGAAGAGACAACTAGACGCATAAAATCAATGGAGCTTAAAGAGAGATTATTTTTTAAGTTTTTCATCGAAAAGGCTTTTTAAATATAAATTGACATTTAAACTAAATTCAGTATCTGGTGATTGAATTTCTTGTAAAATTCTATCGTAAGATAACCCTGAAGAAACTAATTTTTTGAGTTGAATTTTAAAATAATCTGGAACATCTCTATTACCAAAAATCTCATTCGTGATTACTGTTAAATTTTCATCAAAAGTTTCCGAATTTGGTTTTCTAACGTATAGATTATTTTGCTCCTTTTCCAATATATAAACATTTTTAGCTAACATCTCTTGTACTACTAATGGAGAGTGAGTGGCAATTAGACAAAATGATTCAAATTCCTGTGTGAGTGTATAAAGTGTATTTGTTAGTTGTGAAATAGTATTAGGATGTAAATGAGTTTCAGGTTCATCATATATAATCAAACTATCGTATCTGATATTTTTTATAATTTCGGTGATAATATTAAGTAAAATATTCTGTCCTGAGCTAAGAATTTTTAATGTATCACTAATTTTCGTTAAATTAATATTTCTAATCTGAGAATCATTTTCTGATATTAAGTTTTGAACAATTTCTTCATCTAAAAATGTAGAAATGGTTTTTAACTATTTTTTTGTGCGATTAGCTTCTTGAACTTTTCTACATGATTGAATTAACCGAGTAGTCAAATCTTCTTTTGTTAGCAATTTCCCACTATCATCTCTCAAGCTACAACTTATATAGTTAAAGTCAAAGTCGGGTTTAGGTAGAGTAAAATTATCAAAAATACTATAAGATACAGCGATAATTTTCCCAAATTGAGGTAGCTTGGGATAAAAAAATTCTTGATTTTTTGTGATAATTCAAGGGGAAGTTTAGAAAGTAGCTGAGTTTTTCCACATCCATTTTTACCAATAAGTGTTATTATTCGATTAGATATCCAAGAATTCTCATCAAAGTCAAATTCTATATCTGTAAATTTTTCATCATATTTGGGTTTAAATTTAAAAGTAAATTTATATAAATTTTCTAGGTCATACTTATTTATTTCTAATTTTGCACGACGTATAAGTCGCTCTTGTTCGTTATCTCTTATAATTGAATTTTTAAAATTATCATCATTTTCAAAAAACTCTAAAGTATCATGAAAAAAAGAACAATCTTTTAAAGCTCTTAATTTTGAGTAAAATAAGTCACCAAATGTTTTTTTCAGGTTTTCATAATAAGATATATCCTCACCAATTGAACAGTAATCATCTAACTCAGTAAATGTATTTGGAATTACTTGTATTGAAATCATTTTTTTTGATAATTTTTAGGCGACCAATATGTACTTTATTATCATTTTCTGGAAAGTAATCTAAGAAAAAATTTGAATAGTTCCTAAAATTATTAAAATTTATATTGCTTAGAATAAAACAAGGGTAACCTATTTTTTGATAATTAATAGTAGAGTTGTCTACATGAAATAGTATTTTTTTTGGGGAATGTTTCTTATATAATCGCTGCATTCACTGTTTTGAAATAATCTATAAATGGATAATTTTGTGGTAGGTTCGTAATCCCATACCTGAAAAATCAGATTATCTTTTTTAGTTAAATCTTCAATCAAGTTACAATATTCAATTATTTCTTCGTTTGAAATTCTTACTTCAGGTGAAATAATTTTTGTAATAAATTTTATGAAATTATCGTTATCATTAGTAAAATCAAACTTAATTTTAAGTAGCTCATTATTGTCCCAATCATTGTTATTGACATAGTGTTGATAGAAATCTTCGTATGCAGTGGGATACTGCCCTTTTCTATGATCTGTTGTTGGTAAAGATCTTAAATTTAAGATAGAGTCAAAAAATTCTAAGACCTCAATATCACTTAATTTTCCAAATAAATTTTCTTTAGAAATTAAGGAATTAATTATATCTTTTTTTGTTGTTAATGAGATCTCAAACATATGTATGGCATAAAATTTAATTTGAATGAATACTAACTCATTATGCTTTAGAAAAAAATAGGTACAATTTTTAAGTTCATAAATTTACAGGAGAATTTTGTTACTTATGGGCTTGTTTGTTCGGAAACGTAGAAATTTGTTGGAAGTTGATAAGAAAGAACCGTTATACTTCGATCATTTCGAATATTTTTTATAAAAATCAAATGTACTAGAAATAAGTCAAAATGGAACAGCATGGAAACACGTGATATTGTCAATGCCCCTGAAGTGAAAAAAACAATTGTAGAGCGTAGTCAACGCCGTAAAGATGATCCAGAAATTACTCAGTGGTTTGAAAAAAAATTCTTTGAATATGTGATTAAACAATTCAATCCAGTTTTTCATGTAAATTCGGTCTCTGCTTGGAAAATTTGTCAACTTCCACAGCCTATTCCTACATGGTTTTTGAAAAAGCTTGAACAACAGCCAGAACATCAGATGTTGTATGTTGATCCTTTACATGAACAGATTTTGGAACTGGAAAAGCCCATTTTAGAGTTTTTTAATTCGCGTTTAAAAAGCAATTTAAAAGGCAAATTCATGAAAATGACCTATGAGCAAGTGTTAGACGCTTGGCATAAAGATCATGAAGCAATGAAAAAGCGTTTAGAAAAAGGGCAATGGGACAGCAGTGAGCAGGCAATTGATGAAGTTTTAACTGTAAATACAGGCAAGTTTATTGAAATTACGGCAACAGGAATGTTGTTGCGTAAGGAAATGGCTTTTGAATCACGTTATATGCAGCACTGTTTAGGGCAGTTTAGCAACCTGATTGAATTGAAAGATGGCTATGGTGAATACTATGTAACGCAAAAAGAGCAGGGAATATTTCGTTATTTTAGCTTAAGGGATTCAAGCAATAAGCCACATGTTACCATCAGTTTAGAATGGGATGGTGAAGTGTGGTGTATTGAGCAGATTAAAGGTAAGCAGAATCAAGCACCAGTTAAAAAATATGCAGATGATGTCTTATTATTTTTAAATCATATTCTACCAAATAATAATCATAACCCAGATTGTTTAAGCATGGGGATCGTCTATGAACCTGAGATAAATGAGGGTTCAACGGATCATGTCAATCAAGCCTTGTATTTCTATTTTCATGAATTGGATGATCCTTGTAAAATTGAAACGTTATTGATGAAAAATCAACATTTATTGGAACAATATGATCATCAAACCCATGTGATTCAGCATCTTTTGCTGGGACTAAATCGTCCAGAACATATCAGGCACCCATCAGAAAAATATATAGAAGAGATCGTTGCTTATACAAATCAACAGCAAGCTGAGAAAAAATTTGATTTAAAGGTTGAGTTAAGTCAAGCAAAGTCAAACAAATCGCTGTGGAGCGTGATCTTTAAGCCTTATTTCTGGTTGATTCAGACTTTATATGAATTAAGCAAGATTCCATTGCTGGGCTGGATGATTAAAATTATCGTCTATATCATTGCCTTGCCTTGGGTGTTGTTAAATTTAAAGCAGGACAATCGTAAGCAATGGATGCTTGCAACTGGTGATCTGATTTATTTTCGTAATCATATTCAATGGTATCAGGTGGATAGCTTAACTTTAGCGCATTTTGAACAGCATCCAGAAATATATAAAAAACATTTAAATCAATTGTTAAATATCAAACAGAAAAAAGCAGGCTCTAAAGAGAAACAGATTCGTTATTTTTTAAATCAATATTTTCAAATCGCTCAATTAGAAAATCTTTATTCAAGTAGTGAATTTGGTACTGCAAGTTATTTAAGAGATATTTTGGTGTTTAACCATATTCAAAAAATATTTACTATACGGTTATTGGTGCAGTTCTATGAATTACAGGAATATGATGCATGGCAATATATTGTTGCTTCATCGAAGATTATTCAAGACTGTTGTTCTAGCTGGCAGGATATGGGCGAGAAATATGTCGCAGGGCGTGAGCTGTATTTGATGTTTAAACATTCAGATTTTGAAAATTATGATCGCTCTGCAAAGCAAGACTTACACTTATATCAATCCATATATCCAAATAATTGGTCACTTTATTCATGGAATATTGATTTATTCTCAACCCATAATAAAAACAAAGTACCTGAATGATGATTAAATCTGAATATACTCATGAAGTATTTCGTAAAGATATCCATTGTCCGCAAGGTTTATTGGAAAATAAAAACTATGCAGAATTGGAAAATTTTTTCAATGTGTTATGGCAAAGTCGAAGTCATAAATTGCCGCAGCTTTGGGAAAATGAATGGTTTGATCAGCCCAAACAAATGTTTAAGGACATATTCTTAAATCACGGCATAACAGCATTAAAACATATCAATGAATGGCATTTGGCTTTTCCAGAAAGCTTTTTCCCTTATATTGTTCGTGTGCGTTATTGGGCTTTTTGGGCAGCTGAATATCGTGGGCAAGAATGGTCAAGCAATGTTACAGATGAAATGTGGGATTGTGCAAGAGAGGCGCAAAAGCAGTTGTATGCTTCTGCAATGCAAGCTTTTGCATTTAGTGCGGAGACATGGACAATTGCACTGCATTTATTAAATTCGGCAGTTCACTTGGATGAACCTGAATGGTTTGCAGAGTGGATGCTTAAGCGTCGATATCCTTCAAATTTAGTCCATAAAATAAAACCTTCAGCCCAAGCAATGGCGCAAAAAAGTGGCTTAAATCAAGATTTAAAAATTGATTTACCCCAAGATGTGCCTCAACTTTTACAAAAATATCTAAATTTGAAAGAAGAAATTGATTTACCTCATGCAGATGCCGCCTTTTGGTTAAAAATATTTATAGAAGAATCAGGTTTTGGCTTGCTTGCAGTAAGAGATTATTGCTGGTATCTCTTACCACGATGGGGACACGATCATCAGGCCATAATTGATTTTGCTCAGTCGGATTGGTGTCAACATTTTAGCGAAATCGAAAAAAGTGAATTAAATTATATCGTGTGGTTTGATACGCTTGATACAAGTTTTGATAAAGATCAAACACTTGAAATAAAAAAATATATCCAAAAAGCCCAAGCAATCTTAAAACGCCCCTTAACGGAACGTAATCGAGCAGTCATCTATTTAAAATTGGCATATTTCTATTATCTGTTAGATGAAAATGATCCAAGAATTTTATCTTGTTATCAAAATGCTGCAGATTATCCTGTATTCGATGAGTATGAGCTTGATCGCGCAATTTATTTTTGGCGACATAATGCTCAAGATTCAGATTTTCTAGGCCGAATTGCATTGTCCAATCGGAAGCGTCTTGCCAGTGCTGCGGTTCTTTATGGTTTTCTATGTCAACATGGTTGGTCTAGTGTTGAAAAAAATCCATTGGTTGCTCAATCTTGGTATGAACAGGCAAAATTATTGGAAGCACCAAAAGCTTATCCTGAAGGGCGCTACTGTTGTTTTTTCCGTGTCGCAAACAATTTTGATGATGATCACGGCTATATTTTTATCATTGATTTATTACATCAAGGTGCAGATTTAGGTTTTGTATATTGTTGCTTTAGCGCGGGTTATATTCATTCTTTGGCTGAACATGCCTTATATGATGTGAATCAAGAATTGTATTATGCAAAAAAAGCAGCAGACCAAGGTCATTATATTGCCATGTATAATATGGGCATACACTATCTAAATTTAAGTATGGATGAAAACCAATCTCAACCTAAAGAATATTTAAAAAAGAGCTTAGGGTATTTTGAACAGAGCCGATTAGGCTTAGAGAAGTCGCAACAAGATCATCGTTATATTAATTCTGATTTGCTGAATGATCTGATTGATATTTATGTCACGCGCTTATTTAATTTTAGCTATTATCCTGAAATTGCAGAGCAAATGATTGCAGTTTTAAAAACAAAAGCACATAAACGCCATATTGCTGCAATGTGTGCGATAGCAAGACTACATTTTGATCTTAAAAATCGACCTCATTATTATGACTATGCTGAAGCAGTTAAGTGGTGTCAGGCGGCTTATCTACAAGATCCAGAGCATGACCTTGTTAAAGAGGTTTTATATGAAATCATGGGAAATACCAAGCGCAGTATCAAAAAGTATAACCAAACAATTGCCAATATTGCTGCTTCAGACATACCTGGACGCCAAGATGTTTTAATTTAGTTGATTTCTATTGATTTATTATTAACACATAAAGTCTAAGGATTTGATCCCTCTAAATTTAGAGTATCAAAATAAGGGCATAAAGCGCATGACATTTAGAAGGGTGAGCGGATTCTAATGTCATGATTTATTTTTAAATTATTCAATAAATTTGATTTGTTTAATGAAGTAAAAAGATTCATCTGCACTAGGACCAGCAACTCGATCTGCATTTTTTTCAAATTGAATATCTGCTTGGACCTTTTTTTCAATATATTCCTTTTTTAAAATTTGACCGCCTGTTTCTTCATCATGGTCAAACCATTGCCCGCACTTTTGATTGCAATATGCGTAAATGGTTTTACCTTGGGTATTTTTTAACAGCAAACCATTGTCATCAACACCACCGCCATTGGTCAGTATATAGTTTTGTGTTTTAGCATAGGCAAAATGACTGAATGAAATACAGGTAAGAACAAACAATATTTTTTTCATCTTTTCCTCAAGATTTAATAAGACTTTATTGTATATACGCGGATATTTTACAACAAAAGGCATGTATTAAAAGAAAAGGTCTGTAAAAACAGACCTTAAAATACTGAGCTTAATGATCATGGTGTAAATATTTTGGCTGTTTAGGGAGTTGCATACTACAGAAAAGACAAATAATCAGCATGACAATCACGTAAACAAAGAAGCTATTCTCATGACCGAGATCTTTTAACTTTAATGCAACAGCTGGAGCAGAACCACCAAAGATTGCATTACCGACTGCATAAGCAAAACCAACTCCCAAGGCTCGAATATGTGGCGGGAACATTTCTGCTTTAACTAAACCACTAATTGAAGTATAAAAACTGAGTAACATCATTAAGAAGATCAGTAATAATGTCACGATAAAAGCTGAACCACTAAAATACGGCATCGCAATGACCATGACAGGATAGATAAAAATGGCACAACTGCTACTAAAGAGCATCATTGAAGCACGACGACCGATTCGATCTGCCAGCATCCCAAACAAAGGTTGTGCACACATAAACACAAATAGGGCAATGGTCATCATATAGCCGACCGTTTTGTCGGCAAAACCAAGGCTGGTGATATAGGTTTTTGAATATACTGTGATGATATAAAAACACAATGAACCCGCAGAGGTATAACCAACGACAAGTAGGAAAGTATTCCAGTTCTTGCTGAGTAATTCTTTTAAACTGCCTGAACCTTCTTTTGCACTATCATCTTCAGATAAGGTTTCTTTTAAATGTCGACGCGCAAAGAATGAAAGAATGGCAACGACACCACCAATAACAAATGGAATACGCCAGCCACCGTCCATTAATTGTTCTTTAGACATAAGGGCCAACATAATCACGCCTAAAAGGCTTGCTAAAAGTTGTCCACCCGACAGTGTCACGTACTGAAAAGAGGAATAAAAACCGCGTTGACCTTTTAACGCAACCTCACTCATATAGGTTGCAACAGTACCATACTCACCACCTACTGAAAGTCCTTGCAACAGTCGTACAGCCAATAATAGAAATGGTGCTGCCATACCGACTTGATCATAAGTTGGGAGTGCTGCAAATAAAAATGAACTGATCGCCATTAAGGTAATAGAAATGATCATGGATTTTTTACGTCCATAGGTATCACCAATCCAGCCAAAGAGCCAACTGCCTATGGGCCGCATGAAAAAACTAGCAGCAAAGACGCCCCACACATAAATTGCTTTTGTGGAGTCATCCATATCTGGAGCGGTTAATGCGTGGGTAAAATAGGTTGCGAATGCTGCATAAATATAGAAATCAAACCATTCCACCAAGTTACCAGAAGCAGCCCCAACGATAGCCATGACACGATTACGTTTTTCATGTGGCTGATAAATATGTGTTTCAGTCATAAAATATCCTTATTATGCTGCTACGGTTTTTATGTCTTGAAAATGTGAAAAATCAAATTTTTTGCATTTCAAACTGTTTGGATTTTGCATTTTGATTTTAAGATTAAAAGATTATACAAATACGGTATTGGTACAAAAAATACACAGCTTAATACAGCTATATCTATAAATTAATGCACGAATGATCTTGTTTTAATTTGCGTAATATGAGAATTTATTGGTTAATTGAATATTCTAAAAATGAAAAAAATAATTAATTATCAAACTGGGTTTTAGATAGATTTGCTGATGATTTAAGTAAATGAAAAGAACCATCGAAAAGTATTCGATATTATAGTTGAGAAAAAATATCTAATTACGATTAGGTGAAATCACATCAATTCGAATGAGACAAATTAGAGAGAAAGAAAATACAAGAATATTTTCAAATTAACAAAGGGCAGATTGATTATCGGCATAATTGACTTAACAAGTTGAAACAGAATGAGACACAATTTGTCATTTTAAAAGCGGCTGTAGACAAGCCTGTCTAGACATTTTATTAAGCTTTTTAGTATAATTCATCACATTCTAAAACTAAATAATAAACTATGTCTAACAATATTTACACTGCTTTAGAGCAACTGGGACTTGGCGTGCAAAAACGTACGATCCATGTTCTATTTTCAAATTCATCTTTAAATGATCAAGTATTCCTGCAACGTATTGATGGGACACATACACTTAACTTAGGCCTTAGCCGGACAAAAAACCAAATCCAAGCAGTTTTTATACCTTTAGTCCGAAAGAAGCCTATTTACTTGAACAATTTAGCGCTTTGCATTTTTTTGAAATTGTACGTAACAATCATCGTCAATTTTTAGATGGTTTAGAAGAATTATTTGAAATATATATGCATAACCCTCCTTATGACTTAAGAGGTTTTCCTTTACCTGAACGGGCAGATATTAATTGGGGCGGTACAGTTTTACCAAATTTTAGGTCCACGATGGATCGGATAGAATATGCTTATATAAAAATAAAATCAGGTGATTTTACTTATCTAAATTGTGTGGGGGAAATTCGTTCGAATGACAAGGGGCTAAGTGAATTTTCTCCACATTGGATGGATGATCTACCTAACGATAAAGTACGACAATGTTGGGATTATTATTCAATTACAAATCGATATGCCTCAATTATTAGAAATTCTTACCCAAAAAATTGGGATATGGGTTTTCTTGAAGCCGAATTTCCAGGAGCAGCTATATTTCAAGGAATTGATGTTGATTTACCAAGCTCTTATCCAATATATCGGATAAATTTTGAAATAACCGTTAAATCTAATGAGAAAGTAAAAACGACAGGGATTTATATTTGCAAAGAAGACCAGAAGCGGATTGAGTTTATAGCTTCAAGCAAAGAAGAGGATAGAGGGTGGGGAAGTGTAGTACCAATCGGGGTGGATCCAGACACATATGAAACATTGTATGCTGAAGTGAATTGGATATTAATTGAAAGAATTGCTGATGAAGGTGGTTCAGATAATTCTTTGGATGTTGAAAATATAAAGGCCTTATCAAGCCAAAGTTGCCCAAGATCAGGATATTGGTGGAGTCCAGCAAACAAATCTCAATCTCGTTATTTTGAACAAGGAGAAATTTTTCCAAAAATTGAAAATAGTGATTGGGGTGAAACGATTTGGTATTTAGAGATCACCAATAAGCAACAGTGAAATATTTTAAGATTTAACTGCCAGAAATGACGCTTTAATAAAGTGAAACTTGGTTATATTCCAGAACGTGTTATTACATAAAAATCCCATCGAATAGCATGGGATTTTATGCTGATTATTAAGTGAATATGCTGGTTTATTGACTTTGCGGTGAGTCTTGTACTGGAGTTGGAATGGCAGCCTTTGATTGTCGTTGAGTTAAAATCAAGTGTGCGATCATGCCAATACAAATTCCCCAGAAAACCGAACTAAATCCTAAAAAATGCATACCCGATACAGTGGCAAGAAAAGTAATGATGGCAGCATCTCGTTGTGTTTCATCTTTCATTGCAATACCCAGATTGGTGGTAATTGCTCCGAGTAAGGCCAATCCAGCAAGTGCCGCAATCAACTCTTTGGGAAGTATGCTAAATAGCATCACCAAACTGCCTGCAAATAATCCTCCTAAAATATAGAAGATGCCATTAGCAATACCTGCGATATAGCGTTTTTCTTTCAATTCATGCGAATCTTTACCCGTGCAAAGTGCAGCAGTAATCGCTGCTAACACAATCGTGATTCCACCAGTAAAAGCCACAGCAATAGAGGTGATACTGGCTATGCTTAAAATCGGTTTAGCAGGTGTTTCGTAATGATTCAGTTTGAGAATTGCCATACCCGGCAAGAACTGACCCGTTAAACTGACAATTGTAAGTGGAATTGCAAGGTTTAATGTAGAAGACCAGGTCCACTCTGGGCTGATCAGAACAGGAACTGCCAATGAAAAATCCATTGGTACTGGATTGATTTTTCCAAAGATAAAACTGAGCGCAATACCTGAAAATAATACCCAAATTATGGCATAGCGAGGTGAAAAGCGTTTTGCCAGTAAAAAACAGATCAGCATACCAAAAACGACATAGGGCATTGTGTCAGTAGCTTTAAACAGACCTAAACCAAACTGGAACAAAATTCCAGCCATCATTCCCGCTGCCAGCCCTTGTGGTATCCATTTTAAAAGTTTGTCAAAAGAACCAGTAATCCCAATGATAAAAATAATGATTGCAGAAGTAATATAGGCTGCAACAACTTCATTGAGGGAAATATGCGGAAATAAAGCCACCAAGAGCGCCGTTCCCGGTGCTGACCATGCGGTAATAATCGGCGTTTTAAACTTAATGGATAAAATGATTCCAGTGATTGCCGCGCCAATAGAGCTCCCCCAGATCCATGATGCCATCATGGTTGAGGAAACATTGGCTTGTTGAGCGGCCTGAAAAAAAATGATCATTGGCCCTGCATAAGAAATCAGTACAGCTAAAAATCCTGCAACTGTCGCTGACAAAGACCAATCTTGTTTTAACGTTTTGAACAGGGATGCCATTGGGCAAAGCCTCCATGCATTGAATTTCAATGATCCTGCTACATAAAAAGGAGACCAGTTTTAACCCTGATCACCACCACCTACAGGAACAATAGTACCTGTCATATAAGAGGATTCATCAGACGCAAGAAATAATATTGCATTGACTTGTTCCTGAATCGAACCATAACGGCCCATAAAAGTGCGATCAATGGTTTGATCTACCACATCTTGCATCCATTGTTTTTCATTTTCGGTCAATGCCATAGTATTACGAGGGACTTTACGTGGAGGTGCTTCTGTACCGCCAGTCGCAACAGCATTAACCCGAATACCATCTTTGGCATGTTCAAATGCAAGTGCTGTGGTTAGACCATTTACACCACCTTTGGAGGCTGAATAGGGCACTCGATGAATCCCACATGTTGCAATAGAAGATACATTAACAATGGTACCTTTCTGATTTTTGATCATTTCGGGCAGGACTGCTCGACAACACCATAAGCTTGGAAATAGTGAGCGATGCACTTCTTTGATGATTTCTTCTTCAGAAAACGTTTGAAACGGTTTCATCCAAATTGCACCGCCGACATTGTTAATCAAAATATCAACACGCTTATAGCGTTCAATAGCTTTAGCAACGACAGCTTGAGCACCCGCTAAAGTTTCCAGATCTGCATTGACGGTGATTGCATCACCGCCATTTTTGTTAATTTCAACAAGCACGTCTTCGACATATTCTGAACGGTCAGCCATAACCACATGCGCACCTTCCGCTGCCACTTGTAGGGCGACACCACGACCAATACCTTGTGCGGCACCAGTAACAATGACAACTTTGTTTTTAAATCTTTGGCGATCTGACATTCTTCTCAGCTCCTGAACAGTACGATTTTAGTTTGCAGAGAATTTCTCAAATAAGAAGTTTGCAGGTTTAATCCCTTCAGTATCCAACCAGCCTCTAACAGCTTCAACCATAGGAACAGGACCACATAAATAAACATCGACGTCACCGCCATTTAGCCAGTCATTGTCAATATGACCTGTCACATAACCTTTGCGTTCATGTGTTGATTCAGCATGTGCAACGACTGTACGATATTCAAACCATGGCAGTTTATTTTGCAGTTCATTGAGCTTTTCAAGTGCTACAAGGTCAAAGTCATTGGTTACTCCAAATACTAAACGTACAGGGTGTTGTGAGCCTTTGTCTTCAAGCACTTGTAACATCGACATAAATGGTGCAATACCCGTACCGCCTGCCAACATAACGACAGGGCGAACTACATTACGAAGGTAAAAACTTCCAAATGGACCAGTAAAGGTCATTTTGTCGCCCGCTTTGGCATTTGCACTTAAAAAGTCACTCATCTTTCCATTTGGAATATTACGTACCACAAAGCCTGTTAAGCGATTTCCGGGTTTTGAACTGAATGAATAAGAGCGCGTTTCAGTGGTTTGTGGAATTGCCACATTGACATACTGACCTGCAAGAAAATGAATATCGGGCTGACCTTCATCTAATTGAATATCGAAAGTGATGGTGGAATCAGAGAGCTTTTCCACACGAGATAATGTGCCTTGAAATGCATGAATTTCGGTTTTGCATACTTCAGATGAAGCTTGAATCTGGAATACTGCGTCAGAAGAAGGTCTACATTGGCAGGCCAAGATATAGCCTTGTTCAGCCTCTTCTGGTGTTAAAGCATCTTCAATATAACTTTCTTCAGGCATGTCAAACGAACCAGATTCACAAAAAGCACGACATGTACCGCAAGCACCATCACGGCAATCTAAAGGAATATTGATTTTCTGGCGATATGCTGCATCAGATAAAGTTTCACCTTGTGTAACTGAGATAAAACGCGTTACGCCATCTTCAAATTGAAGAGCAACATTGTGGTTTGACATGGCTGAAAATCCTATAAAAATCTTTAAAACTTTTGAGTGCTTTAGCCAACTTTCCATTTGGCTAAAGCAAACACCTCATATTTTTGTTTACACAATTCGAGATAAAAAATTAGAGGTGGTAAATATCGATGACTTGGTTGATATAGTCATTTTTTAGCACCACATATTTATTCAGAATTTGTGGTTGTGTAGCAGAAAAGTCGATGACATAACGAGACATACCAAAGTAGCTATAACTGTTTTTGTAACGAAAGCTCAGTGTATTCCAGTTAAAGCGGACTGTGACTTTGTCACCATCTCTTTCGATAATTTCAATATTGCTAATATTGTGGCAAGTGCGTGTATCAGGCATGGTTGCCGAAGAACGTTCAGTTTTAATCCGAAAAACACGGTCTTCCAAACCTTGACGGTCAGGGTAATAAATCAAAGAAATTTCAGACTGAGGATCTTCGGTCAAACGATCATCATCATCCCAAGCAGGCATCCAAAAACATGCCGAGGGTGAGTAGCAGGCGAGCCATTGATCCCATTGTTCATCATCTAAAAAACGTGCTTCGCGGTAGAGAAATTGCGCAATATTTTCTAAAGAAACTTGATCGATGTTTGCTGTTGCATTCATGCTGTTGCTCCTTGCTGAGATGTTTCTTGTTGAGCAAGATTTTTTTCAGATTGAATGGCATGTTTCATCATTTCTAACCAGTATTGATGTTGGGCAAGATATAAGCCTTCATCTTCTGTTTTAATACCACTCAGTTTAGGTTTTAAGCCAATTTCATTGGCCGCATCATCAGGTCCTTGAATCCAGTGTTTAGACCCACGGCACATGTCATTCCATTCAAGCTCAATACCAGCATAACCCGCTTGACAGGCACGGAATTCTTCAAGGTCATCAGGGGTTGCCATGCCCGAAGCATTAAAGAAATCTTCGTATTGGCGAATACGTCGTGTACGCGCTTCAAGACTTTCACCTACAGGTGCAATACAGTAAATCGTCACTTCAGTTTTATTGACTGAAATTGGACGCAATACACGAATTTGCGAACCAAATTGATCCATGAAATAGACATTTGGATAAAGGCATAAGTTACGTGAACGTTCGATCATCCATTTCGACATTGGGGCACCGAATTTTTCAGTGTACTCATCAGCTTTTGGATAATTAGGACGATCTTCAGGGTTTGCCCATTGAGTCCATAACAGCATATGTCCATGCTCAAAACCGTATGAGCCGCCACCTTGTTTGCCCCAAGCACCTGCACTCATTGCACGTACATTGTCATTTTCTTGCTGTTTTTCTTTACGTTGCTGTGTGGTCGCTGCATAGTTCCAATGTACAGCTGAAACGTGATAACCATCTGCACCATTTTCAGCAGTCAGTTTCCAGTTACCTTCGTAGGTATAGGTTGAAGCACCACGTAAAACTTCTAAGCCTTGCTCAGATTGATCAACAATCATGTCAATGATTTTGGTTGTTTCACCTAAAAATTCTTCTAAACTTGGTACATCTGGATTTAAACTGCCAAATAAGAAACCTTTATAGCTTTCAAAACGAGCTACTTTTTTCAGATCGTGTGAACCTTCTTTATTGAAGCAGTCTGAATAACCAGCATCGCTTGGATCTTTAACTTTGAGTAGTTTTCCAGAGTTATTAAATGTCCATCCATGGAATGGGCATGTATAAGTCGCTTTATTACCACGCTTATGCCGACAAAGCTGTGCGCCACGGTGTGAACACGCATTGATCATGGCATTTAATTCACCATTGCGATTACGCGCAATCATAATGGGCTGACGCCCCATAGTGGTGGTGTAATAATCGTTGTTATTTGGAATTTGGCTTTCATGTGCCAAGTAAACCCAGTTGCCTTCAAAGATGTATTTCATTTCTAGGTCAAAAAGGGCTTGATCTGTGAAAACAGAACGATGAAGTTTAAATTCACCCGTTTCAAAATTATCGACTAAAAGTTCGTCAATTCGATCAAGATGGCTGGTATTTATAACAGGAATACGTGGCATATGGGTTCTCCGACTTTCCAATGAGAGGAAGTCCCCGAAGTGCTGCAATAGTGCAAACATTTCGGTTCCGTGCGTGTGGGTTTAAGCGCTTGCGCGACGACGATCTACTTCTGTAGACGGTGCTTTAGGTTGTTCTTTTACCAGTGCTACATTGAATGAAATACGTTTAAATGGTTTGTTGAGACCACGACGGGCAATTTCAGCTTCATCACTGATATCAATAGCTGTTGCCACTAAGCCCTCACGTGTTGCGAAAGCAAAATCATCCCAAAGGTATTGATCACCTTCGATGTTGAATTGTGTGGTTAATTTGCGATAGCCGGGTGCAGATACGAAATAATGCACATGAGATGGGCGGTTACCATGGCGGCCTAATTTGTTCAGTACAAACTGAGTCGTCCCTTGTGGTGGACAGCCATAGCCAACGGGCATAGTTGTTTGTGCAACGTACTGACCATTGCTATCAGTCAATATGCTACGGCGTAGATTAAAATCTGACTGTGATTTATCAAAGAAAGAGTAATTACCTAAACTGTTGGCATGCCAAATTTCAACTTTAGCATTTGGGATAAGATTGCCATCTGTGTCTGTTACTGTACCTTCAATAAATAGGGTGTCGATTTTATCGCTCTCTGAACCATCGTCCATGCGAGAAAAGCCGACGGACTCAGGCGCACCAGCAACATATAATGGGCCTTCAATGGTGCGTGGTGTGCCACCTGTGATACCTGCTTTTGCATCTGCTTCATCAGCACGTAAATCCAAATAATGTTCCAAACCTAAACCCGCTGCTAAAAGACCAAGTTCATTGGCTTGACCTGCATCAGTAAAATATTCTAGGCCTTTCCATAATTCACTTTGTGAAATGTCTAAATCTTCAATGGCTTGAAACAAGTCAGCAAATAAACGTACCACTACTTGTTGTACACGTGTATCGACTGCACCTGTTGCAGTGTCTACATTCATTTGTTTGACCAAAGTATCGATTTCTTGACGGTTCATACTAGATCTCCTGCAGTATGCGTGGTTTGGCATTGCATACGAAAAAAATCGTTTGAAACTTTGCTGCCCACTTTCCATGTTCTTCATGTGCGAGATTTAAAGCTTGAACTGATTAAAGTGATTCATTGGGCTAACAGAATGAGATTCTTTGGCTGGCTGTGAATATCAAAAGTTTTACAGTCTTGCTTTACATCTTGCTTTTGATATACCTTAAAAGAATGGATGATCGCTGTCTAAGATCAAATTTGCATTTTTTTATATCTTAAAGGTATGGAGTTTGAGATGGAACTCAGGCATTTGCGCTATTTTGTTGCTGTTGTAGAAGAACAAAGTTTTACCAAAGCAGCAGAAAAGCTTTATATTGCTCAGCCTCCACTGAGCAGACAGATTCAAAACCTTGAAGGTGAATTGGGTATCGCGCTTTTTGAACGTGGAAGCCGTCCGTTAAAAACCACAGAAGCGGGGCAATTTTTTTATCAACACGCTGTTAAACTTTTGTCTAATGCCGAAGAAGTAAAGTCCATGACCAAGCGAATTGGCTTGATCGAAAAAACCGTAACAATGGGGTTTGTGGGTTCTTTATTGTATGGTTTATTACCCAAAATCGTTTATATGTTCCGTCAACAACAGCCGCATTTAAAAATTGAGCTGATTGAAATGAGTACCAAAGACCAAATTCAGGCGCTTAAAGAGGGGCGTATTGATGTTGGATTTGGACGTTTAAGAATTTCTGATCCTGCCATTAGGCGAGTTTTGTTACGAGAGGAGCCATTAATGTTGGCTGTCCATATCAGTCATCATCTCGCTACAGATTCTAAAGGCACTTATTTTGCCGATATTGAAGATGAGAACTTATTCCTTTACCCAAGTCACCCTAAGCCCAATTTTTCCACTCAAGTACGTCATCTGTTTTCCGAGCATGGTCTAGATCCTAAGAATCTAAAAGAAGTTCGAGAAATTCAACTGGCTTTGGGATTGGTTGCTGCAGGTGAAGGGGTATGTATTGTGCCCGAGAGTGCAAAAACCATTCAATTGCCGAATTTAATCTATATCCCATTGTTAGATAGCTCTGCAAAAAGCCCAATCTTTATGGCAATACGTTGTATGGATGAAAGTGAAAATATTCGGTCTTTATTTGATTGTATTTATCAGGTTTATGATTTAGAAGGCTTTCAATATGATCGTGCGAGCTTTACAACCATCTATTAAACCGCTGTCATCAATCAAAAAATGCGCATATATTGTTAATAAATTAGCATTGAAAGTCCCTTCTCCCTTTGGGAGAAGGCTAGGATGAGGGTGCTTTTATGTTGATTTATGATTTAAAAAGGACTTATGGTAGAAGCCTATTTAGTCCAATCATTGAATGAAAAGTTATTTATAGATGTTGTTTTGTGTGAAAAGTAACATATTGAAAAATCAGAACAAGTCGATTGATTTATTCTAAAACTCTAAAAATATCGAGATAATCATTAAAATAAAAAATAAATCATTAAAAATATAAAGCTCGATTTCTTTAATAATTCTTTTTAATCCCTTGTTTATTCATCAAAAAATATTAAACCGACTTTTAAGGTATGGATATATATGCAATCGGTTTTGGACAAAAAATAACAGCTGCCTCATTGTTTGAAAAAATTTCGTAGCGTTTCACCGCAGGAGGCAAAAGTGCAAACGAGCAAACTAAATATTAATCGCATCGTGGATGAAGCAAAATTCACCCCTTTTCATTGGGGGGTTCTATTGTGGTGTTTATTAATTATTATTTTTGATGGATATGATCTGGTTATTTATGGCGTAGCTTTACCTTTATTGATGCAAGAGTGGGGCTTAACTGCTGTACAAGCAGGCTTGCTGGCCAGTACAGCACTTTTTGGCATGATGTTTGGTGCAATGAGTTTTGGAACACTGTCTGATAAGTTGGGCCGTAAAAAAACCATCATGATTTGTGTGGCTATTTTTAGTGGATTTACTTTTCTCGGTGCATTTGCATCAACACCCGTTGAATTTGGAATTCTCAGATTTTTAGCAGGACTTGGTATTGGTGGTGTGATGCCGAACGTGGTGGCTTTAATGACTGAGTATGCGCCTAAACGTATACGTAGCACACTGGTCGCTGTTATGTTTAGTGGCTATGCCATTGGTGGTATGACATCTGCCTTGCTGGGTGCTTGGCTGGTGGTCGATTATGGTTGGAAAATCATGTTTTATATCGCGATTATCCCATTCTTAGCTTTACCCCTTATTTGGAAGTTTTTACCTGAATCATTGATGTTTCTAACTCACCAAGGCAAGACCGATCAAGTGCGAGAAGTGGTACAGAAAATTGCACCGCAGCAACAGATCCATTCCTCGACTCAATTTGAATTAAATGAAGTCACCGCTGGTGATGAAGCACCGTTACGTGCATTGTTTCAGCAAGGCCGTCGATCAAGCACAGTAATGTTCTGGATTGCTTTCTTTATGTGTTTATTGATGGTTTATGCACTCGGAAGTTGGTTGCCTAAATTAATGATCCAAGCAGGCTATTCACTGGGTGCAAGTATGATCTTCTTATTTGCATTAAATATTGGTGGCATGGTTGGTGCAATTGGTGGTGGTGCTTTGGCGGATAAATTTCATATTAAACCCGTATTGACCATAATGTTTACGGTTGGTGCGATTGCGCTCATTTTCCTTGGTTTTAAAAGCCCACAATTCATTCTCTATACCTTGATTGCAATTGCTGGTGCAGCAACCATTGGTTCACAAATTTTACTCTATACCTTTGTTGCACAATTTTATCCAGCAACAGTACGTTCTACAGGTATGGGGTGGGCATCAGGCATTGGACGAATTGGTGCCATTGTTGGACCAGTCTTAACAGGTGCATTGTTGACCCTAGAGTTACCTCACCAAATGAATTTTCTTGTTATCGCTGTCCCAGGATTTATTGCAGCACTAGCGATATTCTTTGTGAATTTAAATGCTTCAGTGGAAAAAACTCAAACGGCCGAAGCGCCAACAGCTCAGAAAAATATTGTTGGAAATACAATTAACTAAGTTCGTAAACCAAACTCACGCACAAACTGACTTGGTATTTCAGCCTGAATCATGAGGATTAAGGCTGGTTCAAAATAATCAATCGTAGAGAATAGGATGCTTTCTACAATGAAAAAATTTAACTACAACATCATTTTGGTGTCAATGGGATTACTTAGCCTAAATATGGCGCATGCAGATTCGATGACAGAAGTTGAACAGTTACGTAATGAAGTTAAACAATTACGTGAAATGATTGAACAACAGCAACACGTGCAAAATAAGCAAATTGTGGCATTGGAAAATAATGTTAAAGCGGCACAGGTTGTATCGCAGGCAAAAGATCAAACCTTTGCACGAACAAAAGCTGGTGCAGAAGTAACACTATATGGGAATATCCGTGCGGATCTATTGTATCAGTCTGAAGGTGGAAGTGCCGATCGACTTTATAATCAGATCAATAGCGTACCGCTTAAAGGCCATAATGAAAGTAGTGATCAATTAAAATCAACACTTGCCGCGACTCGTTTAGGTTTAGATTTTAAAACTGCTGACAAAGATATTTCAGGAAAAATAGAAGTTGATTTCTTGGGTGCGAATGATGGACTTAGAATTCGCCATGCCTATTTTAATTATGGTCAATGGTTGATTGGTCAAACATGGTCTAACTTTGCAGTTCCCGATTATATGCCAGAAACAATTGATGCTTTGGGTTATGTGGGGGGCGCTGTTAAACGAGATGCACAAATTCGTTATACCCATAAATTTAATGCAGAAACACAGCTGGTAACGGCTTTGGAAGATTCCAAAGATGCCTTATCGAATATGCGGATCCCGGTTTTATCAACTCGACTAAATCAATCATTTGCTGATCGGGCGGGCGCATTGAGTTTGCGAGGCATGGTTAGTGAAAAGAGGACTGTTGCTGATAATGAACTCGCTTGGGGTATTGGACTTGGAGCAAAATACGATATTTCTGCAAAAACCACACTTAAAGCAGATTATTATCATGTTAAAGGTGATTCCAGTTTAGTGTCATGGACGAACCAAGGCTTTGCTATAGATGCCAATAAAAATATCATGGCGCTGAATCAATTTGACTCAATCACTGTGGGGGTGACGCAACAGTTTAACTCACAATGGCGAGGAACATTGGGATATGGCTATATGAAAGCAGATGAAAATCAGGATTATATTCGATATTTGAGTGATCAGACCAAAGCCAATAAAACACTTTGGCAAGCTTGGGCCAATGTATTTTATAGCCCGAAACAGCCGTTAAGTTTTGGTCTGGAATATGTTTATGGTGAGCGTAAAGCCTTTGTTGCAGCGTCTAATGGACAGGATACAGGTGAGGACAATCGTTTTAATGCGGTTGCGATCTATAATTTCTAAGTTATCCGTTGCAGTATGATCACCAAAGAAGCCCTGTTTAATATGCGTTAAATAGGGCTTCTGGAATTCAATTAAGCGGATTCTTTTAAAAATAAACGGATTGCTTGGCTAAATTTCACGGGTTCTGTAATAAGCGGCGTATGCCCTGAACGTTTAAAAATAATATTTTTCGCATTGGCTAAACTGTCAGAAATTTGCATTTGACCTTCAGCAGGATAGAGTGATGACTTTTCCCCAATAAAGAATGTAGTCGGACATTCCAATTGTGAAATTGCCTGACGATAATCTTCATCATGGTTGAGATAATTATCGATATACCAAGTTAAATAATCCATTCGACGGATAGGTAATAAATGTTTTTGTAATTGAGGATGTTTAAGCGCCAAATTAAACATAAATGGGCTTAATTTATTACTGCCTTGAATTTTAATAAAATTTAACCAAATTTGAATCAGTTCAGTTCGTGGTTCAATCGGTAATTCATCAACAAAACGATAGTTTGAATATTGATGTAAAAAATCAGAGAAGTCTTTTAGCAATCTTTTAATTTTAAAATACTTTTTCCCAAATAAACCAAATTCCCATGTTTCATCCGTTGGAATTTTAGGGGTTTGATCAATATGTAGATAAGCTTTGAGTTTTTCAGCCAAATTGCCATATTGCATCCCATGCATGGCAGTGGTTGCTCCCATGGAATAACCCATAAGAATAAAATGATCTAAATTTAACTGGTCAATTAAGCTTTCAAGATCACGCCAATGGTTGCTAATCGCATCGATTTCTTGAGGGATCTTACAGGTTCTAGAGCCACCAAAGCCACGCCAATCTGGGATATAAAATTTATAATGTTTAATATTAGGCAGTAAAAAGGGAAGCCATTGCCAACTATGCATACCTAAACCAGACAGAACCAGTACAGGTTCACCCTGACCAATTTCACGAACAAATAATTTTTCGCCATCTGGCATTGTATAGTGTGGCATGCAGTTTCCTATGAATTCTCTTTATTCTCAAACGCTTTAAGCTGTGGGATGACTTGGTCGAGCCAATTGATCCAGCCCATTTCTAAGTCTATACCCAATTGTAAAATCATTTTGTGAATATATAAAGTTCGATCCAGTTGCTCGATTTGTTCAAAATCTTTGGAAAAAATCTGGCGGTATAGTTTTAAATTTTCACGATGTAATTCTAAATGACGCTCAAGTTCAGGTAAAACAGTATTTCCACCAAATTGTGCTTCTGCCCGTAAGCGAACCATAATTTCTTCACGAAGCTGGGCAGGTTGCCCTTGTTTGACCATCCAGTCAGCCAGTTCGACCCGTCCAAGTTGTTCAACTTGATAGGTTTTTTTTCGGCCATGATCAGACTGATCTTCAAGCGTGGAAATCCAGCCTTTCTTTTGCATACCGTTAAGTTCACGGTAGATTTGTTGATGCGTTGCATTCCAGAAGAATCCCATAGATCGGTCAAAGCGTCGCGCCAATTCAAAACCTGTACTTGGCTTCTCTATCAGACTGGTCAATAAAACATGGGCTAATGACATTGTGTAATATCACATCAACAAAATAAATATAAAGTCATTATGCAACATGTTGCATAAAAATCAAATCTCGATTATAAATACTCACACTATGCAACTTGTTGCATTAAACAGATATGAAGTGTCATTTAACAGATTGATAGCTAGCGAGAGCACGCCAAGGGAGTTCACATGTCTAATTATCCGCATTTACTTGCGCCTTTAGATTTAGGCTTTACCACATTAAAAAACCGTGTATTGATGGGTTCAATGCATGTTGGACTAGAAGAAGTTCAAGGTGGATATGAACGTATGGCTGCATTTTATGCAGAACGTGCAGCAGGTGGCGTTGGCTTAATTGTGACGGGTGGCATCTCGCCCAATGATCATGGGGTAACATTCTTTGGTGGTTCAAAACTGGATCATTTAGAAGAAGCAGAAAAACATAAGGTCATTACCAAAGCTGTGCATGATGCTGGCGGTAAAATTGCACTGCAAATTTTACATACTGGTCGTTACTCTTATCAGCCTGAAAATGTTGCACCATCTGCGATACAAGCGCCAATCAATCCAACCAAGCCACATGCTTTAACTTCAGCAGAAGTTCATCAAACCATTGCAGACTTTGCCAATTGTGCAAAATTGTCACAAATCGCAGGTTATGATGGTGTGGAAATCATGGGATCAGAAGGTTATCTGATCAATGAGTTTATTGCTGCACGTACCAATCATCGTGATGATGAATGGGGCGGAAGTTATGAAAATCGTATCCGTTTCCCGATTGAAATTGTCAGAAGAACACGTCAGGAAGTCGGCGAAAACTTCATCATTATCTATCGTTTATCTATGCTGGATTTGGTTGAAGGCGGCTCTACACTTGAGGAAGTGATTCAACTTGCGAAAGAAATTGAAAAAGCCGGTGCAACCATTATCAATACTGGAATTGGCTGGCATGAAGCACGTATTCCAACCATTGCCACCAAAGTACCGCGTGCCGCATTTACTTGGGTGACTAAAAAATTAAAAGGTTCCGTCAAAGTTCCTTTAATTACCTCGAACCGTATCAATACGCCTGAAATGGCTGAGCATGTCTTGGCTCAAGGCGATGCTGATATTATTTCGATGGCGCGCCCAATGCTTGCAGATTCGCATTTTGTATTGAAAGCTGAACAAGGTCGTGCTGATGAGATCAATACCTGTATCGGTTGTAACCAAGCTTGCTTAGATCATATTTTTTCAATGAAAATTGCAACGTGTTTGGTCAATCCTCGTGCATGTTATGAAACTGAACTTATTTTTAAAGAATCGCCAGTAGCTAAAAATATTGCTGTGATTGGGGCAGGTCCAGCAGGACTTAGTTTTGCAACATATGCAGCTGATCGTGGACACAAAGTCACAATCTTTGAAGCATCTAATCAGATTGGTGGTCAGTTTAATATTGCAAAAACCATTCCTGGCAAAGAAGAGTTCTATGAAACTTTACGTTATTTTAAACGTAAAATTGAATTACAACCGAATATCAAACTGGTACTTAACCACACTGCAAGCTATGAAGAATTAGCGACAGGTGACTTTGATGATGTTGTGGTTGCTACAGGTGTAACGCCTCGTCATTTAAATATTGAAGGTATTGATCATCCAAAAGTTTTGTCATATATCGAGGTTTTACGTGAGCGTAAACCTGTCGGTAAAAAAGTAGCAATTATTGGTGCAGGCGGTATTGGTTTTGATACTGCTGAATATCTTTCCCATGAAGGCGAAAGTGGCAGCTTAAATCCACAAAAATTCTATGATGAATGGGGAATTGATACATCGTATGAACATGTGGGTGGCTTGAAACAACCTGAGATCGAACAATCTCCTCGTGAAATCTATTTACTGCAACGTAAAGCCAAATCTGTTGGCGCTGGTTTAGGTAAAACAACAGGTTGGATTCATCGTACTGGTTTAAAACATCGCCATGTCAATATGATTCCTGGTGCAAGTTACGACAAGATTGATGATCAGGGCTTACATATTACAGTTGGCGAAAAAACCATGATTTTAGATGTCGACAATGTGGTGATTTGTGCAGGCCAAGAACCCTATACAGCAATGTTTGATCAACTCCAAGCTGATGGAAAATCTGTACATTTGATTGGTGGTGCGAAAGAAGCGGGTGAGTTAGATGCGAAGCGTGCAATTCGCCAAGGCGCTGAATTGGCAGCTGTGATTTAAATGGATTAACGCTGTTTGAATTCCTTCTCTTTAAGCCATGTGTAGTGTGAAGCATGCTGCGAGAGAAGGGATTTTATGACTGGATTTTTAAGAAAATGACTGGAAACGAATTCAAAGTATTTCAAATCAAAGGGATATAAAAAATGAGTTATACAAATACTAAGCCTGCAATCCGAAAATGGCACAACATGCTGGAAAGTCGAGACATGAGTCTTTTAAATGAATTATTGGCAGACGATGTGGTCTTTCGTTCACCTGTGGCCTATAACCCCTATGAAGGTAAGCAAGTGGTCTTTTTCATTTTAAGCAATGTGATTCAAATTTTTGAAAACTTTACATATCATCGAGAATTTTTTACAGAAGATGAGCAAAGTGTAGTTTTAGAATTTTCTGCCAATGTGGGTGAAAAAAAATTAAAAGGGATTGATATGATTCGTTTTAATGAACAAGGTCAAATTGTTGATTTTGAAGTGATGATTCGACCAAAAAGTGGTTTGGAAGCATTGGCTGCTCAAATGGGGCAACGTATGGCCAGCTTTATACCTAAAGCATAATTGCGTATATACTGCAATAAATAAAATTAAGTGTGAAAAATTTCTTAATTTTTAAAATGATGATGAGTGATAAAAGAGTTGAGGTGGAAAATGTCTGTATTACATAAGTTTACTGAGATTAGCCAAGATTTATTGGATCAAGTGACAGGTGCTGAATTACCAAAGCTGTATTTTAATCAGCAAGGAAAAATGTCTGAGATCATCAAGAAACTGCCTCAACTACAGGATAAATACCGTCCTACACCATGGCTCAGCAATACCCATGCCCATCTGTTATATTTTGATTTAATTAAGAAAAAATCCATTAAGCTTGATTATGATCGAATTGATCAGCTGACCATGCAAGATGGTGGGGTCACGGCAATT
Organism: Acinetobacter sp. Root1280; assembly: GCF_001425285.1. NCBI lineage: Bacteria > Pseudomonadati > Pseudomonadota > Gammaproteobacteria > Moraxellales > Moraxellaceae > Acinetobacter > Acinetobacter sp. Root1280. The sequence continues at coordinate 586,713 of NZ_LMED01000001.1, read as the reverse complement.
GCTTGGTATGGCTACAATTTACCACAAGAAACCCCAACCATCGTGATTATGCATACGATTACAGGTACACCTGACAGTATGCGTGAATTGGTCAAAGATCTACATGAATATACAGGATGGCGTATTGCATTATGTCTACGCCGTGGGCATGCGGGCTTACCTATGCCTGTTCCACTAATGTCGATTTTTGGTTCAACGTCTGACTTAAAAGAGCAATTGGCTTCGATTCAAAACCTATTTCCACAATCTGATCTTTATGCAGTTGGCTCTTCTGCAGGTACAGGCCTACTTGTGCGTTATCTTGGCGAACAAGGCCTAGATACACCTTTTAAAGCGGCTTTTGCCATGTGCCCTGGTTATGATACTGAGCTTGGATTTCAAAATGTCCATCCTTTCTACACCAAAGTCATGACCAAAAAATTGTTTAAGGCATTTATTAAGCCTTATGAACAAACCTGGACACCATTACATTCTGTACAAAATGTTTTACAAACGAAAACCTTACAAGAGTTTCAGACTAAATATTTTGAAATGGCTGGATTTTCAGATTATGAAAGCTATTCAAAAGCCACCAATCCAATTTATGTATTTGAAAATGTTAAAATTCCATTAATGATTCTAAACTCAGAAGATGATCCTGTATGTTCAATCAAGAATTTAGAACCGTTTAAAGAAACCATTCAAAATATGGATAATGTTGTAGTGGTGACAACCAAAAAGGGCAGTCATTGTGGTTTTTATGAAGGACTCAATACCAAATCTTGGGCTTCTCGTTTAATGGCTGATTTTTTAAGACAGTATTCATGATGATATGTAATACCAATAAATATCTATTCAAGTTAAAAAAGCTGACAGATCAAACTATTATCATTAGATCTGTCAGTTTTAATTGCTCAACTAGGGGGATTGATTCTCAGTTGTTAGGTTAAGATAAATATTAGACTTCTTTTATAAGTCCATTTTAAAACACAGATCAACATAAAATTCCCCCTCATCCTAGCCTTCACCCAGTGGGAAAAGGCACTTTCAATATCGATAGATTCACTCTACATGATCATTTTTTGAAGTAAGAAAGATCTTTATTTAAAATAAAGACCTATTTAAGCGCTAAATAATTCCAAACAAAATTTATCTTTTGTGAGTAAATAATATTGCTACGAACGATATAAATATCTTGAAAGAAACTATAACCATTAAGTATTTTTAATTTATTTTCATTTATTTCTTCTTCGATCAGTAAGCGTGGTAGCCAAGCTACGCCTAAGCCTTGTAAAGCCAAGGCTTTTAAGTCACTGGCATTATCTGTTTCATATAACGTTCGGTAATTGAGTTTACTTTCTATAATTTTATCTACGCATTTTCTCAGATAGGCTTGTTTACTATAGGCCAAAAGGGGGAAGGTTTGATTAAGTTGGTATTTAGGCAATCCATTTTTGCTTGCTGTAACTGGCACAATTTGCATATTTACAATTTTATGATAAGTAAAAAGTGTGAGATCCAATTGTTGTAAAGTGAGTTGATCACAATAACAAATGAGAAAATCACAAGAACCTTCTTTTAATAAATGTATGCCTTGTTGCAGATTTGCAGCAATAATTTCTAACTTTAGATCATTATAGTCTGAGTATAGTTTTTGAATAAATTTGGGAAAAAACTGCGTGATGAGAGAGTGTGATACTGCAAATTTAATTGAGAGTTCATTATCCTTAATATTTTTTTCTAAATACTTTATTGTTGTATCCATTTGGTTCTGAATGTTTTTTGCTGTTGAGAGCAAGACTTGACCAGCATCTGTAAAATCAATATTTTTACTATAACGCTTTAAAATTTGAAACCCCAACGACTCTTCAATATTTTGTATTCTACGTGTAAAGGCCGATTGAGTGACATGACGTATAGCTGCAGCTTTAGAAATGGATTTCTCTTGGTCTAATGCAAGAAGATCCTCTATCCACCGAATTTCAAGCGTCATGTTCAATCACCAATAAATATTTAACTCAAGCAAAGTATAACAAGTGATATGCAAAAAATGCATACAGATATATTTTTTTACATTGGTCAAGTTTAGATTGTTTCACCTAAGATGAATTGATTATCTTCGTAGAGTTACATTGCAAATGAACATTGAAATTAAAACGAGAACTGAGAAAGATTTATTGGGAATGAAAGAAGTTCCATTTCATTGCTATTACGGTGTACAAACATTAAGAGCGGTTGAGAACTTTAACCTAAGTGCGCATAAATTAAGTCATTTTCCTATTTTTATTCAAGCGCTTGCTATGGTGAAGTCTGCTTGTGTAGAGGCTAATTTTAAATTAAATAAAATTGAAGAAAATAAATATAAAGCGATTCAGCATTCATGTCAGCAATTAATAAATGGTTCATACCATAATCAATTCCCTATTGATATGATTCAGGGTGGGGCAGGAACTTCTACAAATATGAATGCAAATGAAGTTATTGCAAACATTGGATTAGAGTTTCTTGGTCATGCAAAAGGCGAATATCAATATCTACATCCCAATAACGATGTAAATATGTCTCAATCGACCAATGATGTATACCCAAGTGCAATAAAAATAGGTCTATTATTTGCATTGGATCATCTCAACGTACCGTTTCAAAAACTAATTGAAAGCCTAGGTCGCAAAGCTGAAGAGTTCTCTGATATCTTGAAAATGGGACGTACTCAGTTACAAGATGCGGTACCGATGACATTAGGGCAAGAATTTAGTGCTTTTGCGCATACCTTACAAAATGATTTGCAAAAGTTAAATCATATTATGCCCGATTCACTTAGTGTGATTAATTTAGGTGGGACTGCAATCGGTACGGGGATTAATACCGAGGTTGAGTATCGCTTAAATGCGATTCAAGCTTTATCAGAAATCACGGGTAAAAACATTTCAAGCTCGCCTGATTTGATTGAAGCGACTACAGATATGGGTGACTTTGTACTTTTATCAAGTTTACTCAAACGTACTGCAACAAAGTTGTCTAAAATCTCTAATGATTTACGTTTGTTATCGAGTGGGCCGCGTACTGGTATAGGTGAGATACAATTGGAACCACGTCAGCCTGGTAGTTCAATCATGCCAGGAAAAGTAAATCCAGTAATTCCTGAAGCGATGAATTTGGCGTGCTATCAAATTATTGCAAATGATTTAGCAATTACTTTGGCTGCAGAAGGTGGTCAACTACAATTAAATGCGTTTGAACCATTAATTGCGCTTAAACTATTTGAATCTATTGAGTTATTAGGCAAAGCGATGCAAATGCTGAATGAAAAATGCATTCAAAATATCCGTGCCAATGCAGCGCATTGTCAGCATTTAGTGGACAACTCAATTGGTATCATTACGGTGTTAAACCCATATTTAGGTTATGAAACCACCACACGAATTGCAAAGATGGCAAATGAATCTGGGCAGAGTGTTTTGGCTTTGATCAAAGCTGAGGGATTACTTTCAGATGAAATTTTAGCAGATGTGCTCGCTGTTCATAATATGGTTCAGCCAAAGCAACATGCGGCTTAGTTTTTAAAAGCTAAAGGTACAATTAAAATAATTCATGACTTACATAAGAAATTAAGTTTCATATGGCATATGCAACTGAATACTTATGTAGAGTTATAAAAAAGGGAAATTATAATTTCCCTTTTTTAGCGATGCGAAATCTTAGTTTTTCAAAGCTGGTGTAGCAGCAGCGATGGCAGCGGCAACAGCATCATCTTCAGATTGTGCTGAACCAGAGCTTGCTTTTGGTGCTGGTGTTTTGGTTTGTGCAGTTTCAGTTTTTACTGACTCTGCTTTTGCAGGCTTCGCCTCAGTTGCAGCAGGTTTATTTTCCGCTTGTGCACTTGGCATAGTTGCATGGGCTTCATGCGTTGGTTCACGGCGAATTTCAGTGGTTGTATTTGCTGTTTCTGTGCGTTCAACTTCTACATGTGCCGGAATTTCGACTTGTTGTGCATTATTCTGCTCAACACTTGATAAGCTTTCAAACTGTGTAGGTTCAGAAGTTGCAGGTTGAGCAGTTTCAACTTTCTCTTGCTCAGCTTCTTTAGGCTCTTCTTTTTTTACACAAGCAGATACCAAAAGCGCTGTCGCAATTGCACCACAAATTAAAAATTTCTTATTCATAATGACTCAAAACAAAAGGTATTAAAGAGATGTTACTTAGTATAACAGCAAAATGATATTTAAAAATCACCTTATCAAGTGCTAATTTTTTATTGGAAATGCTGATAGAATAGCCAATTGTTTATTGTTCTATGAATTGATGTGAATTGACTTTGCTTTCTTGGTACAAGGTAAAGTAAAATCGCACAACATTGTAGGCCAATTTAGGCTCCATTGTACGAGAAACTTAATGACCCATTTTATATTCGTAACTGGTGGTGTTGTATCATCACTAGGTAAAGGTATTTCAGCTGCTTCAGTTGCTGCACTTTTAGAAGCCCGTGGTTTAAAAGTAACCATGGTCAAAATGGATCCATACATTAATGTCGATCCTGGGACTATGAGCCCATTCCAGCACGGTGAAGTATTTGTCACAGAAGATGGTGCTGAAACTGACTTAGATTTGGGTTATTACGAGCGTTTCTTACGTCGTGCCAAAATGACCAAATTAAATAACTTTACATCAGGTCGTGTTTATCAAGACGTTTTAAATAAAGAACGTCGTGGTGATTATCTCGGCGGTACAGTACAAGTTATTCCACATATTACGGATAATATTAAAGAACGTGTTCTTCGCGCAGGCGAAGGTTATGACGTTGCCATTGTGGAAATCGGTGGCACAGTAGGTGACATTGAATCTCTCCCATTCATGGAATCTGTACGTCAGTTGATGGTTGAGCTTGGTCATAAACGTACCATGTTGATGCATTTGACTTTATTACCTTATATCAAGTCTGCTGCTGAACTTAAAACCAAACCAACTCAACATTCTGTTAAAGAATTATTGTCGATTGGTATTCAACCAGACATTCTGATTTGTCGTACTGAACATGATGTTGACGCAGATACCACCCGTAAAATTGCACTCTTTACAAACGTTGAAGCGCGTGCCGTTGTGGTGTGTAAAGATGCACGTTCAATTTATCAAATCCCACGTACATTCTATGAACAAAACGTTGATGATTTAATCTGTGAACGTTTTGGTTATGACAGCTTACCTGAAGCCGATCTTTCGGATTGGGATCATGTGGTTGAAGCATTATTGAATCCAGAGTACACAGTTCGTGTAGCGATGGTGGGTAAATATGTTGAATTGCCAGATGCATATAAGTCTGTCAATGAAGCACTTTTACATGCGGGTATTCAAAATCGGGTCAAAGTTCAAATTGACTATATCAATGCTGAAGAGCTTGAAAGCCAAAATCCTGCAGAAGTATTAAAAGGTATCGATGCAATCTTGGTTCCTGGCGGTTTTGGTGAGCGTGGTACTGAAGGTAAAATGCAGGCAATTCAATATGCCCGTGAAAACAAAGTACCTTTCTTGGGTATTTGTTTAGGTATGCAATTGGCCGTGATTGAATTTGCTCGTCATGTTGCTGCTATGCCAGAAGCGACTTCTACAGAGTTTAATCGTTCAACAAAATTCCCATTGATTGGTTTAATTACTGAATGGTTAGATGAACGTGGTGAAATCCAGCATCGTAGTACTGAGTCAAACCTTGGTGGCACAATGCGTTTAGGTGCACAAAAATCAGAATTGGTTGAAGGCACTAAAACATGTGAAGTTTACGGCAAAGCTGAAATTACTGAACGTCATCGTCACCGTTATGAAATGAATGATCGTTTTATTCCTGCAATTGAACAGGCAGGTATGAAAATTTCAGGTTATTCGACAGCGCAACATCTTGTTGAAACTGTAGAAATTCCTGAACATCCTTGGTTTATTGCTGTACAATTCCACCCGGAATTTACAAGTTCACCACGTGATGGACATCCATTATTTGCGAGTTTTATCGATGCCGCTAAAAAGCAGCACCAAAACAGCAAGTAAGTATGTAAGAACTTAAACTAGGAAGTTTAAATGTCACAATTAAAACCACAAGAAATTGTACGTTTAGGCGATATACAAATGGCAAATCACTTGCCATTTGTATTATTCGGCGGCATGAACGTACTTGAGTCGAAAGACTTGGCTTTTGAAATTGCAGAAACGTATGTCGATATCTGTACTCGTTTAGAGATACCGTATGTCTTTAAAGCCAGTTTCGATAAAGCCAATCGTTCAAGCTTACATTCGTTCCGTGGCCCTGGTTTGGAAAAAGGCATCGAATGGTTAGGCGACATTAAAAAGCATTTTAATGTTCCGATTATTACCGATGTTCATGAACCTCACCAAGCTGCAGCTGTCGCTGAAGTTGCTGACATTATCCAGCTTCCTGCATTTCTCAGTCGTCAGACTGATTTGGTTGAAGCAATGGCGAAAACTCAAGCCATTATCAACATCAAAAAAGCACAATTCCTTTCTCCTCGTGAAATGAGCCATATTCTAAACAAATGTTTAGAAGCGGGTAATAACAAGCTCATTTTGTGTGAACGTGGTACGTCATTTGGCTATAACAACTTAGTTGTTGACATGCTGGGTTTCGACATCATGAAAGAAATGAATGTGCCGGTATTTTTTGATGTCACACATGCATTGCAAACACCGGGCGGTCGTGCTGATTCAGCAGGTGGTCGTCGTGCTCAAATCACGACCTTAGCACGTGCGGGTATGGCAACAGGGCTTGCAGGTTTATTTTTAGAAAGTCATCCAGACCCTGAAAATGCAAAATGTGATGGTCCTTGTGCGTTACGTATGTCACAGCTTGAGCCGTTTTTAGCGCAGTTAAAAGAATTGGATACCTTAGTTAAAGGTTTCAAAAAGTTAGATACACATTGATGCGCTTTGAAAGCATCTTATTTTTAATCAACTGAGGAATTATTCATGAGCCAAATCGTTGACATTCGTGCACGTGAAATTTTGGACTCTCGTGGTAACCCAACCATCGAAGCAGACGTAATCCTAGACTCTGGCGTTGTTGGCCGTGCATGTGCACCATCTGGTGCTTCAACTGGTTCTCGTGAAGCTTTAGAACTTCGTGACGGTGATCAATCACGTTACTTGGGTAAAGGTGTTCGCACTGCAGTTCAAAACGTAAATGGTCAAATCAAAGACTTATTAAAAGGTCAAAACGTATTTGAACAAAAAGCGCTTGATGACAAAATGATTGCGCTTGATGGCACTGAAAACAAAGAAAAATTAGGTGCAAACGCAACATTGGCTGTATCTTTAGCGGCTGCACGTGCTGCTGCTGTTGAGAAGAAAACTGAATTGTTCCAATACATTGCAGATCTTCGTGGCCAAACAACTTTGTCTATGCCTGTTCCAATGATGAACATCTTGAACGGTGGCGCACATGCGGATAACACTGTTGATATTCAAGAATTCATGATTGAGCCTGTAGGTTTCACATCTTTTGCTGAATCTTTACGTGCTGGTGCTGAAATTTTCCATGCTTTAAAATCTGTATTGAAAAAACAAGGTTTAAATACTGCAGTTGGTGATGAAGGTGGTTTTGCACCTAACTTACGTTCAAATGAAGAAGCAATTACTGTTATTCTTTCTGCAATTGAAACAACTGGTTATAAAGCAGGTTCTGATATTATGCTTGCGCTTGATTGTGCATCTTCAGAATTCTACAAAAATGGTCAATATATTCTCGCTGGTGAAGGAAACAAAGCATTCACAAGCAACCAATTTGCTGACTATCTTGCTGGCTTTGTTAAACAATATCCAATTATCTCAATTGAAGATGGTTTAGATGAGTCTGATTGGGAAGGTTGGAGCTATTTAACTTCTATCCTTGGTGATAAAATCCAATTGGTCGGTGACGATTTGTTCGTTACAAACCCTAAGATTTTACAACGTGGTATCGATGAGAAAGTAGGTAACTCTATCTTAATCAAATACAACCAAATCGGTACTTTGTCTGAAACTTTAGATGCAATCTATCTTGCTAAAGCGAATGGTTATAGCACTGTGATTTCACACCGTTCAGGTGAAACTGAAGATTCTACAATTGCGGATCTTGCAGTGGGTACAGCAGCAGGTCAAATCAAGACTGGTTCGCTTTGCCGTTCTGACCGTGTTGCAAAATATAACCAATTGCTTCGTATTGAAGAATTGACTCATGCTGCTTATCGCGGTAAAGCTGAGTTTAAAGGTTTAAATTAATATCTTTTATTGATTTAAATTAAAAAAAGCCATTCTTTTATTTGATATAGGGAATGGCTTTTTTATACGCTAAAAAATAATCATGAATAGTATGTTTTAAGAGAAATTTAATATTATGTAATTGATTGATAATAAAATTTAAGGTAGGAATTTAATTAACTTAGTTTATTGAAAAAGAAAATTTATAATAAATAATATCGCGATATGTAAGTTTTTAGCATAAAGATAATTTTTAGTTTTTTAATTACAAAGTAGATTATTGATCACCCACTTATTTTTTATAAAGAAAGAAAAGTTATTTTGTTCTAGTTTTGCAGTTTTCGCATAGTTTAGTGTTCTTCATACAAAATATTTGATGTATATTAGCATCTTAATTTAATGCTGTTACTCAAGACGCAAATCCATGTTAGAAGTCTTTAAAACAACTTCAAGTAAAGTGATTGCAGTACTCGCGATTTTAATCGTTGTGGTATTACAATATCGCTTTTGGTTCGGTGAGGGTGGTCATTTCCCTCATCAAGCTTTACTAGAGCAAATTGAACAGCAAGCTGAAGTCAATGCTGAGTTAAAAGAACGCAACCGAATTCTTGCTGCCGAAGTGTATGATCTAAAAAATGGTGCTGAAGCCATAGAAGAACATGCACGTTTAGACCTCGGTCTAGTTAAGCCACATGAAACTTTTGTACAGATGAGTACAATTAGTACCCATTACAAACCTATTTATACCGATCCAAGTGTAGATTTAAGAACCAATGAAGATGACAACGAACCTGCGCCAGAACAACCGTAAAATTTGGGCAATTGTTCCTGCGGCTGGCTCAGGTCGTCGTTTTTCAAAAACCGAACTTAAACAATACCAAGTCATCCAAAATCAAACAGTGTTAGCGCATACCATAGCGCGTCTAAACGATTTACCGCTTGCGGGTTATGTACTCGCTGTTGGTGAGCAAGACCACTATGCGCAAACATTACCATTAAAAAATAAACATTTGAGCCATTTTTGTTTGGGGGGTGCAGAACGTGTTGACTCTGTTTTAAATGCATTGCGTTATTTAGAACAATTTGCACAAGCCGATGACTTGGTTTTTGTACATGATGCTGCTCGTCCTTGTGTGACACAACAATGTCTTGAAAACTTAATCGATACTGCAATAAACCTGAACAGCAGTGCGATTCTTGCAATTCCTGTAAGAGATACTTTGAAGTGTGTTGAAAATCAGCAGGATATCAATAAAACAGTAAGTCGTGATCAATTGTGGCAAGCACAAACACCACAAATTTCTACTTTTTCAAAGCTTAAAACGGCAATCGAAACAGCTTTAGCGAATAATATTGTCATTACAGATGAGGCGAGTGCATTGGAATATATCAATGAACCTGTCAAAGTGGTGATGGGGCGTTCTGACAATATAAAAATTACCTATCCAGACGATTTGGAGTTAGCCAAGTTAATTTTGCAATCACAGCAGTAAAAACAATGAAAATAAAAAATAATTATGCATTGATTGATTTTCTCAACCGCTATTTATCTCTATAATTTGACCAGATTAAACTAGGTTTAAGATTTGTATTCATGACACCATCGCCACAGTATAAGTTTTTACGTCAATCAGTCAGAGATGGTTTAAGTATTAATCAAAAAGTTTCAAGGTGGGACAAACTACACCTTGATCCTTGGTTATTGGGCTTTTTAATTATCAATGCGATTTTGGGTTTATTGATGGTCTATAGCGCATCTTCTGAAGATATGTCTATGGTCATTCGACAAGCCGTGAGTTTCGGTGTTGGTTTTGTTTTGCTTTTTATTTGTGCACAAATCCCACCAAAAGTATATCAAGCGATTAGCCCTTGGTTTTATTTGTTCGCAATTTTGTTGTTGATTCTGGTTTTATTGGTCGGTGATGTTCGATTAGGGGCAAAGCGCTGGCTGACCATTCCAGGGATTGGCAGTATGCAACCCAGTGAATTTATGAAGTTTGCCATGCCTTTGATGATGGCATGGTATTTTGCACGTAACCCGTTGCCGCCTAAGTTTAAACACATTGTAATTGCATTGATCATTATGATGGTGCCTTTCGTACTAGCATTATTACAGCCAGATTTGGCGATTGGTATCGTGATTGGTGGTGTGTTTGCTCTGTTTTTAAGTGGTATGTCGTGGACTTTAATTCTTGGGACTTTAGCGGCATTGGCATTGGCTTTCCCTTTAATTTGGACTTTTGTATTACAAGCTTATCAAAAGAAAAGGATTATGACCTTATTTGATCCTGAGTCAGATGCACTTGGGGCAGGTTGGAACATTATCCAATCTAAAATTGCGATTGGTTCAGGCGGAATGACAGGGCGTGGATTCTTAGAAGGAACACAGTCTCAGTTGGGCTATTTACCTGAACATCATACTGATTTTATTATGTCGACTTATGCAGAAGAATTTGGTTTTATTGGGGTGTTCTTCTTATTTGCACTTTATACTGCAATGATTTTTAGATGTATGATGATTAGCTTAAGCAGCTTCCATAACTATGGTCGTTTATTGGCAGGTACGATTGGTTTATCCTTGTTTTTCTATGTATTTGTAAACTCTGGTATGGTTAGTGGGATTTTACCTGTGACTGGTGATCCATTACCGTTGATGAGTTATGGCGGATCAGCCGTGATTGCGTTATTGGCGAGTTTTGGTATTGTTATGTCTATCCATACGCATAAATAAAATCTTCACAATTTATAATTTCTCAAACTAAAGCTATTCCTCCTCTTTTTTAAGAGAGGGAATAGTATCAAACATAAATAAAAAATATTTTTCTTAAAATTAAATCGCTTATATAGCTTCCTAATAGTTTAAAAATCATGTGATATTGTGAATGAATTATCTATTTAAAATTGAGTTAAAGCTGACATTTCAACATCAAATCGGTATTGCTAAATCTGTTCTAAGTGCTAAATTAAAATAGTCATATAAATTATTTCTCTAACTACATCATTTTTATTATAAGACGATTAATTCGTATAAGGTTCGGTTCAGTATGCATATCATCATCATGGGGGCAGGTGTTATTGGTACAACATCCGCCTACTATCTAAAACAAGCAGGTCATGAAGTCACTGTGATTGATCGACAACCCAATGTGGCTTTAGAAACCAGTTTTGCCAATGCAGGGCAGATTTCTCCGGGTTATGCATCACCTTGGGCTGCACCAGGTATTCCACTAAAAGCGTTTAAATGGATGTTTCAACCACATTCACCATTGGCGATTAAGCTAACAGGCGATATGCATCAGTATCAGTGGATGGTGCGCATGTTAGCTGAATGTAATATCAATCGTTATCAGATCAATAAAGAGCGAATGGTACGAATTTCTGAATATAGCCGTGACTGTTTGGATGAGTTACGTGCAGAGACCAAGATTCATTTTGATGAACGTCAACTAGGCACATTACAACTTTTTCGTAAACAACATCAATTGGATGTGGCAGGCAAAGATACCGAAGTTTTAAAACATGAAGGTGTACCCTTTGAGTTGCTGGATAAAGCTGGGGTTATCAAGGCTGAACCTGCTTTAGCCCATGCTACAGTCGATTTTGTTGGTGGTTTGCGTTTACCCAATGACCAGACAGGCGATTGCCAAAAATTCACAACAGAGTTGGCAGAACTTGCAGCCAAACAAGGGGTCAATTTTTTATTTAATACGGTAATCGAATCAATAGAAAAAGATCCTGAACGGATTACCGCGATTCACTTGAAAGATGGTGGCAAAATCAAGGGAGATGCTTATGTCATGGCATTGGGCAGTTATAGTCATGAAATGCTCAAACAATTGGAGATAGATGCACCTGTATACCCATTAAAAGGCTATTCGATCACCACCAAAATTGTTGATCCGGCACTATCACCTGTTTCTACAATCCTAGATGAGTCTTATAAAATTGCCTTAACTCGTTTTGATGATCGAATTCGTGTAGGGGGTATGGCTGAAATTAATGGTTTTGATCGCTCTTTAAAATCTAGCCGTGAAGACACTTTGCTTATGGTTTTACAACAACTATTTCCAAATGCAAGTGACATATCAGATGCACATTTCTGGACGGGTCTAAGACCAGCCACGCCAGATGGCACACCGATTGTTGGTAAAACAAGGTATCAAAATCTATATACCAATACAGGGCATGGAACTTTAGGTTGGACTATGTCATGTGGTTCAGCAAAATTATTATCCGATATTATTTCTGGAACCACACCACAAATTGAATATGATGATTTGAATGTGTTCCGATATGACTCAGTGAATCACTAAGATGATTGTTAAGGCGATATGAATCAAAATCACCAACAAGTCGCAGAACAGGAAATTTCATTTTCCAATGTGCATTTTTGGCATTGGTTTCTGCTTTTATTTCGTGGTTTTGATGAAGAAAAAGAGCTGAATTTAGATGAGGCGATTCAGGAAGCTGTTGGCTTAGATCCATATAACAAAGAATTAGCCGCGTGGTATCAATCATTTCTACTCAGTGAAAATAATAGCATTCGAAATTATCAATTTTCCATTAGTGCGGATATTTGGGTAGATATCCAGTTTGCTCAAGAGCAGATTAATTATTATCTAAATGATCTATATATAGGCAATCTGGGTGGGCACTTTGAAGCATGGTTTTTTACGCTAGAAGAGTTCCTGAGTTTTCAATTGAATGATCAGCACTTCTTATTATTGTTAGCAATGCTGGGTGTTGAACCTCAACAGACTTTAGACGCTAAAATTCAAATATCAAAAAGATTAAATAACATTCAGACATTTCAAGGACAACAAGATTACATCGCAAATTGTATCGTGAATGGGTTAAGGATGAATCAAGAGTTTTATCAGGATGAACAAATCGGGTTATTAAATCGACAAAATCATAGTATGCGTAATGTTGAGTTATATCCTGATGATTTGGAACATATAAAAACCATTAATCTTATTTTAAAGCATGATTAAATAGGAAAATAACAATGAAAGCGTTGTTTACAGCCATTAGATATAGGGAAATTAAAAATATTCAACGACTGATTGAGAAAAAGCCTGAATTGGTCAATTGTGTTGCTAAAGCACCTCCGAAGAAAGATGATGGTTTATCTCCATTACAAGTTGCATTTAAAACCTTCAACATATGGGCTGTGAGATTTTTTATTGAACATGGTGCAGATGTTAATTATATGGATCAATCGGAAGTTAATACTTGGAATATGCCTGTATTACATGATGCTGTGATGGCAATTGTGGCATTGGCTCGCTTTGAGTATCCAATTGATCCGTGGGATAAAATTAAAAAAAGTCAAATGGAAATTCGTGGGAAGAAAGAAAATTTTGACGCTGTACTTATGTTATTAGAAATAATGATTGAAAAAGGTGCTGATGTAAATTCTCAAGACAGTAAAGGTAATACAGTGCTGCATAGAGCTTGTTTAGATGTTGAAAATAGACGGTTTGATCAGCATCAATTGTCAGTTGCAACTTTGGAAGATGTCCTACAGCTTTTTCAATTATTGATAAAGTATGGCGCTGATTTGAATCAAGCAACAACAACGCGAGAGTCGGTGATCAAGTTATTTCCAAACCTATTTGAAGAACTTGATTTAAAAATTAGAGAATAATTAAACAATTTTACTTGTATTCGAACAAATTCATGGCATATTAATTGCTAATACAAGGAAAGATGATTGCAGGAGAGAAGTCTCTTGCGGACTCGCCGAAGGAGCAACGACCCCGGAAACTCTCAGGCAAAAGGACTGTAATCATTGTAAAACCTCTGGAGAGAAGTCATTCTATTGAAAACAAAAAAGAAATGACTCACCGAAGGGGATGGTAAGGCCTAAATAGTTTAGGTTTTTATCGAAGCTCTCAGGTACACATGACAGATGGGGCATACATTGACAATGTAATAAAAAAATATTGCATTTCAACGGAGTGTGCGTATGTGTCATGTCGTCATTATTGGTTCTGGTATTACAGGTGTTACCTCTGCCTATGAACTTGCTCAATTAGGTTATCAAGTTACTGTTATTGATAAACATTTATTTCCTGCTATGGAAACATCATTTGCCAATGGTGGACAATTGTCTGCGTGTAATGCTGAAGTGTGGAATCAAAAATCCACCGTGTTAAAAGGCATCAAATGGATGGCAAAAAAAAATGCACCATTATTGCTCAATCCGTCTTTTGATTTGCACAAGTATGCATGGCTGGTTGAATTTCTTGGCAACATCAAACACTATGAAGAAAATACTCAAAATACAGTGAAAATGGCACTTTTAGCACGTCAAAGGCTATTTAATATTGCTGAACAAGAAGGCATTGATTTTGACTTAGAAAAACGAGGTATCTTGCATTTCTATCATTCGGAATATGATTATAAAGTTGCAACTAGTGTAAATGAATTGCTATGTAAAGGTGGTCTAGAACGCCATGCAGTGACCAATGAAGAAATTAAATCCATCGAACCGAGTTTAATGGGTGAATACTATGGTGGTTTTTATTGCCCAGGTGATGCAACTGGTGATATCCATAAATTTACTACTGGACTTGCCAAAGCCACTGAAAAATATGGGGTAAAATATTTATTTGGTATGGAAGTTGTTGATGTAGAGCACACAGCCAACGGGGTGAATATTAAATACCACTCAAGTGTTGAAAACATGGAAGGCAGCTCAGTAGCAATCGAACAACTCAGTGCAGATGCCGTGGTGATTTGTGGCGGTGTTGGCAGTTATCAATTGGCCAATCAATTGGGCGATCGTGTGAATGTTTATCCTGTAAAAGGCTATTCAATCACCGTACAATTGGATGATGAAAAAAGTATCAATGGCGCACCTTGGGTCAGCTTGCTCGATGAAAGTGCGAAAATCGTCACGTCACGATTAGGTGCTAATCGTTTACGTATTGCAGGAACCGCTGAATTTAATGGCTATAATCGAGATATCCGCTCAGATCGTATCCAACCTTTAACAGATTGGGTTAATAAGAATTTCGATATTTCAACCGAGCATTGTATCCCGTGGGCGGGTTTACGTCCGATGATGCCGAATATGATGCCTGTGGTAAAACGTGGAAAACGTGAACGGGTATTTTATAATACAGGGCATGGACATTTAGGCTGGACGTTGTCTGCTGCAACAGCTGTGATGATTAGCCAGGAAATTGCAAGCTCGCATCCGATTTAATCATATAGGCAATACTTTGGTATTTGCACTCTGGTGAATGTCCATATTCATCAGAGTGCTGGTAAAAATAATTAGGTGTGTTATGAATATAGAATCAACAACTCAAAAGCACTGGCATGAAACGAGCTATGTAAAGTTAGTTGAATCGATTCAATATATTGGACAAAATTATCACGATGTGTACGCCTTGGCCTTGTACTATTATTGTGATGATGATGAACCTTGTTTTCCCAAAGTTGAGCTGAACTTTAATACCATTGAACAGTTTGAGTCGCAAATTTCTGAAGCTTCGAGTCAAGCTGAAGCGAAATGGAATTATGCCTATTGGTTACAAGAACCGTCTTGGGATATTGGTGGAGAGAATGATCAGCTTTTGGCACAATGGTTTGAGCAAACACCATTTTATTATTCTCAAAAACAGATGGAATATGCTGAACAAGAAGATGATGCACTATTTAATGAACTTTTAGAAAAAGGCGAGCAGTTTGCTCAATTGTTTATTACACAAATAATCAAAATGGTTCAGCAATTATTTTCTGAAAATATTCTTCAAGATACATTTGGGAAAAATCTTCCAGTCATTATTCATGAGCTTGAATATTATGAAGAACCCATTTCGTGGACCAAAAGAGCCAATCCAAGTGCATTAATCAATGAATTTATGGATGCCTGTGAAAGTGATTTCTCTTAACAAAATATGCTTATGATTCAATGCTGAGGGACGTGATGTGCCCCACAGCACTTATTGAGTGGAAGCAAGCACTTTAAACGTTATAGACGAGTAAAGACTTCTTCTTGGGTTAAACGAGACTTGGGCAATTTTGCATTAAAGTCAGTATCACTACGATAACCGAGTGTCATAATCACAGACGGGACCAAATTCTTTTCAATTAAGCCTAATTCTTCAGTCAGAATATCTTCGTCAAAACCACCGATTGGCGTTGCATCGATACCTTCAATACCTGCAGCTAATAGCATTTGACCCAGTGCGATAAAGGTTTGATTTTCCGCCCAGCGCTGAATATCACCTTTTTCATTGCGATAATAAGAGACATAGCCTGTACGACTGTCTTTTTGACCTTGCTTAGCCTTGTCATCTTTAAAGCGGCCACTGAGATCATCCTGCTGAAGTAAATTACTCAGGTGCTGTTCTGTAATATCTGCTTTGGTACAGAATAAAATCGTATGTGATGAATCTAAAACCTTTGGTGCGTTATAGCTATATTTTCCGACTAAGGCTTTAGCAATACGTTGTTTAGCTGCATCATTGTCAGCAATAAAAAAATGCCAAGGCTGGATATTGATTGACGATGGGGTTAAACGCAGGATTTCAAGTAAACGTGCAAATTGTGCTTGAGGAATCTTTTTAGAAGAATCATAAGCTTTTGTGGTGTAACGTGTTTTTGAAACGGTTAATAAGTCCATCTTTAAACCTAATAGAAATATTTGAAAATCAAATTTATTATATTCTTATTATGTGAGTTTATAGCGAATAGAATTGTCATGAATTATAAAATTTTGTGCAATAAATATGCAAAATTGAGAAAGTTAAAAAAATTGAAATGCTAGTTTGAAATAAATATTAAATCGATATAAAGTGATTGTATAACAAGATGATAATTAAAAATTGGAGAGGGAAACATGACGGCATATTATACTCATTTACCGCAAGATTTTCATGATTACGAATGGGAATATGAAAAGAAAGGTTGGTTAATAGTGATGATCGATATTTCAGAAAAAAGTTATTTTTTTACTTTTTATGATCCTGTTCGTCTAGAGCAAACGATTAAAGATGATTTAAGTGAATATAAATATTTTTTTGAAGAAAATTTAGTTGTGATTGACAAAGTAAATTTAAAAAATATTCAAAATTTTATTGAAAATATTATTAATACTGAAAAAATAAAGTGTTTTATTGAAAAATAATATGCAAGGTTATATAGATTTTAACGGATTCGCCATTTTATAAATTGCCATTTTCCTATTTCATCCACTTCTAAAATCATTGCTTCAGATGTTTTTTCACGCCAATCCCCTAAAACAATTCTAGCTTTACCATTTACATCATGAATTTCAGGGCGATGGGTGTGACCATGAACCAACAGATCGACATTATTAACTGCTTTTTCAACAGCTTGCTGGTTAACATCCATAATTTCATAGGATTTATTTTGTTGAGATTCACGGCTTTTTTTACGAAAACCATTGGCAAGTTTTTGTCTAAAACCAAGTGGGGTGCTTTTTAAAAGTCCCAATACAATCGGATTGCGAATAATTTTTTTAAATCGTTGATAAGAAATATCATCGGTACATAAAGCATCGCCATGTTCAAGACGAAATTTTTTATTACCAATGTTAAATGTATAAAATTCAGGAAGTAATTTTCCATTAAACTGATTTAAAAATGTTTGCCCTAAGGCAAAATCACGGTTACCCACTTGAAAATAAATTTGATTACCAGCTTGCAAGGAAAATTGTTTTAGATGCTCAATAATTTCATCTAACCAAGGCGCAGTATAATCATCCCCAATCCAAGCATTAAACCAGTCACCGAGAATAAAGAGTTGCGTGTTTTGATATTTATAGTGTTCTAATAAATCAAAAAACCCTCGAACCAGTCGAGGGTGTTCTGGTGACAAATGTAAATCAGCGATAAACAGATAGGTCACTTATTTTTCCTATTTAATAACTCCTCCCAAGCTTGCTTTGTAAAGGGAACAGTATTCCTTTATTTAAAAGTCAGCTTCGGGAGGATTTATAAATTATTCAGAGATAATTTTTGCAGATTCAATCACAATGTTTTCTAAAGGAACATCAGCATGATAACCACGGTTACCTGTACGAACGCCTTTGATTGCTTCAACGATGTCTAAACCTTCAGTTACTTTGCCAAATACTGCATAACCCCAACCTTGAGCAGTTTTACCTGTATGGTTAAGGAAAGAGTTGTTTTTTACATTGATAAAGAATTGTGCAGAAGCAGAGTGAGGCGCTTGAGTACGTGCCATTGCAATCGTACCTTCGTCATTGCTTAAACCATTGTCCGCTTCATTTTCAATTGAATCACGTGTGGTTTTTTCTTTGAAGTTTTCATCCATGCCACCGCCTTGGATCATGAAACCATCAATAACACGATGGAAGATTACGCCATCATAAAAACCATCACGAACATATTCTAAAAAGTTAGCAACAGTTTTTGGTGCTTTTTCAGAGTTAAGTTCAAGAACAATGCGTCCTTTGTTGGTGTTTAATTCGACTTGAGGAAAACTCATTCTATAATCTCCTAATCATGACTAAAAATGTCATGGGTTTTTGGTTGAGAGAAGCATAAGCAAACTGTAAACTACATAGCAAGTAAAAATGTGAAATTCTTTTGTTAAAAAAGGATAAAATCACATTTTCTATATTCAATTTTAACTTTTAGAAGTGATTTATCAACTATGAAGCCAAATGATGTTGTTTCAGAACTGCCGAAAACCCCGACAAATAGTCCAAGCCCTGTCGATAATGCGCAGCAAGAACAACAAGCGGGCTTAGATTTTGTACGCCAAGTCATTACAGAGGATTTGGCAGCGGGCCGTACACAAAAAGTTGTTACACGTTTTCCACCTGAGCCAAATGGTTATCTACATATTGGCCATGTAAAGGCTATTTGCTTAAATTTTGGCATCGCTCAAGAATACGATGGTTTGTGTAACTTGCGTTTTGATGACACCAACCCAGATGCTGAAGAACAAGAATATGTTGATGGTATTGCCAATGACGTAAAATGGTTAGGTTTTGAGTGGAATGGCGAACCTCGCTATGCATCAAGCTATTTTGACCAATTACATGCTTGGGCAGTTCAGTTGATCAAACAAGGCGATGCTTATGTAGATCTACAAAGCCCAGAAGAAATTAGAATTAACCGTGGTAATTTTGTCGAGCCAGGTAAAAACTCACCTTATCGTGATGCATCTATTGAAGAAAACCTTGCTCGTTTTGAAAAAATGAACAATGGTGAATTGGCTGAGGGTGAAGCAGTATTACGTGCCAAAATTGATATGACCTCACCAAATGTACATATGCGTGATCCAATTCTATATCGTGTACTTCATTCAGAACATCACCAAACTGGTGATAAATGGAAAATGTACCCAATGTATGACTATGCTCATCCATTGTCAGATGCGATTGAAGGGATTACTCATTCATTATGTACCTTAGAGTTTCAAGACCATCGCCCATTTTATGATTGGGTGGTTGAGAAAGTACATTCACAATCAGTTCCACGTCAGTATGAATCTAGCCGTTTAAATATAGATTATACGATTACCTCTAAACGTAAATTACGTAAATTGGTAGAAGGTAACTATGTTCATGGCTGGGATGATCCACGGATGCCAACTGTGGTGGGCATGCGTCGTCGTGGTTTTACCCCTGAAGGGTTACGTGAGTTCTGTAAGCGTGTAGGCGTGTCTAAAACAGATGGTATCGTTGATGTGGCTATGCTTGAGTTCTGTATTCGTCAATCTCTTGAAAATACAGCAGCACGTGGTATGGCTGTTTTAAATCCATTAAAAGTGACTTTGACCAACTTGCCAGCAGATTTGGATTTAAGCCATGCACGTCATCCAAATGTAGATATGGGCGATCGTATTATTCCTTTAACCTCTGAAATCTTTATTGATCGTAAAGACTTTGAAGAAGTTCCACCAAAAGGTTTTAAACGTTTAGTTCCTGAGGGTGAAGTACGTTTACGTCATGCTTATGTGATCAAGTGTGATGAAGTGATTAAAGATGCCAATGGCGAAGTGATCGAGTTGAAATGTTCAATTGATCCTGAAACTTTAGGTAAAAACCCAGAAGGTCGTAAAGTGAAAGGTGTTGTTCATTGGGTTTCTGCGTCGAAAGGGATTCCTGCTGAGGTTCGTGTTTACGATCGTTTATTCACCGAAGCTGCACCAGATGCAGATGATGATTTCTTGGCAAATTTAAATCCAGAATCTTTAACGGTACTTCAAGCGGTGATCGAGCCTGCTTTGGCTCAAGCGCAATCAGAAGATCGGTTCCAGTTTGAGCGTGAGGGTTATTTTGTTGCGGATCAATATGATCATTCAGCAGATAAACCTGTGTTTAACCGTGTCTTAGATTTGAAAGATAGCTTTAAACCGGGTAAATAATTTTATTCAATCCTGAATAAAATCATGATTTAAGACCTAGCTTCGGCTAGGTTTTTTTTATGCTATTGAAAATTGATTGAGGAATGCTATAGAAAAGCGATATAGTAAATGCACAAATAATAATCAGGACAAATATATGTCTTCCCAATTTGATTTTGTTACGGTCCATATTAAACCTAATATTCATTATAAAGGGCGATCAATCAGTTATCTTATCGAATGCAAAGATGGTTCGAAGAAAACATTGGGGGTAATTTTACCCACAGAGAAACCTTTAACTTTTGAAACTCATGTGACTGAGCGCATTGAGATTGTCTCTGGAAAATGCTTGGTTCGGATAGCAGATCAAGAAGAAATGGAAGTTTACAGTTCTGGAGAGTCTTTTACTGTTCCTGCAAATAGCCGTTTTAGTCTGCAATCCAGCGAAGTTGTAGATTATGTTTGTCATCTGGAATAACAGATAACGTTAGCCAAATCATCATTAGAATTCTTTAAAGTAATCCTGTAAATACTCAATAAAAACTTTTACTTTATCAGAGATTAATTTTTTATCTGAAATAACAGCATAAATAGCAGTGGGTTCTACCCTTAAATCAGGAAGCACATGAACCAGTTCTCCTGAATCTAAATCGTTTTTGACATGCCAAAGCGAGTGATTGGATATGCCGAGCCCTGCCAAAGATGCCTGACGAATCCCTTCGCCTGAGTTGGTAATAAAATAGCCATTTACCTGGATATCTAATCTTCTATTTTGGTTACTGTGATCCAGAAAGTTCCATGTATTGCTGATGCCTTGTTGATGACGCTGCACGATACAACGATGTTGTTGTAAATCTTCTAAACGTTTGGGGATACCAAATTTAGCGAGATATTCAGGTGCAGCACAAAGTAAGCGTTTATTGATAGATAATGGTTTTGCGATGAAAGAAGAATCTTGTAGTTTGCCAATGCGAATCGCAAGATCCATACCTTTGGTAATAAGATCTACATTTTGGTCATTTAAATCTAAATTGATTAATAATTCAGGGTGTTGTTTTAAAAACTCAGCAATAACCTGAACCAGTATCTGTGTACCAAAGGTTGCGGAAGCTGTGATATTGATGCTTCCTGAAAGTTTTTGATCTTGAAGCTTTAAATTTTCGGTTAATGTCTGGAAATTATCGAGAAGTGGTCGTCCTTGCTCAATCAATATTTTGGCTTCTTCGGTCAGACTTAGTTTCCGTGTCGTACGATAAAAGAGTTTAAGACTGAGCTGATTTTCAAGCCTTTGCACTCGTTGACTTGCCACTGAAACTGCAATATTGGCTTCTTTTGCCGCTTGGCTGATTGAACCTAAATCTGCGACACGTAAGAAGAATTGGAAGTCTTGTGTATTCATTTTCCATAAAATCGAAAAAGTAATTCCTCATTATCCTGATTTTTAAAATAATACCAAGTTGTTATTTTGTGATGAAACACATTATTCAATCAAGGTGAATGATCATGAAATATAATTTTTTAGGCAATTCTGGTTTAAAAGTATCTGAGTTGGGATTCGGTGCTGGAACCTTTGGAGGAAAAGGTCCTCTATTTTCTGCATGGGGACAAGCAGGGCAGAAAGAAGCCAATCAAATGATTACCACATGTATAGATGCAGGAATTAATTTCTTTGATACTGCCGATGTGTATTCAGACGGTGAATCTGAAAAAATGCTTGGAATTGCATTAGCGCCTTATCGGCACAATGCGATTATTTCAACTAAAGTTGCGCTTCGTACCAATCAGCAAGTGAATCAGGTCGGATTGAGTCGTCATTATTTAATTCATGCAGTAGAACAATCGTTAAAACGCTTAAATACAGACTATATCGATGTTTTACAGTTACATCAGTTTGATAGCTTTACTTCGCTAGATCAGCTTATGAAAACTTTAGATGAATTGGTCCGAAGTGGAAAAGTTCGTTATATCGGGGCATCTAATTTTTCAGGCTGGCAATTGATGAAGGCGCAGTCGATTGCAGATCGTTATGGTTATGAAAAAATAGTGGCACACCAGGTGTATTATTCATTGATAGGTCGGGATTATGAATGGGAACTGATGCCTTTAAATCATGATCAGCATATAGGTGCTGTTGTGTGGAGTCCTTTGGGATGGGGACGTTTGACAGGTAAGTTTGATCGTGATCATCCTTTGCCTGAAAATAGTCGCTTACATGAAACAGCACAATTTGCGCCACCTGTAAACGAAGAATATCTCTATCAAGTGATAGACGCATTAAAACAGATTGCATTAGACACGGGATATTCAGTCCCACAAATTGCTTTAAAATGGCTGTTAACACGAGCTACAGTGTCTACTGTACTGATTGGTGCTCGAAATCGACAACAACTGCAAGATAATCTAATCGCAAAAGATCTAGTGCTTACGGATTCACAATTACAGCGTTTAAATCAAGTCAGTGCGGTTCATCCAGCATATCCATATTACCCGTATTGGAATGGTCAATTTTCAGAGCGCTATCAGAGCATTGTTGAATCATCACTTATTCAAAACTAATTCGTTAAATTTGTTAACAAAAACATGATACTGATTACATAGCACTTATGTTATCAGTATCACTTTGTTATCCATATAGTTCTATATAAGCTTAGAAGAGTAATAAGAATGAATCCAACCATTGAAACTCAAATGTTAATTCGTAAACCCGTCTCTGCGGTTTTTAATGCATTTATTGACCCTGAAATTACTTCAAAATTCTGGTTTAGTCGTTCTACAGGACCCCTAAAAGAAGGCAAAATTGTGCAATGGAGTTGGGATAAGTATCAAGTCAGCTCAAAGGTTATGGTATTTAACATTATTGAAAATAAATTGATTCAAATTACTTGGGGTGAACCCAAAACATCGGTAGATTTTATATTTGAAGAAATCAGCCCCGAGCACACCTATTTAAAAATTAGAAATTACGATATTTCGTTGCAAGGCTCTGAACTGATTCAATTTATTATAGATGCAACTGGGGGATTCACCACAGTGCTGGATGGTTTAAAAGCTTATTTGGAACACGGATTAGAACTCAAATTGGTTGAAGACAAATTTCCACCATTTTAATGGTGATTTAAAATCAGGGCTTTTGCCTAATGTCATATGATAAACCTAGCTGAGTATTTTACTTTTTAGGTTGCTGTTCTTTAAGTGATAAATAGGTTGGAAGTTTTAATTTTGACTGAGCCCTGAGTTTCATTTTTATATATAAAACTAAAGCAAAACAGGTGGTTGCAACTGTTAAAAATAAGCCATTCATATAGGTCATGAT
Organism: Acinetobacter sp. Root1280; assembly: GCF_001425285.1. NCBI lineage: Bacteria > Pseudomonadati > Pseudomonadota > Gammaproteobacteria > Moraxellales > Moraxellaceae > Acinetobacter > Acinetobacter sp. Root1280. Next base: position 562,826 of record NZ_LMED01000001.1, on the reverse strand, counting down.
TGAACTGATATAGCCAATCGTGGTTAAACGGTTCATCATTTTTACCACTTGAGGACTACTTTCAACTCCTGTAATTGCCCAACTACACAGATGTTCACAATTATTGATAATCAAATGATAGCTGTTTTCGTTCATGCGTGTACGCATACGTCGGACCACATGACGACCAGAAAACTTAGGTTGATCATAGTAACGGACACGGATCACTTTACCATGTGAAAATTTTTCAAGTGAAGTGATTTCGATTGGGCGTTTTTTTACAAAATGTGCCAGCCCAGAATAATGTATAACACGACCTTTTCCAGCATAGATTCCATGATGGCTATAGCCAAAATGTTTGACGATTAAATGCGCACCTAAAGGGTATTTAGCTATTTGTTTTGTCTGCATATTCCACTCAGTTCAAATAAAGTGTACACATGTATTTAATTGAAAGGATAGTTTGATTATAACCATGCAAAATGAATTTGATAGCCCTTAAAGTGATAATTAAGTAAAAAAATGCATTAAAAGTGCTAATTAGCCTTCATTATTCAATAGATCACACGATAAAATATAACGCTTTGCATGGGGATGTTATGAATTTGAAAACTGGGGTATATGCGCTGATAAGCATGATGGGATTAAGTGCACTTTCCTTTCAAGTCAATGCCAATACTGACTATATCAAAATAATCAAAGACAAGAAGGTGATCGCAGATGCTGTTCGTATCGATGATCTAGATCAGCTACAACTATTTTTAAAAAACCAACAAGGGCAAATCTATAAAAAGTTCGCAGCTGTGCAAAAAGAGCGTAAAAAATGCCAGATCAGTTTTGCCATGAATGCAGGAATGTATCACCCTAATTTTGCACCAGTAGGCTTGTACATTGAACAAGGTAAACAACAAATAGAATTAAACCAACAAAAAAACAAATTTGGTAATTTTTTTATGCAACCCAATGGTGTGGTTGCTTGGAACAATAAGCAAGCTGTGATTAAAACCACAGAGCAATATCTTAAATCTAATTTTAAAGCTCGCTATGCTACACAATCTGGTCCAATGTTATTGATCAATGGTGAGATCAATCCAATTTTCGTTAAAAACTCAGATTCATTAAAAGTTCGCAATGGGGTGGGAATTAAAAATAATCAACTGTATTTTGTGATAAGTCGTGGAAAAATTAATTTTTATAATTTTGCTGATATTTTTAAGTCGCAGCTTAAAACAGATCAAGCTTTATATTTAGATGGTTCAATTTCAAGTGCATTCATTCCACAAGTGAAAAGGAATGATCAGACTTATGATTTAGGCCCAATGTTTATTTATAGTGAAGCAAAAAATTGTGACGATTAAAATGGCAAAATTAAAGTTTGAGTTTTTATTTACAGGCAAAAATGGATGCCTGCAAACAGAAGCATCCATTTTGTAGATCAAAGATAAATTACTTAACCATGCCAATGATTGAAGACTGCGCTTTACAGGCTTGAATAGCATCTTCTTTAGATAACTTTTTAATTTCTTCTTCAAAGGCTTTCTTCTGTTCTTTTAGTGAATCTTCAGGAATGCCACTTTGTTTTGCCAAGTCTTCCATATGCCTCCAAGATTCTTCACATTCCTTTGGCATACCACCACATGCGGTTAAGATAGTGCCTAAAGCGAGAATTGGAATTAAACGTAATAATTTCATATTCAGATCCTTTAATTTAAGTTGGTTTTTTGCTGAGGTTTATTCATATTGATCATTAAAATTTATAGCGTATACAAGTGACGGAAAAATGAATTTGTCTTTGAATAAAAATAAAAAGACTTCATTCTCAAGTATATACACTAGAATGAAGTCTACGCTAAAAAATAATTTTAACAAGATCATGCATTGAGCATTAGAAACGGTAACCTATTTTTAAACCATAGCCTATGGCATTGTTGTCTCGATAATCGCCTTGTTGGGCAATTTCTGAAGCACCGGGTACCGGAATGTAATAGGTACCATCTTGTGCCGTGGCATCACCAATCCAAATATATTTGATGCCTCCTGCGATAAAGTAATTGTCAGCAGGGTTGTATTGAACACCCAACCCTAAGCCCCAACCGCCTTTGGTAGGATTCAATACAGAAGCAGGATTTCCAGTACCAGAATCCCATGAAACATCAGCCGACGCAGCCCATTTTTGTGTAAATTGATGTCCTAAACCAACAGTGATGCTGTATTGGTCTTTTTGATAGTCATCAAGATTAAATCCACCAGCATATAGGCCTTGGCTTAACTCAGCTGTTGCCAGTTCAGTGAGTGCGCCAAACTGTGTTGGACGGATTTTAAAATCTTTCCAATTTACCCAACGCGCATTTAAATATGCCAGCGTATCTTTATAAACACCTGTTTGAAAATCTAAATTTACCGATTGTGGCGTGTTGATTTCTGTATCTTTATCAGGAGTGAATGCTAAAGGTTGTCCAAAAATGGTTTCTTGAGCATCTATTTTGTGCTTAATTTTAGAACGATAAGTCACGGCTGCCTTTAAAGCAATTTCAGGAATCTGAAAAGCAGCACCAGCAAGCCATCCAACAGCACTATCTTGTTTAAAGTTAGCATCATAGCCATTAAACACACTCATCGAATTACCACGTAAAGACACTTTGCCTTTGACTGTCTGGTATACGCCACCGCCGTAGAGGTTAAAATGAGCATCTGGCTGAAAACCAAATAGCATCGCAATATTTTGAGTATCAACATCCGCAAGGGTACCTTTCATACTGATTTCAGTATCAGAGAAGGTATTATTGCTACGTAAAGGATATTCGATTGCAGCACCATAAGGTTGATCATAGATGAGCCCAAAGGAAACTTTTGGCGCAATTTGCAGTTTTAATGCTGCATTATAGTATTGATATGATTGTGCCATATCACCTGTACTCAAATCATTGCTGCCTGCATTGATTAAATCAGGTCGATTTCGAACTTTACCTGATACTTTCGGGTCAACTGTGGCAATACCGGCTTCGAAATAATTCTTGTCTTCAAGAAACGCCAGTATCGATTGACCAGATTGATCCATCGCGGCTGCATGAGTATAAGCAGTGGGTAAAATGCTGAGGATACTGAGAATGAGTGATTGAGTTTTCATGCTTTTCTTTCCTTGAATGTTTTTTTTATTTCGCATATAAAATTCAGACAAAACTATAGTGAATAATAGAAGTTAAGCTATTAGTTTATTTAAGTTTTATCTGAAAGCTTTATGATTTTAGTGAATCATTTTTACTGGATTTAATAAAGGGGTGTAATGACCAATTTAAGGGGGGATTATCGGACAATTCATATGTGCATTGTCTTAAGAAGTTGCCTTAGATCATTGATGAATATTGAAGGATCAATCGCTGATTTAAAAAAGATTATTTTCCAACCGAATTAATTTAAAATGACTGCTTTGATTGATCAGGAATTGATAGATCAGCAATAGTACAAAATAACCTCAACAAGATAACTAAGTTGATCAATGATTTATTAAATATTGAATGAAGCGATCTGGGTAGATAGCTTATTGCTGCAAAATTTATTAGTATTTAATCTGAATTACCTTGTAGTACCAACAGGGTAAACTATTCGCTGCCAGTTTATTTGGAATGGAATTTACGTATCGCTATGAACTATAAAAGATCCTCTGTCATGGAAGAGAAAATGCAACAGAACCGCGAGATGATTTTATTGTCTGCACGAGAACTGGTTGCACAAGGAGGATTTAAAGATGCACAAATTCAAGCGATTGCGGATCGGGCAGGCGTATCAAGTGGTCTGGTCTACCGTTATTTTGAAAATAAAAATCAGGTACTGATTGAAGTTTTAAATGCGGCGATTCATATCGAAGTCAATATTCTCAATGATATTGCACATACCCAACTCAGCGCGCTAGAAAAACTAGATCGCGCCGTTACAACCTTTGTAAAAAGGGCAATGAACAGCCCTCGACTGTCTTATTCTTTATTGTTTGAACCTGTCGATCCTCAATTTGAGTTAGAACGCTTTCAAAGTAAGCAATTGATTAAAGAAAGTATTATTAAAATTTTGACCGAAGGACGTCATTCAGGCGAGTTTATTTTTGAGGATCTAAACACCACGGCATTGTGCATCGTGGGTGCAATGACTTTTGTTGTGATTGAACCTTTAAGTATCGCCAAGACCAAGCGTTTTGATAAAAGTTATAAAGAGTATTTTGTAAAACAAATCGCTGATTTTTGTTTACAAGCAGTGAAAGTCAAACATCCTCAGGAATAATATTAATCATCATTGCAAGGCTTAAAGAAATGGCAAAGGACTTTAATAATCCAGTTGTAGTTGAAGGATATGATGTACATATTCGTAAATTAATTCCCGGTTATGAACTGATACATTTACAAGTCCATGCTGTATTAAAGAGCTATGTATCGACTCAAGCGAAGATTTTAGTTGTGGGATGTGGTACAGGTTATGAACTGCAATATTTGGCTGAGCAATTTCCTCATTGGAATTTTACAGCAATCGATCCTGCAGCAAATATGATTGATAAAGCCAAACAACATATAGCAGATTTAGGGCTTTGTTCTCGAATTCAGTTTGTGCAAGGTGATACATCTGTTCTTAAACAAGTTGATGAGAATTTTGATGTGGTTTTGGCTATCTTGGTTTCACATTTTGTTCCAGTTGATGCAAAAGCACAATTTTTAAAAGATATTGCAAATCACCTAAGCAGTACTGGTCTATGTTTAAGTTATGAATTGATGGAAATTTCGAATGCCAAACAATTACAAGCTTTAAAAAATCTGAGTTTAGCAACAGGATTAACAGAAAAACAGGCGCAACTTATGGCAGATCGTATTGAACAAGATTTTGCTTTAATTTCTGTTGATGAAATGAGCGCTTTGTATTTGCAAGCAGGTTTTAAGCGTGTGGAAAACTTTGCTCAAGTATTGAATTATCATGGTTTTATTGCATTTAAAACGGACTAAGAAAAACGTCTAAGTAATAACTAAAAATCATTTTTTGCTTTAAAGTAAATCAATTAGTCATATTTCTATGAGCTATATACGCTTATAAAAAAAGTTCCTTATCCAAATGGTTGAAGGAACTTTTTTATTGCGGATCATCGTCAAAGCTTAAAAGATTATTTCTCTTTGCTTTCTTTTTCTGGTTCTTTCACGACATTGACATCATACAAATGAGCAAGCGCGGAAAGTAAACGAATTTTAGGATCTGCATTTGAAATTTTAATGCTTTCATCTGCTTCAAGTGTGATTAATTTCTCCACAACAAAATAATCGACAATTTGTGTGATTTCACTCTCAATCTCAGACTCATCCCATTTTAAAAAGAAAGCTTTTTGTATAAGTGGGTATTGTTCGATGACTTGGGTATATAAATCAGATTTTGAAATCTCAAATTGCTGCTGCTCTGTTTCAACACGCAATACTTTGGCAATCAGTGCTGGCAGGATAAACGTGTGCAGAATGTTATTACTGAAATACTTAAGCAAGCCCACCTGTATATCACTGACTTTCACCCAACGTTCATTATCATGCTCAATCAATTCAACTTGTTTAAGCTTCATGGCATATTGAATGATTTCTGTGTTGGAAAGCTCAGTGATTTGCATACGCTCATCATAACGATGCTGTTTGAGTAGATTACGGAATTGTTCTAAACGTACCAATACTTCACGCTCTGCCAAAGCATGCGTTGGTGCATTTAATAAGACCAGAGAAATCAAACTGATAGGATTAATCACTACGGCTTTATTGATATTTTCCAAAATATCACATGCAACATCATTGACCGTGGCTTTAACAGACTCAGGCATCTCTTCATGCAAAGCAACACGTTGAGGTGCATTGTTCTTTTTTAAGATCTCTTCCAGGAAAACTGGTTCACCTAAATTGACGTGGACAACACCAAAGACTTTTTCAATCTTTTGAATAGATTTAAGTAGTCCAAATAGTGATTCAGCTTGTTTTTTCTGTCCACCCAGTTCTTTTATGTATGAACTGCCTTCGATCAGTTTTTCATATCCAAAGTAAGTCGGAATAAAGGCAATCGGTTTACTATTCCCACGCAAATAACTTTGGATGGTCATTGCGAGCATCCCTTTTTTAGGCGGCAATAAAAGTCCAGTACGAGAACGACCACCTTCAATAAAGTATTCCATCGGTGTATTTCGATTGAGCATACTGTAGATATATTCTTTAAAAACAGCGGTATAAAGCGCATTACCATTAAAGCTACGTCGAATAAAGTATGCACCTGCACCACGCATCAGTTGCCCAACCACTGGCATATTTAAATTAATACCTGCTGCAATATGGGGAACCATCAAGCCACGGTTATAAATCACATAAGACAATAACAAATAGTCAATGTGGCTGCGATGACAAGGGGTATAGACAATTTCATAATCTTTGGCAAGTTCACGAACCGTATCGAAATTATGTACTTCGATACCATCATAGAGCTGGGTCCACAATTTAGTTAAAGCAATTTCAGCAAAGCGTAAGGTCGAATAAGAAAAATCAGAGACGATTTCATCGAGGTATTTATGCGCGAGTGCTTCGGCCTCATTGATGCTGATTTTTTTATGAATACTTTCATTGAGAATGGCTTCTTTGACCGCATCACTCAGCATGAGTTTGTTAATCACATTGCGACGATCTGAAATATCAGGACCAAGAATTGCTTCTTTATAGCCATTAAATTGTTTATTGAGCTCAGTCACCACATAGTGTGCTGGTGAAAAATTGGGTGTGAGTTCAATGGCTGAGTTAATTAACTGGCGTAAAGAAACTGCTTGATGGAATTCAATATAATTATTACGGCCATAGAGGGTAATATTCAGTGCTTGTTTAATGCCCGTTGGTTTAGCCCAAGCATCGGTCATCAATGCTTTATACCAGCTATCTTCATTCTCTGGTGCACGTCCCCATAAAATCGTTGTTGGCACTAAAAGTACATCTTGCTCAGGATGTTTCAATAAATATTCGACTAAGCGAATAATTTTATCCGGGTAGTATGCAGAAGCATTGCTTTTGGTTGGTTCTAAGGTGATAAAACGATCCTCTTCCTGATAATCTGCCCCTAGATTAAGTGGCGCAAAAGCAGGGCTGAGTTTTCTTTTTTCTGTTTCATTGTCGATCAAGACTTTATTTGAAGTTGAGTCATCTTGAATGACATAGCAAATCGGAAAATTAGCTGTGTTTGGATCATTAACTGTATTTTCAAGAGTTTTTGTATCGCCTAAAACTTGTGGGCTGACGATTTTATCTAAGATTTTTTTTGTAAATTGACGATAAAATTTTTGATAAGCATTGCTTGCCATAATATTCTCTAAATATGAGTCATATCGTTATTATGCTTGAAATAATATACAAATATATAGTTTGATTTGACGACAAATCGGTCAAACACTTTGCCTAAAAACTAAACTTATGATTTTTATCAATAAACTATTTCGATATTGGTATAATTAAATTCAGTTACTCAATATCAAAGTTTCATAGAAAAGCATTATGATAGATTGATATAAATTCATTTAAATTCAAGGAAAGGTCATGTCTACAGATCCAAATTTTCCAGCAACTGAAAACTTAGGTATTGCTGTTTATTCTAATAATGCTGAGGCAATTGGGAATACACCACTTATTCGTATCAATCGTCTTATTACAGGTGGCGCAACGGTCTTAGCAAAAATTGAAAGTCGTAATCCTGCTTTTTCTGTTAAAGATCGAATTGGTGCTGCACTTATTGCAGATGCAGAGGCGAAGGGGCTTTTGAAAAAAGGCATGCATATTGTAGAACCAACCAGCGGGAATACTGGTATTGCATTGGCATTTGTAGCAGCGGCAAAAGGTTATGCGATCACTTTAACCATGCCAGCAAGTATGAGTATAGAGCGCCGTAAAGTATTAAAAGCGTTGGGTGCAAATTTAATTTTAACTGAACCCGCAAAAGGTATGAAAGGCGCAGTTGATGAGGCAGTACGTTTAGCAACAGAACAATCTGAAACATATTATTTACCGCAACAATTTGAAAACCCAGCCAATCCTAAAATACACGAAACAACAACTGGTCCAGAAATTTGGGCTGCAACAGGTGGTAAAGTCGATATTCTTGTTGCTGGTGTCGGAACTGGCGGTACCATTTCAGGTATTTCAAGTTATTTTGAAAAGGTCAAGCAGCAAGCGATTTACTCCGTTGCTGTAGAACCCGCAGATTCACCAATTATTGGACAAACCAAACGTGGTGAAACTTTAACGCCTGGGCCACATAAGATCCAAGGGATTGGTGCAAACTTTATTCCTAAAAACTTGGATTTAGACTTAGTTGATGAAGTTATTGCTATCGACAACCAAGAAGCGATTGATTTTGCCCGTCAAAGTGCCACTCAAGAAGGTATTTTTGTCGGTATTTCTAGTGGTGCGGCTTTAGCTGCTGCTGCACAATTAGCTGCTCGTCCTGAAAATGCAGGCAAAACCATTGTGGTGATTCTTCCAGATGCGGGTGAACGTTATTTGTCTTCCGTTTTGTTTGAAGATATTTCAGCAGATTAAGTTTGAATTAAATCGTCTATATCTATGCTGTGTATTGTTGTCATGGATAAAAAATAAACCCACTCAAGTATCTGCAAGAGTGGGTTTATTTTATTGATATTCAGTTTCTATTCTTAAACTTTATAATGAAGACTTTAACTGTTTTTCATGTTGTTTGACTTGTTTCGCGTATCGTTTACCTTGGCGTTTCATTTTACGATTTGTTTGGTAATTTGTGGGTCCAACATTGTAGTAGGCTAAGGCTTTTTTCCAGCTTCCTGCACTTTGATTGTATTTAGCCAAGATCATGGTGCCACAGCGTACATTGGTATATTCATCAAACAAATCACCAGGGCAGGCTTGTTGCCAATAACGCGGCATGATCTGGGTAAGCCCAACAGCACCAGATGGAGAGGTGACATAACTCCGATAGCTTGATTCTTGACGTATGGTCGCTGCAATCAGTAAAGGATCTACATCATACTGATCCGCACTTTGTACAATCATTGGGGATACACGATTGGCAACATCGGGAGAGACAGAATAGGCTTTTTGGATTCCAGTCGAAAGTTTAGCAGCACGTTTTTGCACAGAGCCACCACCCAAAGACGAACATGCTGTGATCGCAAGTGTTAAGCCCACTGTAAAAATTATTTTTAACTGATACTGAAAATTCAAAATAAAACCAATGCTATGTATCCAAGATTGCCCTGATGTTAAGTAGCTGATTTAAACCTGTCAATCTATGAAAATTGGTAGATTTATTCGTGATTTGTATCTTAAGCTTCTGGTTGCTTGCTATTTAGGCGTTATTTCGTCATTTTTGCTTGTTTTTTCTGTAACATTATTGCCAACATTAAATGCAATGGATTCTGAGCAGTATATTGGACTTCAAATTGTTGATTTCCATTGTGCTGGTACAGAGCATAAATTACTGGAATATTTAATTTATTTCCTTCAATCACATTTGAGTTTTCACCTGAAAGTTCTTTGGTCATATCAGCAAGTACATTGGTGCTAATCTCTTGTTGAATTACACCTTGGCAAATATATTGCGCACCTTCAAAGCGATCAGTAATCAAATCGATTAGATTTTGTGAATCCTGATTGTCTTTATCAGCCTGTAATTTTTCCAGATTTAATCGCTTTATTTTAGTTAAAGTGATTCCTTCTATAGAAGGTATGGTTTTTGTTGTTGTGTTTGCATTTGGATTAAATTGTTGAGTAAGTTGATTTAATTTTGATCCAAAATTGATATTTACCTGACTTGAGTAGAGTTTTTTTACACGATCAGTCACTTGTTGATTATTACATTCAGACTGATTAAATAAACTGCACCCTTGCAGACCAAAACCTACACAGAGCATTGTAAATATTATTTTGTAATTCATCTATATCTCTCACAATCATGTTTATTCACTAACTCCACCAATATCTTAAAATATGAAAGAAGATGGGTGCAGAAAAGCAGATAGAATCAATCCGATCTAACATTCCACCATGACCATGAATCAACTGTCCCCAATCTTTGACACCACGGTCACGTTTGATGGCAGACATTACCAAACCACCGAAAAAGCCAAAGATACACACAACCAGTCCTATCAATGCAGCTTGTAGATAGCTAAATGGAGTAAGCCATGCCATAGCAACACCTAAAGCTGTGGCTAAAACAATACCACCCACTAAGCCTTCAACTGTTTTTGATGGTGACAAGACCGGTGCAACCTTGTGCTTTCCAAAAAGCTTACCACAGACATATTGCAAAACATCGGATGCTTGAACAACCATAATCAGCCAGATTGCTAACCAAATCGGTTCACCTTTAAAACCATTTAGTTTTAAATTGAGTAATGCAGGAACATGGGAAATACAGAAAACACAGACCATGAGTCCCCATTGAATTTTAGAACTGCGTTCAAGAAAGTGTTTGGTATCTTCTTGTTTTAGACTGGCTATTGGAATCAGTAAAAATACATAAAGTGGAATAAAAATTGAATATAAGCCGTACCAGTCGATATAGATCAAATAATATTGATAGGGAATAACAAAATAAAAGGCGATAAGTAAAGGGAAATAATCACCACGCCGTGTCGGCAATAGACTGGTAAATTCTCGTAGAGCAAACAGGGAAATAATCCCAAATAAGATAATAAATGCAGTTTGACCCAATAGGATGGCTGCGCCAATGACGATCAACATCACCCACCAAGCATTGATCCGTGCGTTTAAATTATCAATCACTGATGAGGGTTTTTGCCCAGTTTTTTGCTTGAGAATAAAGCCCACGCTAGATGCAAAAACTAAAATTCCCGCAAAAATACCAAATAAAAGATAGGTTTTATTTAGATTATCTAAAATCATTGATTCTCAACCTCTTTTAATTGTAATAGCTGCTTCTGTGCATAATCTATAAATGTGGCTTTATCCATTTCTAAATGTTGTTCTAAAGGAGAGCCAAAGCATACGGTAGACAGTAAAGGTAAAGGAACAAAAGAACCTTTTGGCATGACACGTCTTAGATTTGAAATCCAAACAGGGACAATCTCAATCTCAGGAAATTGTTTATGTAAGTTATAGAGGCCACTTTTAAAAGGTAACAGCTCAAGATCATCATCAAGATTTCGAGTACCTTCAGGAAAAAAAATAATGGAATAACCCTGAGCAAGAGCGTCTTTCACAGGTTGTAAAGGGTCTGCATTATCTTCGCGATTACGTTGAATCGTAACACCATTAAAGGTGTCTTTAATTAAAAATTGTCTAAAGCCATCTTTCAGCCAATAATCTGAAGCAGCAACAGGTTTAGTTTTACGACGCATCAGTTTTGGAAGTGAAGACCATAATAAGATAAAGTCGATATGACTATTGTGATTGGCATAGTAAATACGTTGTTTCATCTCAGGCTGACAACCAACCCATAAGCTACGAGCACCAGTTAAGAGTCGTGCGCCACGGCGTGTCAAAAATGCGATAAAGCGAGCAATAGAGTGTGATGCTAAATTTCCATTAGATGAATCTAAGTGTTGAGTCTTTTGCTCTAAAGACTGTTTATTGTATGACTCTTTATCTTGTTCGGAACGTTGTTCAGGTAGTTGATTCATTCTCTAAGCCGATTGATATTGAAGCATTTTATTGTGGGGCAAGCTGTATAATAGGGTGATTAAAGTACAAAATTCTACTTTTTAAGTGACTAGAATAAAAATATAACCAAACTTAGTTTTGAATAAAAAGTAAAAAACTTGGTCTCCATTTACAAATTTATCATTTCTGTTTTTTGAATCATAGAAGAATTTTATAGCATTTCAAGATCTTCACTGCTGAGAAGCTGAGAATTTTCTTGATTTAAGATGATTCAAACCATCATACAATAACAATTGAATATATCAGCTAAAACTGTATCAGTTGAGGTTAAAATCGCTCTAAATAATTCTAGAAATCAAAATCATTAAGACCAGATATTGTATCAATAATAAAGCAATTTGAAGTTTTAAAAGTTTAAAACATCCTGCAAAACGCTGTGACCAATCACGTCCTGCTTTAGATGCGGGCATCAATTTCATACTCATTAGGGTTTGATCAAATTGCAGGGTTAAGTTTTCAATAGATTCAGTTTGGGATTCACGTGCAATCATTTTAATGAGTTGAGCATCAAACTTAACTCTAAATGAGAGATAATGATGAAGCCCAGATAATAACAATGTAATGACAATGAACGTCCAGAATTCAAAGGATTGCCAGCCTTTGAACAGGATGGCAAAAATAGATAAGGCAAAAGCCAAATAACCTGAAAGTAATATAGCTGTGGTTGCAGACAACAGTTGCGCAACCACATAAAAATTCATTTTCATGGCGCTAAACCTTTCAGTTTTAGATGGTAAATTTCTAATTCTTCCAATTGGGCTTGTTTTAATACCACCCAAGGGCGAGCTTTACGAATAATGTTTACCATTTCATCAATATTGGCATCTTGGTTTTGTTGAATCAGCCAAGCGGTGAGTACAGCGCTACTTCTTGAATAACCTAAGGCACAAAAAATCAGAATATTTTGGGTAGAGCTTGGTTCAAGCTTTGACATCAAATCATTTAATCGTGCTACGGCTAACTCAAGCTGATTGGCTTGTAATGGAATCAGATCTAGACTGAGATATTGCTGATATGCAGTTGCTTGATTTAAGGGTAACTCAGCAACACAATCAAATATTGCATTGTATTGGTGGTGATCTTGTTGTGTTGGAATTCTTCCAATATAGATTTTTTTAAGTTCATGTTGAATGATAAAAGAATCTTCGGGATGCTTTTTGGTCCAAACACGACTATTAAACCAAGCAAAGATTAAATAAGGCGCAAGCAGTATTTGTGCAGCAACCGTCATTTTACCATTTTCTTGTTTTTGAAAAAAATGTGGACGTACAAAACTATAGCTATGTGCAACGATAAACAGGCTCACAGCGGGGTAAATTAGCCACAATCCCCAAGGTCTAAACTCGTAGGCTAAGATAAAGAAAATCACTGAGCCACAAAGGTAATAACTACCAAGCTTTAAATGCTTTGCTGTTAACAGTTGCAGTCCATCTTTTCTAAATGGGGATTTTACTGAAATTGGAAATAACCATAAGCATAAAGCGCCAACCAGTATTCCAGTGGGAAGGTCAATAAAATGATGCTGCCATGTCGTGAGTACAGAGATTCCAATCAGCACACACCAAAAATCGACCACATATTTCCATGCCCCAAATACATGGCGACGATAGAAATCCCAAAGAATCATCAGCAAAACAATATGTAATGAGGGCGCTTGATTAAAGGGCTTATCAAAGCCCATGAGGACATCAAACCATAGACCGAAAAAACCATCTAAAGGTGGACGTTCAAAACTAAACTTTAAAGGAAACAGTAAGAAGCAACTAATCGAAATGACTTGCGCTAAAAATAACCTAAGCGCTTGTTGTTTAAGCTCAAATTTGTTCCAACAAAGTAATAAGGAGAGGCCGTAAAACAGGTCAATTGACCAATACGGTACAATTGTCCAAGCCCAAAGTGGAATATGCTTTTCCCAAGCAAAGACAATACTTGGAACATCACTCAGACCTGATGCATATTGATTTGCAAAGCCATAAGTGAGAAAAAAGAAAGGCGCAAGAAAAACTAAGCAAAGTATGCCCCATTTCCAAGTCCCTGTTTCTTTGATTAGATTATTGCTCATAAAAATTTTATTAGGTTGATAAGGCTGGAGATTTTTAGAATAATCAGAAACAATCTCTCTATCCGTAATATGTGATTCAGAATCAGATAGAGTATTCATTTCAGTTATCGAATGATTTGGTTTTAAAAGTCTTTCTTTAGGTAGGGGAACCTCTTGAGAAAGGATATTTTTAATTTCCAAAGCTAATTCTACGCTATCTGCTTGAATCCAAATTGTAGAAAATGCAAAATCATTTCCTATAGTTATTTTTTCATCGCCAATTAAATATGTAAGTTCAATAAAATCTTCATATGGTTCGAAAGGCGGTTCTGAAATGACCTTAATAGGATAAATTTTTTCTAATACATTTAAAATATGTGTTACACACTCACGCCATTCATAATTATCACCATCAAAATCTACATCATAATTCAGACGGAATTGGTTTTTAGGCCAAAGTGGAAATCTACGCATATCTTCAAGTGTGTACATATTCTTTAATCCATTTCTAAGTTAAGTGTGCATCCTTGCACATTTGATTGATCCTAACTTGATTACATGGTGTCAAAGTTTCTGTGCGACTGAGACGGTAAATATTCCAAACTCATCAATACATTGGTCAACCTTTTTAAAGCCAGCAGCTTCAACAAGTGCATCCATTTCCGCTTGTGAGCGTAAACGCATTACCCATGCATCACCTTCACGATGTGAGGTTAGTGCACGCGCAATAAATTCTTGCTGTGGATGCCAAATTTGACCGGTATAAATCAAATAACCATCTTTAAGGATTGCTTTACTTAAGCCTTCAAGTGATTGACGTAGCAAATCATTGTCTGCAAATAACTCATATAAACCCGAAACCACAGCAAGTGATGGTTTTGGTTTAACAGAGGCCAAAGACTGTGTATCAAATGCATCTGCTTGAACAAATTCAGCAATGTCATTGAGTCCACGTGCTGCAATCATTTGCTGACCAGCTTGTACATTGATATCGCTATAATCACGCAATAAGATTGAATCTGGTCGTTTTGGTAATTGAACCACAGCATCTAAAATATAACGTCCATGACCAGATGCAATATCCATGATTCTCAATGGTTTGCGTTTTTTAATTAGAATATCTGCATATTTCTGAACCAAATGTTCAATGTTTTGTTTACGAACACGGATCCCACGCCAACCAATCGCATTTAAATACTGGCGGTCAATGATTTTGCCAATAGGATTGCTACTTTCAGATTGGTTACGATAAACAAAGTCTAAGGTACTTCCAGAGTCATAGCCTGTGTCTTCACCAATTTTTAAGCCTTTAGATAAATGGCTACCAATTTTTAGATTCTTTTTGGTGATTTCCCAAAATGCATTCTTAATTGATTTAGCGGGTAATGGTGAACTGAGATCTTCAGCTATAGCACAGCTTGGACCAATTTTGTCCGCATTTAAAACGTCTGGAGCTTGATATTCAACAGCAAAACATTGCTGGATAAATCGGCGTATTTTTTCTGTTGCTATATGGCGATCTTTTTCACCTAAAGTATCGTGAAAGAAGCCATCTAAAATATGTAATTCTTTTTTAGGATGCGGAAGCTTTTGGTAAAATTCACGTTGCGGTTTTTGAAAAACCACAAAATCTGAACCTGAGCATAACACTTGAGTTGGTACAAAGATGTTTTGTGAATCTGCAACAATTCGCTTAGAGGCATCATAGAGCCCAAGCAACATTCTCACCGAAATGGCTTTAGCAATTTTAGGATCGGTATCATAGCTTTGAGCACGTTCTTCATCATGGGTCAGCATTTTGGCTTTAACATAACTTTGGATGAAAAAATTACCGCGAATTTTTTCCATGACTCTTAAACTTGGTTCGGCAAATGGCACATAAAGCTTAATATCAAAAGCAGGGGACGCGAGACACAAGGCGCGAATTTTAGGCGCATAATCATGTACCCATGTTGCAGCCAATACCGCACCTACACTTTGTGCAACTACAGCAATATTCTTGGCATCGATACCATAGTTTTCTTCAATATGTTGGACAAAATATTGAATATCTTTTACACATGCTGAGAAGCTAGGTGCATCACCACGTTCACCAGGGGAATCGCCGTGACCGCGGGCATCCCATGCAAAGAAATCAAAATCACTTAAATTGAGTTCCTTGACCAAATGCGCCATACGTCCTGAATGTTCATGTCCACGATGAAACAGAAGAATGGCTTTTTTTGTTTCGCTTGGTGAGTTGGTTGCCCAATGTTGATAAAACAATTCTGTTCCATCATGACTCTTAAAGGTGTGATGACTGTTGTTATACATACGAATTTACCCTAAATATGAAACTGTTTTATAAAGCTGTTTTTAAGCTATTTTTAATTCGGTTATAGATGGTTAAACTAAGCAGCAGACCAATTAAAATGAGTATGCCATTACAGATTAAGCCGAGAAGTTGTAAATTTGTAGTGAATAATGGCACGGTGACAATCACGACTGTGATTAAACTAAACCAAAATGCACGGTCACTTTTCCCCATTGGGCCATCATAACGACGTTCTTGCCCAATCAGTGGCGCCATTACACCAGTGTATTCACTTAGAATTGCAAGGAAAGCAATCAATAACAGTAATTTTGCACTGATAAAGCCAAAAGCAATCAAGCATAGATAGAGTGCTGTGTCCGAAATAACATCACACAATTCATTGTAAAATGCACCTAAGTTGGATTGTTGTTTAAATTCACGAGCAAGCATTCCATCGATGGCGTTGAAAGCCATTCGTAGCAACATCCACAAGGGAAAGAGCAATAACCACCCATTTACAGCATGATTCAGATAATACTGGTATAGAAAAAAGCTTAAACCGAGCGATATAAACATCGCTAACAAAGTGACTTGATTTGCCGTGATTCCGATATTAAAAAGCTTTTGAACAAAAGGGCGCAGTAAGTTTTGAAATGCTGGTTTTAATTGATAGATTGATGGCATTGTTCTAGTAATATAAGGTATATGACAGGATTTTAATCAAGTTATCCATGATTTTACAAGTATTAATTTTCACCATTTAAATTTGTATTGTTATTTTAAAATTTATATAAATAGTCCTATAATTCAAAAGTCTTCTTAATTTTGATCTTGTTTATTCTATGACACCTGCTTGCAAAGTTTTAAAATCAAATAAAATTGAATTTTCAATTCATGAATATGAACATGATGTAAATGCAAAAAGTTTTGGCTTAGAGGCTGCTGAAAAATTAGGCTTAAATGTTGAAGAAGTGTTTAAAACGTTGATGGTGACAGATGATAAAAATTATTTTGTTGCCATCCTTCCAGTGAACCATCAATTAAATTTAAAGAAAGTGGCGAGTGCTTTTGCTTGTAAAAAACTACATATGGCAGATCCTAAAGATGCAGAGCGTTTAACTGGGTATTTAGTCGGTGGAATCAGTCCTGTAGGTCAAAAAAAGCGTTTAAAAACGGTGATTGATGCTAGCGCAACAGCATTAGCAATGATGTATGTTAGTGGTGGTAAACGTGGTTTAGACATTGGGGTGAAACCTCAAAATTTAGCCAAGGTGTTGGGTGCAAATTTTGTTGATATTGTTGATGAATGAGATGTGTTTTTAGCGTTAAATTTAAAAAAAACTGTTATTCACTATATTAGTCACAAAAATATTGACTCCACTAAGGCAATAGAACTGAAAATTAAAGACAAAGATTACAGTCATTAATTCAAGATATGAACCACCTTTGCGGTGGTTTTTATTGTATAGATGAAAGTGGAACAAAATTAAGTAAGCAAAACAGGTGGTAGTTTTAAAACCTAAATAATCTTTTCCATATTCATCAGATTTTGGACGAGCAAGCCAAGTTCTCATCTTTTTAGCTAGCGACTACACACGTTATTTCAGTGTTATGCCTGATTGCTGGGTGGTAGCTGTGCGAATAATATCATCAGATTGGTCATAGTGAGATTGGCACACCTGAATGGTATCCATATTCTCGACGGTCCAGTCGTAGAGCGCGTTAAAAGGCAATTTGAGTGATTGACCAAGTGGCGTCAAGGCATATTCCACCCCTAGCGTTTTCCCATCTATAACGGTGCGTGTCAGCATACCATTGCGTTCTAACTTGCGAAGTGTCTGTGTCAATACACGTTGGGTAATACCATCAAGACGCCGTTTGATGGCGTTGAAGCGGCGTGGTTCATGTAACACCATCAAAACCAGCATTGACCATTTATCTGCGATTTGATCGAGAATGGCACGGCTTGGGCAGTCGGCACGGTAGATTGGATCGTGATCAGGGTTCATAGGTATGCTCCAAGATACTTAGGATGCTTAAGGTGCGTAATTGACACTAAGTATACATAAGATACCATGATTGCACACAGCTAAAATCAAGGGTATATGATGACCATTCCAACTTATTCCACACTTCACATTGAGCATGATCAAGGCGTGGCGACTGTCAGCATTAACAATCCACCAGTTAATGTATTGGATGTTGCATTGATGAGTGATATTCGAGCTTTTCTCACTCAGGTACGTGATGACCCACAAACACGTGTAATCGTGTTCCAAAGCGCCGATCCTGAGTTTTTCATCGCTCATGTAGACATGACCTTAATTGATGAGCCAAACGCTTTTGACCAGTTCGCAAAAGATGTACCTAATGGATTGAATCCATTTCAGGCTTTGGGAGAGATGATTCAGGCACAGCCGCAAGTGACAATTGTTAAGCTCGAAGGCTTGGCGCGTGGTGGCGGTGCTGAATTTGTGGCAGCAGTGGACATGGCATTTGCTGCTATTGGGCGCGCTGGTCTCGCCCAATGTGAGGCATTGATGGGGATTATTCCTGGCGGTGGTGGTACTCAATATCTTTCACAGCGTATGACACGGGGGCGTGCATTAGAGGTAATTCTTGGTGCTGACCTTATTGACGCTTTGCTAGCCGAACGATATGGTTGGGTAAATCGTGCGCTTCCGGCAAATGAGTTAGACGCTTTTGTTCATCGCATCGCCACAAATATTGCAGCTTTACCTGAAGGGGTCATCGCCGCTGCAAAGAAAGCAATCCCACCAACGGATTTAAGTGAAGACTTCCTTCGAGAGCACAAGGCATGGGCTGGTCTGTTTGCGCGTCCGGCTGCTGAAAAACTCATTCGTGGCGGCTTGCAGGCAGGTGCTCAAACAAAAGTAGGCGAACAGGATTTGGAGCAACTACTCCGCGATTTGTCTGCATCCTGAGGTCTTGCTGCTGTCTAATATTCTGCTCTAGCTTATTCTTGAGATTTGAGACAGAGAAATACAGCAACCCATTTTCCTTAAGCCTAGCGCTATTTATGCAATTGAGAGGTAATGACAAAAGTTTGATGCATTGACCCTCTATAGAGAATAAGCCATATTTTTGCTACAGTGAACCTAATTAAGATCATCTATTTACTAGGCCTCGCATTTGCGAGGTTTTTAATGCTGAATAAAAGGAAAACTTGATGGAATTGCCTAATATTATTCAACAATTTATTGGAAACAGCGTTTTAGAGCCAAATAAAATTGGTCAGTCGCCATCGGATGTTTATTCTTTTAATCGAAATAATGAAACTTTTTTTCTTAAGCGATCTAGCACTTTATATACAGAGACCACATACAGTGTCTCTCGTGAAGCGAAAATGTTGAGTTGGCTCTCTGATAAATTAAAGGTGCCTGAACTCATCATGACTTTTCAGGATGAGCAGTTTGAATTCATGATCACTAAAGCGATCAATGCAAAACCAATTTCAGCGCTTTTTTTAACAGAGCAAGAATTGCTTGCTATCTATAAGGAAACACTCAATCAGTTAAATGCAGTTGCTATTATTGATTGCCCATTTATTTCAAGCATTGATCATCGGTTAAAAGAGTCAAAATTTTTTATTGATAACCAACTCCTTGACGAGATAGATCAAGATGATTTTGAGGCTGAATTATGGGGAGACCATAAAACTTACCTAAGTCTTTGGAATGAGTTAAATGAGACTCGTGTTGAAGAAAGATTGGTTTTTTCTCATGGCGATATCACGGATAGTAATATTTTTATAGATAAATCTGGTGAAATTTACTTTTTAGATCTTGGTCGTGCTGGATTAGCAGATGAATTTGTAGATATATCTTTTGTTGAACGTTGCCTAAGAGAGGATGTATCTGAGGAAACTGCTAAAATATTTTTAAAGCATTTAAAAAATGATAGACCTGACAAAAGGAATTATTTTTTAAAACTTGATGAATTGAATTGATTCCAAGCATTTTCTAAAAATACTTAATTGTCATTTTACGTCGATAAATTTTAAATAAATAAGTGAAGAGAGTTAGTGGAGCCACCGATTTAAAGTTTTATATCACCAATAAATCTAAATTTTGGTTTTTAAAATGAACTTATTTAAAATAGCTAAAACTATTTATTAGCTTAACTTGTGATTTAAGTTTTTTTGAATATAAAAGTGTTAATTTATTAGCTTTACAAGTTTATTTAAATTTCATCGTGCAACATTTTTAACCAATTTTATTATCGATGGTATTTTTTTGTCTGCTTTTCTTTTCCTAGTCTTTTATCTATCCGTCAACCATATAGTATTTTATTAAATTCTTATGGGAAATGACGAATGTTAAATTATCTTAAGAGCTTTAATAATATCAATACTTATTTGATTTTATCGATAATTCTGCTGTTAATCATAATATCTCTAGATTATTTCTAAACTGAATGAATGTTTATAATGAGTGATTCATATTGCTATTGAAATCGCCTTCTCACTTTGAAAGAAGGCGAGGATGAGGGGCTTTCATGTTGATTTATCATTTTAAAAATGTCTTATAAAAGAAGCCTAACGTGTTTTCTTATATAGGTTTAAACATAATTGTTGTATATCTTAAATCTAATTGATCTTATAATTTCCCTTTATTTTTTTGTATTGTTTTGCAGGTTTAAAAGTGAAAATTTCTAAAGGATTATTGAATATCATCAGCTACGCTTGTTTAATCATCAGTTTTCCAACGATTGCTAAAACCAGCACAAGTTTAGTTTCACCTCAAAAAGGTGTGATTTGTGATCAATATATTTGTGTAAATAAGAAAGGTGTATCAAAATCACTTACGGCTCAATATTTAGGAACCCAAAAAGCGAATAAAGTTTTCTCACAAGGTGATTTTGATCGTTCTGCATTTACTTTCTCAAATGGAGTATTCTGCGATACAAATACAAAACGATGCCATGTAGATCGATATTTTGACAATGGACATCGAAGTAAAGTTGATCAAAAGATAACAGATCAGCTTTTTAATCATAAGTAGTTCTTTGCCATAAATCGGCTAAAGAGTTCACCCGCAGATGGGCTTTTTGATTTATCTTCAAATTTTTAGAATGCTGTGTTCTATTAAATAAGATTGTATAAATCCATATACATGTTAATAATTAGCAATAGATTTATTAAATCATTCCTTCTTCCCCCTCTGAATTGGAATTTTAATTTGTCTAACAAGCCCTTCAATCGAAGGGTTTGTTCTATAAAAATTATAAATTTAGTCATTTCATCAATTACTTATGTTTTTTGTAAAATAATTCATATTTTTATTTAAAAGTGTGACTTGTTTTGCTAAATTCCGGTTGGATTTATTGAACAGAAAAGTAATGAATATGAATAAATATTTTGCAGAATTTATTGGAACATTTTGGCTGGTCTTTGGAGGGTGTGGTAGTGCAGTACTTGCTGCAGCTTTTCCAGAATTGGGTATCGGTTTTGTCGGTGTTGCACTCGCGTTTGGTCTCACTGTACTGACTGGTGCTTACGCATTAGGTCATATTTCAGGTGGACATTTCAATCCCGCAGTAAGTATAGGTTTATGGGTTGGCGGTCGTTTTAATGCAAAAGACTTAGCACCATACATTATCGCTCAAGTCGTAGGTGGTATTTTCGCGGCATTTATATTGTATTTGATTGTACAAGGTCAAGCAGGATTCACTGGTACGGGCGGATTTGCAACAAATGGTTTTGGTGATTTATCGCCTGGAAAATATTCTTTGGTTTCTGCATTATTAATTGAGATTGTCTTAACTGCTATTTTCTTAATTGTAATTCTCGGTTCTACAGATAAACGTGCACCAGCAGGTTTTGCGCCTATTGCTATTGGTTTGGCATTAACTTTGATCCATTTAATCAGTATTCCTGTCACCAATACTTCGGTCAATCCTGCACGTAGTACAGCAGTGGCTTTGTTTGCTGAAACAGCTGCACTGAGTCAATTATGGCTTTTCTGGGTTGCACCAATTGTTGGTGCTGTGATTGGCGCTTTAATTTATAAGTGTTGGTATTGAAAGTTCCTTCTCCCTTTGGGAGAAGGCTAGGATGAGGGTACTTTTATGTTGATTAATGGTTTTAAAAAGGACTTATGAAAGAAGTCTATTATCAATGCGTCTAACACTAGACAACATTATAAAAACCTCCCTAGGGAGGTTTTTTCATGGCTGAGATTAGGCTTAAATAAGTGGTATTTCAGCTAATATTTTTTGAGCTGTTTCATCGCCATTTAAATATGCGCCATGAACAGTACCCGCATATTTCAAGCTACAATGTTCGCCAGCGAAGAAGATTTTTTCTTGAATTGGTTGATGCAGTACTTTAACAATATCCTCACTGTGCTTTAGTGAGGGAAAACTAAAAGAACCATAACTATAAGGGTCGGAGCCCCAACGTGTCACGATGAGTTTTTTAGGTGTATGGGGAATATTGTTAAATTGTTTTTGCAAGCTACTAAAAATAAAGTTTGATATTTCATGATCCGCTGAATTATCGATAAACTCAGATTGCTTTCCTCCAAACAGCATTAAATAAATTGGTTTTTTATAAATTCCAGATAAGTCAAGGATATTAAAACAGCCAAGCTCATTCCAATAGAAATCACTTATCTTGTCTATCGGCATTTTTGATCTAAAAGAGAGTGGTTGTTCTAATTCGAAAAATACTTTATTGAAGGATCCAAATCCAATATCTTGAATAGATTGCGCATAGTGATGAGGTAATGCTGGATAAAATGCTATATGGTTTTTCTTTAAGATTCCGAGTGGGACAGTAACCACTACGCGGGAAGCTATGTAAAAATTATCATTGGAATCAATGATTTTTACATAATCATTTTCACAGATGATTTTTTTTACATCTATATTGAATTGAATGTCTATTTTTTTTGAAAGCACGTCTATAACTTGAGCATAACCATTGGGAAAAATAACTTCATCACCTTCAAAATAACCTTCGTAATTTTTATAATTCGATGAAAGTAGCTCAAGATTGGTCGCAAATGGATCATTTGCTATTCGGTTGAAAAAGTTAAATAATAATTTTTTAAGATAATCTTTTGAAAATGTATTACCTGAATAATGTAAAGAAGAAATTATTTCTTCAGTCGCGTTGAGGGCCGATAACGTTTGTGTTTGAGAAAGTTGCTTTTCTATTTCTTCTACATAAGATTCAAACTCATGGACTTCTTTGTCAGAAAATAACAAGCCATTTTCATGAAAATATTGCGATTTGTCATAGTTAAATACAGTTGTTGCTATATGATTCTCTTGGGTAATTTCCCAGATAGGATTACCTTCAACGCCATGAATCCATGATGCACCTAAATCAAAAACATTAGCATCAGATTGCAATGAATCTATGCGCCCACCTATGCGAGACCTCGCTTCGAGTATGGTAACTTTTTTACCATTTTCTTGTAATTTTTTAGCGCATGCGATTCCTGCTATCCCAGCGCCAATAATAATAATCGGTAAATTAATATCGCTATGTTCCAACATAAAAATCTATAGCTCAGTTTTGTATCTAAAATTAAGATAATACACCTTATGCTTCTCAGATAAAATTATTTGATTTTTATTTTAAAAAATCAATATTTTATATTGTTTTTCTTGAGTTTATTACATTAATACTATTTTTAATGATAATTGTTGCAGTATAAAAAGGGTACGCATTTGACTTTTGTTCAAGCTCTAATCGATTAACTTCGACACCACGTAAGTACAAATCCCAATAAAATTAAGAATAATGAAGCTTTCAAGTGAAGTATTCACGAGATTACCCAAGCAAAACTACATTCTGAATAAACGTTACTACACTGAAGAAATACTAAAAAACAGCAAAACTGGTAAAGAGGAGTTATGATTTTAAAGAAAGGATACAATTCCCGTATGCTGTTAAATCTATTTTTTATTTTCCCATAAAAATATCACAATAAATCAATAAATAAGCTTTAGATTAAAATCTGCTAGTGAAGTTGTAGATTAATTAAACTTGTTAAATAATCCCTTAAAATGGAAATTTCGATGAAATTTCTCAATTCTAAATGAGAATATTATCATTTATTACAATTGAAAATTTTAACAGATAAACGATAAGAAAAAGACCAATTCATCATAAATATTCACAGAATCATAGTGTTAAATCTATACAAAGAAGCAGTGTATAAAATTGCATTAACAAATGAGAATGATTATCATTATTTTGTGTTAAGCAGAGCTACACGATCCAAGAAAAACATAAATCAAATTTCTAGATCTTTTTAGTGCAGTAAAAAGTCTTGTACAGAGGATATGGTCAGATGAAAGAGCTTGCCAGCCGATTGGCGATGCAGCACCTAATCAATGCATACTCACAAGAAACTGGGGGTAGAATTTTACTAGAAAAGTATCAGCAAAACTCTACTCAACTTGCGTTTAGCCAAGGCTTGACGTTGTTAATGATTCCACTGGAATCCATCCAATCCCAATTATTTGTACCGCTTGCATATACGAGTCTTGTAGGGCGGCATCGAATAGAAAAACTGCCACAGATTTTTAATAAAGGACAAGTGCAAAGGTTTAGTCCAATTGCAATTGTGTGCTTACTTCTGGAAGAACTGGTACGAAACGCTGTTGAATCCTTAGATTCAGCATCATTGGTTGAAAAATGGATACAAAGCCGAGATGCTTTAGCTGAGTTTTTAAAGCAGCGTCAATATGATTTTGACCAATTAATTCAAGCCAAACAAGATTTCATTCAGACAGAACAAGCACTGATTCTTGGGCATAGTATGCATCCAGCGCCTAAGAGCCGCACAGGTTTCGTTCATGAAGATTGGTTAAAGTTCTCACCAGAACATAAGGGTCAAACACAACTGTATTACTGGTTAGTTGCACCAGAATATCTGGCAGAAAGTGCGACATCAGATCAGCCAATTACTAGCCAACTCATAAAGCATATGCAATGGTATTTGAGCGAAGCAGAATTAGATTTAATTCATACACATTCAAGCTATAAATTATTGACATTGCATCCATGGCAAGCACGTTATTTACAGACTAAAGACTGGTATAAAGAATTAAAAGCTAAGAAAAAACTGATTGATTTTGGTGAAAAGGCTTGGCATTTTTCCGCAACAACATCCGTCAGAACATTGGTCAGCTATTCAGCACCTTGGATGGTGAAACCGTCACTATCCGTGATGATTACCAATTCCATCCGAGTCAATTTAGCCAAAGAATGTCATCGTGGAGAAATCACGCGTCAACTTTGGCAGGGGCGAATAGGTCAGTCGATTTTAAAATCTTGTCCTACATTGAAAGCAATAAATGACCCCGCATGGACTGCGTTAATCATCGATGGAACAATTGTCAATGAAACGATTTGCATTTTTAGAGATCAGCCATTTGATCGACATCAGCAAGTGTCATGTATTGCCTCCTTATGCCAAGATCATCCAGCAAAAAAATTAAATCGCTTTGATCATTTATTTGAACAAATTGCACAGGCAGAACCGCAACTAAGTATTGAAAAAATTGCTTTAAATTGGTTTGAGCGATTTTTAGAGATCAGCTTAGTTCCCTTGATGTATTTGTATCATCACTATGGGATGGCATTTGAGTCACATCAGCAGAATGTATTGGTTGAGTTGGAAAATGCGTATCCTAAGAATTTATGGCTCAGGGACAATCAGGGTTTTTTCTATATCGAAGAATATGCCACTGAAATATTAAAAGAATTCCCTGACCTTGATGGGAAAGCGCAGGCTGTTGGTCACAAATCTTTGGTTGATGAACGGTTCAGTTATTATTTTTTTGGTAATACTTTATTTGGCATTATCAACGCAATTGGTGCAACAGGGAGTGTTTCTGAACAGCAACTCATTGATCTATTAAAAGATAAATTGATGGAATTATATGTACAGTATTCTGACAGCAGTTTATTACAAGGCTTATTGTATCAACCAACCTTGCCATATAAAGGGAATTTACTTACGCGTTTATATGAGCTGGATGAACTGATTGCGCCAGTAGAACAGCAATCAATTTATATTCAGTTGCCAAATCCTTTATGTCTAAAACGGAAGGATGCAATTTATGCTTGATTTTATTGCTGTGGGTTTAGGACCGTTTAACTTAAGTTTAGCAAGTTTGTTACAACAAAAATCAAAGCTAAAATATTTGTTTTTTGAAAAACAAGCCCTGTTTGATTGGCATGCAGGAATGCAGCTTCCAAATAGTATGTTGCAAGTGCCTTTTATGGCTGATTTGGTCTCTATGGTAGATCCGACCAGCCCATTTAGTTTTCTAAATTATTTAAAAGCGCAACAGCAACTCTATAAGTTCTATTTTTTAGAACAGCCACATATCCCTCGTAAGGAATATAATCATTATTGTCAATGGGTTGCAGAACAAATTGAACATATTCAATATTTATCTGTGGTCACAGAAATTGTACCCAAATACTATGGCTTTGAAGTTTTAGTTATACAGGGAGGAATTCATCAACGCTATAGCTGTCGAAACATTGTATTGGGTGCGGGAAATGTGCCTTATATCCCACAATGCATGCAGACATTGATTCAAAGCTATCCTGAGCGATGTAAACATTCAGCACATTATTTAGAACATCAGCCAAAAAATTTACAAGGCAATGTTGTGGTACTGGGATCAGGGCAATCTGCGGCAGAAATCTTTTTAGATTTATTCGATCGTCAATATCAATTTGATCAGGTGTCTCAACCAAAATTCAATCTCAATTGGCTGACTCGAGCCAATGGTTTCTTCCCTATGGAATATACACCATTAGCTTTAGAACATTTTAGTCCAGACTATAGTCAACATTTTCATTGCTTTGATGACCTCAATAAAGATTTACAACTGAGTAAACAGTCACTTTTATATAAAGGAATCAGTGCGCAAACCATTCGTGAAATATATAAGAAACTTTACCATCGACATCTTGCTGGAAATGATTTAGCGACGCATTTACACAGTCAGTCCAACCTAATAGATGCTGTTTTAACGGAACAGGGGAAAATTAGACTGATTTTTCAAGATCGGGTGACATTAAATCAGTTCAGTCTAGACAGTGATTATGTGATCTGTGCTACAGGCTATCGCTGTCCTGAATTTAAATTTCTAAAGCAACTGAAGCCCTGGATTAAAACCAATCCACAAGGACATTGGAATATTTCAGCAAATTATGCTGTCGAATATGCTGGCATTGGTGAAATTTTTGTTCAGAACATGGATATGCATAGTCATGGTGTTGGTACCCCTGATTTGGGTTTAGGCGCTTATCGTGCGGCAACAATTGCAAATCAACTCATAGGTTATTCGTTATATGACTTAGCAATAGCCCCACAATGTTTCCAACATTTTGATCCTTTGCAAAATCCGCAAGTCCAAGTGATCCAGAAAAACATCGCAACACAACATCATGTGCATGCTCAGCATGTTGAAGATTTGGTTAAAAATGTGAATTTTCAAGCCCAAAGCCTCAATACACAACATTCTCAGCATCAACAAAACCATCAACAATATTCGAATACTGAGAACAGCTTATGAGTTTTGCACAGTTACAAATTAATCAGAACCAATGGCGAAGTGCAGGCCAACGCTTGATTGAAATGGCAATCGCTGAGTTTTTATATGAAGAAATTATTCAGGCTGAAAGCTTGGATAATGATGTATTTCAATTGAGATTGGATGACCGAATTTATCAGTTTAATGCACAACAATACT
Organism: Acinetobacter sp. Root1280; assembly: GCF_001425285.1. Classification (NCBI taxonomy): domain Bacteria; kingdom Pseudomonadati; phylum Pseudomonadota; class Gammaproteobacteria; order Moraxellales; family Moraxellaceae; genus Acinetobacter; species Acinetobacter sp. Root1280. Next base: position 535,069 of record NZ_LMED01000001.1, on the reverse strand, counting down.
TATTGGGGCATTGGCATATTCAAGAAGGTTCAGTACGTGATTTAACTGTCGATACCAGAAGACCCGCTTGGAATTTACATCAATTTATTGCCGCTTTTTCCAATCAGGTTGGGGTTAAACCCTTTACCAAAGCCTATTTGATTAAAGAGATGAACAATACGTGGTTGGCCGAAGCCCATGTACTGGATGAAAATCGTTTAACAAGTGTAGCAGTACTGAATGCACCGCATTATCAAATCGAAGCGATGTTGCGCGGTCATCCTTGGTTAATTATGAGTAAGGGGCGAATCGGTTTTGGTTATGATGATTATTTGAACTCAGCGCCTGAGATTTTACCTAGAGTCAAAGTGTTATGGCTGGCTGTGCATCGAGATTTGGCAGAGTTTCGTTCTACCACTGAATGGTATGCAGGGCAATTATATTGCCATGAGTTTGACGAGCAGGAATTGCTAGAATTTCGCGAAAAAATGCAAAACCTTGCTTTAAATTCAGAGGATTATTATTTAGTTCCTGTACATGCTTGGCAATGGCACCAATGGATTGTGCCAACTTATGCCAATGAAATTGTAGATCAAAAAATTGTAGAACTTAACATTGGACAGGATAATTATGTGCCAATGCAATCAATTCGCACTTTATGTAACACATCAGATGCACAACGTCATTACATTAAACTACCAGTGAGTATTTTAAATACCGCTGTTTATCGAGGATTGCCTGCTCAAAGGAATTTAGCTGCACCTGCTGTTACAGCGTGGTTAAAAAATATTTTAAAACAAGATGTGGATTTACAAAAAACGGGTGTGGTGTTTTTAGGCGAGATTGCAACTTTGACCATTCAGCAACCTTGTTATGATCACATTGAAGGTGCACCTTATCAATTCAAAGAGTTATTTGGCTGTTTATGGCGTGAGAGCGTAGATCCATTTGTTGAATATCATCAGCAGGTTTTATCACAAGCTGCCTTATTACATCGTGATATTCAGGGGCTTTCCATTTTAACTGTGCTTATTCAAGCTTCAGGATTAGCACCATTAGATTGGCTCAAACAATTCATCACCGTCAGTATTCAGCCGCTCTTGATTTGCCTTTATAAATACGGACTTGCATTTTCACCACATGGTGAAAATACCATGTTAATTCATGAAAATGGGGTGCCTAAGGCCATGGTGCTCAAAGACTTTATCGATGATATGAATCTTGTCGATGAAGATTTTCCTGAGCTGGCGGATCTTCCTGATGAAGCCAAAATTTTATTGAGGCATTCAGCACAAGACCTCAGTCATTTTATTTTTACTGGCTTATTTATGGTGCATTACCGCTATATCTGTAATGTATTTCTACAGGATTTTCCACAATATCATGAGATTGAATTTTGGCAAACCGTATCGAATGTGATTGCTGAGTTTCATCAGCAACATCCAGAGTTTTCAGCAAGAATTGAAAAGTTTGCGATATTTAGAAATCAATACAATAAGGTTTGCTTAAATCGTGTTCGTCTATTTACCACCAGTTATAACGATGAAGCAGAACGCCCAGTACCTGTAGTTCTAGATTTGATTGCAAACCCTGTAAGCCCAGAGACTTTAAAAAATTGGACAGCACAATTTTCACCTGCTCCTGCATGATAAACCGTGCCCGAGCAGAGTGTGTATCTATCTGCGTAGCACCTAGATTTAACACGAGTCAAAAGCTCAATAATCTAACAAATACAATAAAGGTGAAAGTGATGAAAACTTTATCACAGCAATTACCAGATTTTTATGAATATTATGAGAATGGCAATCAGTTTTATTTACGTCAAGTGGAATACCCTGATGATATGGCTTTATTACATAAATGGATGCATGAACCGCATGTGATTCCACAATGGCAACTGAATAAATCTGAACTTGAACTTAAGGTCTATTTTGAAAAACAGTTGGCTGATGATCATCATCGTTTATTCATTGTGGGTATGGATGGAAACGATGTGGGGTATACAGAAATCTATGAAGGTAAGCGAGATCGGTTAAGTCGTTATTATTCTGCTCATGAACTAGATTTAGGTTGGCATTTTCTATTTGGTGAAAAATCGGTACTTGGAAAAGGTTATCTTCGGGCAGTCGCGCGTTTAGTCATTTTTTATATTTTTGAACATGCAGCCTCTTTGAAAATCGTAGGCGAACCTGATTCAACAGTTAAACCATATGCCGCGGTTGTCGATGAAATGTGCTATGAAGCTCAGGGCACGCTTACAATGCCTGAGAAAAATGCGGTGTTATATTATTGTTTTAGAGATACTTTTTACCAAAAATTTGGTGAATATTTAATCCAATCTCAGCAATATTTAGCACAAAAAAACAAATACAAAACCCAGTAAGTTGAATTTGTCCTATGAGTTATCAATCTATACATATTCAGATCAAAGAGATGATCTTTTCCAAAGATGTCTCAATCGTTGAGTTTCAGTTCTGGTTGGCTGAAGTTGAAACATTTCTATGTCAGCAACAAAATTTTGTTTTGGTGGTGAGAAGTGTAGCAGGTACGACATTTCCACAAGAATACCGTCAAATTCAAGCCAATTGGTATAAAAAAAATAAAGCCAATTTTTTTAAGTACTGTGTAGGTTTAGTACGGATCGCGTTAGATCAAGCCGATCAAGAACGACTCAATACACCTGCGCTACATGTTGCATGGCAAGTTCCTTATTATGTGACATTAGATCGCGCTGATGCATTGCAATGGGCTGTACAGAGGTGGCTATTATGCAACGCATAAGTAATTTAACCAAACAATCTGTCACTCAACAGATTTCCGTACTTAGCTTAGGTGTTGTGGTTGTTTTATATCTGGCCCATGCCTTGCCTTTGTATTTTTATAATGTGGCATTGCCTGCGATTTTAAGGCACCAAGGGGTAGATCTACGCTGGATTGGGCTATTGTCACTGCTTTATATTCCATGGGCATTCAAATTCTTTTGGGCACCGCTTATTGACCGTTTTTATATTAAAAGATTAGGTAAACGTAAAACGTGGCTACTGTTCACTCAAATTGCTTTGGTTTTAGGGATTATTGCACTTGCTTTGACTCAGTTTTCTTATGGGCTGCTGGTCTTTGTCATCATTGGTTTATGGATATCCAGTTTTGCAGCAACCCAAGATATTGCCATTGATGGATATACCGTTGAAGCATTTTCACAACAAGATTATCGCTTTGGTAGCATGGCGCAAAGCATTGGTGTTGCACTTGGCAGTATGCTCGGTGGCGCGGTAACACTTTGGCTGTATCAATATTATGGATGGCAAACAGCACTTATCTGTTTAGCAAGTTTAACCGCTTTGACGATGTTTGCGGTTTTTCAAATACAAGAAAAAACCACAGAACACATGATTAAACAACCTCCGAGTTTAATTCGAGCATTTAAACGTCCTGAAATTCGTTGGGCATTACTTTTAATTGTTTGTTATCGCTTTGTAGAAGCCCCCGCAATGGCAATGCTCAATCCAATGCTGATTGATCAAAAATGGTCACTTTCACAAATTGGTGTGCTGATGTCTGTGGTAGGGGCTGGTGTTGGATTGCTTGCAGCCGTTTCTGCTGCATTGCTGCTTAAAAAGCTAAAGGCGACCCAATTACTGCTATGGGCTGGCTGGGTGAGAACACTAATATATGGACTCTTAGGAATCGCTATTCTGTTCGGATGGCTAAATCAGTGGCAGCTTTTGCTGGGGGTTTTTGTGATTGCATTCCTTGCAATTCGTTATATCGCAATGACTTCTTTATATGCATATTTCATGCAGAATAGCTCAAAAGCGCAAGCAGGGACCGACTTTACAATTTTGGTGTGTTTTGAATTGCTGATCTATTTTATTGGCGGGGCTGGCTCAGGTTTTCTGGCCAAATCATTAGGTTATGGAAATTTTTATATTGTTTTAGCTATTGCATCTGTAGTGAGTTTGATTCTCTCACAACTCATTATTTCCAAATCACAAAAAACTCTAAGATCAGAGGTGTTGTAAGGGATAAATCATGAAAAGAACATCAATTCAAATACAACTGACGTGTTTAAGTTTGGCTATTGCGACACAGATCTATGCACAAGAGCCTACGACTCAAAAAGTTGAAAATACTGGGGCAGAGGTAAAAAGCTTAGCGCCTATCGTGGTCACTGCAACACGTTCAGCAAAAAGTATTTCAGACATCGCAGGGACCGTCTATCGCATTGAGCGTAGCGAAATTGAAAAACAAGCCAATGCGGGTAAAAACATAGCAGATATTTTAGGGCTATTGGTTCCTTCACTCACGCCAAATACCGGTACAACCTCTAACTATGGTATGAGCATGCGCGGCCGTGTGGTGCAATATATGATTGATGGGATACCACAAACAGGTTCACGGGACGGATCGCGTCAGCTCAATAGCATTCTACCGTCAATGATTGACAGAATAGAAGTTGTGTCTGGGGCAACGAGTATTTATGGCTCAGGTGCAACTGGCGGTATCATCAATATCATTACCAAAAAAGGCGGTGACGAAGCTTTAAGTTTTGAAACTAAACTGGGGCTAACGCCTGGGAATAATTTTAAAGGCGATGCACTGGCTTATGAAGCTTCACAAAATGTCTCGTTTAATCAAGATCGCATCAAAGGTAATTTGGGTGTTGGTTATGCCAAACGTGGTGAAATTCAAGACAGTCGTGGTGACCGTATTGGGCCTGAAGTTGCACAAACTGATCGTCAAGATACCCAAACCCTTGATGTCAATGGACAACTCACTTGGGACATTTCAGATCAACAGCACTTAACCGTTGGCGCACAATATTATAATGATGAACAAGACAGTGATTATGGACCTGATTATGGTCAGGGCTTAGCTGTTTTATTTAGAGGGGCTACACCCAGTTTAAAAGCATTAAAAGGCTTACAACTTGAAGACCAACCTAGAACAAAGCGCTGGTCAACACATACTCAATATAACCATAATGATGTATTGGGGCAAAGTTTAACCATAGAAGCTTATTACCGTAAAGAGCAGGCAAGATGGTTTCCAACGGCAGTAAATTTACCGCATCCGCAATTACCTCTTCCTACTAGAAGTATTCCTGTTGTAATGCAGTCCAATACCGATATTAATATTTGGGGATCACGTTTAGCTTTGCAGAAAGATTTTAAAGTTGCAGATCGGGCTTTAGGGCTAAGTTACGGTTTAGATTTTGAAAATGAGAAAAATGGTCAAGAAGGGCAAATGTATGATACCAATACCTTTATTGCGAGTAATGGTTTAAATCATAAAGCGACAAAAATCTATGCAATGGGACCAGATGTTCAAGTTGCAAAACTTGGTGCATTTGTTCAAGCGAATTATGCAGTTACGGATCGTATAAATATACAGGCAGGCGTGCGTCACGAACGAATTAATAGTGATGTCAGTGATTCTACCCCGTACCCTGAAAGTATTGTCGTGGACTTAATTCCTAGCTATACGGCGAAGAGTTTAAAAGGTGGTGAAGTAAAACATAATGCAACTTTATTTAATTTGGGTGGAGTTTATCACTTAAGCGATACGCAACAAGTTTTTGCTAATTTTTCTCAAGGCTTTAGTATTCCAGACGTACAACGGATGCTGCGTGATGTTCCAGCAAGTTTTGTTGTGACCAGTAATAATATTGATCCGGTTAAAGTGAATAACTATGAACTCGGCTGGCGTTTACAAGAGCAAAATGGACTCAATCTAGGGCTGACTGCTTTTTATAATGATTCTGATAAATCTGTGAGGTTTAATGCTGCCCCAAATTTTAATATTGAAGTGATTGATACCGATGAACGCATTTATGGTTTGGAAGCCAATGTAAAATATACAATTTCAGATATGTGGAATATGGGAGGAACCATTGCTTATACACGAGGTCAATTTAAAAATATTTTAGGTGATTGGCAAGAGTTAGATGCTGTACGGGTTGCCCCACTGAAAGGCACACTATTTTCAGAATGGCAATTTGCAGATGATATCAATTTACGCGTACAGACTTTAGCGATTGGAGGTACAGATAAAGCCGCTAAAGACTATGTCAATCCATTAAATGACCGCAGTAGCCGAAAACCCGCAGAGATTAAGGGGTTTGCGATTATGGATGTGATCACCAGTGCAAAAGCAGGTCCAGGCAGGTTAGGCTTTGGCGTTTATAATGTATGGAATACAGATTATAAATCAGTATTTAGCCAAGCAGTTGCGCCAACCTATGGTGCTATTTCAAGTTTGGCTGCGCAAGGTCGTACCTATGGTTTAACTTATACACTGAAGTATTAATCAATGATAAGTCTCTTTTACATGATGAAAGAGGCTTTTTTATTTAGCAATATCTAGATGAGATATAAGGAGTAGCGCTTAATAAGATTCAATAAATTTTCGTGATCAGGCCAAGACTGATATTCTAAGAGATTAAAATGGATAAAAATAATTATATTTGGATGATGGCAACGCTGCTCAACGGGATCAGCTTATCCATGATTTTACCTTTACTTGCACCTCTTATTCGTCTATTAAAAATCTCAGAGCTTCAAGCTGGTTTGATGGTCTCTGCCAGCGCATTGCTAATGAGTCTGACTGCAATGTGGATTTCTAAAAAAACCAAATTTCAAAATCATTATTATTTATTGAGTATCGGTTTTATTGGAATGAGCATAACTTGGGGACTATTTTCAGGGGTAATAAGTTATGGGCTAATGTATAGCATGCCAATTGGGCTACTTTTCGCTTTATTATTGCTTACACGAAGCAGTATTGGCTTTTTTATGGCAATGCCGCAAATCGCATTACAAAGTTATGTGATGACGCGATATTTAGATGAAACGATACGTAGTCAGAAGATGGCAACCTTTGGTGCCTTAAACAGTGGAGGATTAATTTTAGGACCATTTTTAACCACATTACTTATTATTTGGGGAATATTGATTCCTTTGTGGCTCGCCGTATTGCTTTTGGCTGTCATGAGTATGCTGATTGTAGGTTTATATCAACACAAAGTGGAAAATGCTCAGCAGCAACAAACAACAAGTCATGATCCAAATCATAGGGATTTAATCCATCAGTTAGCTGTAGAAGAGCATGTTCAAGACGCACTTTTACAAAAAGAGATTTCACAGCAAAATTCTAATCATTCGAAATTGGTATGTCTGAGTGAGGATGATCTAAAAAAATCAATGATTTGGTTGATCCTTGGATTTAGTTTGTATATCGCGATTATTACCCTGAATTTAACTGCAGGTTTTTATATTCAAGATAAATTTCAATTCAACATTCAGCAAAGCGCCCTCTATTTTTCCCAATGCTTGTTGATTGTGGGGATTGTATCGGTTTTGATGCAAATTGCGATTTCTAAATGGCTAAAATGGTCTTTAACACAGCTTTTAATGGTTGGATTAAGCACAATGCTGGTTGGGCTGATCTTGTCAATCTATACGCAGCAGATCGTGATTTTTCAGTTGGCTTATGTTTTTTATGGTATCGCTGTGGCATGTTTAATGCCTGCATTTACAACAGGCGCATCACAATCAGTTTCGATAAATTTGCAAACTAAAATTGCTGCTTTATGTACCATGGCACAAGCGCTCAGTTTGATTGTTGCGCCATTAATGAGCACAGGGCTGTACCAACTTAACATTATCTTCCCATATTATTTACTGGTTAGTATTTTCTTAATGCTGTCTTTTTATTTTGTTGTTTTTAAATGGAATCAATAGAGGATGGTCATACCAGTGTCATGTTCTTTGATTAGTTTGCCTGCATTAAACCAAATATGACATTTCAATGATGAAACCATTTAAAATTAAACATTCGCTAATCATTTGTTTTGCTTCAGGACTATTTTTAACAGCCTGCAATAATGATCATGATGATAATTCAGCTGTTGTAGCGCCACCTAAAGCTGATGCATCGCTATATTTACAGACCAAACAACCGTATCAACCGCAACAGAAATTAAGCAGCTATGAAGCAATGCCTACAGGTTATCGCCCAGTTTTTACAGAGTTAGTCGCGCGACATGGTTCGCGAGGTTTATCAAGTATTAAATATGATTTAGCTTTATACAATATGTGGTTAAAAGCAAAACAGGAAAATGCTTTAACGCCATTGGGTGAACAATTGGGTGCTGATTTAGAAGCCATGATGAAAGCCAATATTTTATTGGGTTATGGGGTGGAAGGTATACGCCAATATGGCTATGGCAACGAAACTTCTGTAGGTATTAAAGAGCATCAGGGTATTGCAGATCGCTTATTACAACGTTTACCACAATTGTTTAATCAAGCCAGTCAACAAGGTAAATCTGTACAGATCGTTAGCTCGGGTGTGGATCGAGCGGTGGACAGTGCTAAATTTTTTACCAATGAATTGTTGAAACAGCAACCAAGTTTAAAGACTGCAATTACACCAGCAAGCTATCAAAGTTTAAATAGTAACGCCGTACCAAGTATTGTCGATGGTGGGGTAAATCGCTTTCATCTGTATTTTCATAGTTTAAATGCGCAAGACGATTTGACCAATGTTAAAACGGATTTAGATAAAACAGTCTATGCGGCTAGCTTAAAATATCAAGACTTTGAAGAGAATGATCCAGACTTAAAACAAAAAATAAAAACGTTGAGTGAAGATTCTAATGCGAAAAAAATCGCAACAGAAGTATTAAGCCCAATTTTTAAAACAGCGTTTATTCAAAAAATTGGTCAAACAGGCTATAGCTTTAGTAATTCAGGATCATTCACTGTAACAAGTCCTAAAGGTGAACAGATTACTGAAAAAGGAAAGGGGAAAAATACCATTGCCAGCGCAGTAGATGCTGCTGCTTATCTGTACGAGTTGTATTCAATTACTGGCGGAATGCAAGACGAGCTTGGTGCGACAAACTTTAAAAAATATATGCCAACCGAAGCGGCTAAGTTCTATGCGCAATATAACGATGCCAATGATTTCTATAGTAAGGGTCCAAGCTTTGATACAGGCAAAGCTGTGACAACAGATATTGCCAAGTCACTCAAGCAGGATTTATTTAAACAAGTTGATGATGTTATGAGCAACACACAAAAGAATGCTGCTGTATTAAGGTTTGCTCATGCTGAAATCATTATCCCTTTAGCCACCAGCTTAGAGTTAAAGGGGATGATGCAATCTGTGCCCTTGACGCAGACATTTAATTATTCAAATAGTGCATGGCGTGGTGAAGATATCTCACCGATGGCAGCAAACTTACAATGGGATATTTATCAAAATTCGCAAGGGCAAACTTTGTTAAAAATGCTCTATAACGAAAAAGAGATTGCTTTTAAAAAAGATTGTGATTATGCCCGCTATAAAGCAAACAGCTATTATTATGATTATTTAAAGTTGAAACAATGTTATAGTATTCAATAGATTGCTATAAAATTTGAGGGGGAGCTGGTTTCTCTCTTTTAATCGGCTAATAAAAGGAACACTGTGAAATTCCAGCAACATACGATTCAAGCTGCTATTTTTGATATGGACGGTACGATGCTGGACACTGAACGGCTTAGGTTTGATGTGTTAAAACAAGCGTCTTTGGAAGTCATCGGTGTTGAATTTGGTTTAGATTATTTGATGCAATGTTTAGGGCTCAATGCGTTAAACTCAGAACACTTAGCACAAAAATTCTATGGTCAAGATATCCCTTACCAACAAATTCGGCAACGTGCTGAACAAATTGAACTTGAGAGGATTTTGTCGCAAGGCGTACCATTAAAAGCTGGAATTTTAGAAATATTAGCTTATTTGCAATCTCAAAATATCTTATTGGCTGTCGCTACATCTAGTACCCGAAAAATTGCTGAAAAATATTTAAAACTTGCAAAAATTGATCATTATTTTACCTTGTTGGTGTGTGGCGATGAGGTGATACAAGGCAAACCACATCCAGAAATTTTTAACAAAGCCTGCACCTTATTAAATCTAAATCCGCAACACAGCTTGATGATTGAAGATTCAGAAAATGGGATTACTTCAGCAGATTTGGCTGGGGGAGTAACGATTTTGATTGAGGATATTAAAGTGCCAAATCAGACCATGCTGGCGAGAACAGATTACTACTTTGAATCTATGTTGGATTTTTATCAGGCAATCATAAAATCTGACTGAATAAAATTCATTTTCAATTGAACAACACTCAGTCAATTCAAGATTTAAACATGATGATTACGTGCTTTAATAGAAGCATTAAAATTAATGTGAATTTGATGTGTTTTTAGATTCTCAAAGTTTAACAACTCCAACTGAGACACATGATTATCCCGAGTGGCACAAAGGGAGAAAATACTACGCCTTATGGTACATCGAAATTCATCATCCTGAATTATTAGCTTATTTAAATGATTTAACAGAAAAATTCTCGAACTATTTATTGCAACCCAACACACGCCAATTTCATATCACATTGTATATTTGTGGCTTTCTAACAGAAGATAAAAAGCAATTTGATGATGATTTTATCTATAGTAAATTTCAGCAACAGCTTAAAATTTTGATCCAAAACCAGTTAAATAGTTTTAAATTAACAACTGGAAAAATAAATAGTTTTAGCAGTGCTTTATTTATAGAAATTCAAGATCATGAAAATAGCCTAAGCAATATTCGACAGTTATTATCCCACTCAAGCCAAGAAATTGCTGCTTTAGATTATTGCCCGCATATCACCTTGGGTTTGTATTCAGCAGAATTTAAAGCCCAACAAATATTTAAAGCTATTGAAAAGATTGATCAAAAAAGTTTTGAAATTAGTATTGAGCAGCTTAATTTTGGTATATATCAGGCACAAGTCTTACAGGGGCCTTTAACCGCGTTACATCAGCTTATACTCAATCCGAAAAAAACAGATGGATCTTGGGAGTCAAATTTATGTTGCAATTAATCCTAGGTGGCGCGCGTTCAGGCAAAAGTAAATTAGCTGAACAAATCGCAAAAGACTCAAATCTAGAGGTCATTTATATTGCTACCGCCCAAGCGTGGGATGATGAAATGCGACAACGTATTTCACACCATCAGACACAACGACCTGATGGATGGCGGCTGATTGAAGAACCACTTTACCTAGCCGATTGTTTAAAACAAATAGATCAAGAAAAGCAGGTGATTTTGGTGGATTGCTTAACCTTATGGATAAGTAATTTATTGATGCATGAGAACTCAAATCTGCAGTGCATCGAATGTGAAAAATTGCTGAAAATTCTACCTACATTAAAGTCTAAAATTGTTTTAGTCAGCAATGAAACAGGACTAGGTGTTATACCAATGGGTGAAATAACCCGAAAATTTGTTGATGAATCAGGACGTTTACATCAACTATTAGGTCAAATTGCTGATAAAGTAGTGTTTTGTGTCGCTGGTTTTCCGATGTTATTAAAAGGATAAATATTGTGATTTTTATCATATAAACTTGAGCATTTTAACGATTAACAATGAATTTTTAAAATACGAGATGGAGAGCAACAATGAATTGGTGGTTAGAAGCATGTAAAGTGCCAAACGCAGAAACAAAACAACAGGCTGAAGAACGTCAATTACAATTGACCAAGCCAACAGGCTCACTGTCTGTTTTGGAAAATGTCGCCGTGCAATTGGCTGCTTTGCAAAGTAACTCAAAACCCAATGTAGATAAACCTTGGATTGCAATTTTTGCAGGTGATCATGGGGTAATGGCTGAAAATATTTCAGCATATCCGCAAGCTGTAACGCGCCAAATGTTGCAAAACTTTGCAACGGGTGGGGCTTGTATCAGTGTGATTGCTAAAGAATATGTCGCGACCTTACAAGTCATTGATTGTGGCACAGTGGGTGAGGCTTACCAATATCAAGGGGTTGAGCGTCATAGTATTGCTCAAGGGACTGCTAATTTCGCTCAACAAGTGGCAATGACTGAGCAACAATGTCAGCAAGCCATGGCGCTAGGTCGCGAAAGTGTAGAAAAAGCCATTGCACAGGGTGCTTCAATTTACATCGCTGGAGAAATGGGGATTGGAAATACCTGTTCAGCTTCAGCGATTGCATGTTTCTTATTAAATGAACCTGCTGAGCAACTGACAGGTGTAGGCACGGGGATTCGTGCTGATCAGTTGATTCATAAAAAAAATATCATTCAGCATTCACTTGAGTTACATAAAAATTATGTTGAAAATGATGCATTTAAAGTTTTGTGTGCCGTAGGTGGCTTAGAAATTGCTGCAATGACAGGAGCTTATATTCGCTGTGCTCAACTCGGGATGCCTGTAATTGTCGATGGCTTTATTAGTTCTGTGGCGGCATTAGTCGCAGTACGACTCAATCCTGAAGTTCGACAATGGATGTTGTTCGGTCATCAGTCTGCTGAATATGGGCATCAACGCCTATTACAAGAATTGAATGCTGATCCATTATTAAAGCTTAATTTACGTTTGGGAGAAGGTAGTGGTGCGGGTGCTGCCTTGGGTGTGATTAAGTTGGCATGTAGTTTACATAACAATATGGCCACTTTTGCAGAAGCTGCGGTAATTGGCGAGAAAGTTTAAATTTATTCATAATTCAAAAAGAGCATATGCATGAAATTGAGGATTGATCTATTACGTCACGGGGAAACTACGCTGAATCATACTTTGCGTGGTTCGACTGATGATGAATTGACAGAATTGGGCTGGCAACAAATGCACCAGACCATTTCCTATGATCAATCCTCTGTGCAAACACAATGGGATTTTATGTTTAGCTCGCCTTTAAAGCGCTGTTTCTCATTTGCACAGAGACTTTCTGAACAAGTTCAAATACCACTAATGCAAGATCACAGACTACAAGAAATTCATTTTGGTGATTGGGAAGGTATTTCAACACAGCAGATCTATGCAAAAACGCCTGAGTTATTAGAAAATTTTTGGCAATCTCCGACACACTTTACCCCGCCAAATGCTGAAAGATATTTAGATTTTCAGTATCGAATTAAGCAAGCATTACAAGCGATCAAAGAGCAGATGCTGGTTACACAAAGCCAAACAGCTTTGATTGTAACGCATGGTGGTGTGATCAAACTTTTAAAATGTATGGCGCTACAACAATCTCTTGATGACATTTTAAAAATGTCAGCAGAACTTGGGCAATTAAACAGATTTATTTTGGACAGTGAAACCATGCAGTTAGAGTTATTGGGGGACAATAGATGACTCCATTTTTTATTGCATTGCAATTTTTAACGATTTTCCCTGTTTATTTAAAAAATATGCCTTCGCCAAAACAAAATGGTCAGTCACTGCTATTTTATCCAGTGATTGGACTTTTGATTGGTTTGGTTCTGTTTGCCGTTGCCAGTTTTCTACATGTTTTGCCTGTAGTTTTACTCAGTACCATTATTCTGGTCATCTGGATTTTGCTCACGGGTGGCTTACATTTAGATGGTTTAGCGGATACTGCGGATGCTTGGGTCGGTGGCTTTGGTGATAAAGAAAATACCTTAAGAATTATGAAAGACCCAGCATGTGGACCGTTTGGTGTGCTGAGTTTAATTGTTATCTGTTTGATTAAATGGTCTGCACTGTATGTGTTATTACAGGAACAACACTATACTGCTTTGATTCTATTTCCTATTTTAGGGCGTTTAACACCATTATTTTTATTTCTGACCACTGAATATGTCCGTGAAAAGGGCTTAGGCTGGTCTATTGCCCAATATATTCCTAAAACTTGGGCAATGATCATTTTTGGTATCAGTTTATTAGGCGCAGGTTATTTTGTCTGGGTGGGTTTAGTGACCGCGACGATTTTTATTTTGACCTTAATTTATCTACGCTATAAGTTTATTCAACGAATCGATGGGATTACGGGTGACACCATTGGTGCCAGTATAGAAATCGCAGAAACCGTCTGTTTACTCTGTTTTATCATTTGTGGTTTTTATATTTAATCAGATTAAGAAAAAACCGAAGTTTTTAAACTTCGGTTTTTAAATTGATCACTTATTTACGTTTATCTACTCATTATTTATCAGTAAATAATTGATAAGATTTTGATTTATATACATCTATACTAATCAAGATTAGAATTTTTTCTCTACACTGAACAAGAAACTTGGAATAGCATCATTGACCCGAGCTTCATATAAAGCACCATCACTTTGATTATTTAAGCGCTCTTTATAATCTGTACTCAAAATATTACGAGCACTCAGTGTCGTTGCCCAGCCTTTAGGGAAGCGTTTTGTCGCACTAATATCAACATTTACACGTTTGTTGCTTGTACGATCATAGGGGAGATTGTCTAAAGCGCGGGTAAATTCTGGCGTGTAGCTTAGATTAATACTGCTTGCCAATTGCCAAGGCTGGTAATTGTATGAAACGCCTGTACTTGCTGTATAAGGGGCAACATCGCTGGCTAAACGTGTATTGTGGTCTGAGTCTTCGATTTTGGCGCGTATTGTCGATAATTGTCCATTCAACATAAATGAATGACCATTTTCGGTTTGTTTTAAAGCATAGCGACCTGAAATTTCTACACCATAGGTTGTTGCTTGGTCTTGGTTATACGGACGTTCAACAAAGCGTGTGCCTTCTTGACGAATCACTTTTTCGATATAGTCATCAATATCTCGATGAAAAGCCGTAATATTTACGCCACCTGCTGTAGTGTTATAACCCAAGGTCGTTTCCAGTGCGGTGATTTTTTCAGGTCGAAGATTGGGATTACCGCCACGGTCTGGGTTATTGATAGAGCCTGCATCAGCATCTGTTGAAACGGAAACAGTTGGCATGAGATTGTTACTATTTGGACTTTTAAAGGCGCGACTAATATTGGTTTGCAAAGACCATTGATCGCTAAAGTCAAAACGATGTGCAAGTACAGGGCTTAGGTTTTGATCACTATATTCAACCAAACCTGAACGCTCTAACCATTCCTGACGTGCACCCAAGGTAAGGGTTTGGTGTTTTGTAAACTTCCAACTGCTTTCTAAATAAAGTGCATAACGTTGCTCATCTAATGTATCAGCAATATTGCTTGCTAATTCATTGGCACGCGCATCAAGTCCAAATTTTACTTGTTTGCTTTCATCAAACTTGCGTACCCCATCATACGCTAAGCCGTATTCATTCACAGTTTCATCAATATAAGAACTATATTGATTGGAACGAGTGGATTCAGTTTCATTTTGTTTTTCAATAGACAAGCGGACTTTGTCTGAGTCACCTTTATCTTTACGCTCATATCGGGTGTTTAAACGAATACTGTCATTCTGATCATTTTGAACTTGATTACTGCTAGAGCCATCACGTTCATTCTTACGATAAAAAATTTCTGAAACCAGTTTTTGTTGATCATCAATTTGATATTCAACACGTGGTGCAAACATGGTATTTGTACGATTGGTACTGCGTATTTGTTGGCGTGTACCATTTATATTTTCGATTTCTGTGCTTGATTTGCTGTCATTCCACATTTGATTGGCTGAAACACTGTAAATCCATGCACCATCACGCCCATCTGCTTGTACACTGATATTTTTACGCTGTTCTTCTTTTTGATCCGATTGGGTGATGCCATATCCTAATTTAACATTGCCACTGATTCGAGCATCGTCTAAGGGTTCTTTTAAAATGATATTGATCACTGCGGATGAGGCAACTGAGGCTTGAGCTACACTAGGCTGTTTGGTGATTTCAATTCGTTCAATCATTTCAGGCGTAATTGAGTCAACAATAGACATTCCACCACGTGGTCCACCTTGTACGGCTTCGCCATTAATCAAAAATACTGGTGCGCCACCACCACGAAAACGCATGCTGCCAGAACCGCTTGATCCACGTGGTCCTTGTCCAGGTGTTGGCATTTGAAAACCTGCTGCACGTCTTAAAGCATCATTGACCGATTGATCGCCGAATTGCAGCATTTCTTCACGTGTCACAATGGTTTTAGCGACCGCACTGATATCAGGATATTTAGCAGGCGTTTGTTCCGCTGCAAAAACTAAGGTTTTTAATTGTTTTGGTGATTCATTTTGTTTAAGTTGAGTCGCTTCAGTAGTTTTATTTGTAGCTGTCGTTTCATCATTTGCAAGGCTTGCAGAGGTGATGGCGAATATAGCAAGGCTTAAAGTACTCAATGTACCCCAGTAAAGTTTTGTACGGTGCATGTTGCATCGTTCCATTTATGTAATTTCACGTAAGATTAGCGCACAATTATGTAGAAATTTTGAGGAAAAGTGCATGGATGAAAAATAAATTTAATACTGAATTTTTTTTATTTAAATCAAAAAAAAGCCTAATGAGTGAAGCATTAGGCTGATGAAATTTCTAAAAATATAAACTGAAAAATAGAACAGAGGATTACCACATCAAGTCATCTGGAATAACATAAGCAGCATAAGGATCTTCTTCATCTGTCACTTGTTCATTCTTCTCAGAATTATTGACAATAATAAATCCAGTCATTTTTTCATTGATACGTTCACCCAAAGCTTTAGGTAAAATTGCATAGGCATCATTATTGTCATGTGCGATTACCAAACTGCCTGAAACTAGGGCATTATAAACTTGCTGATTGATATAGATTTTCTTAACCGAACCATCAATAAACTGATAGACCGCATCGCCATCTGTATCTTTGATTTTATGTTGACCAATCATTTGTATAATTGAAGCTTTTAAGGCTTTTTGATCTAAAATGCGTTGTTTCTCTTGATTCAGCGCTTGGTCTTTACTGATTTTCTCTTGTTTGTCTTGTTCAATTTTAGCTTTAAGCTCAGCTTCATTACTCTGACCTGTACGTTGCTCATGCTGTGCCTGCTTTGACAATTTCTTTGCTTTTTTATTATCCACTAAGCCAGCTTTGAGTAACTGTGCTTGCAATGCGTTTTTGACCATAACAATAACCAACCATTAAATGTGTTTCGAACCATGCCGAAAATAAATAAACCAATACGTTAAGCTGAGTATTAAACTTAATCCAGCAGGGATAAGGAATGAATTTAATTGTAAATAAGGATACACGATACTGGCAATCAGCCCACCCAGAATAAATCCGCAAAGAATCAAAAAATGCAATGTGACACGGCGCTTTTCAATACCGAGTCCCCGAAAAAGATAGCCTAAAGCCAAACCAAGATCGGTTAAAACCCCTGAAAGATGTGTAGTGCGGATAATTGTGCCTTTATAGTGGCTGACCATGGCATTTTGCATTCCCATTGCGGTACTTGCCCAGAGTAAAGCATATTTTGGATAATAAGGAATAAATAACCAGCAAAGCAAAATAAACACACTCACAAGGCTGAGTGGAACACCATATCTACGACCAAGTTTAAAATTGCTATTGCCTAAAATAAAGCCACTATAACTTGATCCAATCACATAGCTGAGCATGACCAAGAAAAGGTAAAGTACATGATCATATTGTTGATGAATTAATGCTTGCGCAAATAAACTGGCATTGCCCGTCATATGAGAGATGGATTGATGAAGGACGGTAATCAAACCAAGCACATTAATTATGCCTGCATTGACTGCAAGCATAAATGCACCTAGTTGAATCCAAACGGGCAAATACTGTAGAGGCATAATTCCTTCTTTTTATTCATATACCTTGTATATTACTTTTTAGAAAGATCAACTGCTGCTGTAAATAAGACATCAGTCGAGGAATTCAATGCTGTTTCTGTTGAATCTTGAAGCACACTAATCACCATACCAATTGCAATCACTTGCATTGAGATTTCTGAAGGAATACCAAATAAACCACAAGCCACAGGAATTAACAACAAAGAACCACCAGCAACACCAGACGCACCACAAGCTGTTACCACAGAAACCACAGATAAGATCACCATAGTGACGATATCAACTTGAATACCAAGTGTATGCACAGCAGCAAGGGTGAGCACGGTAATTGTTACCGCTGCACCTGCCATATTAATTGTTGCACCTAATGGGATTGCAACGTTAGCAGTGGTGTCATTTACCCCTAAGCGTTTTGCCAAGTCAAGGTTTACTGGAATATTTGCCGCAGAACTACGGGTAAAGAATGCAGTGATTCCACTTTCTCTTAAGCATTTTAAAACCAAAGGATATGGGTTTTTACGCATCACAAAACCAACAATCAATGGATTGATGACGAGGGCTACAAAAAGCATGGTACCAATAAGTACAGCAATTAAGTGCGCGTAGTTTTTTAAGGTTTCTAAACCTGCTTGTGCAAATGTAGCAACAACTAAGCCAAAAATCCCTACAGGAGCAAATGCAATCACTACACGAATGATGGCATTAATTGCATCCGCAACATCTGTAATCACTTGTTGAGTGGTTTCTGAACCGTGACGAAGTGCTGCACCTAAGCCTACAGCCCAAGCTAAAATGCCAATGAAATTCGCTTCATGTAAGGCTGTTATTGGATTGGTAATAAAACTAAGGAGTAGATTTTTTAATACTTCTGCTACGCTACCTGGTGGCTGTAAAGTCACTTCGCTTGCATGTGCAAAAACCAAAGTACTTGGAAACATTGTGCTTATCGTAATTGCACTAATAGCAGCCAGTAACATTCCAATTGCATATAATCCAAGAATTGGTTTTAAGTTGCTCGCGCCTTCACCAACTTTAAAGTTAGCAATAGATGAGAGAACCAAGACAAATACAAGAATTGGTGCAATGGATTTTAATGCTTTAATAAAAAGCTCGCCTAAAATAATGAAATATTGGGCTGAATTGGGGAATAGATACGCAACTATAAAACCAAGAATAATGGCAATAAGAATACGAGTAACTAAACTTAAACGTGCTAGGACAGCAAACATGTTGAACCTTTATGCCTAAACTGGTCTAAAATCGATGAACAAGCCGCGTATTCTATACCTAAAAGCGAAAACTTAAATAATACAATTTCGCCATAAAAATTAAGATATTAAAAAATATATAGCTTTTTCAGCAATCATAATAAAAAATGTTGATAATTTAAACGATTATTTAACTAAAAGTTTGAGCATCCAATTGATGCATTGCTTGGTAATGCGTTAAATAAATATTTCCACTGAGCTGCCGAATTAAATTGGACTGTTTTAAACGATCCATGACTGGACCTTTGACTTCCGTGAGATGCATTTGAATTTTTAATTTATTTAAATCACTGTTGATTTCTTCCAAAGTTTCTAAAGCACTTGCATCTATATTACTAATACTTGAGCAATTGATCACCACATGATGTAGCTCTGGATGTTTGCTGACTTCTAAAATGATAAATTCTTTTAAAGTATTGGCATTTAAAAAACTTAGATTTTCATCTATACGAATAGACACAATATTGGTACTGGTCAAAACATCATGTCTTGAAATATTGCGGAAATGTTGCGTGCCTTCAACTAAGCCAATGACGGCAATATGGGGGCGGCTAATACGCCATAACAGCAATAAAAATGTAGAAACAATACCAATAATCAAACCTGTTGAAATATCGATACACAACACCCCAAAGAATGTGACCCACATGGCAATCCCATCGGCTTTGGAATAACGCCATGTTTCAATGAAGGGTTTAAAATCAACCAATTTCCAAATTGAGACCATAATGGTGACAGCGAGAATCGCCAAAGGAAGCTCTTTAAATAAACCAGTAAAATATAAACTCACAATCACGATAAAAATTGAAGATAAAACACCAGCCATAGGCGTTTTTGCGCCTGCATCTGCATTAACCACTGTACGTGATAAACTGCCAGTCACAGGAAATGCTGACGTGACACCTGCGCTAAAGTTGGCTAAACCCAGTGCAATCAGCTCTTGATTACTATTAAGCTCACTACGTTGCTGAAACGCTGTGGTCTGTGCAATAGAAATAGATTCGACAAAACTCACCATGGTAATCATGGCTGCACCGGGTAAAAGCTGGATCACCAAATCCCAACGCCAGTAGGGCATGGCAATTGGTGGAAATCCCGAAGGAATCTCCCCCACGGTTTTGATACCAAATTGGTCTATATGCAGGAAATGTATTAACCCAATCGAAATAAACACAAGAACCAAGGGCAGTGCTTTCACCCAGAATTGAAGAGAATGTGCAAAAGATTGGCAAAACTTAGATTTTAAAAAAACCGGAATGTAAATCAAAAACAGAATGGCACAGATACCAAAAATTAAAGTTTCAATACTGGTAAAGCTAATGTATAGCCATAGGCTTTGAATAAACTCGATAATATTGCCAGATTTTAAGGGTACATCGAGCATAAATTTAACTTGGCTGAGTGCAATCAATACTGCGGATGCGATGATAAAACTCTTAATCACAGGATGGCTGATTAAACGGATTAAAAATCCAAATCTAAAAATTCCCAGTAAACTTGAAAGTATGCCGACGAGAAGTGCCAATAAACATGCTGCTTGAATATATACAGGTGAACCCACCTCATAGAGAGGCTCAAGTGTAGCAAAGGTCATCATGGAAATCAGTGCAACAGGACCAATAGAAAGCGTTGGACTACCACCAACAATGGCATAGATGATCATGGGTAAAATACTGGCATATAAGCCTGTCACTGGAGGTAACCCAGCAACCATGGCATAAGCCATACCTTGTGGTACAAGCATTGCAATGACGATTAAAGCAGCAAGTAGATCAGCCCTAAATTTAGGGACATTATAGTCTTGCAGCCATTGCCATGCAGGGAGTATTTTACTGAGTTGAACTTTAGGAGCAGCCATTGGAACTTCATTAGCATATTTTCATATATATTATGCAGAAAAAATGCTAAGAAAAATAGCGACAGCTAACTTATATAATGAATTGTTTGTTTTTATTTTAAATTTATCTAGATGCTAAGATGTGTATTAAACCTGCGGGCAATACAAATCATATAAGGTTGTTAATACCACCGTCAGTTTTTGATCTTTAATAGAATAATAAATTTGCTTCCCATCACGACGTGTTGAAACAACATCACTTTTACGTAACATCATCAATTGTTGAGAAAGCGTCGGTTGATTAATCTGAGTTTTTTCTTCTATTTGCGAAACATTTAACTCTTCTTGAGCAAGATGGCATAAAATGAGTAAGCGATCTGTATTGGCTAAAGATTTTAAAATAGTCACGACTGATGCAGCTGATTCACGCATTACATCAATTTCAAGATCACTAGACATCGGTAGATTCCATCCATTATTTAGCACAGTATAACTGTGTCAGGGCTTGTCGTATGGCTTTTAGCATATGTTTTTTGATGAATTTCTAAATCAATTTTGTGAATATATCTTCACATTCTGTTTTAACTTTCTACAGAAATAGATTTCCTCTGCTTACAGTTGAATAAATAGACAAAAATAAGTGATATGTTAAGATGTAACTACAGCTAAAAATCAAGCTGAGGATATTTGACATGACGACATTTACAGCAATGAAGACGACATTACGTGAGGAAGCAACAATTCCAGTGCTTGCTATAAATGCGTTTAGTGCGGCATTTAATCATGCAAGTCAGTCAAACGCTACAATCACTTATGTAAAAGATCAACAGCTGGTACAACAACACAATGGTGTGATCAAAGTTGTTGAAGATTTATCTTCTGCCTATGTGGTTCCCAAGCTTAAACACAGTGTGTTAAAACGTAAAAAGAAACAAGAGGTGATGGCATAACTTTATATGCGACAGCCGAGAATAAGAATGTTTGCTGGTCCAAATGGATCAGGTAAAAGCACAATTAAAGACTATTTAGCGCCCCATCAGATTGGGGCATATTTAAATGCAGATGAGCTTGAGAAACAATTATCTGCGACTCAAAGTTTGTGCTTAGATGATTATCATCATGATTTATCAAACGTAGCGCTACTCAAATTTTTAAAACAAAAAAAGCGTAAAAAGAATGAGCAAGTTGTTCCGCTATTATCGTTAAAACCACAAATTGTTGATGGACTCATTGTATTTGACCGAGATGAAATCGACTCCTATCTTTGCGCACGCATTATCGATTTTATTCGGATGGAATTTTTAAGGTTAAAAATAAGTTTCACTTTTGAAACTGTTATGTCGCATATCAGCAAAGTTGAGTTTCTACGTGAAGCACAGAAACAAGGCTTTAAAACGTATCTGTACTATGTGGCAACTGTTGACCCCAAAATTAATATTGGACGCGTGCAATATCGGGTCGCTACAGGTGGTCATGCTGTACCTGTGCAGAAAATCTGTGAGCGCTATTATCGCAGTTTAGATTTATTGATGCTGGCAATTGAAGCTTCAGATCGTGCATATATTTTTGATAATTCAAGTCACGGTGAAAAAGCAGCTTTTATTGCAGAGATCGAAAAGGCTGAAGTGCTAAAACTAAATCCTGTTGTAGAGTATTTCCCTAAATGGTTTGTAGACAAAGTATTGAATGAATTTAATTAATCTGATGATTAGATCTGTTTTATAAAGCAAAAAAGATCATGTTGAGTGAAATATATTGGTATTGAAAGTTCCTTCTTACTTTGGAATAAGGCTAGAATGAAGGGGATTTTATCTTGATTTATCGTTTTAAAAAGGACTGATGAAAGAAGTCTATTGGCAAAGCATTAAAAATTAAAATGAATTATAAGTTTTTGATTATTATTCATAAATATGATTAAAGCCATTCAGTGATTTAAATCAAAACTAAAAAATAAGCTGTGCAATTCTCTAGCAAAGCATATAGGTATTATATTTGCAGTTATGCCTTTGATTTGCATATTTCTATATATCATTATCTGAAGATGAGGTTGATTAATTTAAATAATTATATATTATAAAAACATATATTGTATGGGTTTAAAGCAATGCATGATTTTATACTCGCCTTTTTGGGTGGAGTTCTACTTGGGCTGGCTGTAGTTGGCTACTTATTTGTAAATGGTCGTGTTGCTGGGGTAAGTGGTCTAATTGCACAAGTCCTCAATCCACACAGAATTTTTAAAACACCTGCTTTGTGGTTTTTATTGGGCTTATTCAGCACACCATTTATCTATGGACAGATTTTTAATCCTGAAATTGTGATGCTAACGACAAGCCCAATTTTACTTGTCATCGCAGGTCTATTGGTTGGCTTTGGTACACGATTAGGATCAGGCTGTACCAGTGGTCATGGAATTTGTGGGATAAGTCGTTTGTCTAAACGCTCAATTGTTGCGACTTGTACCTTTATGCTGGCTGGATTTATCACAGTGTATGTGATGCGTCATGTGATTGGAGCTTAATCATGAAAAATATCTTTGCATTCATCTTTGGCGGGCTATTTTCTGTAGGATTAATGCTTTCGGGTATGTCGAATCCAGCAAAAGTCATCGGTTTTCTAGATATATTCGGGCAGTGGGATCCAAGTCTGGCTTTTGTGATGATCGGCGCAATTTTAGTCGCATTTATTCCTTTTCAAAAAGCGATACGCAAACCCGTGACTGTATTTAATGAAGTGATCGAATTACCAAAAAATACCCAACTCGATACAAAGTTAGTTGCAGGCGCTTTCATTTTTGGTATAGGTTGGGGAATTGCTGGAATTTGTCCAGCACCAGCATTTACATTGATTGGTTTAGGTCATTATCAAGCCCTATATTTTATTGTTGCCATGCTGTTTGGCGTATTGATTCATCGCAAATTGACAGGAGCATAATTTTTTATGAATCCATTTGTACAAGATTTTTTTGATGAAGCCAGTAATACCTTTAGTTATGTAGCGGTTGATCCTGCTACTCAATATTGTGCCATTATTGACAGTGTATTGGATTATGATGCGGCATCTGCAACAACATCGACAACACATGCAGACCATATTATTGAGTATATTCAAAAGCATCATTTTATAGTGCAGTGGATTCTTGAAACACATGTACATGCAGATCATTTAACAGCTTCGCAATATTTAAAAGCACATTTAGGCGGTCAAATCGCCATGAGTGAAAAAATTGTGACTGTTCAAGATATTTTTAGTCAAATTTATCATCTTGATTATGAGGCTTTAAAAGCACAGCATTCATTTGATTATTTATTTAAGGATCATGAAATTTTTAAAATTGGCGAGTTAGAGGCATATAACCTCCCTACACCTGGTCATACTCCAGCTTGTTTGACCTATGTGATTGGTGATGCAGCCTTTGTAGGTGATACTTTATTTATGCCTGATTATGGCACAGCGCGTTGTGATTTTCCAAAGGGCAGTGCGGCACAACTTTATGATTCTGTAATGAAAATTTTTAACTTACCCGAGCATACTCGGTTGTATTTATGCCATGATTACTTGTCAGAATCACGCCAAGATTTTCATTGTCAAACAGACATCAAGACCCAACGTGAAGAAAACATCCACATCCATATAGGAGTGACTAAACAAGCCTTTATTGCTATGAGGGAACAACGTGATGCTACATTGTCTATGCCGAAACTGATCCTTCCAGCTATTCAAATTAATATGAACGCTGGTAAATTTCCTGAGCCTGAAATGAATGGTGTTCGTTATTTAAAATTACCTTTAAATTATTTTAATTAATTTGCTTGGAGTAAAATTTACTTATTAAATGATAATGATTTCAATTTTTATTCAACAACATTCGATTTATTAATAATGGATGTTTATTTAGTTTTTTAGAATAATACATATTTAAGATGATTAAAAACCATTCATTAGTTGATTTTTTTACAATTATTGTTAAGGTTGTTGTTAATAAGTTTAGAATCGGAACATGGAATTAAGTTTCTCTAGAAAAAACCAAAAGAGGGAGCAGGGTTGCTGATATTACAAAAGATAAAATTTATTTATCAAGTTGATATTTAAGGATAATTTAAACAAACATAGGTTTGTCATAAATTTGAAACATACCTGAAAACTTAAAAGAATAGATTTTATAAACGTTATTGTATACAATTTAAACTTATTGGTTAAAGTGTGACTTATATCACATGGTTTTTTTAAAAAAATAACGACTCGACACTTGGGTTATACAAGAATCTGTGGTTATTTAAAATACATATAAGTTTGAACATTGGTTTATCTTAATTTTTGCGTTGATAGATAGGATTATTTTATGGCAGGCATTTATTTACCTTTGCATTCGAGTTTGAATCAGGTGGGTTCATTTCCAAAGTCTATAACTCCTCGATCTGCACAAATTTTGAATGAAGTCAAAGAAGCTTTAGATCTGATACCGCACCTTATTTGGGTGACAAAATTGGGGATTGGCTATTGTAATACCCCATTAAAAGAATTTATTGGTGTAGATACACATAATATTTGCGATTCCGATTGGATTAAATGCTTACATCCTGATGATGCAGAACATATCTATAATATTTGGATAACCGCGCAAAAAACCGGTCAACGTTTTGAAAAAGAATGTCGTATTCGCCATGTGAACGGCGACTATCAATGGTTTTTACTGATTGCTCAAAGTACGGTTTATAAACAACAGTTTTATGATTGGACCATAACCTGTACCAATATCCATGATCGTGCAACGTTATTACGCGAAACCAGCGAGTCGTTAAAAGCCAATACAGACATGCTTGATGTCAGTGTCGACTGTATCAAAATTATTACACCAGATGGTTATGTGTCACATATGAATAAATCTGGCTGTATTGCACTGCTTGGACAAGAAAAAGTAAAAACTTTTGGTATGGAATGGCTCGGACTATTGCCACCAGAAGTTCGTGAACAGGGTAAAAAAGCCATTAAAGAAGCGGCAAAAGGGAAAAATGCTAGATTTGCAGGTAAAAGTGTCTTTGGTAATCTAACCATGTATTGGGACAATATCTTAACACCTGTTGTCAATGAAAATGGTCAAACCACCAGTATTTTATGTGTTTCACGAGATATAACCAAACAACGCATTGCAGAAGAAAAACTCAGAGTGATCTGTGAATTTGATGAAATGACGAGTTTGATGAATCGTCGTGCATTTAAAAGAAGATTAAAGGCATCAATCTCTAAAGCCAGAGAGAACCGAAGCAAAATTGGATTATTACTGATTGACTTAGATCATTTTAAGCATATCAATGACACATTAGGTCATTCTGCTGGTGATCATTTGCTTAAGGTCTTGTCTAAACGTCTCGCGCATTGTTTAGATGAGAATGCCTATATCTCAAGACTTGGTGGTGATGAGTTTGCAGTGGTGATTGACCATGTTGAAAGTCATGAACAGATCGAGGCTGTTTCCAAAAAATTATTACAACAACTTGATGCGCCTATTACTTATAGCGGTAAATTGTTGAATGGTGGCATGAGTATCGGTGGTTCAATTTATCCGCATGATGCCAAAGATGGTTCAGGATTGTTGAAATGTGCAGATGCTGCTTTAAATGACCTCAAAGAACGTGGTCGTGGTGGTATTCGTATGTTTGGTGTAGACATGTTTGAAATTGCCCAAAGTAAAGCGAAGCAATTAAATACAGCACGTCAAATTATCCGTAACAATCAAGTTGAACCATTTTATCAACCTAAAGTGAAACTGGATGATTGTTCAATTATTGGTTTTGAAGCATTACTCAGATGGCGTGATGTAGAGGGCAATGTTTATTTACCCGCAACAGTTGCTGAAGCATTTAATGATTTTGAGTTAGCGACCAAAATTAGCGAAACCATGCACGATAAAATATTTACAGATATTTCTCATTGGATCAAGCAAGGCTTTAACGTTGTACCGATTTCAATCAATGCTTCACCTGTAGAGTTTATGCGGGATAATTATGCGGAAATTTTATTAAAGCGCTTGACCCAGTATGCTATTCCACATCATCTTGTTGAAGTCGAGATTACTGAACATGTTTTGGCTGATCGTGGCTATGAATATGTTATCCGTGCATTGAAAAAACTTAAACAAGAAGGCGTTCGAATTGCCTTAGATGACTTTGGAACAGGGCATTCATCGATGACGCATATTCGTGATTACCCTGTAGATAGTTTAAAAATTGACTACAACTTTGTAAATCGTATGCATGAAGAAAAGTCAATTAAAGCGATCGTGGAAGGTATTGCAAAATTAGGCCCAATTCTCTCTTTAGATATTATTGCAGAAGGGATTGAAACGATTCAGCAGCTGGAAAATTTAAGAGCCGTGGGCTGTAAATTTGGCCAAGGTTTCTTATTTAGCCAAGCAATTTGTGCAGAACAAGTGCAAGAAATGTTGCAGTAAGGGGCTTGGGATTAACCACAATGATTGGGTTAAATTGTGCCTTAACTCAATCATTTGTATTCCATACATAAAATATAGAAAAACTTTAAAAAAGGGCTTGAAAAGTCTACAGACTACAGGTATTGTAAATTCAATATAGATTTTTATGAACGACATAAAGATGAAAAAGCAACCTGTAATCGCTACTTCTTATTATTTCTGGCAATTTTTTAGATAATTGCCTGAAGTCGTTCGGGCAATGAATTGGTTGCCCATCAAAGTTAATACCTGATCGGCAACACCGATCAGGTTTTTTTATATCTGAATGTTAAAAATATTTTGAATCAATTAAGTGTAAAGATTTTGGAGAATGTCATGATGAAATTTAACTACGTATACTTTAGCAACTTTTATTGGACTTACTTTGGTCAAGTGAAAAACCTGATCGCCCATTTGAATAGATCCCATACGCTCAAATAAAAGTTCGGACTTTAGAGAGTCCAAAGGAATACATCATGAATGCACTAAATATTGCTTTACAACAAAATCAAACCTTAGAAACTCAACTCAGTTTGCCTTATGAGTTAAAAGAAAAATTTGCATTAAAACATAAGCTCGCTTTACAGCTCGCCGAGCAACGCCAAACAATTGAAAATATTCTCGATGGTACAGATGATCGTCTGTTGGTGATTACTGGCCCATGTTCTATTCATGATGAAAAATCCGCATTGGAATACGCAGATCGCTTAATACAATTACAAGAAAAAGTGTCAGATCAGATCTTTCTAGTGATGCGTGCATATATTGAAAAGCCACGTACAACAGTAGGCTGGAAAGGATTTTTATACGATCCAAATTTAGATGGGTCTGCCAATATGCAATTGGGCTTAGAAAAATCACGCCAATTGTATTTACAAATTATTGAAAAAGGCTTGCCAATCGCCAGCGAAATTCTAAGCCCTATGGCAACCGCATATTTTGATGATTTATTGGCTTGGGGTGCAATTGGTGCACGTACCAGTGAATCACAAATTCATCGTGAGATTTCAAGCCATATGCCTTTTAGTATTGGTTTTAAAAATGGTACAGATGGCTCGATTCAAATCGCTTTAGATGCAATTCAATCAGCAAGTCATCCTCATCAATTTCTTGCCATGGGTCAAAAAGGATTACCTTGTATTGTACATAGTCATGGTAATCCTTTAGCGCACATCATTTTACGTGGTTCAAATAAAGGCACAAACTATGATGCAGAATCGATCCAACAGATCCGCCAGCAGCATCAAGGGAAATTACCCGCATTGGTGATTGATTGTAGTCACGGTAACAGCAGTAAAGATCCTTTAAAGCAACCGTTGGTTTTGCAGCAAATCATTGAAGAAAGACATTTAACCCAGGTACGTGGTGTAATGCTAGAAAGTCATTTGGTGAATGGTAATCAAAAAATTTCTTGTGATATGACTTATGGTCAATCTGTTACAGACGGTTGTTTGGGTTGGAATAAGACGGAGCAATTGTTGTTGGATGTTGCAGAGCAGCTTTCGAAACAGGAGTTGTTGCGGACAGCGTAAAACACAGTATCGAATTGTGTCTTTATAATTTTAAAATAGCACTTTATAAAAAATCCCATCATATTTTTATATGATGGGATAAAGGGTAGTGTTTTATATGGCTAACTTTTACATTAGTTTTGTTGGCTTAGAATAAGGTTTAATGTATATATCTACTACTCTTTAGTTGCTATGATTTATATGATATTTCACAATGAAAGTAATTAAAAAATGACCTTAAGCAAGGACATTAATAAAACTTTATTATTCATCTTAATCTTTATGATCTATTTGTTTAATTGTACAATAAGATGCATTCCCTTGATTTTCATCGACATATAGAGTTACTTGAGGTTTTTTTCTAGCCCAATTCATTAAGAATGCTGCTAGAATTGTTTTTCTGGCTTGTGGGATGATTAAGTAACCCCAAGGATTTCTATTTTCGCAAATTCTTGGAACCTCTCTAGTTTCTAAACGGACTAACAATCCATCAGTGGTACTTGTAATATCAGAAATTCTTCCAGATACATATGTCTCAGCTGCAAAAATTTGTTGAGTTAATAACACAGAGAGCAATAGAATTTTTTTCATGTTTCAGTACCTTATATTTAAAAATTAACTTTTGAATTTAGCAATCTATCGATAGTCAATTAATCATTTAAAATATAATGATAAAACCCTTGAGCTAAAGTCCATGGTTGGAAATCTGAACAACTTTGTGCACCAGAAAAATATAAAGTTACAGATTTCTTTGTAACCTGAGCAGTAAGTAATACAGCAAATAATTTACTGCAATTCGATGGAGAAATTTCATTTAAAGTTGTTGAGGTACTACAGAGTATAGGACTGCTTAAACCACCTACTGTGTTAGCTAAAAGTCCACCAGTTTTGGGATTTATAGACACACCACTCACTCTTCCAGTGCAACTCGCAGCAAAGATAGATTGATTAATCAAAATAAGTATTAGAAAAATAATTTTTTTCATTAGTATCACCTTTTAATTAAATTCAATAAAATTAGTTTCTTAAGAAGAAATTTTTGGTACTGTAGTAGTAAGTGATGTCAAAGTATAAAAATTTCTTGAATTACCACATTCTTACCATCCATGGTACGGTTACATAATCAGTTTCATCACAATTATAATTGTCCTGCCAATAGCGCAAAGTTATATTCTTTTTCATCGCATATGCTTGCATTAAGATACCTAAGTATGGCTTCGTTGATGGTTTTGACCATGAGCCAATCTGTTTCCAAGATTCTTGACCATTTTGAGATTTAAGCAGTGCTAATAAATCAGTTTCTTGTGTCTGAATTTGCATTACTTTATAAGGACCACAATCCACCTGAGCAAAAGAGATATTGCAGAAAAATGCACTAATAAAAATAATTATAATTTTCATAAGCATACCTTGCTAAATTAATAAATATGAAACCAAACGATAGATGGTCTACCATCTGATGAACATCCATCTAAATAAACATCTACAAATTTCTTACTTAAGTAAGCTGCGTAAAGTGAGGCATATGTTCTTTTTCCATTTGTAGTGCTAGCGTCAAAACGGAATTGATTTACATTTTTATATGGACAAGACAAAGTGTTACCAAAAGGCTCCCCTGACAAGCTTGCATAACATGTTCCGTCTACATGGTGGCATCCAATACTAAGAATTTTTCTTGCATAAATTTCTTCAGCAGCAAATGAAACAATACTGGTTACCATTAACATCAAAATCAGCATAATTTTCTTTATCATTTTAGTCTTCCTAATTAATTTATGGATTAATTGTGTTTAACTTGTATTTTTTCTTAAAAATATGTATTTTTTATATACAACTTATTAGAAAAAGTAAATAGGGTTAAAAATGAAAAAAGTAGTGCTCTTTGTTTTGTTGATGTCTCAACTAGTGTTTGTTGGGAATGCTTTAGCCAGTGACTACACTGGAAAAGTTGAATCTATTTTAGTACGTGATCACGATGGTTTAGTTTACATTTATGTGAGTGGTACTCGTTCATCGAATACTCCAAATTGTGCAAACAAGCAAGCTTATATGATGATTAAAAATGAAAACAGTCCTACAGGAAAAAGGCAACTGGGAATGTTGATGATGGCTCAAGCTACTAATAAAACAGTAATTATAGTTGGTGCAAATACATGTACGAGATGGTATGACGGTGAAGATATAGAAATGGTTATACTTAATCGAAAATAAAAATTAATAAAATGGATAGCATTTATGAAAATAATATTAAGTTTTGTTTTAAGTCTATTGAGTTCGATACTTTATGCTGGACCAATAGATTGGTCTGTTGCAATGACATCTTTTCCATCAGACCAAAGTGTGGGTGATACAGGACAAGAAAAAACACCCAATGGTTACGTCGATTTAATGAGTGGTAACCTTGTTTATGACGTGCCTGAAGTCACATTAAAAGGTGAGAGAGGACTGAATTTCACCTTGTCTCGTTCTTATGGAAAGGTAAACAATGGTTTTCGCTCTATGGGGAACTGGGAGCTAGAGTCACCAAGATTGGTGATGATGACAGGGGCATCTACAAAACTTCAAGGCGATGGCGGAGCTGGTATATGCATAGCCAATGGAGATGCCAAAACTGGCAACAATAGTTTTGGAAATCCTATCTACGATACGAATATTATTGATGGCGGATATAAAAATGAAACTAGAGAAGATTTTTTATCATTAGCTAATGCGAACTATTTTAAAAATTTAGCTTACGCAATTGCTGTATCTACAGCAGCACAAAGAAATGTTGATCCGCGATCAAATGAAAATGTTGGATTAGCGTTTCAAATTGATACCAGAATTCCTTATAACCCCTTAGGTGGAATACCTGGGATGAATACTACTGTTCCAGATGCGCTACAAACTTATAGTAACTTATTGTTATCTGAAAATAAAAAAGACAATGAAGCTGTAATTAATGCGTTAGTTACTAATTTAAATATTTCATTGTTTATGTATAAAATTGCTCTTGAAAATAATAAAATAATAAAAGTATCTATTAGAACTAATTATGGTGTGAAGGAGATTTATAAAAACTCAAATAGCTATGATGTATTTGCTAAAGAATTAGTTGAAAATTTTAGTAGTAGTTTACTAGGAATGCAAAATATTGATATTAGTTTTTATATTAAGGGTTCTAATTCACCAGTAGTTTTAAAAGATGGGAATGGAAGGCCAGTCAATATGGCTGGCTTTATTACTTCTGTAAATACAAATGCATATGCAAATACATTATTGGCACTACTTGAGAAAAAATGGAATGGCTATGGTGTTGTTGATTCAATAAAGTGGGATTACTCAAGAACTTATACATCTAAAACGGATTTTTCTTTATATTCACAGGTGGACACTCGCCAAAGACCAATTACACTGTATCTTCCTGGTCAAAAAAATATTACATTCTATCCAATTAAAAGTAATGTAGCTGGTTATCCTCAATCAGCTCGTTATATCTCACAAGATAACTGGTTTATTTCATGTGAAAATGGTGGAAATGATTTTAGAGTACGAGCTCCGAATGGGACTAATTATTTATTTCCTAGTCAAAATAGAGAAAACCAAACAGGCTTTCCAACTGTATTTGCAAGTCA
This sequence comes from Acinetobacter sp. Root1280, assembly GCF_001425285.1. Taxonomy (NCBI): domain Bacteria; kingdom Pseudomonadati; phylum Pseudomonadota; class Gammaproteobacteria; order Moraxellales; family Moraxellaceae; genus Acinetobacter; species Acinetobacter sp. Root1280. The sequence goes on along the minus strand of NZ_LMED01000001.1, from coordinate 502,821 downwards.
ATATATTGCTGGACGTGTAAGCATTTATGCCTCAAAAGTAGAAAATCAGTTTGGTGAATCCTATCTCATGAATTATCATAAGATAGAAAATACCAATCAAACCTATCAAGGCTATAATAATTCAGCTAAATTATTTTTAGAAAGTATTAAGCATCAACTTGATGGGAAAGATATATCAGCCAATGATGAAGTGATATTGTCATATGCTAAATATAAAAATGGATCAATAGTTACAGAAAATAAAAATGATTTTTCTAATTTCGAAGGTGACGTGGTTTTAACTAAAATTAACCGATACATAAATAATAAATATTTAGTATGGAAAGCCTATGTATATTATCAAGGGAGTAACAGTAACTATCTAAATAATGACACTATTCCAGGTAGTACCAATACTGTTAGTCAGGTTCAAAATAAACAAGCTGCAAGTGTCTATTTGAGAACTGTTGGTGATGTAAGTGGAGATGCTATTACATATGATTATGGTGGACCGTATCGAATCGTAGGAAACCATCCTAAGTCTGTTAATGGTGTTACTTCACAAGGCTATATGTGGTTTTATAGTGATTTGACTGGGATTAAATATTTTAAAGGCTCCTCAAATGGTCTTGTAAATGCGAAATCTGTTGGTTGGTCATACTATCTATTTAACGAGTCTCGTCCAGGCTTTGTTGAAACTAAATCATTTAAAGTAAACAGTTCTAGCTATACAGGCGTAGATGTTAATCCATTACAAATTATCTATAACTACGGTCGAAATAAAGATAACAAAGAACAAACAACAACAGTAACAACCAAGGACAATACGACAGGTTTATCTAAAGTATATGTTTATATCATGAATGCTTTTGAAGGTGGTAGTGCTGAAAGTTTTCAACATGGGCTACTTAAAAAAGTAACAATTGATGCACGTACAGAATCCTATAATTGGACAACATTAAACCCTATTGGACAGAAGCCAAAAACAACTAGCGATAACTATACTGATTATGAAGATGTGTTATTTGTTAGGTTATATTTCAAAACGATTAATCATCATGGTACATATAGCACAATTTATAGTAAATTTGATCAATATGGTAATCCACAAGTAACTGAATTTACAGGTTTAAATGGCTCTCGCTCAATTTCGTTACCAGTTACGTATATTGCTTATTTTAATGCAGACCCTACAAATGCTTCAGTTAATGATGGTAGTTTACCATGGATTATAGGTTTACCTCGTGAAAAGGCTTCAGGATACTACACTACACAATCTCTTGAATATGATGCTCAAGGTGCAATCACGAAGGAGAGCAAAGAAGGACGTATCACCAAATTTAAATATGAAACTGTTTCATTTAGTTCATGTTTAGGTAACCTTGCTGATTTTGCTTGGTCAAAATTTGCTAGTTGTTTCTCCGATTATGTTGCTGGAGATAAACATACTGGTTTACCAATGGAAGTTGATGTAGGCAATGGTCAACAAATTACTCAATACTCTGCCTATAAAAAAGGTGTACCCGCCAATATTCGTTTAGCCAATGGTGGCCTAGAAACCAATGTGATCGATGACTTTGGTAATATTATTTTCCATACAGATGCAGATGGTGTTCGTTCACAAAACCAATATGACGATGCAGGTCGTTTAAAAATTGAAACACCAGTTATTGGTTTAAGCTATACGACTATTGATTACAATGGTTTAAACATTGTAAGAACAATGCAAAATGGCGCAAGTTATAACAAAACAGAAAAATATAATGGTGATGGTTTACTGATCTATTCTGCTGCAAATACATCAAATAAGACGGTGGTAAATTCAAGTAAATATGATGCTTTTGGAAATGTAATCTATAGTTCAAATCCATCTGCTGGAGGTACAAGTGAGGGGATTTCCACAAGTTATGATGTCTTTGACCGACCAAAAACTGTAATTGATAATGGCGTAACCGTAAACTACTGCTATCAATCATGTGGTGGGCGTAACGGTGCTATTGCATTAACAACAGATGCTTATGGTGTTACTGAAACTGATTATTTGGCTGCTGGCGATTTTAGTGCAAATCTAAAAACACTGGTCAGTCGTAAAGGTGGTGATGGTTCTGTATTCACAACCTCAACTGAATATAATTTAGGTCTGTTAAAACCAACTTTTGCAGCTTCAGGTGCTTCAACACAAAGTTATACCTATAACAGTAATGGCACATTAGCGACCGAAAAAGACAATAGTATCAATGGGCAAAAGGGTTATGGTTATGATGCGACTGGGCGAATTAAAACCATTAGCCATCAAGATGGTTCAGTCGAAACAATTGAATATTATCCAATCAATGATTTGATTCGTTCTCGGGCTTGGCACGGTATAACCACCAATTATGGTTATAGCTTAGCAGGACGTTTAAATTCAACCAATAATGCCAATACTTCACAAGGCTATGGTCGTGATGGTTTTGGTCGTGTTGTAACACTGACACAAAATATAAATTCCAATAATGCTAATTATGGTTATACCACTACATTTGGTTATAACAACTTGAATCAAGTGGTTTCGATTATTTATCCAAACGGCAAATCTGTGAATTTGTCAGATCAAAATGCTTTGGGTGAAGTCTATTCAATACCTAGTGTGATTCAAGGGCTTAACTACAATATATTGAGTCAACTTACATCTGTACAAGCAAATGCTGACGTGGCTTGGACATATTCGTACTCAAACAATGGTTTACCTACAGGTGTAAGTTCTACCAGTTTAAATAAATGTGTACTCAATATTGGTTATGGCTATGATGCATTAAATCGTATCAATAGAATGAGTGATCATTGCGGTGCGACCTATAACGCCACAATTGACCGTTTTGGTACAGGCTTAATGAAACAGGTTGAGCTTGATCAGGCACGTTATCAGTATTTATATAACAATGATGATATTAGTTCAGTCAATATTACCTCTAAGAGTCAAATCGTTGCACCTGCTTCCTACACTTATAACTATGTGAATGGCACATCACGTTTAGCGAATGTTAGTGGTTCAGCATATAACTTTAGCTATGATGCGATGGGGAATGTCACTAATGATGGCGTCCGTGCCTTAGATTATGATGCTTACTATCGTATCAGTAAAAATGGTAATGAAAGCTATATCTATAATACAGATGGTTTGCGTGTTCGCGCAGTTCGTGATGATGGTATTACTGACTATGTTTATGATTCAGCAGGCAATCTGGTCTATGACATCAACCATCAATCAGGTTATAGCAAAGCCTATGTTTATGTTGCTGGAAAATTAGTTGCAACTTTAGAACGTTATCCAGATGCCAACAGTAAAGGCTTTGATTTGATGAATGATTTCGAAGGGGCTGAGTTTGGTATCAATAGCTTGTTAGAGAGTTATGTGGATAGCGATGATGATGGTTTACCTGATTATATTGAACGCTTTATCGGTTCTGACCCAAATAATCCAGATTCAGATGGTGATGGTCACAAAGATGGTTATGAGTATAAATTACTGGGTGCAAAAGGTGTTTTAGACCCGCTGATTCAACCAAGTGAGCCTGATCCTAATGAAGATATGGCAGCATGGTTGCCTGCAATCTTAGATATGATCTTAGAAGATGACTAAGGGGATAAATCATGAAAACAAAAATGAAAAATAACAATATGCAGCCAAATAAGATCTGGTTAATAACAGTTCAATTGATTGTATTAAGTCTCTTCCTCGTTCTTAGTCAGCTTACGCTGGCTAAGGATCGGATTCAATATCATGTCCAGAACTTTGATGGTTCAACCTTAAAAGTGATCAATGAACAGGGCGTGGTCAGTCAGTCTTATCAATACGCGCCTTTTGGTCAACAACTGCAATATAAGAAACCAAGCAATTTAAAGAATCCCAATGCTTTTGTTGGTGGGGTTCAAGATGCAGGTGATTTGGTTTACTTAAAGGCACGACACTATAACCCTGTGTTGGGGAGGTTTTATCAGCCTGATCCAGTGACTTATATTATGAAAGGTCATGGGCAGACTAATCGTTATCAGTATGGTTGGAATGATAGTTATAGTTTTAGAGATCCTGATGGAAAGTTGACAGTTTATTTTGGAGGGGCTGGATTGAATGGTAACTATATTAAGGACCAAGTAGAAGCCTTTATGCTGTCAAATATTAAGAACGTATTTGCTGGACCAATTGAATATTCTATTGGAGGGCTTGGTGAATGGATGATTGATGGACCAATGACTATAAGAATGCGTTATGGTTATAATAACAATTTAAATATGAATATTTCTTTGCCAGAATATATGGTAAAAAATTCAAAAAATGAACAGTTTAATTTAATTGGCTATTCCTATGGTTCTATAGTAGCTGCTGATTTAGCTTCCTATTATTCTAAAATTAATACAAAAATTGATAATTTAGTGCTAATAGGCTCACCTATATCTAGTTCTTATTTGGAGCGTCTTTCTAATGATAGTAACATTAAAAATATTATTATTGTTAATTTAACTAAACATGGAGATCCAATCTATGCTGGAATGGGAGCCATAGAACTTATAGCGAATGTTGGTAAATTGGCGGAGCAAAAAAAAATTGGTGGTATAGGGCACTTTTATTATGAGCCTAATACCCCAGAAGTTGCACAACGTAGAAGAGATTTAGCAAATTACTTATATCAACAAGGGTTAAGATAATATGATCTTTTTCTTAACTGAAAATTTCAGATTTATTTTTTAGTTCTATGGTTATCTAACAGAGTACTTTAATAGGAAAAATTTAGATGAAGAAGAAGATAGTATTTTCTAGTGTAGATTTTTTTAAATCTACACTAGCTTTTATCTTAATAACATATCCTTTATATTGCTACATTAAAAGTCAGCTTATTTTAAAACTTGAAAATGATTGGTTTTTAGGAGTGATTATTTGGATTTTCTTAATTTTAACTGGTTTTGTTTATTTATTTTCATTTATTATAAAAATAATATTTTTTAGAAATGAAATATTTATTTCAAAGAGGTATGTTAAATTTGTTAATTATTATGTTTTTTTTGTTTTTTTGTTTTTATTTTTTTTACCAATTATAAATGTAATCTTGAAGAAGATAAAGTAAATGGTGTTCGATATGTATCACATATTAATGCTTTTATCTATTATAATAAGTGGGTGTGAATTAATGAAAAATAATAATAATTTTTATATGGCAGCCTGGAGTATAAAAATGTAAAAGATATATTATTAATTTTAAATGATGGAAAAGTTTATTTTATTGGTGAACCACCATGTACATTGTCAAAAATAAGAATATTATCTGAGAAGAAAATGGTGTTTGTTAGTTTGAGAATTAGTGAATTACCAATTGATTTGAGGGAAAGGTTGGAAACATGTAACTGGAAAATTGAAGAGTTTTATAATTAAATACCTACTGAAATAAAAATTGACAAGATAGACCAAGAATATATAAGAAGGAGTAAAATACATCCATGATTTAAATTTTAATTATTTAATAAGGAATATAGAGATAAAGTAACTTTATATTTTATTCTAAACTATGTAGGTGGAATAAGGTTCCTTTAAAATTGATTAATTATTAATTTACACTTATTGATAGGGTGGTATATGATTAATTTAAAAAATTCAAGAAAATTTCATTAGTGATTATAGAGGATTATTACAGTATTTTTCTGAATACATAGCCTTTATTAGTGTGGAGTATGCGAATATAAAAGCATATTGTAAATTAATTAATAAATTTTTACCATGTATAGAATTTTTTTATCTATTCTATACAAAAATAATGGTTTATCCCTCATTGAGGACAGTACTACCACAAATGAAATAATGCATACTGCTTTTGTTATGAATCTAAGAATCAAAGAGGGTCATCAACAGAGGCTAAAATTAGCCGGATACCTTTACAAAAAAGGTTTAAGATAAAAATGAATCGAATTTTAAGTATATTAAATATGCTAATATCAATAATCATTTTTTTAATATTATTATTTCCAGCTTCTATCTATGTATATAGTCAATATCTTATAAAGGTTGAGAATGATTGGGTAACAGGAATTTTAATTTGGACTAGCATATTTTTTTCTATTTTTTTAAAAATATTATGGGTGGTTGTGTGTGATTATTTTTCTTACGTTGAAGACAGGGTGGTAGTTAAAAAAATTAATTATTCTTCTGTTTTTATTTTATTTTTTTTAGTGCTTTTACCGTTTATTGAGTCAATATTAAAAAAATAATTTAAGAAGAATAAATAAAAGTGGCTAGAAATTGAATTCCTGTATTTGTTAATTCGTGGGTTAAGTAATAATATGGATTACAATCAATTAATTGATAAAATTGAAAAGTTTGTTAACAAAGATGATATCTCACTTAAAAACACTCAAGAGATTGAAGTTCTTTTGGAAAATTTAATTATTAAAGATGAATTAATTACTGAAACAATTTTATTTTTAGCATCATATAGACCTGGAGGTGGTGAATATATGAATGATGAAAGCCAAATTGCTCAACAATTAAACAAAGTTTTAGTAATTTTAAAAAAGTGAATATGGAACACGTGGTTAATATAATTTTTAAGAATAGGCTTAGGGTGATTATTATGGAATATAATGTTTTTTCTTACACAGAAAATTCCAAGAGTAATATTGTCTTGGTAATTGAGCCATGGATATTGATTTACAATATGCCTTCTAAATCTACGATAAAATTTTATTACTCCAGTTCAAGTAAGTTGATTGAGATATCGGGTTTTAAAGATAATTATCTCAATGTATATTTTGATTTTGATAAAATAAGAGTCGAATTAGATGAAATTGATATTACCAATCAATATCCATTGGATAAACTATTAAAATAATTAATTTTTTATTAATATGTATGTAGTGGATTTTGAAATATTGGTTTTATTAAAAAATAGTTGGGTTCTAAATTAATATTTTTATTTGGACTGTAAAAGAATGAAAAAAATAATCATAGCATTTTGTTTTAATCTACTATTTTGCAGTTCTGTATTTGCAAATAGTCCATTCTCACCCACAAAAATAAGTGGATTAGTCGTACATGATAACGGAACAGATATAATTATTGAATTGAAAGCTAATGTAGCGACTGGTGAGGGATGTCAAATAGCAAATCAAGTAGTATTAAGAAAAACTCATCCATTATTCAAAGAAGTGTATGCTGCACTTTTATCTGCTTTTCATAGCCAAACTGTAATTCAAGGTTGGATTAATGGTTGCCATACTATAGGAGAAAGTAGACCTATTCTTACTCGACTTGATTTAAGGAAATAGTATTAATCTAATTTAAGAGAAACAAAAAGACCAGAACATTCTGGTCTTTTTAATGAAGCTTTTAAAACTTAAAGCCCTGCTTCATATTCGCTATTGCTGAGCAGCTTTTCAACATCTGCAATATTGTCTGGTTTAATTTTATAAATCCAACCTTTGCCGTACGGGTCGTCATTCACAAAATCTGGATCATCTTCGAGTGCAGTATTCACTTCTACAACTTCACCCGAAACAGGCGCATGAATATCAGATGCTGTTTTAACGGATTCAACTACACCAGCCTGAGCGCCAGCAACTACATGACTACCTACTTCAGGCGCTTCAACGTAGACTAAGTCGCCTAAAGCATCTTGAGCATGGTCAGAAATACCAGTAACCACAAGATCACCTTCAATTTTTACCCATTCATGTGTAGCTGCATATTTCAAATCTGAAGGATGATTCATAATGACTCCATTAATCAATTTATTTTTGGCACGAGTTATACAGGTTTTTTAATCAAAACAGAAAGCAGAGATACTGATAAACTTATTCATCGAAACAAATAATTGTGATAAATCACATTATAAGTATGGGTCTTTGCGCCAACTACTTGGGCTACGACCACTCCAGCGTTTAAATGCACGACTAAAGTTTGCAACATCACTATATCCGAGTTCATCTGCAATTTGTTCCAGTGTATAATCAGTACGTGACAGTAACGATGTGGCATGGCGATAACGTACTTCATCTACCAGTGTAGAGAAAGAAGTACCTTCTGCAGCCAACTGACGCTTTAATGTACGGTCTGACATATGCAGACGATCTGCGACATTTTCAATACTTAAATAATGCTGTTCCGAATGAGTCAAGATATCACGTACACGCATCGCCAAACGACGTCTTTCACCCAAAGCTGAAAGTTCTGCTTCACATTGATTAATCGCAATTTGACTGGCAATCGGGTCAGCATTGACCATTTTTAAGCCCAAGTAGGATTTGTCAAAACTTGCAATGAGGTGTGGCTGTTCAAAACGCATATTGTATTGCTTTGCCAGTTTCTCGATGTATTTGTCAAAGCCATCAGGCTTGGGAAAATCAAAGTCGATATCGCCATGCAAATAATCAATACCAGTCAAAGCTTTTGCCATGGTCATAATACCAAAGGTTAGCCCCATCACAATTTCTGTGCGCAAAGGTTCGATTTCGATATCACATTGCAATTGAAGTGTGGCTTTTTCACCAAAAGTTGAAAAATACAATTGTAGAAAGGGCATACGCAACTGGATAAAACGGTTGGCTAAGACAAGCGCATCGGTAATATCGTGTGCTGTCATGATGGCATAACCAATAAAGCCATGGATTGAAATACGCATTTGTGTACCAAGATGAAAGCCTAAGGTGCTTTCACCTGTAAGTTTTAATGCGTGTTTAATCAATTCATTGGCAAGTGGTGTCGGAATCCGACACTCAGGATCTGCTAACTGTTCGCTGGTAAAATTAAAGGGTGCGAACAGTGTTTCTGCGCTATATCCCCAACGAGAAACAATATCTAATAATAATAGTCCATAAACACCAGGAATTCCCTGATCTTGGCGAGCTGAGACTGTTTTCATGTGCTTTCCATTGCTCTGAACATTGTTTTTACTTGTTTAATCATATTGTCATGATATGGAAAAACCCTTAAATATTGTAAGACAAATTTAGGATTAATGTGCATCAAAATTGCGCTTAAATACCACAATTTTAGTGGTTGAAATTAGCAATACATCGTCATCTTGATTTTTTGCTTGTGTTACATAGGTCACAATTGCGCGATCATTTTTGGTTTTAGACGGCTGGATAGATACAATTTCGACATCAACATGTATTTTATCGCCTACACGCGTGGGTTTGGGCCATCTTAAACTTGATTCTGAACCAATTAAGCCATAAGCAACAGGGAAGCATTCTGTCCAAAGACGCATGGTGACGGCAGACGTATGCCATCCACTTGCAGCAAGTCCTTTAAAAATCGGGTGATCTTTGGCTTTTTCAGCATCAGTATGGAAAACTTGCGGATCATACTTATGTGCAAACTCTAAAACCTCATCCAAAGTCATTTCGTACTCACGACTTTTAAAATGATCACCAATATTTAAATCTTCCAAATACAACATTGTTTATACATTCCCTTAATTTCACACAATACTCATAAATGATGATGTTCTACGCATAAAAATTAAATTATCTAAACTTTTTCATTGTAAATCACCATTAAGCAATTTCAATGACTGTTTTGCCAATCATCCATTTTTTTAAGTCGTATTGAAATATCACTCAAAATATCGAGTGATTTAGACAATAATAACATTGTGTAATGTCCTGAAAGTAATGAAAATACGACCAAAGTGAATTGAGCAAGCTTATGACGAGTTAAAGCAATGTTTTAAGCATCCAAACTTCACAAACATGACTATGACCAGTATTACCTTTAGGCTGTGATAAATGTTTAAAGCCTAACTTTTCATAAAGTTTAATGGCTTGCCAGAGATCTTGAGTGGTTTCTAAATAACAAGACTGAAAGCCTTGTTGTTGCGCAAATTCAAAACACTTTTCCAAAATTTTCTTAGCAAATCCTAAACCACGAAGTTCAGGCAAAAAATACATCTTTTGAATCTCTAAAACAGTTGCATCACCTTGTAATGGTGAAAGACCTCCGCCACCAACAACGTGACCATTTGCATCCTCAATAACCCAATATTGGGCATTGGGTTGAGCATATACCTGATATAAATCATCCAGGATCGGGTCGGCTACAGCAAAGCCTGATTCAGGCGCTAAGCCAAATTCTTTAGATACTTCACGAATGACTTGTGCGATCGACGGATTATCTTGTATTTGTATCGTTCTAATTTGGTACATAAGTAAATGAAAATAAAAAAGGTAGAATTTTTATAACAAAAATTCTACCTTTTGTGATCAGTTAAAAATTCAACTGATCAAAACTTTAGCAATTGAATAGTGATAAATAAGTAAATTTACAAGTTTTACTGCAACACTATTTTAATTCACTCGAAGATTTACCCAATTCTCGACGGGCAATAATCAGCTGTTGAATCTGTTGCGTTCCCTCAAAAATATCTAGTATTTTTGAATCACGGGCCCATTTTTCTAACAATTCATCTTCGTTATAACCCACACTGGCAGCCAGCTCTACACATTTTAACGTGATTTCATTACAAATACGCCCAGCTTTAGCTTTAGCGATAGAAGCTTCGCGAGAGTTTGGTTTTTTGTTATCTGCCATCCATGTGGCTTTTATGGTGAGTAAGCGTGCAGCTTCCCATTCTGCTTCCATCCGATAGATTTGTGCAGCCAAATTGGATGTTTGCAAATATGGAGTTGCATAGTCGGGATCTAGTTCATCTTTAAAGATGTCTTTAATACGTTCTAAAGATGCTTTGGCACAGCCCACTGCCATGGCAGCAACAAGTGGGCGGGTATTATCAAAGGTTTCCATCACGCCCGCAAAACCTTTGGCTACATCAATTTCTGCATTACCGAGTAAATTTGCTCCTGGGACACGGCAGTCAATAAAACTGATTGCGGCTGTATCCGATGCCTTAATACCAAGTTTATGTTCAAGGCGTTCAACTTTCATGCCAGGTGTACCTTTAGGCACAACAAAAGATTTAATTGCAGCACGGCCCAATTTCTTATCTAAAGTTGCCCAAACCACGACTGAGTCAGCACGTTCCCCAGAGGTGACAAATATTTTTTCACCGTTCAGAATGTAGTCATCACCATCTTTGGTTGCGGTTGTGCGAATCGCAGCAGAGTCAGAACCACAACCAGGTTCAGTAATGGCCATCGCAGCCCATGTCCCCTTAAAACGCTCAAGCTGTTCATCATTGGCGACTGCCGCAATCGCAGAATTGCCCAGCCCTTGACGAGGCATGGTCAGCAATAGGCCAGTATCGCCATAACACATTTCGATTACACCCAAGGCAGTCGACATATTGGTGCCATTTTTATTATTACTGTCGATATCGCCACGTTTATTAATTGCAGCGCCAGCATTGAGCCCATCACCACCGTCATTCATACCATCCAGTAAAGAAGCCAGCATATCGAGTTCTTTAGGATAGGCATGTTCCGCTTTGTCGTATTTACGAGAAATTGGGCGTAAAACATTTAATGCAGTTTCGTGTGCTTGATCTAAAAGCATTTGGAATTTTTTTGGATTTTGTAAATTCATGATTTTTATCCTTTATCTTCTAAATTAAGCGTGTAAGCCAGAATGTAGAACAGCTGTTGCACGTAAGTCGCGGTACCAACGCTCAGCGGGATGTTCCTTAGTAAAACCATGTCCACCTAAAATTTGCACACCATCTGTACCAATTTTCATGGATTTTTCTGCACAAAGTAGACGGGCTAAATACGCTTCTCTATGGAAGGGTTGTCCTGCTTCTGCAAGACTGGCAGCATTTAAAATCAGCATACGCATTGCATCAATTTCAATCGCCATATCTGCGATCATAAATGCCACGCTTTGGCGGTGTGAAATAGGCTCACCAAATGCAGTACGTTCATTGGCATATTTGATGCTGTATTCTTTAACCGCTTCACAGCTACCAACAGCCATTGCACACCACATTAGATTGCCTAAATCTAAAAATGCAGGGTAATTAAAATCGTCGTCACCTAGACGTTGGGCAGGGGTATTGTCAAACTTCAAAGTTACCGTTTCAGTTGCTTTTAAGCCCATTGCCGGTGATTTTTTCACTGTAATACTTGGATCTCGCTTTACAACGAAAACGTCCGCTTGACCCTTAAAGTCTGCACTAACAAGGAATAAATCCGCTGTTGCACCCAATAGCACTAAAGTTTTTTCTCCAGTAATGCTGAATTGTCCATTGTTGGCAGTTGCTTTGGTTTTTAAACGTAATGGATTAAATGCAGGGGTTGCTTCTTGTACTGCAAAAGTGGCTTGAATATCAGTATCATTGGCAAAATTTGCTAAATAAACAGATTGAACTTTTTCAGAACCCCATTGCGTGATTGCATTGATGACACTAAAAGTAGAAAGCAGACCTGCAGCAAGTGAAAAATCCCCCTTAGCCAAGCGTTCAGCAATTAAAATATTACTCACAATATTTTTTTCAGATGCGACACCACCTAAAGCTTCAGGCAGTGCATAGTAATTTAGACCTAAATCGGTACTGTGTTGCCAAAGTTCAGCTGGGAACTTTTCGTCGTGGTCCGCTTGATGGGCCAATTGATAAAGTACTTCGGAAGCAAATTGATCCATGGCATCCACCGTCATTTGCTGCTCTTCAGTCAAACTCAAATCAAATAGGGACTTTTGCTGATTGGGTAGACGTTGTTTAGTTACATTTGAATCCGATTTAAATGCTTTTTGTGTTGCACTTAAGGTTTTAAAACCAGCTTTAGACCCTTGATAAAGTGATCTTTCGATAAATTTGCGCAATTTAAACTGATCAAGTAAATCACTACCTGCAATTTTTGTAATTAGATTTAAACCCAAACCTTGAGCTTTATTTACCATATTGGTCATGCCGAAGTCCCTGTATTTTAGTGTCGGTATACAACAATCCTGACATGCATAAAAATAAAAAACTATGTCAAAGTTGACAAAGTGATTGACCTTGGATGAATGGTAGAGAAGAGGGTGTATTTGTTATTAATATTTTGATTTTTATTATTTATTTTAAAATAAAAAAACCCAACATTTGTTGGGTATTGGTAAAAGTGACATTTTTAAAACTTTTACAATCTCGTTTAGCCTGTATGAAAACTAAAAAGATTAAACAAAAGGTACAATCATTTTACGGACATTGGTCTTTGCTTCAATCACCGTCATAAATGTATAAGCACCAATAAATTTACGACTGATAAACATAAATTCTTTTGGTGGAATACTGAAATAACGTGAAGCCATTGATTTTGAAGCACGTTGCATCACACGGCTATGTAGCTGGCTTTTTTTCCAGTCATAGCGGTTATGTTGATCCATCACCCCAGCAGGTAAATCTGGATTATTTAAAGGTGTACTAAATGCTTCTGTTGCCAATAAAAATACTTTTGCCATATCGGGTTTAATGCTTAAAGGCATTGCATCAAAGAACTCATAGCCCGACATCGCATTAACCATTGCTTCTGCATCGTGGTTATAGCCCGCTTTAATTAAATTACAAGCTACGCGAAGTAATTGGTCATCGAACTGACGTATAGCGCCAAAATCTAACAAAATAATTTTATCTTTTATTTCTTCACCATTGCCCAAGCGAACAAGGTAATTGCCAAAGTTCGGGTCGGTTTGCATTTCGCCCCACTCAAACAATTCACGAACTGCGATTTCAAGTGATGCTTCACCTAAAAGATTACGTCGTTCTTGTGGTAAAGACAGCATGACAGGGCTGTTGATGGGTACACCACGTTCAAAAGTCATGCAAAGGACTTGATTGGTACAATAGTCATCAATAATTTGTGGCACGCCATAACGTGGATCTTCTTTAAGTCGCTGGCCAAAACGACGGGTTGTTGCCGCTTCAACTTTATAATCAACTTCACGATGCATCATTTCACGCACTTCATCAAACCACTGATCGAACTCACGGGTTTGTGGCACCATACGTGTCAATTTAAGCATATTTCGAAATAGACTCATATCTGAGTCTATGGCGTCGGCTACACCTGGATATTGGATTTTAAGAACCAGCTCCAATCCATCTGACTTACGTGTTGCGCGGTGAACCTGAGCCAGCGAAGCTGTACCAATCGGCTCATGATCAATGGTGAGATCGTTGAGTTTTGAACCCAATTGACTGACCAATTGCTCTTTAATCGCAGGCCATGCAAGGGCAACTGTTTGATTATTGAGGGTGTTTAATGCTTGAGTTATTTCTTCAGGTAAAAAATGCTCGCCATAAAGCGCCATCATTTGACCGATTTTAACAATTGAGCCTTTTAGCTTGCCAATTTCTTGAACAAGGTAATTGGCTTGTTCTTTCATAGCTTGTTTACGTTTTTTTTCTTTTTCTTCTTCACTTGAAAAGATTGAACTCGCACTTGAAGCCGCCCAGCGTGTACCTGCCAATAACGATGCTTTTGCAATTGATAAGCGACGATCCATTGATGAGGTTTTTAACTGTTTGAGCTTTTCGTTCTGATCTGACATGAAGATAAAATCCTTTATAAGAGATTCGAAAAGATAAAAAGATGACTAATTGTAAGGAATATTACATGGAATGACTGTATTTAAACAGTTCAATTCGCTGAATGGGGGGAATTAAATTAATTCCATCAAAATAGCCTAAGCAATATTAAAATTTACATTCTAAATTGGATTTTAAGCTCTTTCCGGAGTATTAAACCTTGCTTATTTGAAGCAATGTAATTGATGATCAGATCTTTAACGCTTTGATTAGTAAAACCAAGTGCATAGCCCTTAACAATGATAATGCTGGGCAAGCTAAAGAAAAAATATTTTACATCGTCTAGAGAAGGCGCTTCGTAAACACCTTGTTCAGTGAGGGTTTGTTGAAAAAATTGCTTTTCAATTTTAACATTTGGAGTGGATTCATCATCCCACCATGACTGACGCATTGCCATGAGGTTATTATGTTTGTAGCTCATAAATTGACTAAATTCATAAATATTTAAAAACTTGTTGTATATATAAAGGTGAAATGACCCAATTTCAAGTTAAGCGCTCAATCTCAGCAATTTTGCCACAAATAAGTTTATATTTTATAACCAAGCGCATTGATTTTTTTAAAAACATACAACAATAGGCTTGAAAATAAATCTAAAAAACGAGTGACATGGTGAAATAAAGTTGATTGCTTTAAATCAAGTTTTAACAATAATTTATCTGCAATGATTGTATTTAGTTTCAAATCTTTTACACTCTTTTGCATAGGGGATTGTTGACAATCAGTGCCTGAGTTCTTTGGATTAAAATAATGATTTTGGGATAGGGGAATTGGATGTATTTAAAGTATTGGGGTATCAGTTTAGTTGTATTATTGCCGATGCACACTCAGGCGATCGGTTATAGTTCAGACTACTTAAACTGTATGAATTCGGCAGGTTCAAGCTCGGCAACACTTGCCAGCTGTATGAAAACTGAGTTGAGTAAGCAAGATGATCGTTTGAAATCATTATTTAAACAGACGTTGGATCTGTATACAGACAAGCAACAGAAAGCTCAAAAGAAATATCAGAAACAATGGTTTAAACTTCGAGATCAGCAGTGTGGTGAGTCGAATAAATCAGTTTCTGATGATTATAAAATGAAGTATTACAATTGTGCCCTCAAACAAACAGTCAATAGAGCCAATATGTTAGAGAAACAAAGCTATCGTTTATAGTGCTTTATTGCGCTATAAAATAATTGCTAAGTAAATTGTCGTAAAGCATTATAAATGTCATGCAAAACAAGGTATCATAAGGCGTTTAAAAATATGACCTTGGAGAAACCTTAAGTGGATCGACCGACTATTAGCCCTGAACATTTACAGGAAGCTGCTGAAAACCTATCAACAATTCGTGATTTTATTCGTTTTGGGGTTACAGCTTTACGTCAATACGATGCACATTTGGGTCAAGGTACAGAAGATTATTTCGCAGAAAGTTCTGCCTTGGTTTTACAAACGCTTTCTTTGGAATGGAAGGCGGATGCTGAAATTTTAGATTCAAAATTATTGCCAAGTGAAAAAGCTGAGTTTTTAAATCTACTCGAACGTCGTGTAAATGAAAGAATTCCAACCTCTTATTTACTTAACCTCTCTTATTTCTTTGGTAAGCCATTCTATGTTGATGAGCGTGTGTTAATTCCTCGTTCACCGATTGCTGAATTGATCGAAAACCGTTTTGCACCTTATTGTTTAGATGAAAATGGGCAAACTCGTGCAGGCGTGAATAACTTACCTGAAAACCCTAATCCTAAAACACCGCAACGTATCTTAGATATGTGTACGGGTTCAGGTTGTATTGCGATCGCGCTGGCATATGCATTCCCTGATTCAGAAGTAGATGCAACTGATATTTCTAAAGAAGCATTAGAAGTGGCTTCTATTAATGCGGAGCATCACAATAAGCAATATCAGGTGGCTTTGCTTGAGTCAGATTTGTTTGCCAAAATTCCAGCTGAAAATCAATATGATTTGATCGTTTCAAATCCACCGTATGTGGATGCTGAAGATATGGCTGATCTTCCAGATGAATTCCATCATGAACCTGAACTTGCTTTAGCAGCAGGCCAAGATGGTTTGGATTTAGTGAGAAAAATGTTGGCTCAAGCTGCTGATTATTTAACTGAAGACGGTTTAATCGTGATTGAAGTGGGTAACTCAGAATGGGCAATGAAACAGAATTTTAATACGATTGATTTTTACTGGTTACAGTTCCAAAAAGGCGGTACAGGTATTTTTGCTTTGACTGCTGAACAATGTCGTACATTCCGTGATTTATTTATTCAATCTATTCAAGCTTAAGGAGTCGTAAGCATGGCAGGTAACAGTATTGGACAACTCTTCCGTGTAACGACTTGTGGTGAATCTCACGGCGTAGGCTTGATGGCAATTGTTGATGGTGTGCCACCGGGTCTTGAATTATCTGCTGAAGATTTACAAATTGATTTAGATCGTCGTAAACCGGGCACTTCTAAGTTTGCCACTCAGCGTAAAGAGCCAGATGAGGTTGAGATCATTTCTGGAGTTTTTGAAGGTAAAACGACAGGAACTTCAATTGGTTTATTGATCCGTAATACAGATCAAAAATCTAAAGATTATGGCAATATTGCGCAAACTTTCCGCCCAGGCCATGCGGATTATACTTATACGCAAAAGTATGGTTTCCGTGATTATCGTGGTGGTGGTCGTTCAAGCGCACGTGAAACGGCGATGCGTGTGGCAGCGGGTGCGATTGCAAAGAAATTTCTTTTTGAGAAATTTGCGATTGTGATTCGTGGACATGTGACGCAAATTGGTACAGAAAAAGCACAAGCTTTAGATTGGAATGAACTTCCGAATAATCCATTCTTCTGTGGTGATGTCAATGCAGTTCCACGTTTTGAAGCGCTGGTGACATCATTACGTGAACAGGGGACCAGTTGTGGTGCAAAGCTTGAGATCCTTGCAGAAAAAGTACCTGTAGGTTGGGGTGAACCCGTATTTGATCGTTTAGATGCTGATATTGCTCATGCCATGATGTCAATCAATGCGGTGAAAGGTGTTGAAATTGGAGATGGTTTTGCAGTTGCAGAACAATTTGGTCATGAAACGCGTGATGAACTTAGCACCGAAGGGTTTTTAGCCAATCATGCTGGTGGTATTCTCGGTGGTATTTCTTCAGGCCAAACCATCCGTGTAGCGATTGCGTTAAAACCAACCGCAAGTATTACTACACCAGGGAAAACCATTAATCTAGATCGTGAAGATACAGATGTACTCACCAAAGGTCGTCACGATCCTTGTGTGGGCGTGCGTGCGACACCTATTGCTGAAGCCATGCTTGCCATTGTATTGATGGATCATTTTATGCGTCACCGTGCACAAAATGCGGATGTGGTTGCACCATTTGCCCCAATTGAACCTAAATAGCAAATATATTTGAGATAAGAGAGGGTATTTTAGTTTTGAAATACCTTTAATTATTAGAGTAAATTTCAAATGATTTGTTTTTTACTTAATACTTGTTGCTCAACAAATTTAGCTGAATGATCTTGGATTCATTATTTTAAGTTAAAGATTTTGAGTTAAAAAAACCAGACATTTTGTCTGGTTTTTTTATATCTATGCTGCTCAGTCTTATTGAGTAACAATTTGACCTGTATAACCCTTTAAGAAAGTCAAGTATGCAGAAGACTGTTGACCATCTGCCTTTAAGATTGAACGTTCAACATCACCCTGGTTGGTTACCAATTTAAGTGAGATTTCTTTACCATTACGGAATGAGTTAAGAAAGCTGACAGGAACATTAATCGAGTTTGATGAAACTGTACCCGCGTATTGTGTCGAGTTAATGGTTGAATATGTATATGGCTGACCATCCACTAAGAAGACAAATTGGGTAATATCATATTTTGTTGGATTGTTAATTTCTGCTGTGATTTTAAAGCCATCACGGACTTCATCTTTCCAACGCATAGAAAGTTCAGGGCAAACTTCATTTGCTTCACAGATTAAAGGGCCTTTTGTAACAACTCTTTCTGGATAAGAGCCAGCACAACCCGCCAAAGTTAAACATGCTAAAGAAGAAATTACCGCAAATTGAAGTTTCATACCGCTTCCTAATAAGTTCATTTGTGTTATTGATATGTTGATAATCTATGTAAAATTTACCGCTTTTTAGTTAAAAAGTGAATTAAATATTTCAGTAATTTGTATTTCAGTTAAGGCATAGCATAAATCTTAAACAAAATTTAAGATTTTTAATATTTCCTTTGCTACATTTTCAGTTAATTGATTTAAACGAGTCAACGGCTCACCTTCAATAAAATATTTAAAATTCGACAATGTGTTTTGATAATGGATTGAGATAAAAAAAGTACCTTCTGGTTTTTCAATACTAGCACTACCACCAGGTTTAAGTAAGCCGGTACAACTGACAACGATATCTGCAGCGCTAAAGAGCTTTTTCCCTTGAATTGCCATCGCTTTAGTGACTTCAACTGATTCAGCGCTATATTTTTCGATGAGGGATGGATCTATCTGTAAAATTGAAATTTTAATAGAAGGGTCGTAACTGACTAAGCCCCCTAATAAAATATCTGCACCACTATTTTTATAGATCGAAAATTGGCTGGATAAATAACCAGAACTTGCACTTTCAATAAATGCGACTGTTAAATTCTTTCTTTCAAGCAGATCACAACATTGTTTTAAAAGCATTGGTATGACTCTAAATTAATTATTTATATTCAATAATTTAACTATAAGTGAATTGAGGGAATTTGCAAGAAAACCAAATAAAAAATAAGCATATCGAGTCATAAATTTAATTATTTTTTTAATTTTTTTAAATATAAATCATGATGTTAGCTCCACATGGCTTATCAGAGAAAAAATTAATCAAAAGAACGCTGAGTTGAAATAAGTTTGTCATATTCATTTGCCATAATGATTGCACAAACAACAAAAACCAAGAATAAGCATCAAATAACAATCAAAGAAAGTTAAAAGAATAATCAGCGTAAAGTCTGTAAATATGCAGTCAACCCACTTCTCAACAGGTGGGTTTTCCTTTTTTGGGTCAATTGTAGAATTACTATGCAATATGATAAATTTTTATATTTCAAATGCGTCAAAAAGTGATATAAATAAAAATAAAGTGCATATGAAAATGGAGTGCGAATGATGAAAACGACTGTTAAGTATGTTGTCTTAAAAAGTAGAGAATATCAGCTTGGCACAGCCTTATTTGAAGAAAGTATTGAAGCCGAAGGAAATTATTTTGATCAAATACCTGAGATCATTCACTATCAAAATCATAATTTTAAAGTAAAGTCCAAAGAACTTAGCCGTAAGCAAATTTTTGATGATTTTGAAGAATCTCAAACCATTTTAGTCAAAGTTATCGCAGTTTAATAGTTTCCCAAGTTATCTTTGATATAGACATTGCATAAATAAAACCCAGCTAAACTGGGTTTTATTTATTTGGTTTTTAGGAGCGGTTGGCAATTCTTCTACGACGCAAGCCATTTATGGAATGTCAACAGACCCTAATCAATCACTGTTTGACAATCAATACAGGAAGTTTGGTTTGACCCAGTACATCTTGCGCAAAGCTGCCTAAGAAAAACTTTTGGAAGCCTTTACGCCCATGTGATCCCATGATAATTAAATCTGTATGTAATGATTCAGCAGTTTTAATGATGGTTTCAGCTGCAACCGAGTCTCTCACGACTTGTGTATCAATTTGAACACCTTGCTGTTCAGCCAATTGTTTGGCTTTGCTCAAACCTTCTTCCGCATTTTTAATTGCTTCTTGAATGTAATCTTTTAACATATCTGGCGAATAGTAAAAATCAGCAGCAGCAAAAGGGTCTTCAGCAACGACACTGATCGCAGTGACTTTACTTCCAAAGGCTTTTGCAATCGCAGCAGCATGTTTTAATGCAGAAAAAGAAATGTCAGAACCGTCAACTGGGACAAGAATATTTTGATAAGTCATAATCACACCTTTTTAATTAACATTTCAAATAAAAATTAAGCTTCTTCTTGGGTAGATTTAATAATCAACACAGGCAGTGGAGAAATAGACAACACTTCTTGTGCAACACTCCCTAAGAAGAATTTCTTCAGACCAGTACGTCCATGGGAACCCATCACAATAAGGTCCACATTGAGTTCATCTGCAACATCTAAAATTCCAGTAGCAGGAGGAACTTCACGCACCACTTTGGTATCTACTGTCGTTACACCATGGTGAACTAAAGTTTC
The DNA here is from genome assembly GCF_001425285.1 of Acinetobacter sp. Root1280. NCBI lineage: Bacteria > Pseudomonadati > Pseudomonadota > Gammaproteobacteria > Moraxellales > Moraxellaceae > Acinetobacter > Acinetobacter sp. Root1280. The sequence goes on along the minus strand of NZ_LMED01000001.1, from coordinate 482,122 downwards.
TTGAATATCTTTTAAACGTGCTAAAGCATTTTTTTCAGCTTCAAATAAATATTGAGTTACAGCAGGCGCTATTTTATAAAAATCGACGCCTTTAAAAGGATCAACTGCGATCACACTCATCACAGTAATTTTACAGTTAAAAGCAAGTGCAATTTTCTCTGCATGTTCAAGTGCAGCATAAGAAATAGGAGAGTCATCTACAGCAAGCAGTATGTGTTGATAAGCCATTATAAGTTTCTCCCTTTTTTGTCTGATTATTTATTCATTGATAACACATTGCGCTGTTAGTCGCAAATTGTCGATGAGAATTTTAGTTGATCAAAAGTGTGTTATTTCAAGCTTTTGTGAAATACACATAATTTTATTATGGTTTTATTTTGTAACGTTTAATTGTCCTGATTTTTTATTGAAATCTCGCTCATGTAAATTTGATCTCAGGTTTTAGGCTAGCGTTCTAAATATGATGCATTTTGAATTCTTACGATTCTAAAAACTGGCATGATAAATGCTTTAATTTAATGCAAACCGATATTTATGAATAAAATTTTGGCATCAATTTGGAACATTTTAAATCAAGTGCCATAGATAAGTGGATCAGTATGAAAATTTATACGCAACGTCTAGACCATATAGAGTCAAACATTGAGGCTGAAAGTATTGAATTGACTTTTGATACTCGGCAAAAGAGCCGTTTTCGTGCAACTTTAAATAATGGGCGCGATATTGGTGCGGATTTACCACGTACAGGCATTTTGCGTAGTGGTTCTTATATTGCAACTGAACAAGGTGAAGTGTTACGTGTAGATGCCAAAGCTGAAAAATTAATGCAAGTTTCGGCACTGCATAGTTTTGACTTACTTAAAGCTGCATATCATCTGGGAAATCGCCATGTCCCATTAATGCTTACTCCAACAGCACTTTATTTTGAACCTGATCATGTCCTTGCAGAAATGATTCAAGGTTTAGGGCTGACAGTAGATGAAGTTGAACATCCATTTGAACCTGAAAGTGGGGCATATGCACAACATCAGCATGATCATCGTTTAAGCCCGATTAAGGCTTTACATCATGTCCATCACTAACGCATCTCAACTATTAAGTCTATTGACCCTGTCATCGACAGCCTTACCCATCGGTGCATATTGCTATTCGCAAGGGGTAGAAAGTGCGATTGATCAGGGTTTGATTCATGATGAAGCAAGCAGTATTGCTTATTTTGAAGAAGTGCTGGAAATGTTGCTGGTTAGGTTTGAACTCCCCGTTTTAAAACGTCTGATGCAACATTATTTAGACGAAGCTGAATTTTTAAATTGGGCTAACTTTTATAAAGCGAGCCGTGAGTCGAAAGAATTACGGGCTGAATCTCAGCAGTTGGCATTTTCTATGAATGCTTGGATTCGTGATGTTTTAAAACAGCAACCTGAGATTAAAAAGCAGTTTGGTTTTGTACCAGTTTACGCACATTTATGTGGGACATTAAAACTTAATCTGGTGGATGTACTGACGGCATATAGCTTTACTGTTTTAGAGAACCAAGTGCTAGGTGCGGTTAAAACTGTCCCTTTAGGGCAAATGAGCGGTCAAAGAATTTTGTGGCACTTACATGGCTTAATTCCTCAAGCCGTAGTGCGTGCCTTGGCCTTAGAAGATGATGAGTTAAGTAGTGCTTTGCCCAATTATGCGATGTTAAGTATGTCGCATGAAACTTTATATTCACGATTATTCAGATCATAAATGACACGTTTCATTCGCTATTTTTTATTGAGAATGAAGCATAGAAAAGGAAAAAATGATGACAGAACGTAGCCCTTTACGTGTTGGAATAGGTGGTCCTGTTGGTTCAGGTAAAACAGCATTAACCTTGAATTTATGCCTTGCTTTACGCAACAAATATAATATGGCGGTTGTGACCAACGATATCTATACCAAAGAAGATTCTAATTTTTTAACTCGTCATGAAGCGATGTCACCAGAACGTATTGTTGGTGTTGAGACAGGTGGTTGTCCACATACTGCAATTCGTGAAGATGCTTCAATTAACTTGGCTGCAATTGATGATCTTTGTGAAAAATTTGATGGTTTAGAGCTGATTATTATCGAAAGTGGTGGAGATAATCTAGCCGCTACCTTTAGTCCCGAATTATCTGATTTAACCCTTTATGTGATTGATGTTGCGGGTGGTGAAAAGATCCCACGTAAAGGTGGTCCCGGCATTACCAAGTCGGATTTATTGATTATAAACAAAACAGATTTAGCCCCAATGGTCGGTGCAAATCTCGATGTAATGGATCAAGATGCAAAACGCATGCGTGGTGACAAACCTTTTCTATTTTCAAATATGAAAACTCAAGATGGTTTAAAGCAAATTATTGAGTTTATTGAAAAACAAGGTTTATTTAAAGCTTAGCTAGCGTAGAGATTAAAGCTTATTCGCGATATTAAAAATAATTGTAATTATTTGAATTGAAAAATAATCAAAGGAGAATTTGAATGCGTTTTTTAAAACACAGTCTGATGGCATGTGCTGCATATTTACCTGTATTGGCTTTAGCTCACCCTGGACATGATCACCATACCGGTTTTTGGGCAGGCTTTATTCATCCATTTACAGGTTTAGATCATTTGATGATGGCAATCGCATTTGGTGTATTGATGTGGACGGCAAATCAACGCTGGAAGCTTTTCGGCTTGATTGGATTAGCTGTAGCGATGGTGATTGGCTTTATGATCGGTAGCCAAGGATTTATTCCAGCAGCAGTTGCTGAGTACGGCATTATTGCGTCATTGGTTTTATTGGCTATAGCACTTTGGACAAAATCAAATCAAGTTTTACCTATTACAGCAGTTCTATTGGCAAGTTTTCACGGTGTTGCACATGGCGCTGAATTAGGCCAATCAGGTCATGCCAGCTTACTGATTTTAGGTATGGTGACAGCAATGACATTGATCTATGCGGGTGGATTAGGCATTGGTGCTTTTATCAAAAAGTACGTTCCATATGGCAAGAAAATTATTGGTACTTTGGCTGCAATCGTTGCGGTTATTGGTTTGGCTTAATGTTTAAGCGCTTAATTGCGAATATCAATTTATAAAGGCGGCCATGATAAGTTTAGTGGAATATCTTCCTGATCAGCGCCTTTGGTATGCCAAACTCGAATTGGGTTTTCAGGCTCAAACTGAGCGAACGATATTGGCGCATCGTAGACATTTTGGACCTGTACGTGTGCAAAAGATGCTGTGGCCAGAAAAAACTGGAATTTGTCATGCGATTATTGTCCATCCGCCTGCGGGTATTGCAGGTGGCGATCATTTAACATTTGAGATCAGTGTAGATGATGCTGCCCATGCCTTAGTCACAACCCCAGGTGCTGGTAAATGGTATCGAACCAATGGCAAACAAGCTTATCAACATATCCATATCTCAGTTAAACACAATGCTGTATTTGAATGGCTTCCTCAAGAAACCATGTTATTTGATGGTGCCAATGCTCACTCAGAAACCTTGATTCAGCTTGATCAGACAGCAAGCTTTATAGGTTGGGATATGTTGGTAATTGGTCGTCAAGCTCGAGATGAAAAATTTCAATCTGGTGCTTATCACAGTCATTTTAAATTATGGCGAAATCAGCAGTTACTGGTGGCAGACACACTGAGTTTTAAAGGCAATGATCGTTGGCTAAGTTCTTGTCTAGGCATGAATAATCATGCCGTTATGGGGAGTTTATGGGCAGTTCCTCCCGAAAAATTTCGAGCAAACATTTATTTAGAGGCACATATTGATTTAATTCGTGAGTTGATGATGCGAATGGATATGCCTGTAAGGTTAACCTTATTGGGGGATGTCATCAGTGCACGTTTTTTAGGCGATGATGTTCGACATTGTCATGATGCTTTTGCAGCAATTCGCGCCAGATTAAGGCGATATTGGTTTGATTTGGATGAAGCATTTCCACGCATTTGGCGAACTTGATTCATTTAAAGATCACCTTTTAGAAATAAAATCTGCGTGTTTAATTTAAAACTGAGCACATATTTTGCATAAAAAAATGTGAGAACTTTAGGAAATACATATGGAACTCAATCCTACTGAAAAAGACAAACTGCTGATTTTTACAGCGGGTTTGGTTGCAGAACGTCGCAAAGCACGTGGATTAAAACTCAATTATCCTGAATCTATTGCATTTATTTCCGCAGCACTGCTTGAAGGTGCGCGAGATGGAATGACTGTCAGTGAGTTGATGCATTTTGGCACTACCTTACTCAGTCGTGATGATGTGATGGAGGGTGTGCCTGAGATGATTGCCGAAGTGCAAGTAGAGGCTACTTTTCCAGATGGCTCGAAGCTCGTCACAGTCCATCAACCGATTGTATAGAACACTTCTTCAAAATTAGGATAAGCATATGATCCCTGGTGAAATTATTACACCTGATTGTGATATTGAAATGAATGTCGGTCGTGACGTACTGAAAATTTCAGTGTCAAATATAGGTGATCGACCGATTCAAGTGGGTTCACATTTTCATTTTTATGAAGCCAACGATGCTTTGCAATTTGATCGTGAACGTGCCAAAGGTTTTCGTTTAAATATTGCGGCTGGTACAGCGGTTCGGTTTGAACCGGGGCAGCGACGTGATGTAGAAATCGTTGCACTGGTCGGAAAACGTGAAGTCTATGGTTTCGCAGGGCGTGTGATGGGTAAGTTGGACTAAAAGGATAATCAAAATGAAAATGTCACGTCGAGCTTATGCTGAAATGTTTGGTCCTACCGTTGGGGATCGAGTACGTTTAGCAGATACCGAACTTTTTATAGAAGTTGAACAAGACCTCACGACCTATGGTGAAGAAGTTAAATTTGGTGGTGGCAAAGTTATTCGCGATGGGATGGGACAATCTCAATTACTTGCAGCAGATGTTGCAGATACGGTGATTACCAACGCATTGATTGTCGATTGGTGGGGAATTATTAAAGCCGATGTGGGATTAAAAAATGGGCGAATTTGGAAAATAGGTAAAGCCGGCAATCCAGATATTCAACCCGATATTACCATTCCACTGGGTGCGGCAACTGAGGTGATTGCAGGTGAAGGGCAAATACTTACAGCAGGTGGAATAGATACCCATATTCACTGGATTTGCCCCCAACAAGTTGAAACAGCGTTAATGTCGGGGACAACGACCATGATTGGTGGTGGTACTGGTCCTGCTGCAGGAACATCGGCAACAACAGTAACACCGGGGCCATGGCATATTTCAACCATGCTGCAAGCCATTGATGATTTACCTATGAATATTGGCTTATTGGGCAAAGGTAATTTGAGTCAACCTGAACCGATTGCGGAGCAGATTAAAGCGGGTGTGGTGGGGCTGAAATTGCATGAAGATTGGGGTTCTACCCCTGCTGCAATTGATAATTGTCTAACTGTGGCAGATGAATATGATGTACAAGTTGCGATTCATACTGATACTTTAAATGAAAGTGGTTTCCTTGAAGAAACACTGGGGGCATTTAAAAATCGTACTATTCACACTTATCATACTGAGGGTGCGGGTGGTGGTCATGCACCTGATATTTTAAAAGCCATTGGTCAGGCAAATGTTTTACCATCTTCAACCAATCCAACCCGTCCATATACCATCAATACCATTGATGAACACTTAGACATGCTCATGGTCTGCCACCATTTAGATCCAGCGATAGCTGAAGATGTCGCATTTGCTGAGAGTCGTATTCGTCGCGAAACGATTGCAGCAGAAGATATTTTGCAAGATCTCGGCGCAATTTCAATGATGTCTTCTGACTCTCAAGCAATGGGGCGTGTGGGTGAGGTGATTTTACGTACTTGGCAAACAGCGCATAAAATGAAAGTGCAACGTGGGCCATTAGAAGGTGATAATCAGTACCATGATAATAATCGGGTGAAGCGTTATATTGCAAAATATACAATAAATCCCGCCATTACTCATGGTTTAAGCCATGAAATTGGTTCTATAGAAGAAGGGAAACTTGCTGATTTGGTGTTGTGGAAACCTGCGTTTTTTGGAGTAAAACCATCGATGATCATTAAAGGTGGTATGATTGCGGCAGCGCCAATGGGGGATATTAATGCCTCAATTCCAACACCTCAGCCGGTACATTACCGTCCAATGTTTGGGGCATATCCAAGAGGCGTACATAATACCTGTATTACTTTCTTGTCACAGGCCGCAATTGAACTTGGTGTTGCTGAAAAATTACAATTAAAGAAGTTAATTTCACCTTGTAAAAATACCAGAAACATCACTAAGCAAGACATGAAACATAATAACTATTGTCCTGTGATGGATGTGCATCCTGAAACCTATGAAGTTCGTGCAGATGGTGTACATCTAACTTGTGAAGCTGCTGAAGTATTACCAATGGCACAGCGTTATTTCTTGTTTTAATTATATGTATATCAACAGCAACAAGAAGATAAAACTCCTTTCTTATGATAAGAGCGGAGTTTTTCTATTTAAAATCAATAGATCTATACCCAATGCAACCAAAGACAACTTTATTTATTCAAAAAGCTATGTTTAATATTGGGTGGTATAGGTACAGCGATATAACCTTTTTCTTTTTTTTTTGAGTTTTATTGATGACGCAATTTTGGTCTAAATTTTTTTCCAAGTTATTTTCTACGTTGTTTTCAAAACCATTGAATAAACATCATCAAGCTTATTCTGGTTCAGACATTGCAGTGGCCGTGGATACAGATGCTGAGATTGGCTTTGCACAAGATCAAATTACTCATGTAAGTCCTCAAGGTGTGAATTTGATTTGTGGTTTTGAGGGATTAGAGCTTAAAGCCTATGATGATGGTGTTGGTGTGTGTACCATCGGTTATGGAACGACGATTTACCCGCATGGAAAAGCTGTTCAGTATGGTGATACTTGTACCATTGAACAAGCAAAAAACTATATGCAATATGACCTTAGGCGTTTTGAACAAGCAGTAAGTGCTGCTGTAAATGTGCCGTTAAATCAAAATCAGTTTGATGCGTTGGTTTCATTGAGCTATAACATTGGTATCGGTGCTTTTAAAAACTCAACTTTATTAAAATTATTGAATGCCTCTGATTATCAAGCTGCCAGTCATCAATTTGATGTTTGGATCAAAGCAGGTGGCAAAACAGTACAAGGTTTAGTAAACCGAAGAGCAGTAGAGAAAACTTTGTTTCTAAAGCGCTAATATATGAGTTAGTTTCTCAACTGTTATTCTGCAAACGTTTGTTAAATTCCAGATGATTGATTTTGAATTATCATTGTTTTTTAAATGTTGTCTAAAAATTAAAATAGTAAAGGTGAATATGAGTATTTATTTAATCCGTCATGCACAAAGTTTGGGTAATGTAAACGGTAAAACTGAGTCACATGCAAGTATTCCTTTAACCGAATTTGGACATGAACAGGCGCAAAAACTTGTTGATGTTTTACCTCCAGCAAAGCAAATTTTTATCTCGCCATTCCTCCGTACACGTCTAACAGCTGAACCAATTTTATTACGAGATCAAATTACACCTCAAGTTTTGGATATTCAGGAGTTTTCTTACTTATCCGATACGCGATGTAAAAATACCACTTTAGAGGAACGAAAACCTTGGGTAGATGATTATTGGAATCAAGCAGATGTGAACCTAGTGACAAGTGAAGGCGCTGAATCTTTTGCCAATTTTTATCAACGCGTTACGGACTTTATTTCACACTTGGATTCATTAAAAGTACACTATCAACATGATCATTTACTGGTATTTAGTCATGGTCAGTTTTTACAGTTATTGAAAATGCTGGTTGAGCAAAAGCGAGAATTATCATCACAATTAATGCGTGATTTTCGTTATGCATTGTTAAATCATCAATTAGACAATACAGAGTTTTTTATTTTTAAATAAAATGAGATTAACAGCATGAATTTTATAATAAGAAAAATTGCTCTATTGACGGTTTTTATGTTTATACCTGTATCTACATATGCAGATATTGTGGCTTTAAAGTCAGATTTAACTCAATTTGCGCAACCTCTTGAAACACAATGTAAGGGGCTTGAAAGCTATATGCCTCTTAACATGTTGTATAAATTTTTAAATCGTTCAAATTCTGAAAAAATAGATGTGTATTCGATGGATGTTATTTTTGTTTCAGATTTTTTGGGTTATTTAGAAGATAAAAATTGTGCTTTAGCGGCTTCTGATTTCACCATATCGGGCGTTAAAATTTTAAATCAATATCGTGACTTATGGGAGAAAGATTTACCAAAAGAGAGAAAAATTCTGAGATATGAAACTTACCTTGCAGCAGGTGATGCAAGTTTGGTGAAATATAAATGGACGCATAAGATTCAATATCTAGATGATGCGCATCAATTTTATACACAGTACTTAGTGACCAATGCAATCAGTCAACAACAAAAACAACAATGTGGGAAAAAATGTGCTGAATACTTAGCTGATGTAAGTAAGGTGCAATACTTTAATCTGTATGATTACGCGTCTATATCCTATGAATATCAAAAACTTTTTCGTGATATTTATGAACAATATTCACAACAAGATGCAAATTTTTCAGACAATCTCGAAAGTCTGAATCTGGTTTTTGAACGAACTGATCAATTTGAAGTGAGTGCAATTAAAACCACAGGATTAAGCTCAGTAAATAAAGAGGTGACTTCTTTAAATAATTTTGATCGCATTTTTAGTTCTGGTGATAAAAAACTTATAGAACTTTATACAAAACGTTTAGATCAATATCTACAAAATAGAATCCAGCATAAATTATTAGATGCAGAGATGACGGATAAAATTTATCAATTCTTGTTAAAAGAATCGGATGAAAATAATACGATGATTGTACGTACTCAGCAGGAAAGTGCTCTTCAACCTAATCAAAGTTTTCAAATTGGAAAACACCACTATATTTTCAAGGGAAAAAGTCATCAGGTGCAGTTAACTTTCCAACCCGTTGACTAAAGCATGAGTGAGATTGGCATAAAAACTGCTTGATCATTCACACTAAAAAATGGTGATTGAAAAGTTTAAAGGCGGTTTGAGTGAATAAAACTTATTTACGTGGGCAAGACTTAATAGACCAAATCCAAAATACTCCCTATTCACGAGATCTCATTGGCTATCACGGTGAAGTACCCAAAGTAGCATGGCCCAATCAAGCCCAAATAGCGGTACAGTTTGTTCTTAACTATGAAGAAGGTGCTGAAAACCATATCGAACATGGTGATGCCGGTTCTGAGCAGTTTTTATCTGATATCGTGGGAGCAGCAAGTTTTCCTGACAAGCATATGTCGATGGATTCGATGTATGAATATGGCGCTCGTGCAGGATTCTGGCGTATTCATCATGAGTTTAAAAAGCGTAACTTACCCATGACCATATTTGGAGTGGGCATGGCGCTGGCACGTAATCCATATATTGTGGAAGCCATTCAACAAGCCCATTACGATGTGGTTTCACATGGACAGCGTTGGCTAAATTACCAAAATATAGATATTGAAACGGAACGTCAGCATATTGATCAAGCAATTAGCATTCTAGAAACCTTATTTGGCACTACACCAATGGGTTGGTATACAGGGCGAGATAGCCCAAATACTCGTAAATTATTGGCTGAATTTCCACAGATCAAATATGACTGTGATTACTATGGTGATGATTTGCCATTTTGGACAAACTTAACCGATTTACAAGGCCAAAGCCGCCCGCACCTGATCATTCCATATACTTTAGAAAGTAATGATATGAAGTTCTGCGCGCCTGCTGGTTTTAACAGTGGCGAGCAATTTTACCAATATTTAAAAGATGCCTTTGATGTGCTTTATGCAGAAGGTGAAACTGAGCCGAAAATGCTATCGATTGGAATGCATTGTCGTATCCTGGGACGTCCCGGTCGTTTTAAAGCATTACAGCGTTTTTTAGATTATATACAGGCACATGAAAAAGTCTGGATCTGTCGTCGCGGTGATATCGCTGAACATTGGTTTAAACACCATCCAGCCGCATAATTGTCGCTATGAGGATGTGGCTTTTAAGGTAAGCACTTTATTTTTAATTGAATGCAGTAAAGCGCGCAGCAAAGTTTATATAAAAGTGTTTGAAAATTTTAGTGAACTCAAGCATAGGTATTATTTGTGAAAATAGAAGAATTTAATCAAGCATCATCAGAAGAGCTTACAACCTTGCTCAAGCATTGTGTGCACATTCAACGTTGGTCAGATGAAATTTTGTCACAACGTCCATTTGTCAACACTCAAGCGTTAATGGATTTTGCAAAAGCACAAGCCTCAACTTGGACATGGTTAGAAATTGCAAATGCATTAGCGACACACCCACGGATCGGTGAAAAAAAGGCTCAGGCAGTGCTGAGTGAAAAAGAGCAAGCATTTTCTCATCAAGAGCAATCAGCAATAAAACAGAGCACTGAAACACAACATGCTTTATTGCAAGGCAATATTGCTTATGAAAAGAAATTTGGTCATATTTTTTTAATTCGTGCTATGGGCTTAGATCAGACTGAAATTCTACAAGCACTGAAATATCGTTTATTAAATGATCCTGAAACAGAACAGCGTATTGTTAAACAACAACTTGGTGAAATTACAATGTTAAGACTCAATCATGAACTGAGTGAAAATTAAAGCTTAAATGATTGATTTAATTAAAATAATGTTTAGAAAGGAAATAACATGATCAGTACCCATATCTTAGACACGCATCTTGGCAAGCCTGCCGTAAATGTTCTGATAAAATTATTGGATAGCCAAGACAATATTGTTGCAGAATCAAGGACCAATGAAGATGGACGGGTTGCAGATTTTAATTTAAGTGGAATTAAAACAGGGGATTATAGTTTGGTTTTTTATACTGCTGAATATTTTGACCGTTTAGCCTTAGCAACGTTTTTCCCAAAAGTTGTGATTCATTTTTCAGTCCTTGATATTGCACAACATTATCATATTCCTCTATTAATCAGCCCTTTTGCTTATTCCACGTATCGTGGAAGCTAGCTTTTATAGAACTAGTTTTTTCATGATTTTAAAGCCCATTGATTTGGGCTTTTTTTATGAAATTTTGACCAAATGTAAAAAATTGGCTTTGTTTTTGCTTATTCACGCAGGTGTTTACCGCTATTTCTGATGGGGAATTTATACAATGAAATTAACACAATTTGCTGCGCTTTCAACTTTGGTTTGCACCGCTTTTAGCACTCATGCTGCGCCTATTTGGCAAGACTTTAGCATTACTGGATTATATGGAAAAAATTATGAATTAATTGCTCGGGAAGATGACCAATCGACCATTACTTTTGAATATGCAGCCAAATTAAAATATGGGGACTTCTTTGCATTTGCGGATCGTACCAATAATGATGTTTCAGGCAATGAGACCTATTTTGAAGTTTCACCACGATTGAGCTTAGGCGCGATTTCAGGGCATAAGTTGGAAGCAGGACCAATCAAAGACGTTCTCATTGCCACAACATGGGAAGGCGGTGAAGGGTTTAACAATTATCTGTATGGGATCGGGGTAGATTTAGCAATTCCATATTTCCAGTATGCACAATTAAACTTTTATAAAGCAGACAACTATAAGAATATAGATGATGATTATCAGCTGACTTTTGTTTTTGGTGTGCCTTTTAAAATTGCATCAGAAGATTTTCTTGTTGATGGTTTTCTGGATTGGTCAACCGCTGAAGATGATCATGCCAGTGAGTTAAACTGGACCACCCAGTGGAAATGGAATGCGGGTAAACATATTTCACCGGATACGAAATTGTATTTAGGCGTTGAATATTCCGTTTGGAATAATAAATATGGGATTTCAGGCAAAGATGAAAATAATGTCAGTGCCTTAATTAAATATCATTTTTAAATGATCTTTATCTGATCATGTTTTTAAATGCATGAATAGGATTGAGATAAGCTTAAGATCATTTTTCCAAACCAGCGCAACACTGAATAATGCTGCACTGGTTTTTTAACAACATAGGGTAAAATCTTATCTCAGTACTTCTCAGCACTTTTAGTGTGAATGTTTTGATCCATGCATTTTTTATTTGCTGTTATGAAATGGTGATTATAAGGTCAGGACAATATTTTCATTAAATTGAAAAACATCACAATTGTGACCCTCACCAATCCGATCGATTACAGTAAAGTCACTGGGTGCTTCAAGCGTCAATAACGGATGATGCCAAGTGCCTGCACGATAGTTTACAGCCTGTTGGCCATTGCTTACAAAGGCATAAATATGATCAAGATCAGGTTGATCCTGATCTAAAGCCGCTGCAACAACAACCAAGAAGGATTGACCTTGCATCGGGATAAACGCCTGTGAACCGATTGGATGACGTTCAAGCATTTGAATTTCGCAAGGCACTTGGGTTTTTTGAATATTACGAAAAATACTCAACCCGACTTCAGCATTAGCCGCTTGAGCCAAAGATAAAGCATGATAGCGTTCCGTATGCGCGCCATTGATATGGAAATAGTCATTGCCAGCACAGGCAATGACCTCACCAAATGCTGCAAAAGCTTCAGCAGTTAATGGCTGAATTTGGATATATTTCATAAAATCACTCTGCAATTTTACCCCATAATCGGATACGGCTAATGCCACCGTCTGGAATCATATTGACACGAATATGTGAAATTTTTTCATGGTTTAAAATGTCTGCTACATAATCATGAATATGATCCATTTGCATATCCTGAGCATTGAGTAGAAATGGCCAAAACATACTTTGCGGAATCAATTGTGGATCAGTCGCATTTTCAATATAAATCGCCTGAATCGATACTTGAGCGGGGAAATTGCCTTTGAAATGTGCGGTATCAATTTCAATTTTTTCAATTACACCACTTTGACCTAGGGCCAAAATACACCAGTCAAATCCAGGTGCACGGCGGCGTTTGGTTTCCCAACCATCACCCATATTGATCCCACGATTCGGATTGATCAAATTACGAGGATGACCAAAGTGTGCATCACTATAGGCAATCACCCGTCCACCATTTTCTAGTGCCAGTAAATCTAATGTACGTTGGCGATCTTGGATCTGTATTTGCACTTCACCATAGACGCGAAAACGTGCAATACCACCATCAGGAAAAATATTTAAGCGTACATGGGTAAAGACTGCTGAGTTTTTAATGTCAAAAATATGATGTTGGCTGGGGCCAAGAACGGAATTATCTAGAATGGGCTGCCATAGTGCATTGCTTAAGTCCCCATTTGGTGCATAACAGGCTTCAATTGAAGCGGAAGCAGGATAATTCCCAGTAAAAAAAGTGGTATCAATATCAAATGCAGTAATTTTTCCAGCAACACCTAATTTAACAATTGCCCAGTCATAGCCTGCATGGCGTTTACGGCGGGTTTCCCATCCATCCATCCATTTGCCGTGATCATCAAATTTATCTTCTACAAAAATGGGTGGATTAAATTGCAACATTCGTTGTGCTTCTGCAAAAAAATCATCTGAACATTCAAGTACTTTTGTACCAATTCGGGGATCTGCCAAATTGCTGTATTGTTGCAAATGTGCAGGAAGCTCAAAACTTGGTGCAAGTAAAGTTGCCATATTTATTTACCATTCATATTACGATTTATATCATTTTATTGATTGATATCAGTGTTTAAAGTTCAATAAGCACTCATAAAAACAATATCTTACCGTCCTCATCATGCATAGCCTATGCCAACTTTGCTTAAGGAATGTTGTGATTTTTAAATAAATGGCACGTTTTTAGCATTTTAGTCATAAGTGTTAAAGAAACAGACAGAGGAGAAATAGATGGAGATTACTATTATCGGTGCAGGTATGGGGGGATTAACCGCAGGTATTGCACTAAAAAAATTCGGACATTCGGTCACCATCTATGAACAAACTGAACAAATTCTAGCTGTAGGTGCTGCTATTTCTTTATGGTCAAATGGTGTTAAGTGTTTAAATTATTTAGGCTTAACGGATCAAGTTGCCAAACTTGGTGGTCAAATGGATCATTTAGCCTATATCGATGGCTTAACTGGTGAGCACATGACCCAGTTTAGTTTAATGCCTTTGATTGAAGAGGTCGGGCAACGGCCTTATCCAGTTTCCCGCGCAGATTTACAAAACATGTTGATGGATGAATTTGGCCGTGACGATATTCATCTTGGGAAAAAAATGGTTGCACTAGAACAAGTAGATCAACACATAAAAGTTCAGTTTGCAGATGGCAGTGAAGTCACCACAGCATTGTTAATTGGTGCTGATGGAACACATTCGCTGACCCGCCAATATGTACTGGGTGAACAGGTTGAACGTCGTTATGCAGGTTATGTCAATTGGAATGGCTTAGTCGAAATTTCAGATAAGTTTGCCCAAGCCGATCAATGGACAACCTTTGTTGGAGAGGGAAAACGTGTTTCGCTTATGCCAGTGGCAGACCGACGTTTTTACTTCTTCTTTGATGTGCCATTACCTGTAGGTTTAGAAAACAGTAAGGCCCAATATAAAACACTCTTTAAACAATATTTTAAGGACTGGTGCCAGCCCGTTCAAAACTTAATTGAAGCGATTGATGAGCAAAAAATCAATCGAGTAGAAATTCATGATATTGAACCTTTTACCCAGTTTTATAAAGGGCGGGTGGTGATTATGGGGGATGCGGCTCACAGTACCACACCTGATATTGGTCAGGGCGGTTGCCAAGCCATGGAAGATGCAATTTACTTAGCACGCGCTTTGCAAATCAATACATTAGGCTTAGAGGATGCGTTAAAACGTTATCAAAATAAACGTAATGAGCGCGCCAATGAGTTAGTATTACGTGCCCGCAAACGCTGTGATGTGACCCATATGAAAGATGAAGCTGTGACCGAAGCGTGGTATCAAGACTTACGTCAAGAACAAGGCCCACATATTATGCGTGGCATTATCAGTAATATTATTGGTAATCCATTAGATTAAATTTTGCTAGGTCGATGCTGAATTTAAATTACTGAATCTAAATTCAGCATTGGAAATCTAACGCTTTTGATTCATATATGTTTAGGGAGTTATTGCTAGTCATCACTCAGCTACACGTGATTGCTTTGCTGCTTAAGGGCTGTTGTTCATGTATTACAACATAGCTAAAGCTGATTATTGATAAGGGGTCAGCTTGAGCTTAAATGCTTCGATTTGTTCAATAAGATGCTTAATCATAATTTGAGACACGCGTGAAAGTTGTCGTTTTGGTGCAACACATAAAGCCAGTGTTAATGGATATAAACCCTTTTCTCGAATCGGCTTAAAAACAAGCTCGTCACGTTCTAAATATGGATATGCATCAATAAATGACAATAAGCCAATACCTAAATTCTTTTGAATTAATGACATAATCATTCGAATGTCATTACAATTTAAGTGCTGCTGTGGGCTAAATTTATGGTGCTTATACAAGGTCTGCACATAATCATGAATAATTAACGGTGCACCAGGAATCAAGTGTTTATCGTTGACACTATCTGACAAATAAACTTTCTCATTTTTTGTTAAAGGATGATCTTTAGGTAAAACAAAACCGATTGGGATTTCGACAAAAGATAAAACCTCTAATTGATGATGGCCTTTAGGGTTTAATAAAATTCCAAAGTCAATTTCAGCGTCCATAATCATATTTGACACAGTTTCACTGTCTTGGATATGAAAATTAAAATTGATCCAAGGGTAGTTGTCATACATATATTGAATTGAATCTAAAACAAAGCCATCACTGAGTGCAGAAATCAATCCGCAATCAATTGTTCCCCGAGAAAGCCCTTGAATTTCATCAAAACGATTACGGGTTAATTGAAATTCTTTTTGCCACTTAATCAAATCCGCATAGAGTAACTCTCCAGCAAGTGTCAGTTTTAAACCACTGGGTAAACGTTCAAAAAGATCAATGCCAAACTCTTCCTCAGCAAGTGCGATTTGACGATGTACCGCTGATACTGAAATATAAAGTTGATCTGCTGCTTTTCTTAAGCTGCCTGTCTTGGCAACGGCAATAAAATAATCTGAAAATCGTGAAAAAGTTGTATTCACAGGCATATGGCTGTCCATTATTTATATTTCACGGACTTATTCCTAAGCAATGAAAATCAAGGAAATTTGAAACTCGCTAAAATTACAGATCACTAAGCGATTTTTATGCCAATGATGAGTTTTTTCTAAAAATAATTTTCAGATAGGTGTTCTATTTTTTAGAATGAGATAAGTAAAACATTCTAATAGACAGAATTAGACAAAATTCGTAATGTAAAACTCAGCCATGATTTTAGCTGACCGTTATGCTGAAATCACAGCATAAGATCATGAAATTAAATATATTCTGTGAGTTTTGTATGAATGCAATTCCAGTTCTGAACTTGTTTAGTCAGCCACAATGTAGTGGTTTTGAACCTAAAGACTGGGAAATACTTGCTCAGCATTGGTATCCTGTCGCACGTGTGCAAGATGTCACAACAGACCCACAACAAGTACAACTCCTCGATGTGAAAATGGCGCTTTATCAAACGGCAAGTGGTGCGATTCAGTTGGTGCGTGATATTTGCCCGCACCGTGGTGTACCACTCAGCAAAGGTTGGGTGCAAGGTGAAGAGATTGTTTGTCCCTACCATGGATTGCATTACAACACAGCAGGTCAATGTACAAAAATTCCAGCGCAGCCAGACCTGACAAATATCTCAGAGCGCTTTAGTCTCACCAAATTTCCTGTAGTTTTAAAATATGGTTTGGTTTGGACAAGTTTATTTAGTCGTGATGCAAGCCATGCAAACTTTCCAATACTGGACACTTGGGATGATCCTGAGCATCAGCCCGTACTGCCGCCATTTGTTGACATTGCGGGTTCAAGCGGGCGGCAATTGGAAGGCTTTATTGATGTCGCACATTTTGCTTGGGTACATCAGCAGTCTTTTGCAGATGCTGAAAATCCTGTCGTACCCAAATACACCACTGAGCGTACAGACTATGGTTTACATACTGAATATGTCAGTAATGTGAGCAACTACCCGCATGGCTTACAGCATCTGGCACCAGAGGGCTTTTTATGGAAACGAATTTTTGATGTTTACCCACCATTTTCAGCGGTGTTAAAGGTTGAATTTCCACGCGAGGGTATATTGAAAATTTTAAATGCCTGTTGTCCTGTATCACATAACAAAACTCGATTATTTGTACCACTCACCCGTAATTTTGATACCACAGGCGATTTGCAGGCAGTTTACGATTTTAATGCACAAATTTTTGCAGAGGATCAGGACATGGTAGAGAGTCAAAAACCAGAAGAGCTTCCATTAGATATTACAATGGAAGCACATTTTGAAGCAGATCGTTCATCTACAACTTACCGTCGAATATTGGCAGAATGGGGGTTAAGCAAACGCTATATTGTGTAAATTTTCCTTATATCATCAGGAGCACTTTCAATCTTTCTTTTTGACTGATTGAGTGCTCTTTCGGGTTTACAATTTTAACTCAGCCAATCTAAACCATTTTGTACAATTACAGTTGAATCCATGTGGTTTTTAACTGTGTAAATTTATCAATTGCATGTAAAGATAAATCACGCCCATAACCAGACTGTTTATATCCTCCAAATGGTGTACTCACATCTAAAGCATCTACTGTATTAATAGAGACTGTGCCGACTAAAAGCTGTTTAGAAAGAAGAATTGCTTTCTGAATATCTTTGGTCCAAATTGAGGCAGCTAATCCATAAATTGAGTCATTAGCAAGTTCAATCGCTTCATCTTGGGTTTCAAAAGTTGTGATTGAAACCACAGGACCAAAAACTTCGTCATGGAAGATTTTAAAATCAGGATTGACACCGATTAGAATGGTTGGTGCTACATAGGTTGCTGGATCTAAAGCAGCATCTAAATTTAACGGAATAATATGAGACTGCGCACCTTGAGCCTTGGCTTGATCAATAGCAGCTCTGACATTATCCGCATGTTGATGATCAATTAAACAGCCCATCGTGGTATTGGGATCTAGAGGATCTCCAATCTTAAGTGTTTTGGCTTTGGCTATAAATTTATCTATAAATTGTTGTGAAATGCTTTTTTCTAATAAAATCCGTGAATTTGCCGAACACACTTCACCTTGATTATAAAAAGCACCAAAAATCGCTTTATCGACAGCTTTATCTAAATCAGCATCAGCAAAAATTATATTGCCACTTTTCCCACCTGTTTCTGGCCAAACGGGTTTCATATTCGATTCAGCAGAATAAGCCAAAAACTTTTTTGCAGTTTCGGTAGATCCAGTAAAGACTAAACAATCAACATCTGGATGGCGTCCAAGTGCTTGACCGGTGATATGTCCTAAGCCAGTAACCACTTGCAATACACCATCTGGAATTCCAGCTTGTTTTGCGAGCTCAACGAGTTTTAATGCAGTAAAGGGCGATTGCTCTGCAGGTTTTAATACAACACAATTTCCAGTTGCTAAGGCAGGTGCAAGTTTCCAACTTGCCAAATCAAGCGGAAAGTTCCACGGGACCACAGCTGCGACAACACCTACAGGTTCACGACTGACTAAGGCCAGTTGATCTACACTTGTGGGGGCAATTTCATCATAAATTTTATCAATACTTTCTGCATACCATTCAAAACAAGATGCTGCACCTGGAATATCAACATGCAGTGAATCCTGAATCGGTTTACCTACATTGAGGGTTTCGAGTAAGGCAAGCTCTTCAGCATTTTCACGAATAAGTTCAGCAAGTTTTTTGAGTATTTGCTTACGTTCACGCGGTGCTAACCGAGACCAGACACCATTGTTAAAGGTTCTTCTCGCATGTTGAACAGCTTGATCAACGTCATTGGCATCACATGCTGACATATCGACTAAAAACTCAGCGGTGGCTGGATTTGATACTTTATAGGTCTGCGTGGTATTTATAAATTGTCCGGCGATAAAGGCACAACTTGGCAGTGTTATCTGCGCGCGTTGTTCTAGCCAATCCTGTTTTAGTTTCATTCATCTTCCTTAAAATTTTAGCGATATAGTAGGTTTAACCGTATTATTTTTCGCCAATTTTGTGAATTTGTTTTATACAAGCCTTGGGTTTAGAAAAAACAAATTAAAAGCGTTACTTATTTTTTTTAACTAACTTTTTAAATCCACAGTCACGTCTTAACGCTTAATATGATTGAGCAAACGTTCAAAAAATGCATCACATTGTTGCATCTGCGAGATTTCAATATATTCATCAGGTTTGTGCGCAACTTGAATAGAACCAGGACCACAAACCAATACCGCAGAATTTAATTGTTGATGAAATAATCCTCCTTCTGTACCAAATGAAATCTTCTGTAGTTCGGTTGCTGGATCAAGGAGGTTTTGTAAAAATTTGACTGCTTGAATAGTGGTTGAAGTATTCAGTCCAGGGTATTGGTTGATTTCTTGAAAACTGACAAATTTTGCATAAGGGCTTTGCTCGATATATTCAAAAATTTTCGCTTGAACTGACTCCGTATTCTGTTCTGCAACATTACGAATCTCATAATCTAGAACACATTCATTGGGAACGATATTTAAAGCTTTACCACCCTGTATTTTCCCGACATGTACAGTGGTATAAGGAACATCGTAGCCCATATCGACAATCGGACCTTCCGCAATCTGTTTTTGTGTTGTGGTAATGGCCTCAACAACATTTTGAGCACAATAAATCGCATTGACATATAACGGGGCTAAAGCGGAGTGACCCTCTTGTCCACGACAAATTGCTTTAAATACTGCTTTGCCTTTATGGCCTGTGGCAATATTCATAGTGGTGGGTTCACCAATCACACAAAGCTCTGGTTGAATAATTAATTCAGAGAGTAGGCCAAGGATTCCGCGTACACCAATACAGCCAATTTCTTCATCATAGGAAAGGCAAAGGTGTAGAGGCTTAGCCAATTCAGGCATTTGTGCTGCTTTTAACATGGCATGTATCGCGCAGGCGATAAAACCTTTCATATCAGCAGTACCACGACCAAAAATTTTATCGTCTTTAATTAGGGCTTGGAAAGGTTCGGTACTCCACGCTTGTCCTTCAACTGGAACTACATCGGTATGTCCAGAGAGCAATATTCCAGCTTGGTCTTTAGGACCAATACTTGCCAATAAGTTGGCTTTGGTCTGCTCTGGATTAAAATTTAAAGTGATACTGATTCCCGCAGGTTCAAGTAAGTTTTTGATGAACATGATTAGTTCTAGATTACTTTTGTAGGACGTCGTATCAAATGCAACAAGTTTTTTAAGTAGTTGAATACTCGACAGATTAGACATCTGAGGAATCCTTTTGTGTTTGGGCTTTTATATAGGGATCGTAGAAATGCGGCGAACTCATACCCGAAATAAAATGATCGGAGATAAAGCTTTTACAACGACTAATGAACGCTTCTACAACAATATTTTTGGGTACATTTTTCGGTGTCGCAATGCCGATATACATCGGGCGATGTTCATGCGCAATACGAATACGGACCAGACGTTTACCATCAAGGCTATAGGTGTTTTTCGGGCGAACATTCAAAATCGTGTAGCCAATATTATTGGCAACCATTGAACGAACGACATCGATATTTTTTGAAGAACGCACAACATTGGGCGTAAGATTTTGAGCTCTAAATAATGATAAGAAATATTCATTGCTAAAGGGCATGTCTAAAAGAATCATCGGGTACTTTGAAAGTTCTTCTAAGCTTACAACAGGCAATATTGCTAAAGGGTGCTCCTCACTGACCAATACATGAGGTGGCAATTTCGTTAAAGCTTCAAAATGAATAATATTTTCATCAATATTGAGATCGTAAGTTAAAGCTAGATCAATATCATTACGTATAAGCGCATTTAGAAGTGCTTGTTGATCATCTTCGTAAAGGTCTAAAGAAACTTGCTTATATAAGTTGGAAAATCCATTGATGATATCGGCATAGATCATCGGGGTAAAAGCAGGGAAGCAGCCTACTTTTAACGGCCCACGTATGGAACCAGAAAATTCTGCCGCAAGGGAATATAAACTTGAAGCTTGGTTTAAGATCTTCTTACATTCCAACATCACACTTTTACCAACAGTGTTGAGGATTAAGCCTTTGGCATGTTGGCGAATAAATAATTGGGTTTGTAATTCTGATTCAATATGTGCGATTGCGGCAGAAATAGACGGAGAGGATACATGTATCTTCTCCGAAGCAATAATGATGCTGCCACATTCAGCTGTTGCAACAAAGTATTCCATTTGTCTTAAAGAAATTCGATTTAACACTTTGGATACACCTCCATTGTATACCCTCGAAAAATTTATTCATTTCCTGGAACACCATAGCTGCGAGCATTGATCGGGTTTAAAGCTCTTAAAACATAATCATCAATTTGCGGTTCATATATCTGCCATAGTGCGATAAGGTCGGAAATGGGTTGATCTGACCAGTCCACGCGTAAGTCAACAATTGGCCATTCCAATTTGTCAACAACCAAAAGACCAGCAGAATGTACTGCTCCTGCTTCTCCACCAGCCTGTTTTCCTGCGTCTAATGCATAAAGTAAACGCTCAGCTAACGTGCCTTTACTTTGTTCGAAGTGTTTGAGCATAACATGAGTAACATTCTCATTTGCAAGTAAATTACCTGCACAAACGGCATGTTTCCCTATATGTTGTGTATAAATTCCTAAGCTATTTTCTCCACTAAAGGCAAAAGGCTCATTCACTGCGTCAAGTAAAGTTAATTGGCGGTATTCAATAAAATCGGTATTTTTAGTTAATTCTGTAATCGCATTTTTAGGCGATATATTATATTTGGTCATTTCAAGTAAAATGCTGGCCAATTGAGGATCGGTTATATTCTGGCTTGCTGCAACACCAATCCCAGCTTTGGCACGTATACATCTTGATGCAACGGCTGGAGAGGATGAACTAATCGCTGCACCGAATTGTCCTGTTTCACTACATCTCGCAATAATTGAAAATGTCATATTTCCCTCACATCTTGATGGTTTTTAGTCTGGAATAACGGCAATTGCATCAACTTCGACAAGCCATTCTGGACGTGCCAAAGCGGAGACAACGATACCCGTTGAGACAGGGTAAACCCCTTTGAGCCATTTACCGACAACACCATAGACATCTTCACGGAAGCGTGGATCAACGATATATATGGTAATTTTACAAATATCAGCCAATTCTCCCCCAGCTTCTTTGAGTAGCATGTCAATGTTGTACATCGCCTGTTCGGTCTGACCCTTGACATCACCTATAGCAACACTTTCCGATGTATCCAGATTTTGTCCAATTTGACCGCGAAGAAAAACAGTTCGTCCACGTGCAACCACAGCTTGGCATAGGTCATTATCTAAATTCTGCTCTGGATAAGTTTTTTTGGTATTAAATGTTCGAATGCGGGTATGTTTCACAGCTCAATCCTCAGTTAATTATCATGTTTCTCTAGTATGCTTACTTCGTGAGCGCTCACAATTTGTGTTTTCCTTTCTAGTAATTTACTTTTTCCGTAGTAATAAAAAAAATTAAAAAAGAATGATAGTCTGGCATATATTTTTTATTAATTTCATATACTTATTGTATGGCTTCAGATTTTTTGATGCATTTGTTTTGGATATTCTATTTTCGCTTTGCTGCTCGGCTCCCTATATTTTTCTTAAATCATGTTTTGTGCAGCTTTGATATTTCATTTTTTGAACATGAAATCTGCAGCAAACATATACAGCCAAACAAGTGTGATTGGCAGTAGTTGGTAAATGTCTATTCAACAAAAGAGTTGTTGTTGGAAGCAAGTTACTCGATCTGATAAGGAAAAAAAGATGAGTTTAAATAAATTAGAAATAGATACCGTTGTGGTTGGTGCTGGCCAAGCTGGAGTTGCGATGAGTGAGCACCTTACAGAACTCAAAATTCCACATGTGGTATTAGAAAAAAACCGTATTGCAGAAGCTTGGCGTACACGCCGTTGGGATTCTTTGGTAGCGAATGGACCTTGTTGGCACGATCGCTTTCCCAATATGGAATTTGATCTTGATCCAGATAGTTTTGTACATCATGACCAAGTTGCTGAATACTTTGAAAAATATGCCAAGCGCTTTAATGCACCGATTTATAGCAATGTTGAAGTTAAAAAGGTCCAAGCAAATGCGCAAGCTGCGGGTTTTGTTGTTGAAACCTCTAAAGGCACTTTAATAGCACAACGTGTCGTTGTAGCAACAGGGCCTTTTCAAAAAGCCATTATTCCTTCGATTGCGCCTCAGCAAACGGGTTTATACCAAATCCATTCAGACCAATATAAAAATCCACAACAAATCCCTGAGGGTGCTGTTTTAGTAGTGGGTGCTGGTTCTTCTGGAATTCAAATCGCAGATGAGTTAAATCGTGCTGGTAAAAAAGTCTATTTGTCTGTGGGAGCGCATGAACGTCCACCACGTGTTTATCGTCAACGCGATAATGTTTGGTGGCTCGGGGTGTTGGGTGGATGGGATAGTGTTAAAACCGATACAGGACCGTTGAAAGGTTTGGCTGTGAGCGGTGCACATGGTGGGCATTCCATTGATTTTAGACGTCTCGCACAACAAGGCATCACTTTACTGGGCATGACGATGCAATTTGAAGCTGAGCGGGTTCGTTTTCAAAATGATTTGCAACAGTCATTAGCCGATGGTGATAAAGCGTATTTTGAGTTTTTAGATGCTGCGGATGCCTATGTTCAGCGTACCGGTATAGATTTACCTGAGGAGCCAGAAGCTCGGATTATTTTAGATGATGCTGAATGCATTCAACAGCCTATTTTAGAGCTTAATTTAGCACAAGCAGGGATCACTTCAATTATTTGGGCCTCTGGCTTTGGTTTTGATCATAGTTGGTTAGAAGTCAATGCTTTTGATGCAAATGGGCGGCCCAACCATAAGCTTGGTGTCTCAACAGAACCCGGTATTTATTTTATTGGTCTACCTTATTTATCTGGGCGTGGTTCAAGCTTTATTTGGGGCGTTTGGCATGATGCAAAACGCGTGGCAGGCCACATTGATATTCAACGTCAGTATTTAAAGTATCAAGATAAAACTCAAAGAAATTTAATCAATAAAGAAGAAAAAACGGCATGAAATAAGTTTTAAATTTCAAGGTTTAATGCCCACTCTAGGAGGGAGGAGCACATGACAGGAAAAAACAATAAGCAAGGAAGTCGTTTAATCGATCAGGCAAAACAGGTGAATGCAAAACAGGTGAATGCAAAAAAGTTAACTTTGTTTAACTTGATCGCCATTGCAGTAGGTTTAGTGCTATCACAAGGTGTGATGGTGATTATTTTGCAAGGATTTGGCTTAAGCGGAATAAGTTTCTTTATTCCGCTGATTATCGGATTCTTTTTAGCGCTGAGCTATGCGACCTCTTTTGCAGAGTTGGCATTATTAATTCCTAAAAGTGGCAGTATCAGTGATTATAGTCTAGTCGCAACAGGGCATTTACCCGCGATGCTTTCGGTATTTTGCGGTTATATTTTGGTGGCAATGTTTGCTGTTTCAGCAGAACTGATTTTAATCGATGATGTGATCAAAAAAATATTTAAGCTGGATGTTCCCTATTTTGGCATTGGCTTTTTGATTTTATTTATTTCAGTGGGTTTAAATCTGCTGAAAATTGATATCTTCTCCAAAGTTCAAAATACCGTGGCTTTTGTCATGGTGGTGTTATTACTTTTACTCGGTATATTTGCGATCAGCGGTTGGGTTTATCCGCATACTCAAGTAGTTGATTATACAATTACTTTTGATACAAATACTGTGGCTCTGGTTGCTCTGGTTGCTTTGGCTTTTTGGGGATTTGTTGGCGTCGAGTTTGTTGTTCCGATGATCGAAGAATCCAAAAATCCCAGTAAAAATATTCCAAGATCGATGTATATCGGTTTAACTACGATTTTTATCACCATTTCTTTATATGGCGTTGGTGCACTGTATTTCTTACCCCAAGAGCATCTGGTCAATTCTTTGACCCCACATATTGAATATGCAACGGCGGTATTTGGCCCGACTGGCTTACTGTTTATTGCGATTGGCGCTTTATTTGCCACCTTAAGTACCTTAAATGCGACTTTAGCTGCCTTACCACGTATGTTACAGGGCATGGCGAGCAATAAACAAGTGTTATCAATTTTTGCCCGAGTCAATCAGAAAAATAATGTGCCTTGGGTGGGCGTTGTATTTGTTGCCGTCATCATCATGATACCGATGTTGTTTTCACAGAGTGAAACCGATGTGATTAAAGTTCTGTTAACAGCAGCATGTATCTCTTGGTTGATCGCTTATGTGATTGCACATATCAATGTGATTGTGTTGCGTAAACGCTACCCACAGATGGCAAGACCTTATAAAGCACCATTTTATCCATTCCTGCAAATCATTGGCATTATCGGGATGGTACTTACGATTTTCTATGCTGTGCCTACCCCAGATTTGAGAGTCAAAATATTTACCTGGGTCGGAATTGTGATTGGTTTTACCACAATCATCAGTATTCTTTGGATCAAATTGGTGATGAAAAGACAACTCTTTCAACCAGAATCCATCGAAAGTTTGACCAAATAAAAGCAGAATTTTAACAAGGAGTTATCTTATGAAGCAGTTATCAACAACAGAAATTACAGAAGTTTGGAAAAAAGATAAAGATCACCATATTCATCCATGGACTGACTTTGCAACTTTTAAAGATGAAGGTGCCATGATTCTTGCACACGGTGAAGGGTGTTATGTTTTTGATGCTGAAGGCAATAAATATCTGGATGGTATTGGTGGTTTATGGTGCGTCAATGTGGGTTATGGGCGTCAAGAAATTGCCGATGCCATTTCAGAACAGATTATGCAAATTCCTTATTATTCTGCATTTGGTCACCATACTTCGATCCCCGCTGCAAAATTATCTGCAAAACTGGCTGAATTAGCGCCTGGAAATTTGAATCATGTACTGTTTGGTTGCGGAGGTTCAGTTGCCAATGATACTGCTGTACGACTCATTCACTTTTATTTCAATCAACTTGGTCAACCAAGCAAGAAAAAATTAATCTCGCGCAAAGATGGTTACCATGGCAGTACCTATATCAGTATGTCATTAACTGGTGTTGAGTTTGACCATATCGGTTTTGATATTGATCGCGAATTGGTCCACCAGATTTCATGTCCAAATCCATATCGTAGAGCGGAAGGTCAAAGCTTAGAAGCGTTCTGCAATGAAAAGGTACAAGAGTTAGAAAATAAAATTTTGGAATTGGGTCCAGAAAATGTCGCTGCGTTTTTTGCAGAACCGATCATGGGTGCTGGCGGTGTTATCGTACCTCCGCCGGGATATCATAAAAAAGCCCTTGAAGTATGTCATAAATATGGGGTTTTATATGTGTCTGATGAAGTTGTGACTGCGTTTGGGCGCTTAGGGCACTTTTTTGCTTCAGAATCAGAGTTTGATATCGTTCCAGATATTATTACTTGTGCCAAAGGCTTATCTTCAGGTTACTTACCCTTAGGTGCAACGATTATATCTGATGATATCGCAAAAGTGATTGGTAAGCCTCAGGCAGATGGTGCGTTATTTACCCATGGATTTACCTATTCAGGTCATCCTGTTTCTTGTGCAGCGGCACTAAAAAATATTGAAATTATCGAGCGTGAAAATTTACTGCAACATGTCAATGATGTAGGTCAATATTTTGAAGATCAATTACACACATTGGTTGACTTAGACATTGTCGGGGAGGTTCGTGGTAAGAAATTTATGATGTGTATTGAAAACTTAGCCAATAAGAAAACTAAGGAACTTTTCCCGAGTTCAGTCAATGTAGGTTCTCGAATTGCAGATTATTGCCAGAAAGATGGGTTAATCATTCGTCCAGTTGGTCATATGAATATTATGTCGCCACCCTTAATTTTAAATAAACAACATGTAGACTTTATCGTGACAACATTACGTAAAGCGATTCTGAGTACGACAGCGGATCTTAAACGTGAAGGTTATTTGTCTGGTTAAACTTGCAGATAAATCTAAGCAAACAATTTAAGCGATTCA
Organism: Acinetobacter sp. Root1280; assembly: GCF_001425285.1. Lineage (NCBI taxonomy): Bacteria > Pseudomonadati > Pseudomonadota > Gammaproteobacteria > Moraxellales > Moraxellaceae > Acinetobacter > Acinetobacter sp. Root1280. Next base: position 455,029 of record NZ_LMED01000001.1, on the reverse strand, counting down.
TGGCCCCCCTAAATTGAATCTAAAGTAGTGGGGCCATTTACTAAGTTGATCATTCAATATGGATTAAATGCAACTTAAGCTGTTGAATGATTGCTTGGATGGTATTTATTTAAAATGCATGCTGATCAGCAAGCATTTAATTTAAAGCACTGAATAGTTTGTCTTTTAATTGTTGCCAATTTGTCGAAATCCAACACACCAAAGAGCCTGAAGTCACCAAGATCACGCCATACCAAAACTCTGTTGGTAGATTGGTTTGTAAGATAAACATTGAAATCAAAGTTGAGATGACTGGACTAAAATAAGATAAAGTCACCAAAATCGTAATATTGCCTTTGATAATGCCAATATTCCAAGCGGCATAGCCCAAGGCCATCACCACTGAAACAATGCCTAATAATCCTATTGTTGTAAGTTCAACTTCTGGAATTGCATTTAAACTCAATCCATTTGACCACAGGTATTTACTCCACAGCACTATACTGATTGCCACAAAGAAAAATGAAATTGGATTATGCCCATCACTATATTTTTTGGTAATGACACAATATAAGGACCACAGCGTTGCCCCAACAAATGCCAAAATATAACTGATTGGATTTTCGAGAATATTGGATAAAATATTAGACCATGTTAAAGCACCTTGTCCGGTTTGAATCAAAATAATTCCACTTAAGCTGATGGCTAAACCGACAATAACAAAGACATTAAATTTAATTTCTTTAAAGAGGATCAGCATCGCAACAGTTAAGCCCGGCCAGAGGTAATTGACCAGGCTAACTTCTATGGCTTGTTGGGCGGTTTGTGCTAGTGCAATGGCATAAGAAAAACATAATTCATAAATAACAAACAATAAGGTAGAAAATATCAGATATTTTTTTGAAATTAATTTTAAATTTGGGATTTTAAAAAATATTAATAAAATACATGTGCTCAGTGTATACATCAGCAGCACAGCCAACTCAGCGCCCAAACTAAAACTAATTTTTTTCAATAAACCGACAATGGAAGACCATTGTAAAATGGCACTTAAACCAATCAGGGTTGCGAGATTTTTTGACATATTGGACTTTAAAATCTGAGGATTCAGATTAAGGTAAGTAATGAAACAATTATAGCTTAGAATTTTGCGATTATTTTTAAAATATCACCCAGCATAAAACAAATAATATGTCAGGATAAGCTCAATTAAAAAACAGCGGATTTAAGCAAAATTTGATATTTGGATAAAAAATTAGGTATTAAAAATGATAAAAAAGCTTTGTTTTTAGTTCAATTTTTTATATAAACATATGCATAAAGATTAAAAATTAACGAGACATTCAACAGAGATAAACAAATGAGAAGATTACCCGTATATTTATTATTAGATACCTCAGGTTCGATGCATGGTGAACCGATTGAAGCCGTTAAAAATGGTGTTGAAATACTGGTTTCTTCACTCAGACAAGATCCTTATGCGCTTGAAACAGCCTATTTGTCTATTATTACTTTTGATACTCAAGCCAAACAGTTGATTCCCTTAACTGAAATTGCGATGTTTCAACCCCCTCAATTACAGGCAACGGGGACTACACAGTTGGGCGAAGCGCTTGGGTTACTGGCAGATAAAATTGATCAGGAAGTGCAAAAAACCACACCTGATACCCGTGGTGACTGGAAACCCTTAGTTTTTATTATGACAGATGGTGCACCAACGGATGACTGGACCAAAGGTTTTGCAAAACTAAAACAAGCCAAGACAGGGATGATTATTGCTTGTGCAGCGGGACATAATGCAGATAGCAGTATTCTCAAACAAATTACAGAAGTTGTGGTAGAACTTGCAACTGCAGATTCAAATACCATTAAAGCCTTCTTTAAATGGGTTTCTGCAAGTATTTCTACAGGAAGCCAAAAAGTAGATGCAGGTCAAAAAGAAGTCACAGGCTTAAATGATCTTCCACCACCACCACCTGAAGTGAATGTGGTTCTATAAAAATAAAGGAAAATAGCATGGCAATTACATTGGCGAAAGGTCAAGGACTCAGCCTTGAAAAATCTAAACATGATTTAGAACGAGTGACGATTGGACTTGGTTGGGATATCACTGAGCAAAAGAAAGGCTTTTTAGGCGGATTATTTTCAGGCGCAAAGAGTGAAGAACACGATCTAGATGTGGTGGCATTTTTATGTGATGCTAGTGGAAAAGTAAAAGATCTGGGCTGGAATGCCGCAGGTCAAGCCACACTCGAAAACAGTGATGTTATCTTTTTTAATAATTTAAAACATCGTTCAGGGCAAATCTGGCTGACTGGAGATAACCGTACTGGTGCTGGTGACGGCGATGATGAACAAATTATTGTCAAATTAAATAGCTTGTCAGCTGAATATCACAAGATTGTCTTTATTGTGCAAATTTACAATGGTGCAAAAAACAATCAGCATTTTGGTCAGGTGAAAAATGCCTTTATTCGTGCTGTCGATGGTACTGGCAAAGAAATGGTGCGTTTTGATTTATCAGGTATCGGTCAATATGATCAACAACGTTCATTGTTATTTGCTGAACTGGTCAGAGAAAATAGTGGTTGGAAATTTAATGCGGTCGGTAATGCATCACCCGCGGATAATTTCGTGGAATGGTTAAAAAAATATAGTTAAAAAATGAGAATATAATGCGCCGTTTACCTGTATATATTTTGTTAGATACATCTGGCTCTATGCGTGGAGAGCCAATTCACTCGGTGAATGTTGGCTTGCAGTCGATGCTCAGTGCATTAAGGCAAGATCCTTATGCGCTTGAAAGCGTGTATTTAAGTGTGATCACTTTTGATATTGAAGCAAAAGTTTATTTACCGCTTACCCCTTTAGATCAAGTTCAAATTCCAGATCTAGATGTACCCAATGTGGGAGCAACATTTATGGGTGCAGCATTGGAATTACTGGCACAGGAAGTACAACAGAATGTACAGAAAAGTAGCAATGATGTTAAAGGTGATTGGCGCCCGTTATTGTTCTTGATGACAGATGGTTCACCCTCAGATGTCTATGCTTATCAGCAAATAGTTCCCACAATTAAACAGCTTAATTTTGCCACGATTGTCGCTTGTGCTGCGGGGCCAAAAGCGAAAACTGAATCCTTGCTACAACTGACGGATCAAGTGGTTGTGTTAGACACCATGGACTCAAATAGTTTTGCCAGCTTCTTTAAGTGGGTTTCTGCAAGTGTGGTTGCTGGTAGCAGTAGTGCAGGAGTATCTGATTCAATTTCTTTACCACCACCACCCGCCGAAATTCAGCTGGTTTTATAACTGAATATTACGTGACGATAAAAATGCTAAATCAAACAGATCAGCGCTTATCTTTTTGATTTAGGTATTTGAATAATATGATAAAAATAATGTAGGTGAAGTTATGCGCCGTTTACCGGTATTTTTTGTTCTTGATTGTTCTGAATCAATGGTCGGGCAACCGCTCGAATCAGTTCAAGAGGGTGTGGAATTTATTTTAAGCAGTTTAAGAAAAGATCCTTATGCACTTGAAACTGTATATGTTTCAGTGATTGCATATGCAGGGATTGTCAGAACATTGGTTCCTTTAACTGAGTTATTTGCCTTTAATCATTTTAATTTGCCTTTGGGTGGTGGGACACATTTGGGCAAAGCTTTAGATCATTTGGGGCAGGAAATTGATCGTTATGTGATGAAAACCACCAGTGAAGTCAAAGGCGACTGGAAGCCAATGGTCTATATATTTACCGATGGTCGCCCAACCGATGAATATGATCAGGCAATTCAACGCTGGAATGCCAAATATGCGCATAAAGCAACAGTCGTCGCCATCGGTCTAGGTGCAGATGTTGATTTTTCTGTGCTGAGTAAGATCACTGAAAATACCATTTCAATTGATCAGATCAATCAAGAATATGTCAAAGGTTTGTGTAAGTGGATCACAGCCTCTGTGGTCTCACAAAGTATCAGTATTGGTAGCCATCAACAAAAAGATGACTTGTTGCCGATTGATGAGCGTTATATGCGCTTGGCAAAAGATGCATTGTCCCTACAAAAAAATAAAGCCGATGATCATTGTGCGATATTTGTGGGTCGCTGCCAAAAGATGAATAAACCTTATATCATCAAATATATACGTAACTTACAGTACAAAGGTCCAGCTGATTTAAATATCAATATCTATAATTTTAAGTTAGATACCTGTAGTGAGATATCTGAGGAGTATTTTACTTGGTCAGATCATAATGCATCAAATAAGCAGATCAATACAGCCGAGCTCGATGGTTTCCCTGAATGTCCACATTGTTTTTCTGAGACTGCTTTTGCGGTATGTGGATGCGGTAATTTGATGTGTTATGACGGCTATCGGGAATCTGTGGTTTGCCCGTGGTGTCGTCGACAAATCAGTTTCTCGTCTGGTGATGGAGATTTTGATTTAACCCGTGGGCAAGGTTAGGCTTTATCGGTTGATGTGTTGATACATTATTAAAGCATTGCTGCATTGAACAATATTAAAAATCTATATCGCTTAACGCTTAAATGCATCGTGATTGGTGAGTGACCAAGCGAATAGAATAGAAAAATGGGTAGAGGGTAAAATGGACAGTGATGTATGCAAATTAAAGCAGATTTTGGAACATAATTCCGCTGATTTCAGTGAGACATTTTCACAATTTCTATTAAGTGATCCGCAAAATCTCAAACAACTTTCAAAACTCATCAATGAATTGGAAAAAGTGAAGATAGCTGCACCGCGTTTGAATAATATCGATGAAGCTGATTTATTGGATAACGCATCTGCTGCACAGTCTCAGCATGAAACTATAAGCTCGGATACAACCCAAGCTACTGTACAAAAGAATGTTCAAGAGCCAGTCGGTCTTAATCAGCAAACAGAAACCAATCAACACGCTAGAGTTGATGACCAAGTCAAACTAGATGAAAATATTCAACAAAATTGTGATGATCCTTTAGTCAATGTGGATCAACTCCATACATCATCTGAAAACACCAACTTAGTTGGAGCAATTTCCGAAACGCAAAATGTCACTTTAGATCTTCACACAACATTGCAACTGGCACCGATCCTACAAGTTGAACAGCAAGTTGTTGCAGATCAAGTCGAGCAAGCATCAGCCCCTACAATTGAACCCAATTTAGAAAACAAGCCGACAATTGATTCTGAAAATATAAACTCAACCCCTGAAATAATATCTTCTGAAACTGAGAAGAATAGATTAGAGATCGAATCTGTGTTTAGACGAAGTAAATATGAAGACATTAAATTTCAGGTTGAAAATGCCCGAGTTGGACAACACTATCAATCTCAAATTTCAGTGATTTCTCAACATGATGTCAATCAATTAACATTCAAATCTGAAAGCTTTAAATTTCCAGATACAAGTTTTTATTTCGATGAAGCCACACAACGTATTCATGGTGAACCACAACAAGCAGATTCAATCGAATTTTCTTTTCAGTTTATTGCTGATGGAGAAACACGCTCCGCCCAGTGTCGGTTGAATGTCATTGCAGACCCACGCAGTTTATGGAAAGTCATTGAACCTGAGTCTGGGCAAAAATTTAGCAAGCCACATTTGGATCAAGCTTTGATTGATGCGGTGGACTATAAAATTATCGCTGCAAGTCGTCGTGGCCGTTCACATGAGCATGCAGGCTTATTTAGAGATGACGATTTTTCCATTACTTTAATCGACAATACACCTTGGTCGGTCTTGACTGTGGCAGATGGTGCAGGCAGTGCGCAATACTCCAGAGAAGGCTCTCGAATTGCGGTAGAGATTGTTGAAAATGAGTTTAAAAACTATTTGACCCCACACACGGTTAAAAGCCTGATTGCTGATTTAGAAAAGTGGCAAGTGGGCAGTCAGGATGCTGAAACTGTTGCAGTTGCCAAAAAGTTAAATGAGCAGTTTCATCATGTATATTATGAAATTTATAAGTCAATTATTAACCAAATCAAATTACAAGCAGAGCAGATTGGGGCAAATACTAAAGATTTTTCAACCACATTGCTGGTTGCGGTCGTATGTAAATTAGCTGACAAAACCTTTATCAGTACATTCTCAGTGGGAGACGGTGCAATCGCAGTATATAGCGAGGACAATGTCCGTCTGATGAATGTTCCAGATGGTGGTGAATATGCAGGACAGACCAAGTTTCTAGATCTGAGTATTGCAACAGAATTTCCAAACCGTTTAAAAATAGGCTGCTTTAAAGATACCCATGCGATTATGTTGATGACAGATGGTATTTCAGATCCAAAATTTGAAACAGATTCTGGCTTATCCAATTTTGATAAATGGCAAAATTTATACCGTGAACTGGATCCGTTGCTACAGAATGAGGCAGCTGATACTGCATTGTTGGAATGGATGCATTTCTTTACAGCTGGGCATCATGATGATCGTACCATGGCTGTATTATGGAATAAGCATTCAACAATATCTGTATAAATAATATCTAAGTATTTGAAGAATATAGTGTAAGGTGGCAAGTATGTCAGCAAAAATTATTAAATGTACCACCGTTGATGGACGTGAAATAGAATTTGTAGATGAAATTATCGGTTCAGGTGCAATGAAAGATGTATATTTTTCACCTGATCGTAGTTATGTGGTGTGCTTTTTCAGTAAAGAAAAGAATAAGTTTTATGAATCTAAAGCCACCTTTGAGCAGCAAAAAGATCGTTTAAAAGAAATTGTAGGCAATAAATGGCAAAGTATTTTTAATGGGATTGGTGGAGATTATTGGAAGAATATTTTCTGCTGGCCAGATGGTTTAGTTGAATATAATAATTTGCTTGGGATTACCGCCCCAACCTATAGAAAACAATTTTTCTTTGAATATGGTTCAAAAAATAATGATTTTCTGCAAATCAAAGGCAAAGAAAAAGAAGGGAAATGGTTTGCAAGTGCAAACAACCAAAACAGATTTCTCGACGACAAAGAAAAAGGTACTTGGCTAAATTACCTTAAAATAGGAATTCTAATTTCCCGCGCAGTACGCCGTATGCATGCTGCGGGTTTGGCCCATTCAGATTTATCTTATAAAAATATTTTGGTCGATCCTGTTTCTGGGAGTGCCAGTGTTATCGACGTTGATGGTTTGGTAGTACCTGGAAAATACCCACCGGACGTTGTCGGTACTCCTGATTTTATTGCGCCAGAAGTGGTACGCACTAGTCATTTATCCAAAGACAATCCTGATCGTTATTTACCCAGTATTGCGACAGATAAACATGCTTTGGCGGTATTGATTTATATGTATTTGCTCTATCGACATCCGTTACGTGGTGGAAAAATTCATGATATGAATGATCCGCAAAAGGATGAAACGCTGGGAATGGGTGAAAAAGCGCTGTTTATTGAACACCCAACAGATCATAGTAATCAGGTAAAACCGACTCAACTTAAAGTCAGTCAGCAGCCGTGGGGTGATCCTGCAAAAGTACCATTTACAGTGACTGGACCGTATTTGTCTGAGTTATTTATGAAAAGCTTTGTCGAGGGGTTACATGATCCTGCCAAGCGTCCCTCAGCCAATGATTGGGAAACAGCTTTGGTTAAAACAGTGGATTTGATTCAGCCTTGTCATAATCACCGTTGTGGTCAAAAGTGGTATGTCTTTGATAATTCCACTAAACCTGAGTGTCCATTTTGTCATACGCCGTTTAAAGGTAAATTACCTATTCTCAATTTATACTCAGCACGGCAGCAAGGTAATTTTAGACCCGATAATCATCGTTTAATGGTGTGGACAGGCCAATCTATTTACGCATGGCATACCAATAATATGATTGCACCGAATGAACGCTTAACCGCAGAACAGACCAAGCGAAAAGGGTATTTTGTTTTACATAATGATGTGTGGTGGTTGGTCAATGAAGATATGCCTGATCTTACCGATGTTGCCAATAAAACGCAGATCCCGATTGGTGGTAAAATTGAGTTAAAAGATGGTGTTCAAATTTTATTTTCTAAACAAGATGGCGGTCGTTTAGCTGTGGTACAAATGGTTGAAGCATAATGCGATGCTTCAACCTCTAAACAAGGCCTATACCACCAATATTTTGTCGTGTGTTGAACAAGAGGATTTGACCAAACCAAAAGTTTTATATCTGAGTAAAATCATTTCAGCCCAATTTTTATGGGTGGCAGGTTCGATCATTGAACCATGACTTTTGAATACACTTTTAGCATCGTGTGCTAAGATTAATTGAGCTTCATGGAAATCTTCAGGCTGAACTTGTAAGGCATGATGGATATGACCAATTTGAGCAGGATGAATTGCTGTTTTGGTATAAATTCCATTATTCATGTCTTGTTCCAGCTCTTGCATCAATAGCTGTGTATTTTCAAAATGTTCACACACGGGTGAACTTAGCTGAAAGCCATTGGGAATAAATAATCCCGCCAATTGTGAAATCAGAATGCCCACAGGTGTTTGATAAATCGTAGTATTTTTGGGTCTACGCAGATTTAAACAGGACAAGAGGTCATTGCCACCAATTCTTAAACATAAAGTTTTATGAAAGTCATATTTAAGGGCTTGGTAAAGTTCAATATTGTGTGCCACATCAAAGATTTCTTTGGTTTCAAGTGTCGGCATATATTGCAAATTGGCAGGTAATACATTCATCCAATTTTTTAAATTAAATACATTAAACTTAGGCAAAATCATACCATTAAATGTTTGATTTAGATCCCAGTCGACAATGTGCTTCGCCATTTCCATATTTCTTGGACGGATAAAAATGGCAGGGGCTTTTAAACTGGGTTCATCCAGTCGTCTTTGCAATAAAAGTTTTAAATTCACCATCGCTGTTTGAACATCTGATTCAAGTACAGCATCTTCAAGGCATACCGCAATTGATTTAATCTGAGGAAACTTAATTCCTTGGGTAACTTCCCACAATTGTTCATGTGTTGCAGGAATATACATGGTCGCGCCAAGTTCAATGGCGTGTAAAAGTGGCTTCATTTTTTCTTCTCTACTTTTTTTATCAATGTTGCTGCGTGATAAGGACCTAATTTTGTTCCCAGAATATCGACTGGAATATTTCGCTCACGTGCAAAGTGCAATAATAATTGTACATGAGGGTTAGATTCATCTTTCAATAAGATTCGTTCAGGTACGCGTCTTAAAACTGCACGGGTTGCTTCAGCAATACTGGGTTTTATATGGTTAATATTTTGAATCGCATATTGTGCTGCAATCCATTCAATCGTTTCTGCACATTGCTGCTGTTGTGCTAAACGAATTTGATTGTTCCAGCTCACCTGTTTATCCGTTGGATTTTGTTCAATCAACAGTTGTATTTGCTCAACAAAATTGACAGAAAGGTCATAAGGTTTTAGCTGATCATAGATTAAACAACTGTGCCATTTTTGTGTCTGATAGCAATTTTTACGGGCATCTTGCTGTTCAATCGTTTCTTTTAGAATCGTCCGAGAAGTCAATCCAGAAATCACTGAACCCAATATACCAAATGGAATCAACCAATCATCTGTACTGGCACTTAACCAAGAATAACCACCCAAATCAGATAGGGTAACTAAACGCGGGATCTGCCAATTTTCATCAAAGAGCTCAGGAATGTCTTGTAGATTTTTTGTGAGTTCTTTGCATATCGCACCTTTACCTGTCCAGCCATCTACAAAAACGATATTCTCAGCACCATGTTGTTCAATAATCGCTTGCAGTGCAGCAAAGTCGACACCTCGATCACGAATAATACTAATACCATAGTGATAACAAGGCTGATGCTTTTCAAGGTAATGCTTGAGTAAGACACCTAAAGGAACACCAGCGCGAACCAAGCTCACCAAAACAATCTCTTGTTTGGGAAAACGTTGCATCAAACTGTTGCCAATTTTTTGAACTTCTTCGGCAAGGCGCTGTGCACCTTGTTCAAAGGCATGCTGATAATGTTGCATTTGTTCATCCGTTGGCGCATGTTCAGCACTGATCATTTGTGAATAGTGCATTTTTCCTGACTGGATCAGATATTCTTTTTCTTCAACTGCAGTGGGTTGAATATCATCAATCTGCATCAAAAAAGTGACATCTTCGGGACGATATGAACCGTGAAAGCCAAGTTCGTTCAATATTGGATTGAGTGGTGTGATCAATGAATTAGACATGACCTAAATATCCTTTAGTGTCAAAATCATGGCTTAAATGCGTATTGAGAAACTTATCCAACTGACTGCTTTTCGGCATTCCAAACCAGTCGCAACAGCTGAGGAATCCAGCATCTGATAGACTATCGCCCCAACCTAAAATAATACGTTCCCGTTGCGGATCATGTTTCTGAATATAAAACTCAACCGCGCTTTGTTTGCTGACATGATGTGGAATAATCGCCAGATTATTGCCATTGATATGGATATAGCACTGTTCCAGTAGCGGTTGAGGTAATTTCTCAACAAGCCGATCTAAAAATAACGCACCAGCTTGTTTTTGCTTCGCAACAGAATAAATACTCAGTTCATTTTCAACTAAAGTCCAAGTTCTTACTGCACCCAAATCTTTGGCATAGTCATGCAAAGCTTCTGGCAAGTCAGTCAGTATGCCATTGAGTTGAATTTCATGTTGTTTTTGAAGATCAAACCAGTCAGTATCCACAGCTAAATTTTGATCCAGAATCGTGCCACCATGGGAACAAATCGCACCATATTTAAAAGGGATTTGTACACGTTTAAAGCCTTCAACTGAGCGAGCAGTTACAGGCACAACCTCAGCAGATTCAAGCAACCAATTCAAAAAAGACTGCTGTTTTGGACTCATATATGAAAGCGGTTGTCCTGAAACATCTGTAGTCACCATTTGATGTTGTGGAGTCGGTTGCTGTTTTCGATAAGTTTGAAATAAAGTGTCATCCAAGTCGACAAAGACTAAAGGTTTAGGGTTCATAACTGATCACTTCCAAATTTTTAATTTGTTCAAACAAGCTTGGGTCTACGCTATCTTGGTGTGTTTCAATCACCAAAAGCACCCGATCAAATTCTTGATGTTTTACGTTATAAGCAAAGTTTTGGATATTTAACCCATAATTATCATGAAACTGGCAAATACTTTTTATCGCATGTCCTTGCATGATCGGTGAACGTGTTGTTGAACTAAAGTAAGTTTCAGCACCTTGTTGTTCCAACTGTTCTGCAATAAGAAAAGGAATCCAACTAAACTCACCTGAACCCAGTACAAGTATTTTTTCGCCTGGATGATTAATGTGAATATGTTCCCATGGCGTACATTCTAAATAACCTGGCTCACGTCCCCAATTATTTGGTGCAATAATTTTCTGTGCCTGTTGCTCAGTGGAGCTGACATTGGGCATATTAATCTGAATATTGTGCTGATTCGCTTGCCACTGCCAATTCCCTTGCAATAATGAAACCACTTCCACAGGGATATCAAGTTCATCCGTTGCAAGACTGTGCTCAGCCCAGTTCACCAACGTGACCAAGATCACGCGTTCAACTTGCTGCAAACCAGAATTGGTTAAGCTGTTGATCAGGTTTTTAAAGGTTTTTCCAGTCGAAATTTCATCATCAACTAAAATCAAAGTTTTTGAATTAATCACTTGCTGATGTTTGGCTAAATCATGGCTGCTTAGAATAAACTGATCCTGAGCATGGCTATGTTCTTCTAGAAAAAGCCCCAACGTGGGTAAAGTCGATACAGGGTGTCGTGTTGTCGTTAAGAAAATCGCATTTTTGCCATGTTGTTTTTTTAATTCACGATAAACCCCAGCACCTAAACCGACTGCTGTTTCGGCCATACCAATGACACAGATTGGCCCAGCCAAATCTGTAGGTACTAAACTGGCTAAATCGCTATAACTGCGCTGCATGACAGAGGGTGCGACAGGGATATGTTTCCCCAATACTTTGGAAACAAATAAAAATGCTCTTTTAGGATTAATTCTTTCTGCAAAATCTAATAAATCATCTAAAGCCCAGTGGCTATGTTGTTGGTTAACTTGAACACTGATTCGCCCACGACTTAAATCTATATGCTTCATCTATATTACAAATCCAATTTTATACTATGGGCAATCGGTAAAGCTTTTACAGGCGATTGGTGTGGTGCTCGAACTAAATTCAAATTTAATTTTTCAGCAATCAGTTCAGCAATCAAATTGACTCCCGTATGTTGTGTATAAGCAAAACCACCAGCAGGGCGTGGATTGATCTCAAGAATATGCCATTGCAAGCTTTCATCTTGTTTAAATTGGATATTAATTAGTCCATCACATTGAAAATAATCGACTAAATCTATACAAATTTGATGACAAGGATGTTGCAAAAAACACTCTTGAAAATAAACATGTTTGATTCTGGTTACTTGAGCAATGATCTTTCCTTGACTACAAGCAATATCAACTGAACATTCTTGCCCAGCCAAATAAGGCATAATCAGATATTCAACAGGCTCTTCCTGCTGACTATATGCCTCTATAAATTGCTGAGTATTACATTTGGTCGGTGAGCTAAAGTTTTTAAAGTACGATACATGATTCTGTAAGCGGACAAAGCCGGCACCATAAACCCCATAAACAGGCTTAGCGCAGATCTCACTATGTTGTAGCTGTAATGTTTCAATGGATGTTTTCAGCGTTTCTGTGGAATTGGCTAATAACGCTGGAATGACAGATAAATTTTGCGCTTCACAATGTAAGGTAAATTGGTATTTATTGTTCATCAACTCATGCTGTTCTGAGCTGAGTGTACCAGTAATCAACTGAATAGCATGTTGTTCAAATTGAGCTCTAAACGGCTCAATATGTTGGCTGTGTTTTCCACAGAAGAGCAGTTGAATATTATGTTCAATACATTGTTCTAATAACCATTCAGCGCTCTTTGAAATAGCAGGTTGCTGAAGATAAACATCAGCACTTAAGGCAAGTTCGGGACGGTTACGGCTGTGAGAACAAAATATAGTCAGTTGTTTTGATATACTCGAACTTTTCAGTAATTGAATCATATCATTTTGACAGGAATAACACTCGGCGATCCAAATTTTATATTGCTGTAGCACGGGTAATTTAATCTCAAATTTTTATAAAGAATAACGAAGTTTTTAAAGCGACTATCTGATGCGCTGGAAAATATAACAATTCCCCATAGTGATACAATATTTAATTTTAATATTTTGTAAAAGTAATCAAATACCAAGAAAAAAACACTGAAACACTTGAGATTAGGAATTTTTATGGTAAAACATAGCATATCTATTTTTATTTGTTTTTTATAAAGAAAGTTAATTTAAAAACTTCATTTGAACAACGCATGATTTTAAATTCATTTTATCAAAAAGCGATAATATACCTATAAAGTGGAGGATTTATGCAGCTGGTTGCTGGTGGAAATATTCAAATACCTGCTCAGGATATTGAAATTTGTATAAAAACAGGTTTTTCATCTGACATTGAATTAGATGTTACAGCATATTTACTGGCCCAAGGCACGCTTAAAGTGCGTGGTGATCAGGACATGATTTTTTATGGACAACGTCAAACCCCCAATCAAAGTGTTGTTTTGCTAGAATCATCATCTAAGAACCCAAATCTCACCAAATTAAAAATCAATACTGCACTTTTAGATGCACAAATTCAAAAAATCGCTATTTGTGTCACGATCAATGAACCAAACACCATTGGAAATATTGTTCCGATTGATATTGAGCTTTATGCAGCGCAACAGCGTATTGCGACTGCACATTTGGATACTCGGAATAGAACTGAAAAAGCCTTAATCCTTGCAGAGATTTATTTACATAACAGCCAATGGAAATTTCGCTTTGTTGGTCAAGGATTTAATGGTGGGTTAAAGCCATTGGCTGAAAACTTTGGTGTTGTGATTGCCGATGAAGTGAAAAATACTACACCTACACCTACACCTACACCTACACCTATACCTACACCTACAAATTCAAATTCAAATTCAAATATTAATCTTTCTAAAATTCGACTGGATAAAAACAATTCAACCATCAATTTAACCAAGAAAGGCAATGGTTTTGGAAAAATTTCAGTCAATTTAAACTGGAATAAAAGCCAGCCCAAATCCCAATCATTTTTTCAGAAACTATCGGGTTCAAGTGCAATAGATCTAGACCTTGGCGCGATGGTGCAACTTAAAAATGGTGAAATTGATTTAGTACAACCGCTGGGTAATCGTTTTGGCCGTTTTGAGGTCAAACCTTTTATTCAGCTTGATGGCGATGATCGTACAGGTTCATCTGTACAAGGTGAAAATCTACATATCAATGGTAATCAATGGGATCAAATTGAACGCATTGTGATTTATGCTTATATTTATCAGGGTGCTGCGCAATGGGCTGCAACAGATGGTGTGGTCACCATTAAGATCCCAGACCAACCTGAAATTGAAGTTCATTTGACGGATGGTAATCAATTGACAACATGTTCTATTGTAGAATTAAAGAATAACAATGGCACTATACAAGCCAACCGAGAAGTTCGTTATTTTAAAGATCAAAAATATTTAGATGAACATTATGGTTTTGGGTTCCGATGGACACAGGGTTCTAAAAATTAATTGACTGCATGTATTTAAACAATGAATGCACACTGCAATAAAGTAGAGGAAATATAAATGGCAATTTCATTAAACAAAGGTGGCAACTTATCTTTAAGCAAAACTGACCCAAGTTTAAACCAAGTTTTGGTCGGCTTAGGTTGGGATGCGCGTGCAACCGACGGAACAGATTTTGACTTAGATGCTTCGGCATTTTTATTGAGCGAAAGCGGTAAAGTTCGTGGTGAACACGATTTCATTTTCTATAACCAAACACGTTCACCTGAAGGTTCTGTTGAACATACAGGTGATAACCGTACAGGTGCGGGTGATGGTGATGATGAAGCAGTTCGCATTAATCTCGCACAAGTACCTGCAGATGTTCAAAAAATTGCAATTACAGTCACCATTCATGAAGGTGAAAGTCGCGGTCAAAATTTTGGTCAAGTTCAAAATGCGTTTATTCGCGTGGTAAATGATCAAAGCAATACTGAAATTGTTCGTTTCGATTTGAATGAAGATTATTCAACAGAAACTGCCATGATTTTTGGTGAATTATATCGCCACAATGGTGAGTGGAAGTTTAGAGCTGTAGGACAAGGTTATGCTGGCGGTTTAAGCGCAATGTGCCAACAGTTCGGTATAAGCATCTAATATAAGAGTTCAATGGATGAAACATTTTCGCTTTTCGATTCTTTTTACCATCATTTGTCTAGCAATTTCTGCGTATTGGGGTTTTACACATGGTCCCCAAGCCGGCCTAATGACCATGTTCAAGGCATTGGCAATTACTGCAATTCTTGCAGTGATGGAAGTTTCTTTATCGTTTGATAATGCTGTAGTAAATGCTTCGGTACTTAAACACTGGAATCATTTCTGGCGAACCTTATTTTTAACAGTCGGTATTGTTATCGCTGTATTTGGTATGCGTTTAATCTTTCCATTACTCATTGTTGGCGTCACTGCAGACATGGGCATGATAGAGGTTGCAAAACTTGCGCTGAACGATCCAAAAACCTACTCTGAAAAGCTCATGGCACACCATGCTGAAATTGCAGCGTTCGGTGGTATGTTCTTGCTCTTAGTTTTTCTTAACTTTTTATTTGATGATGAAAAAGATGAGCATTGGTTCCATTGGTTGGAGTCAAAACTCGCTGATCTAGGCAATATTCAAGCGATTTCAGTGTTTATTTCATTATGTGCATTATTGGTTATGGCTAATTTTGTACCTGAAACGTCTCGTCTTGTTGTAACTATGGCAGGGATCTGGGGAATTGTGGTTTATGTCGGTGTTCAGGTGATCGGACACTTGCTTGAAGGCGGTTCACATGATGATGAACAAGAAGCAACTGAACAAACAACTTCAAATAATGGTGCACCAGTCACAGGTACAATCATCAAAGGTGGTATCGGCGGCTTCTTGTATCTTGAAGTACTTGATGCGTCTTTTAGTTTCGATGGTGTAATCGGTGCTTTTGCAATTACCAGTGATGTGGTAATTATTATGCTGGGCTTGGCAATCGGTGCAATCTTCGTGCGTTCTATGACGGTTTACCTTGTAGAAAAAGGTACGCTTGATGCTTATGTTTACTTAGAACATGGCGCGCATTATGCGATTGGTGCACTTGCATTCATCATGCTTGCAAGTGGAACAGGCTTACATATACCTGAAGTCGTAACAGGCTTGATTGGTGTCGCATTTATTGTTTGGGCAGTAATCTCATCAATTTCATATAGTAAAAAACAATCTCTTGAAACAACTGAAAAAGGAAATTAAAAATGGCTATTAATTTATCAAAAGGCGGTAACATCAACCTGTCTAAAACAGCGCCTACAATGAATAAAGTAGACTTAGGTTTAGGCTGGAATCCTCGTGTGACAGATGGTAAAGCATTTGACTTGGATGCGGTTGCTTTTCTGACTGGTGAAAATGGCAAAGTTCGTTTAGATGGCGACTTCATCTTCTTTAACCAAAAAACTTCTCCTTGTGGTTCTGTTAATCATAACGGTGATAACCGTACAGGTGACGGTGATGGTGATGACGAAACAATTTCAGTTGATCTAGCTAAAGTACCTGCTGATGTCGCAAAAATTGTTTTTGCTGTAACCATTCATGAAGGCCAACAAAATGGTCAAAACTTCGGTATGGTGGACAAAGCTTATATCCGTGTAATCAATCAGGATAACAATGCAGAAGAACTTGCACGTTTTGACTTATCTGAAGACGGTAGTACAGAAGTTGCCATGATTTTTGGTGAGTTATACCGTCATAGCGGTGAGTGGAAATTTAAAGCAGTCGGCCAAGGCTTTAACGGCGGCTTAGGTGCTTTGGCTGCAAGTTATGGTGTTGCAGTTTAATTTTTAAAATCTGTACTAAAAGATTTATCTTTTAGTACTTGAAAGTGATTCGGTTTAAATCGGTTCATTTATGAACACAGTAAAAATTATTTTCAAGTACTAAATAGAGAACAACAATGCAATTCATCACTGGACAAAAACTGGCACTTCACCAATTGTTGCAGACAGAGACACAGTTTAAACTACGTGTACAGGTTCAAGCACCTTTTGAAATCGATATTTCTAGTTTTGGTATTGCGCCAAACGATAAACTTTTCCATGATGATTATATGACTTTCTATAATCAGCCACAGACTCCGAAAGGCGAAGTTCAATATCAGCTTCAAGGCAACATGCATAGTTTTGCCTTTGATTTAAACAAGATAGATACAGCGCGAACATCACGTTTTGTGATCTGTGCCACTTTATCCAATGAGCAGTCTCAAATCCAAAATATACAATCGATTCTGGTCGAGTTATGTAATCAACAAGGGCAGGTGCTTGCGAGTTATCTTTTAAATGGTTCTAATTTTAGCCAAGAAAAAGCTGTGATGCTGACTGAGATTTACTTTAAAAGTGATGCTTGGCGTATCGCTGCAATTGGTCAAGGTTTTAATGGTGGCTTAAAGGCTTTGGTTGAGCACTTTGGGGGAGAAGTTGAAGAAAGTACAGCAGCTGCTCCATCAACAGTAAACCCATCGACAAGCAATACACCATCAACAATCGATCTGAAAAAGAAAGTGGTACTGGATAAAATCCAAAATGCAGCTCCACATTTGGTAGATATTACTAAAAAGTCTTTAATCAGTTTAGAAAAAAACAATTTACTCGATGTAAAAGCTCGTGTCGCTTTAGTGCTAGATTATTCAGGTTCAATGCACCAACAGTATATAAAAGGTGATGTGCAAAAAGTACTTGACCGAATTATGCCCTTGGCAGTCAATTTTGATGATGATGGCAGTTTTGAGTGCTGGGCATTTGCAGAAAAATCATTGCGATTAAGCGATGTAACCTTGAACAACTTAGAAAATTTTGTCAATACAGATCAAGGCGGTCATCCAAAGTGGAAAGCTGGTGCACGTTACAATAATGAACCCGCTGTACTTGAAGCCGTGATCCAATATTTTACCCAAGAAAATCCATCTCATTTACCGGTATACGTGGTATTTGTTTCAGATGGTGGGGTCAGTGAAAGTAAAAAGATTAAAAATATTCTTAAAAATGCATCCAGTTTTCCTATTTTTTGGCAGTTCGTGGGTATCGGCGGCCGTAACTATGGTGTGTTGGAACAACTCGATACGATGGATGGGCGAGTAGTAGATAATTGCAATTTTTTTGAAATGAGCAATATTCAAAGTATGCCTGAAGCACAACTGTATGATGCACTGCTTCAGGAATTTCCACTGTGGTTAAAAGAAGCGAAAAATAAAAACATTATTCGATAAAGTGAGGGCAATCGATGGCTAAATTTGAACTTGTAGGCAGTCCAGAACCATTTCTATTGGTCGATTTGGTACAGGGAGAAAAAATATTTTGTGAATCTGATGCAATGGTCATGATTGAGCAAAATTTAGAATTGGCAGGAAATTTACGCGGCGGATTATTTCAATCATTTATGCGTAGATTTACCACAGGCGAATCACTGTTTCAGCAAGAAATCAAAGCATCATTTGGTCATGGGCAGTGTTTACTTTCTCCAAACATAGATGGTGATATGCAAATTCTTAACATAGGACCTCAACAATACACTTTATCTGATGGGGCTTTTGTTGCAGCAACAGAACATGTCAATGTCAAAGCCAAGATTCAAGCAAATTTAGGTGGTGGATTCTTTGGTGATACAGGTGGTTTTGTGGTGATGGAATCATCTGGACAAGGACAACTGTGTATTTCAGGCTGTGGTACCTTGATGGAAGTCGATGTCAGTACCCAGAACGGAGAAACCACCATTGATAATGGTCATGTTGTGGCATGGGATTCGTCTTTAAGTTACAACATTGGTATGCCAAGTTCACAAAACCGCGGAATTGTTGGAAATCTTTTAAACAGTTTTACCAGTGGTGAAGGTATGGTGCTTAAGTTTAGGGGCAATGGCAAAGTCATTATTTGTTCCCGAAATCGCAAGAGCTACCTCACCTGGTTATCTTCAGCTTTAAATTTAAATAGAAACAATTAAATCTATGAGGGAAACACATGAGTATTAGTTTAGTAAAAGGTCAAAAAATCTCTTTAGAAAAAGGTGATGGTTCATCTTTGACCAAAATTTATCTTGGTGCAGGCTGGGATGTGGCGAAGAGTGGCGGATTTTTAGGTGGTCTTTTTGGTGGCGGTGGTGGTGATTCAATCGACCTTGATGCTTCAGTCATTATTTTTGATGAAAACAACCAACCGCTTGATGCAGTATGGTTCGGTCAATTAAAAAGTAAGGATGGCAGTATTTGGCATTCAGGGGATAATCGTACAGGTGCTGGTGATGGCGATGATGAAGTGATCCATGTTGATCTAACCAAAATCCCACCGCAAGTCAAAGCACTGGTTTTTACAATTAGTAGTTTCCGCGGTCAAACTTTTGAAAAAGTTGAAAATGCTTTTTGTCGTTTAGTTGACTCAAATACCAATACTGAAATCGCAAAATATAACCTTTCAGCAAAAGGCAATTATACTGCCTTGATTATCGCTAAAGTTTATCGCCACAATGGCGCATGGAAAATGTCTGCGATTGGCGATACCTGTAATGGTAAGACCATTCATGACATGCTTCCTTCGATCATTCCGGTGCTTTAAGAGCGGCTGTAAAAATTTTTAATTAACAAAGCCATTTCTAGAAATGGCTTTTTGTTTAAAGTATTTTCAATCTTTCCATTCTAAAGTTATCAATTGTGTAAAATAATTCTATAATAGCGTCCATTATTACTGATCTCAGTTGAGGTTGGTTCGTTTTTAAGTCAATTTCTTCTCCGTGATTCGGCTTATTTTTCAATATTTAAATTTTATGTGTCCATGCCAACACATAAGAATATTTAGGTGCCCACATGGAAATCAAAGTCAATTACCTCGACAATCTTCGACAAGAAGCCAAGTTCGATGACTTTACAGTAATTGCTGATCAACCCATTCGCTACAAAGGTGATGGCTCTGCGCCGGGTCCTTTCGATTATTTTCTTGCATCATCTGCTTTGTGTGCTGCTTACTTTGTCAAAGTATATTGTGCAGCTCGTGATATCCCGACAGATAATATTCGTTTATCTCAAAACAATATTGTCGATCCTGAAAACCGCTATAAACAAATTTTTAAAATTCAGGTTGAACTACCTGCGGATATTTCGGATAAAGATCGTCAAGGTATTTTGCGTTCGATCGACCGTTGTACCGTTAAAAAAGTCATCCAAACAGGTCCTGAATTTGTTATTGAAGAAGTTGAAAGTATTGATGCAGATGCACAAGCATTGCTCATGCCAAACTTAGCACAAGAAAGCTCAACTTATATTGAAGGTAAAGATCTACCTTTAGAGCAAACTATTGCCAATATGTCAGAGATTCTGGCAGGTTTGGGAATGAAAATTGAAATTGCCTCATGGCGAAATATTGTTCCAAATGTATGGTCATTACATATTCGTGATGCGCAATCACCAATGTGTTTTACCAATGGTAAAGGTTCAACCAAAGAAAGTGCTTTGGCTTCCGCATTGGGAGAGTTCATTGAGCGTTTAAATTGTAATTTCTTCTATAACGACCAGTTTTGGGGTCAAGACATTGCCAATGCTGAGTTTGTACATTATCCAGATGAGAAATGGTTTAAACCAGGGCCAAATGGAGCGCTACCTAAAGAAATATTGGATGAATATACATTAGAAGTATATAACCCAGACAATGAATTGTTAGGTACGCATTTATATGACACCAACTCAGGTAATACTGAGCGTGGAATTTGTTCATTACCATTTGTGCGCCAATCAGATCGAGAAGTTGTATATTTCCCATCAAATTTGATTGAAAACCTATACTTAAGCAATGGTATGAGTGCAGGAAACACCTTAGCCGAAGCTCAAGTACAGTGTTTATCTGAAATTTTTGAACGTGCGGTTAAACGTGAAATTTTAGAGGGAGAAATTGCACTTCCAGATGTGCCTGAAGACGTTTTAGCAAAATACCCGCGTATTGTTGAGGGCATTAAAGGCCTAGAAGAACAGGGCTTTCCAGTCTTGGTTAAAGATGCATCGTTGGGTGGTGAATTTCCAGTGATGTGTGTCACGTTGATGAACCCACGTACAGGCGGCGTATTTGCATCGTTTGGTGCACATCCTAAGCTTGAAGTTGCTTTAGAGCGTAGCTTAACTGAGTTGTTACAAGGTCGTAGTTTTGAAGGTTTAAATGATTTACCTAAACCAACCTTTAGCAGTAATGCGGTGACTGAACCGAATAATTTTGTTGAACATTTTATCGATTCAAGTGGTGTGGTGTCTTGGCGTTTCTTTAGTGCAAAATCAGACCATGACTTTGTTGAGTGGGATTTTAGCAGTGCAGGTGAAAATGCCAATGCTGAAGAAGTAAAGACCATGCTAAACATTCTTGAAGAAATGGGCAAAGAAGTCTATATGGCAGTCTATGAACACTTAGGCGCGACAGCTTGCCGTATCATTGTGCCTGATTATTCTGAAATTTATTTGGTTGAAGATTTAATTTGGGACAATACTAACAAAGCATTGTTATTCCGTGAAGATATCTTAAATCTTCATCGTTTAGATGATGAACAACTTGAAGCTTTAGTTGAACGTCTAGAAGAAGTTGAAGTGGATGATTACACCGATATCGTAACTTTAATTGGGATTGAGTTTGATGATAATACTGTGTGGGGACAACTGACCATCCTTGAGTTAAAGCTGTTGATTTATCTTGCTTTACAACAGTTTGAAGAAGCCAAAGATTTAGTTGAACAATTCCTGCAATACAATACCAATACTGTAGAACGCGGCTTGTTCTACCAGTGTATGAATGTAATGCTTGAAGTTGAACTAGATGACGACATGGATTTAGATGACTATGAAGCGAATTTCCGTCGTATGTTTGGTGATGAACGAATGGATGCAGTTATTGGTTCTCTAGACGGCAGTATACGTTTTTATGGTTTGACTGAAACCAGTATGCAGCTTGAAGGGCTTGATCGTCATTTAAGACTTATTGACAGCTATAAGAAGTTACATAAGGCACGTGCTAAAGCTGTTGGCTTAGCAAGTTAAACGCATTTTACTTTAGAACATAAGTGAAATACCCAAGATTCGTCTTGGGTTTTTTATTTTTAAAAATAATACAATATTTAAAAAATCACTCAATCAAAGGATTAAGTTTATACTGATGATGAAATGGGCTATCCCTAATATCTCTTATGAATAAGTGAATGACTAATCCATCAATAAATTTTGATATTTATCAGCTTGTGTTCTTAAAAAATCCCAAACCAATTTAATACGTGGTTCATGCTGTAAATCGACTAAAGTTAGCATCCAGAAGGTATGAATAAAACGAACTTCGTCTTGTAACACCTGTTTAAGTTCTGGCTTATTTTCTGCCAAAAACTTCGGCAAAATTGCCAATCCAGCACCTGCACTCACAGCAACTTGTTGGGCCAAAATACTGCTACTTCTAAAATTTGCATTGAGCTGTAAGGGCAGACGTTCTAAACAATACAGTTCAGGGCTATAAATTAAATCGTCAATATAGTTTACAAACTGATGGTTTTTTAAATCTTCAAGTTTTTTAATCGCTTGGGTACTTTCTAAATAGCTTTTACTGCCATAAATTTTAAGACAATAATCGGTTAAACGGGTAATAATATAAGGTCCTGACTTAGGACGATCAATGGAAATCACAATATCAGCTTCACGATGCGACAGCTTAATCATTTTTGGAACTGGGATAAGATCAATCGTCAGTAAAGGGTATTGTTTAGACAGTTCTGCCAATAGCTGGGCTAAAAATGCTGTTCCAAAACCCTCAGGTGTGCCAATTCGCACATGTCCTTGTAACGGTAAGTTGGGCTTTTCAATTTGCAAGAATGCTTGTTCCATTTGCTCAACACGGGGCACCAGTGCCAAGCCTTCCATAGTCAGTTCATAGCCTGTGGCTTCGCGTCTAAACAACGGCGTTCCTAAAGCTAATTCTAGCGCCTGTATCCGTCTAGACACGGTACTGTGTTCGACCCCAATAATACGAGCTGCATTGGTTAACGTCTTGGCACGCGCTAAAACTAAAAAAAACTGTAGGTGATCCCAATCGACTTTCATTGTGTATGACATCCTTGTGCATATTTGCACATTCATTGTGCGTTAATTTCTATTGGTCATCTATATTTTCTTTGTTAGTTTGATTTGAAACAGCACTGATGAAAATACTGCTTTTGGCTATTTTCTAAGAATGTAACAACAAAAAATATTGCCTATGGAGAGGTTATGAACACAATGTCAAATATTCATTCGACGACGGCTAAATTATTAATTAATGGAAAATTTACCGAATCAAATACTACTGAATGGCAAGACATTCTAAATCCAGCGACCCAAGAGGTGCTTGGTCGTGTCCCAATGGCAACTCTAGACGAAGTTGATGCTGCAATTGCTGCTGCACAAGAAGCATTTAAAACTTGGCGTTTTACACCGATTCAAGCCCGTATGCGTATCATGCTGAAACTGCAAGATTTGATTCGTGACAATATGAAAGATATTGCCCGTGTTTTGACCGCAGAACAAGGTAAAACCTTGGCTGATGCAGAAGGTGATATCCAACGTGGCTTAGAAGTGGTCGAACATGCTTGCTCAATTGGCACCTTACAAATGGGTGAATATACTGAAGGTGTAGCCCGTGGTGTAGATACTTATACCTTGCAGCAACCATTGGGGGTATGTGCTGGAATTACCCCGTTTAACTTTCCTGCCATGATTCCACTATGGATGTTTCCAATGGCGATTGTTTGCGGCAATACCTTTGTACTTAAACCGTCTGAGCAAGATCCATTATCGACCATGATGCTGGTTGAATTGGCATTACAAGCGGGTGTACCTGCTGGTGTACTCAATGTGGTACATGGTGGCAAACAAGTGGTAGATCGTCTATGTACGCATCCAGACATTAAAGCCATTTCATTTGTAGGTTCAACAGCGGTAGGGACGCATGTCTATAACTTAGCGGGTCAACATGGTAAACGTGTGCAATCGATGATGGGAGCAAAAAACCATGTCGTGGTCATGCCAGATGCCAACAAAGAACAAACCTTAAATGCTTTAGTTGGTGCTACATTTGGTGCGGCTGGACAACGTTGTATGGCATTGTCTGTTGCTGTAATGGTCGGTGAAACTAAAAACTGGGTGGATGAATTGGTTGAAAAAGCCAAAACACTGAAAGTCAATGCTGGGCATGAACCGCAAACAGATATTGGTCCTGTGATCTCACCACGTGCCAAAGCTCGCGTTATAGATTTGATTAATAGCGGTATTGCACAAGGTGCGCAACTCTTACTCGATGGTCGAGACGTACAAGTCCAAGGCTACGAAAATGGCAATTTTGTTGGTGCAACCATATTCAATCAAGTCAGCACCGATATGCGTATCTATACTGAAGAAATTTTTGGCCCTGTATTAGCCATTATTCATGTTGATACGCTAGAACAAGCCATTCAATTGGTCAATGCCAATCCGTTCGGAAATGGTGTGGGCTTATTTACTCAAAGTGGTGCAACAGCGCGTACTTTCCAAAGCACCATTGATATCGGTCAAGTTGGGATTAATATTCCAATTCCTGTGCCAGTTCCATTCTTTAGCTTTACCGGATCAAGAGGTTCAAAATTAGGGGACTTAGGGCCTTATGGTAAACAAGCAGTACAGTTCTATACTCAAACTAAAACCATTACCAGTCGTTGGTTCGAAGACACACAAGAAAAAGGTGAAGTGAATACCACCATCAGTCTGCGTTAATATAGGAGTTCAAGGATGAATATTGCATTTATTGGTTTAGGCAATATGGGCGGTAAAATGGCCCATAATTTACTCAAAGCAGGCTTGACGGTTTATGGCTTTGATTTAAGTGATGTTGCAATCGCACATTTCACCGAAGCAGGCGGAATTGCCTGTAATAGTCCACAGAAAGCAGCAGAAAATGCAGATGTGGTAATTACCATGCTGCCAGCCGCAAAGCATGTTAAAGAGGTCTATTTGGGTGAAAATGGGGTACTTGCTGTGCTTAAACAAGGCAGCTTATGTATCGACAGCAGTACCATTGATCCACAAACTATTAAAGACATTGCTGCAATTGGTGCAGAGCAAGGAATTCAAATTTGTGATGCACCTGTTTCAGGTGGCACGATCGGGGCTCAAGCAGGTACGCTAACCTTTATGGTAGGAACTGATGATAAAGCTTTTGAACAAGTCAAATCTGTGCTTGCACCAATGGGTAAGAACATCGTGCACTGTGGTGAAGTGGGTGCAGGACAAATTGCTAAAATTTGCAATAATCTCATTTTAGGCATTTCAATGGCCGCAGTGGCTGAAGGCATGGCGCTAGGGGCAAAACTCGGTATCGATGCACAAGCATTAGCAGGCGTAATCAATAGTTCAAGTGGTCGTTGCTGGAGCTCGGAAGTGTGTAACCCATGGCCGGGTATTTCTGCAAATGCACCTGCTGGACGTGGTTATAGTGATGGCTTTGCCTCTCAACTGATGCTTAAAGATTTGGGTTTGGCTGTTGAAGCCGCAGGCCAAGTCAAACAACCTTTGCTTTTAGGTGGTTTGGTACAACAGCTTTATCAGCAACTGTGTATGCAAGGTCATGCTCAACTCGATTTTTCCAGCATCATTCAGCAATATTTGCCTAAAGAAACTTAATCATCAATCGAAGCATAGTCAATTTCACCACCAATGGGTGGTGAAAAACCAATAGATTCACTCGTGTCATGAATAACAATAAATCCAGGCCGGAGTATATAATATGTTGAATTATCAGGATGTTGCTAAAACATTTAATTTAGATGGTGCGGTTAAAGAAATGCTCTCAGGTTCAGTCGATCAACTGAATGCCTGTTATGAATGCTGTGACCGACATGCGGAAGCAGATCGCGAAAAAGTTGCCCTATATTGGCAAGGTAAAGATGGCCGTAAAGAGCAATATACCTTTGCTCAACTGAAAAAATGGTCGAGTCAGTTTGCCAATTTTTTAAAGTCACAGGGTATTCAAGCTGGTGATCGTATTTCGGGTTTATTACCAAGAACTCCCGAATTATTGGTGGTGATTCTTGCTGCTTGGCGAATTGGTGCAGTTTATCAACCGCTATTTACTGCATTTGGCCCAAAGGCGATTGAACATCGAGTTCAGCTGGCAAAAAGCAAATTGGTTGTGACCGATATCGGCAATCGTAGCAAACTGGATGAAGTTGCACAGTGTCCACAAATTATGACCGTCTCTGATCAACAGGGTCATGCTGTACAACAAGACGATTTAGATTTTTGGAAAGAACTCAATCAACATGCTGAGCAATGTGATCTGGTCATGCAAAGCATTCAAGATCCATTTTTACTGATGTTTACCTCGGGCACCACGGGGCCTGCAAAACCTTTAGAAGTTCCACTCAAAGCCTTAATTGCTTTTGGCAACTATATGAAAGATGCGATCGGCTTACGCGCAGATGATGCATTTTGGAATATTGCTGACCCAGGTTGGGCGTATGGCTTATATTACGGTATCACAGGACCATTATTGTTAGGCCATGCCACTTTGTTTTATGAAGGTGGTTTTAGCATAGACAGTTTATGTCAAATTATTGATGATTATAAAATTACCAATTTGGCAGGTGCACCTACGGCATATCGGATGATGATGGCCGCGGATCCCACTCAAATGGCACAACTAAAGGGTAAATTCCGGGTTGTGAGCAGTGCAGGCGAACCTTTAAATCCAGAAGTTTTTCGTTGGTTTAAACAAGTGCTTGATGCGCCTATTTTTGATCATTATGGACAGACAGAGGTGGGCATGGTGGTTTGCAATCATCATGGTTTAAGCCACGAGGTCCGTGCAGGCGCTGCTGGTTTTGCCAGCCCAGGTTATCGTGTTGCTGTGGTCGATGATCAAGGCAATGAGTTGCCTGCCGATACCGCTGGAATTTTAGCGGTAGATATCAGTCAATCACCGATGATGTGGTTTGGTGGTTATAAAGAAAGTCGTAAATCACCATTTATCAAAAATTATTATTTAACCGGTGATACTGCTGAATTACATACAGATGGGAGTATGAGCTTTGTTGGACGTAGTGATGATGTGATTACCACCTCTGGATATCGTATTGGACCTTTTGATGTAGAAAGTGCATTACTTGAACATGAGGCAGTGATTGAAGCTGCTGTTGTTGGAGTCCCCGATCCAGAGCGAACAGAAATCGTTAAAGCTTTTGTGATTTTGGCAGAAAATAAAACACCATCTGAGGAATTGGCTGAACAACTTGGGCAATTTGTCAAAAAACGTCTGTCTGCCCATGCTTATCCAAGACAAGTTGAATTTGTTACTGAACTACCCAAGACCCCAAGTGGCAAGATTCAACGCTTTTTACTACGAAATCAAGAAATTGCTAAACAACAATTAAGTGTATAAAGCGAGTAAGGATCATCCTACACAAGCTAAACTTGCCGAATGTAGGATGTTAAATGATGCTAAGGAATATGAAATGCAATTTACTGAAGAACAATTATTGATTCAGGACATGGCGAAAAGTTTCGCCCAAGAACAAATTAAACCAAATGCAGCGGAATGGGATAAACACAGCATTTTCCCCAAAGAGACCTTGTCACAAATGGGGCAATTGGGATTTATGGGGATGCTGATTTCAGAGCAATGGGGTGGTTCAGATACTGGAAACTTAGCCTATGTCCTTGCACTTGAAGAAATTGCGGCGGCCGATGGCGCAACCTCTACCATTATGAGTGTGCATAATTCAGTCGGTTGTGTTCCGATTGCTAAATTTGGTAATGAAGAACAAAAACAAAAATATTTAATGCCTTTGGCACAAGGTGAAATGATCGGTGCTTTCGCATTGACCGAACCGCATACTGGTTCTGATGCAGCAGCACTGAAAACCCGAGCTGTCAAAGATGGTGAGGATTGGATTATTAACGGTGCAAAACAATTTATTACTTCAGGAAATAATGCTGGTGTAATTATTGTATTTGCAGTGACCGATCCAAGTGCTGGTAAAAAAGGTATCAGTGCCTTTATTGTGCCACGGGAAACTGCGGGCTATGAAGTGATTCGGACTGAAGAAAAACTGGGATTGCATGCTTCAGATACCTGTCAAATTGCATTGACTGATGTGCGTGTACACAAAAGCTTAATGTTAGGTCAAGAAGGTGAAGGGCTTAAAATAGCACTATCTAATCTGGAAGGCGGTCGTATTGGTATTGCTGCGCAAGCGGTGGGTTTGGCACGTGCTGCCTTAGAAGAAGCCAGCAAATATGCCAAAGAACGGATTACTTTTGGAAAACCGATTTTTGAACATCAGGCAATCGCTTTTCGTTTGGCCAATATGGCAACAGAAATCGAAGCAGCTCGTCAATTGGTCCATCATGCCGCACGATTGAAAGAAGCAGGCAAGCCCTGTCTCAATGAAGCCTCAATGGCAAAATTATTTTCCTCAGAGATGGCAGAGCGTGTCTGTTCTGCTGCACTACAAATCTTTGGTGGTTATGGTTATTTAAAAGATTTTCCAATTGAACGGATTTATCGTGATGCACGTATTTGTCAAATCTATGAAGGCACCAGTGACATCCAGCGTTTAGTGATTGCGCGAAGTTTATAAATAGAGTTAATCGCTGTGTATCAGATGATGGGATAAAACAGATAAGGAAATGAATATGCAATTTGAAACGATTTTACTGGAAAAACATAAAGGTGTAGGTTTAATTACACTCAATCGCCCAAAGGCTTTAAACGCATTAAATTCAAAATTAATCCAAGAAGTAAATTTAGCTTTAGATGACTTAGAAAAGGATCAGGATATTGGCTGTATGGTGCTGACTGGTTCAGAAAAAGCCTTTGCCGCTGGTGCTGATATTAAAGAAATGGCGGGATTGAACTTTCCCAATATTTATTTTGATGATTTTTTTAATCTTGCCGATCGAATTGCGCAACGCCGTAAACCTTTAATCGCAGCTGTCAGTGGTTATGCCTTGGGTGGTGGTTGTGAGTTGGCACTGATGTGTGATTTTATTTACTGTGCGGATAATGCCAAATTTGGCTTACCTGAAGTCACTTTAGGCGTGATTCCAGGCATTGGGGGTACGCAGCGTTTAACCCTTGCCATAGGTAAAGCCAAAGCGATGGAAATGTGTTTAACCGCTCGACAAATGGGGGCTATTGAGGCAGAACTGAGTGGTTTAGTTGCCCGTGTGTTTAGCCCCGAAGAGATTTTAACCCAGACTTTAAGTGCTGCAGAAAAAATTGCTGAAAAATCATTGGTGGCGACAATGATGATCAAAGAATCAATTAATCGTGCCTTTGAAGTGAGTTTGGCGGAAGGTTTACGTTTTGAACGACGAACCTTTCATTCAATTTTTGCTACTTTGGATCAAAAAGAAGGCATGCAAGCCTTTGTTGATAAACGCCAAGCCAACTTTAAAAATCAATAATAGGATGAAGATCGGATGAATACTGAAAATCATTTAATCATCGAACAGAACGCAGCTCTGGGTGTGATTAGCTTAGATCGAGTGTCCAGCCTGAATGCACTGACTTTGGATATGATCAATGGTATCCGTATACAAGTTGAAACTTGGCAAAATGATGCTAGCATTCAAGCGATACTGATCAAATCTAATAGCCCAAAAGCATTTTGTGCAGGTGGTGATATTCGTTATCTTTACGATTGTTATCAAAATGGTACAGATGGACATAAAAGCTATTTTATTGCTGAATATGACATGTTGAATAGCATTCGCGCGTCTAAAAAACCGGTTGTGGTATTGTTAGATGGCTATGTCTTAGGTGGCGGTTTTGGTCTGGCACAGGCCTGTCATATTATTGTCAGTAGTGAAAAATCACGTTTTGCCATGCCTGAAACGGCGATTGGTTTTTTTCCTGATGTTGCAGCAACGCATTTCTTGTCACGTTTAGATGATATTGGGGTCTATCTGGCAACCACAGGTGACCAAATCAGTAGCAGTGATGCCTTATATTTAGATTTGATTGATTATCATGTTCCTAGCCAACAATTTAATGACTTACTTGATGCGCTGAGCCAATCAAGCAATTTAAGCAAAGACAATATTGAACAGATAATTTCTAAATTTATTACCCGCCCTGTAGAAAGTGAACTCAGTGCATCGGTCGAGAACATTCGTAAGCATTTTGGCTTTGAAAATTTGCAAGATATTGAAAAAAGTCTTGAAAATGAAAAAGATCAACAGCATCAAGCATGGGCAAGCAAAGTCTTAAGCACTTTGCAACAACGTTCTTGGGTGGCGAAAAAAACCAGTTTAAGACTGCAATACTTGGGACGGGGATTGTCATTACAACAATGTATGCAGTTGGAACGAAATTTACAGGATATCTGGTTTGAACATGGCGATATTCTTGAAGGTGTTCGTGCTTTAATTGTCGACAAAGATAAACAGCCAAAGTGGCAAAAAAGCAATATTGTTTTAGATAAAATATTGGCTGAATTAGGTTAGTCTTTTTAATGCGTATATCAGTTCTGTTTTTATAAACATTCAGATACTTTTAAAATAGCAAAAAAGGAAATCATGCGATTTCCTTTTTTCACGATGATCAAAATCACCTATAAATCAATCTTATCGTATATAGCGTTGGCTTTCTCTGTGATTGCAGTCATATGGATTGCACCATGAATCATTCCTGCTAGAAAATGAAATTTCACCGAGACTCCAGCCTCTCTCAATCTTTCAGCATATTGTTCGCCATCATGACGCAGTGGATCATATTCACAGACAAAAATTGTTGCCTCAGGTAAGCCTTGTAATGATTGTGCCAGTAGAGGACTCACCAGCTCATTGGTTTTGTCAGAATCACTATTTAAATATTGATCCCAACAATACACCATTGTTGCAGTGGTTAAGTCATAACCATCCGCATAAGTTTCATAGGATTTACCATGCATCGTGGCATCTAAGGCTGGATAAAACAGCAGTTGTTGACTAATTTTGATTTCTGGATGCGCTTTAGCGAGTAAGCATGCAGCCGCTGCAAGGTTAGCTCCCGCACTATCACCACCCACAGCAATACGATTTTGATCAAGCCCTAAACTTAAAGCATGTTCTTGAATATAACGAAGTGC
Organism: Acinetobacter sp. Root1280; assembly: GCF_001425285.1. NCBI lineage: Bacteria > Pseudomonadati > Pseudomonadota > Gammaproteobacteria > Moraxellales > Moraxellaceae > Acinetobacter > Acinetobacter sp. Root1280. The sequence continues at coordinate 423,815 of NZ_LMED01000001.1, read as the reverse complement.
TGTAAAAAAATCTGTCAGCGGTACTGGAAATTTAAATTCTGGCGCTAAGCGATAATCCACTGAAAAGATAACATGCTGTGTTGATTCTGCCAGTAAGCGGCATGAACGATCCCATGCATCTAAACTCCCCAAACACCATCCACCACCGTGGGCAAATACTAAAGCTGGGTTGCTTTGTAGCTGCACCAAAGCATAGGGCGTATATACCCGAACTTGGATTTGAGCTTGATCAGAAGTTGTAATCCAAAAACTGGTTTGATAGCTGGAATCTTGCTCAATACCTTGCTGTTGTATGATGTCCTGATTTACCTGCGCTCTTAATCCACAAAGTGTATTTGCAACTGCTGTAACAGGTCTAGCGTTAAGCCAGTCTGCAATTTGATGATCTAAAGACATCTTATTGCTCCTGTTGTAGAAATTCTAAAATCAGGGAACAAAACGCTTCGGGTTGTTCCTCCATAATAAAATGACCACAATCTTTGACAATTGCACTGGTTAAATGCGGTGCAACTTTTTTCATGGTTTCATAAGGTGCATCATTGGTTGCCTGTTCTGCACCAATCGCCAATACAGGCATTTCTAGATTTTTAGTTGCGCGGATTTTATTTTGACGAATGGTTTCGGGGATTGAACGATAGTAATTAAAACCAGCCGTTAAACGTCCCGATACTTTATAAGCCTCAATATAAGTTGCAGCGGCGACTTTATCTCTGTGCCACGACCACTTATCAAAAATATAATTAAGATAAGTTTCTTCACGTCCACTGACCAAAGCTTCAGGTAAGTCCATCACTTGATTAAACATGAAATGCCATAGAAAAATATTTTCATCAGGTGAAACAAAAATAGGCGGTGGCGTTGCCAATCCGGGAATAACGGCTTCAGTCACAGCCAGAGAAGTAACAGATTGGGGAAAATCAGCTGCAAGTGCATAAGCAACCCACATCCCGATATCGTGACCAATCACTGAATAAGTATCATGTCCAAGTTTTGACATTAAGCTGGATAAAATTGTCGCAATTCGCCCCGTATCATAACTTCCATTCAGCGGGACAGAATATCCTGTTCCCGGTGGATCCACAGCAATTGCCTGATAACCATTGTCCGCCAATACGCTCATTACATTTCGCCATGCGTACCATGTTTGTGGCCAACCGGGGATAAGTAATACGATAGGACCACGACCTGTAGAGACATAATGAAGCTTTTTACTGTCTATATGGATGTAATGATGCTGAAATTGATCAACTAAATTTTCATGTGTTGTCATAGTAAATGCTCAATCTCTGCCTTAGATACCCAAAAGTTGATTTATTTGCAATTGATTGACAGGCGCTGCGGCAAAATCATCAAAGGTTTTATCAGTAACATGAATAATATGTTGTTGAATAAACTCAGCACCTTCACTTGCGCCATTCTCTTTATTTTTTAAACAACATTCCCATTCCAAAGTTGCCCAGCCCTGATAGTCGTTATGTGCCAATTTTGAGAAAATTGCTTTAAAATCAACCTGACCATCTCCAGTAGAGCGGAATCGACCTGCACGATCTCCCCAATTTTGATAGCCCCCATACATCCCTTGTCGACCTGTCGGGTTAAACTCCGCATCTTTAACATGAAACATTCGAATAAAATCTTTATAGATATCGATGTATTCCAAATAGTTCAGTTGTTGCAAGATAAAATGACTCGGGTCAAAAAGAATCTGACAACGTGGATGGTGGTGTGTCCGTTCTAAGAACATTTCAAAGGAAATGCCATCATGTAAGTCTTCGCCAGGATGAATCTCGTAGCACAGATTGACATTATGTTCATCACAGGCATTGAGGATCGGCATCCAACGACGTGCAAGTTCATCAAAAGCGGTTTCAATAAGTCCAGCGGGGCGTTGAGGAAAAGGAAAGATATAAGGCCATGCCAGTGAACCTGAAAAAGTTCCCATATCTTGCAAACCTAAGCGGGCAGATGCTTGAACAGAAGCCAACATTTGTTGTTCAGCCCATTGAGTTCTAGCTACTGAATTTCCATGTAAATGTGAAGGTGCAAAACCATCACATAAAGCATCATAAGCTGGATGCACAGCCATAAGTTGGCCAAAAATATGCGTTGTCAACTCACTAATTTCTAAACCATTATTTTGTAAAATTCCTTGTATTTCATCGCAATAATCTTGGCTTGTGGCTGCTAAATTAACATCAAATAAACGCTTGTCCCATGCTGGCAGTTGTACAGCCTTAAAGCCTTTATCGGAAACCCATGCGGCAATGCCCTCTAAATTATTAAATGGGAAAATATCATCACTGAATTGTGCGAGATGAATACTTGGACCTTTGATGGTTTGCATAGCTAAACTCAATTAGTTGTCGATCAACAAACAATAGGCTTTCTTTTGAATAAAAACAACAAGTTTTTAAAAAAGAAGCTAAAAAAGGGCAGCCTCTCCAACAAATCCTATTGATTTATTTGCGAAATTTATTTTTTCGAATGATAATAAAAAAAACTAAATCGGATTGAAGCGTCGTTATGGCTGGTAGACCAAGAGAATTTGATAGGGAAAAAGCATTGATTCAAGCGCGTGATTTTTTCTGGCAACATGGCTATGAAGGGACTTCGATGTCAGATTTAGTCGAGGTCTTAGGTATTGCTTCCGCGCGTATTTATAAAGCCTTTGGCTCTAAAGAAGCGTTGTTTCGAGAAGCTGTTATACACTACGAAGAAAATGAAGGCGGCTTTGCGATCCACGCTTTACAACAAGCAAATATTAAGGATGCGATCAGCCAATTATTTCAAGATGCAATCAAACTTTATACCCAGAATAATCATTCATATGGCTGTATGGTTGTATCATCTGCAAGTGTATTAAGTCAGGAAAATCAAGGTCTTTTAGACTGGATGAAGCAACAACGTATTGAACGTGGTCAAAGTCTGGTTAAGCGCTTTAAACAGGCGAAAGTAGAGGGACAATTATTAGAACATGCTGACCCTGAAATATTAGGGCAATATTACGGACTAGTGCTACATGGATTATCCGTTCAAGCCAGAGATGGTTATTCAGAACAAATGCTTTTGCAAATCATTGATTTTTCCCTTAAAAATTTAGATCAATATCTGGTTTCATCTTAAAATGCTTAGAAATAAATCAGCAATAAAAATGTATAAGTGATGAATATAGGACTTGGAAGATACATCGTATGATTGCGACTTATTTTGTTGAGTTTTAAAACATTGCTTTACGGCAAATAAATGGGCGTTTCATCACGTTGAAAGGGCAATATTGAATAGATTTTAATTTACGAATAAATTAAACTTTAACGATATATTTCAATAAATTATGAAACTTTATGAGCTAGCTTCTATCCTATTCAAAATAATGTTAAGGATTATTTTATCGATTTAACACGAGATAAAGTAAACATAAAAATTTAATCTGAAAAAATCTGTTTTAGTCCAATTAAAATCGATCAATTTAAGCACTGTTTTTTTTGGTAAAGAATCAATCTTGACACAGCTAAAATATTCAATATATAGTTAGCCACCATACTATATGGTTAAATACTAAATGAATCTAGAACAGAAATACACCGCGCTTTTGCATGAAGCGCAACGCCGTAAAATGGTAGATATTGAAAATTTACGCCTCTGTTTTCAAACGCTTTCACTCGCTTCAAGTATCGATCGAGACTGTGCCGCACAGCTTGCGCCTTATGGCTTATCTGAAGGGAGATTTGTGCTTTTATTTCTCCTTGATGCAGCTAATGATGCTGTAGCGCCTAAAACTTTAGCTGAACAAGCGGGAATTACCCGTGCCACAGTCACTGGACTACTGGATGGCTTAGAACGTGAACAATTGGTAGAACGTCATGCAGATCCAGAAGATCGTCGCGCGTTATGTATTCGACTGACGGTAAAGGGCAAACAAGTCGCAAAAACTGTGTTTGATCAGCATAGTCGCTGGATTGCCAGCCTGTTTGCTGGTTTAACCCAAGCTGAGCGTGAGCAATTAACAGGTTTACTTGAGAAAGTAGCGAAAAATCTTGTTGATAAACGCTGATAAAATATCTACATAAAAATCTTTTTAAATTATCGATATAAAACGTTGAATTAAATCAAGGAAAAATCATGAATCACTATCTAATTGAACTCTATACACCCAATGCAGTTTGGCAAGCTTTACCTATACAAGAGCGTCAACAATATTTGGCTGATGTTGGCGAAGCTATGGGAGGCTTGTCTAGTCTAGGTGTTGAGCTTTTAACACTCACCGAGATTGATACTGCCGTTGATCAAAGTAGTCATCATCGCTTTATGGGGATTTGGCGCTTTCCAAATCAACAGGCACGGGATGCATTGTTAACAGGTATTCAAGCAAGTGGTTGGTATGACTACTTCGATCATGTAAATGCTGCAGGGACGGAAGGTGATTTCCAGCAACATCTTGATGCTTTGGCGAAGTTTTAATTTCTCTTCAAAAATGCTTATTTATTTTCAAGGTCATATCAAAGTGTTCTTTAAAGCTTAAATATCTTATAGAAATGCTTGTTCAATGAGAAAAAATTGTGAATACTCATGCGCATAAATTGAGGCTGTAAGATTATCTTTTGGGGTTAGGCAATTACTGTGAAAACGTATCCATTTTCTCGTTTACAAAAAGCACTACTGGCAGTTGGTTCATTTTCATGTCTAGGGCTAAGTTCAGCATTGGCACATGCTAATACTGAAAAAGATACACAGCAACTTAAAACGATTAAAGTAAGCGTTCAAACAGAAGAAACAACACCAACTGCTTATTATCAACCCAAGGTAAATTTATTAGGATTTACTCAGCAAAATCTTGCTGAGATCCCTGCATCTATCAGTACAGTCACCGCGGAACGTATTGCTGACCAACATGCAAAAACCCTGACGGATGTTGTTAAAAATGATGCAGCAATCGGTGATGGCTATGCACCCATTGGTTATTATCCAAACTTTATTATGCGTGGCTTTAACTTAAATTTAGGATCAAGTTATTTGCTCAATGGTCATTTGCTGCGTGGCGAGCAAAATGTGGCGCTTGAGAACAAAGCACAAGTTGAAATTCTAAAGGGTATAAGTGCAATCCAAAGTGGGATGTCAACACCGGGTGGTGTCATCAATTATGTCACTAAACGTCCAGAAGACATTCGTGCTATTACCGTTGAAGTAGATAGTCATGGTGGCAATCGTGTTGCAACTGACTTGGGTGGCTGGTTGGGAGAAGAGCAGCAGTTTGGTTATCGACTGAATCTGGCCAAAGAAGAAATTCATCCTTATGTTGAGCATGCAGATGGGCAGCGTTTGTTTGGCGCTTTGGCTTTAGATTGGAAGATTTCAGATCGCTCAAAATTAGAATTTGATATTGAATCGCAGCGTCAACGTCAGCGCTCAGTCGCAGGTTATCAATTACTGGATGGTACAACTGTACCGACTGGGGTTAAATGGGATCGTTTACTTGGCTATCAAAGCTGGAGTAAACCAGTGACCAATGAAAGCCTAAATGCCAGCTTAAAATATATTTACCAAGTCAATGACAACTGGACAACAAATCTGTCTGCTGCACAAAGCCGTGTCGTGATTGATGATTATTCAGCATTTCCGTGGGGTTGTTATAGCAGTACTTGCCAAACGACAGGTTTAGGTAATACTTTTGATCAAAATGGTAATTATGATATTTATGATTTCCGTAATCCAGACGACAGCTTCTTAACCAATCAATTTAAAGCAGGCTTAAACGGCAAGTTTAGCACAGGGGCTTGGCAACATACGCTAAGTTTAGAACTGTCACATACAGGGAAACGGCATACACAATATAATGCAATCAATGAATTGGTCGGTACAGGAAATATTTATAATGATCCTATAACGTATGCGCCTACTGATAAAACTTTAGGTACACATTATAAATCATTAGACAGTCAACAAACTGCACTGAACTTACTGGACCAGATTGACTTCAACACTGAATGGTCAGTTTTGTTGGGCGGTAAACTGATGCATTTAAATGAAAATGCCTATGATGTGGATGCAAACAACATCCGAGAGACCAATTTTAATCGTTTCTTGCCGCAGTTTGCGTTGATGTATCAACCTTGGGAACATACCCACCTCTATGCTTCTTATGCCAAAGGCTTAAGTGATGGCGGACAAGCCCCTTGGTTTGCTACTGGTATTCCTGATCAAGGTATTGAAGGTAATGCTTTTAAAACTTTAGCACCGATAAATTCAACTCAGTATGAGTTGGGTCTTAAGCAGCAATGGCAAACATTACTGTTTACCGCGGCATTATTCGATTTAACCCAAGACAATCAATACACCAACGCAGACAATTACTTTGTCACGGATGGTAAGCAACATAACCTTGGCTTAGAATTGGGCTTACAGGGACGCTTAGGGCAAAATCTAGATATGACTTCTTCTTTAGCTTTAACTCGTTCACGTTTAAAAGAAATAAAAGTGGCTGATTATCAAGGTCATCAAACTCAAAATGTACCGAGTGTCCGTTTTGCCAGTCATCTGTCTTATCGAGTACCACAAGTAGATGGCTTACGTTTATTGGCTGGCATACAATACAGTAGCAGTAAATATGCCAATAAAACGGGTACAGTAAAAGTATCAGGCTATAGCGTGTTTGATGTAGGTACAGCTTATAACTTCCGTGCTTATGGTTATGACAATACACTTCGATTTAATGTTGATAACGTGTTTAATAAAAAATACTGGCGAGATGCGGGGAGTTTCTTAGGCGATGACTATTTATTTCTTGGCGCACCACGTACTGCACAACTCTCGTGGACTTTGGGTTTTTAAAGTAACTTGCTGAGCCTATTGGTAATTTAAATTGAGATGTAGACTAAGTTAATATTTGACGGTTAGATAATTTAATTAACGAACCGTCAATAGCATCTCATTTTTTATTAGCGTAGAAGTTACCCATGTTGTTATAATAGAGGGGCAGTTTTATTAAGGAACTTTGTGATGCTGAATGTGAATGAAATTCCACATAAAGGGTTGAAAAGATATATAGCGAAACTCCCACGTCAAAACCATATAAGTTATATCAATACTGGAAGTAGTCTATTGGCTCAAACGATTACACGTTTAGCTGATGATGATGTTAAACCAGACGAAACTGAAAAATTAGTAATTGCTTTACGTCGAGCAAATGTGATCGATGGTTCACAAATGTTGATTTTGCTTGGCCGTTATTTTGATGAAACTCAACATGTTTGATCCCTTTAATGATTTTGAGACAAATGGTTATTTACGCAATTTCAGAAAAGATAAAAATTGTATTTTAAAAACCAAAACCTAAAAAGTGATTTCAATAAGAAAAATAGTGTTGTATAGACAAGGTTCTTAAATATTTTATTTAAGTCTCAAATAAATTTATGAAACTAAGCGTGATATTTAAAACACTCTTCAAAAAATAGAACAATAATTTAGTTATATCAACACCTTAGAATTTTTCAAAAAGTCCTTTTTTAAAACTATAAATCAACATAAAATTCCCCTCATCCTAGCCTTCTCCCAAAGGGAGAAGGGATTTTCAATCGAAATATGATTCACGCTACATGATCACTTTTTCATTTATGAAAGAGATTTATTTAAATAAATATCAAAAAAATAGATAGTATAAACTTAAAAATATAAATTGGATTTATTCTAAAAAATAACCAATCATAGAATTCTAAGCAATTTAGTAAGGAATGCTAAAAATGGACAAAAAAATTAGAGTTGCTGTGATTGGTGGCGGTATTGCAGGATTAGCACTCACCACTCAATTGATCAAAAATAAACATTTAGATGTACATCTCTTTGAGTCTGCATCACAGTTTTCTGAAATTGGTGCAGGGATTTCGTTTGGTGCCAATGCAGTTAAAGCCATTCAATTATTAGGTCTAAGCCAAGAGTATGAATCTATTGCAGATCTGGTAAAGACACCATACACCGATATTTGGTTTCAATGGCGTAATGGTTATACCGATGAGTATCTATCTGCATCTATTGCGCCACAAGTCGGGCAGTCTTCGGTACATCGTGCAGATTTTCTCGATCGTTTAATTCCGTTGGTGCCTTTAACAAATGTACATTTTAATAAACGTGTACAAGAAATTGAGGCAGATGAAGAACAAGCGACAATTCACTTTATAGATGGTCATCATATTACATTTGATTATGTGATTGGTTGTGATGGAATTCGGTCAGTTGTTCGAAATCATGTGCTTGACTCTAATCAATTAGCGCGTGTTGAACCTCAGTTTTCAGGGACGTGGGCATATCGTGGAATTATTAAATTTCAAGATTTTAAGCAAGCCATTGCAAAACTGGGAAATGATGCCGAAATTGCCGATGTACCGCAAATGCTTTTAGGGAAAGATAAACATATCTTAACTTTCCCAATCCGTCAGGGTGAAGAAATTAACATTGTCGCATTTAAGTCAGATCGCACTCAAACCGTATTAGCAGAGAATACACCATGGACATCGCCTGTTTCAAAACAAACGATGCTGGCTGATTTTGCAGACTGGAGCGAGAGTTGCAAGGCATTATTGGATCTGATCGACTCACCAACAATTTGGGCTTTACATGAAATTCAACCTTTAGAAACTTATAAAAACAAAAGCAATAATGTGATTTTGATTGGCGATGCTGCTCATGCCATGTTACCGCATCAAGGTGCTGGTGCCGGACAAGGTCTAGAGGATGCTTTGATTTTAGCTAAATTATTAGAAAACCCTGAGCTGACATCTGAATCTATCAAAGCTGTATCAGAAATCTATGAGCAAGTTCGATTAGCGCGCGCCGTAAAAGTTCAAAATACCTCGCGTGAATCAGGTGAAATCTATGAGCTATATTCATCGAAATATCCTGATTTTGAATCAATAGGCCAACATTTGGCACAGCGTTTTGACTGGTTGTGGCAGCATTCGCTTGAAGATGATATTCAGACAGCTAAAGCAGCATTAGCAAAACAACTACAGCACACTGAAATGACGACTTAAACAACAAAGATTACAAACAGGACAATATGACCAGGGAGGTCTATTATGCAAATCATAAATGCAAATGAAATTATTGATCATGCTAAATTAAAAGCCATTCATTGGCGAGTGATTCTACTCAGTGCATTGATTATTATCTTTGATGGTTATGATCTAGTGATTTACGGTGTTGCTTTACCCAAGTTGATGGCAGAATGGAAAATTGACAGTATTACGGCTGGATTTCTGGGCAGTATCGCCTTATTTGGGATGATGTTTGGTGCGATTATTTTCGGTAGCCTGAGTGATAAATTAGAAAGTTATGGATTTAGCCGCAAAAAATTAATTATTTTATGTATCTGTTTATTCAGTGGTTTTACTTTACTTTGTGGTTATGCCAATAATCCACAAAGTTTTGCAATCTTTCGGTTTTTAGCTGGATTGGGTTTAGGCGGGGTCATGCCAAATGTAATCGCCTTGATGACTGAATATGCACCTAAAAAACTACGTTCAACCTTGGTTTCCTTAATGTTTAGTGGCTATGCAGTCGGTGGGATGTGTTCAGCTTTATTAGGAATGTGGTTAGTCCCGCAATTTGGTTGGAAAATCATGTTTATTCTAGGAGGCACACCACTTTTACTCATTCCCATAATCTGGAAGCTGTTACCCGAATCGATTGATTATTTGGTGCGCCGTGATAAAACCGACAAAGCCATTGAGATCCTTAAACAAATTGATGGCAATATTACCTATACGCCTCAGACTCAAATTGGTCTTCATCAAGACAATCAAGCCACCTCTAAAACCCCAATAAAGGATTTATTTGCAGAAAATCGTGGGATGGTGACACTCTTATTTTGGGGCAGCGTATTTATGGCGCTTGTACTGGTCTATGCTTTAGGCAATTGGTTACCTAAATTAATGGTAGAAGCAGGCTATGATTTATCGACCAGTCTGGTTTTTCTATTGGCCTTAAATATTGGGGGAATGCTTGGCGCAATTTGTGGTGGCTACTTAGCGGATCGTTTTAATCTTGCAAAGGTATTATGCTCACTGTTTTTAAGTGGTGCGATCGCATTAATTTTACTGAGTTATAATTTACCAACGATCATTCTTTATTTTTGTATTGCTGTTGCAGGTGCTGCATCAATTGGTGGGCAAATCTTATTATTGGCGTATATGTCCCAATTTTATTCGTCCAATATTCGTGCAACAGGCTTAGGAATGGCTTTAGGTGTGGGGCGCTTAGGCGCAATTTTAGGGCCAATCTTATGTGGTTGGCTATTAAGCTTAAGTTTGCCAATTAATTATAATTTTATTGCATTATCAATCCCCTGTATTATTGCAGTAATGAGTGTTTCAATGATTCACTTACGCTTGAAAAAAACAAAATTGGCGGTGAAAGCGCTACAAATCTAAAAGTAGAGTAGGGAGGTCTACCTCCCTCATTCAATAGAGATATGACAATTGATTGATCTAAGTCTTATTAAAGTTTTTATTATCGTTTTTGAAACTAAAAATATTAGTCACGCGGCCGAACGCCTCAATTTAAGCCAACCTTCTGTCACCTATAATCTAAATCGCCTACGTAAATTTTTAAATGATCCTTTATTTGAACGAGACAAATTTGGAGTCAAACCGACCAAGTTGGCACAAAGTTTATACCCAAGCTTTAGGCAAGCAATTACCGATATTGAAATGGCAATTACAGCGTCTAAATACTTTGACCCAAAAACCTCAACTCGGATATTTCGTTTAGGCTTATCTGATTTAGGTGAAATATGTCTGTTACCTTCGTTAATTCAATATCTTTCTAAAGAAGCACCATTTATTAAGGTGGAAATCGAAGAAATTCAATCGCATAAAGTAGAAGAATGGCTGACTGAAGGTTTTTTAGATGTTGCTGTGTTCAATAGTAGTTATACCGTTATGCCTAAAATTGAATCACGTAATTTATTTGAAGAACGCTATATGTGCATTGCGCATAAGTACCATCCACGTATAAGAGATACACTGAGTTTAGAACAATATTTTCAAGAAAATCATGCGGCTATTAAATCTTCAACGGGTCATATTGAAATTGATCAAAGGCTGAAAGAATTGGGCTTAAAAAGAAAAATCATGCTTGAGCTTCCTCATTTTAGTGTTTTACAAGATGTTGTGACCAGTTCTGAATTATTAGTGACTTTGCCTTCACGGGCAGCAAAAGTATATGCGCGTAATGGTGATGTCAATATTTTTGAATTACCATTTTCAGTTAAACCCTTTAATGTGAGTGCCAATTGGTATAACCATCGAGATGACATAGAAGCCCGAACATGGTTTATCCAAACGCTACAAGAACTTTTCCAATCGCTATAACGCCGTATTCTTATTTGCATTGTATTAAAAAAACAGTGAATAGAGCCATAACTTATCTAAACTGCTCTTTATTTGAATGAGAATTTCAAGTAATCAGCATTAAGAATTAATAATCTATTTTTCTTATCTAAAATAGAATATTATTCTTATTATAGATAAATAAGTGACTCATTTTTTTAATTTCTTATATAAAGTGAACTGCATGAAATTACAGCTAGATAAATATGATCGTGGAATTTTAGAATTATTACAAAAAGATTGTACCTGGGCGATTGGCGATATCGCAGATCGTATTGGGTTAAGTAATACGGCATGTTGGCGACGCATTCATAAAATGGAAGAAGAAGGCATCATTCGCGCCAAAGTTGCTTTATTAGATCGTAAAAAACTAAATATCAATGTGATTGTCATGGTTTTTATTAAAACAGCACAACATAATGCAGAATGGATTGAAAAATTTCACAATCATATCCACACAATCGATGAAGTTATAGAAGTGTATCGGATGGCTGGAGAGACTGATTATTTGTTAAAAGTCGCTGTACCCGATGTGCTTGAGTATGACAAAGTGTATAAAAAAATAATTCAAATTTCTGGCCTTACTGACGTGAGCTCCAGTTTTGCGATGGAGCAAATTAAGTATACAACTGAATTACCTTTAAATTTTCTTTGATCATTGATGTTTTTTCATAAAAATCAAAGCTAGGTCTCAATAAGATGTATTTATTTTAGGGTTGATTTGTTCCGCATTTTACTAAGAAAGAATCGTACTATCTCCCTTTATGACAATATAAAATTAAATCAACATTTAACAAAGTAAATTTGCTAGGCATATTTTCTAAGTAAATGACTTTAAAAAACTACTCAATAACGCATTGAACATATCAATCAGCCACATTATGAATATTTACCTTATCATGTCATTATGGGAATAAAATTCCTATTAAATATTCAAATACGGATTTATATTCTATATTTTTAAAAAAATAGTGATTTATTTAAAATAAAAATTCTATGCATTTTATCTATCATTGGTTGTAGAAATATTTGTTAGAAATCATGCTGGTGCTGCTATGAATCACTTTTGTACACAAGTCATAAATTTGGGAAGAACCCCTCAGCGTTTTGATGGTTTGGTGAACACACCTGTTTATCGAGGCTCAACTATCGTCGTCGATAGTTTTAAAGAATGGGAAGATCATAAGCAAAATGGTGGTGTTTATAAACATTATGGCCGTTTTGGTGCTGCTACAGCAAAGTCTTTTGAAAGTGCAATTAATGCATTAGAAGGTGGTGCAGGATGCATGGTTTTCCCATCTGGACTATCGGCTTGTACTCATGCATTAATGGCATTTGTTGCAGCAGGTGATCATGTTCTGATTGCTGATAATATTTACGGGCCAACACGAAGTTTTGCAGACAGTATGTTGCCCAAACTGGGAATCCATGTTGAATACTTTAACTCATGTAATTTAGATGAGTTAAACAACAAAATTAATCAAAAAACCAGTGTGGTCTTTGTAGAGTCACCAGGTTCAATTACTTTTGAAATTAGCGATATTGCCGCAATCTCAGAAATAAGCCATCGAATGAATGCCAAGGTTTTAGTAGATAACTCTTGGGCAACGCCATTGTTTTTTCAACCTTTAAAACATGGAGCAGATGTCTCAATTCAGGCTGTCACAAAATATATTGGTGGGCATTCTGACATTCTCATGGGAACTGCAACAGCAAATGCAGCATCCATAGAGCAATTAAATAAAGTTGTACATTTTTTTGGTGAAACGACAAGTCCAGATGATATTTATCTAGCATCACGTGGGTTGCGTAGTTTAGCCGTTCGCTTAAAACAGCATGAAGAGAATGGCGTAATACTCGCTCATTATCTAAATGAACATCCTGCAATTGATGTGGTAAATCATCCAGCTTTAGCAATGAATCCATATCATAAACTATGGCAACAGAGCTTCTCTGGTTCTACAGGCTTATTTTCTTTTTATTTAAAACAAAACAATCCGCGCTTTGTAGAGGCTTTCTTTGATTCTTTAAAGCTTTTCCACATCGGCTTGTCATGGGGTGGATTTGAAAGTCTGATTTTGCCAGTTGGAACACCTTATCGCACTCAAAGTCATTTGCCTAGTCGTGGATATTTGGTGCGCCTACATGCAGGACTTGAACATGTAGACGATTTAAAAGCGGATTTGGATGAGGCTTTGGCTATTGCGCAGCGTGCGATAGCTTAATTTCATTATACTTTATCGTAAAATGAGACCTTAAATATCCAATATAGCAAGACTATAGAAGAAACCCTCTAATAAAATAGAGGGTTTAATTTAAAATGGATTAAAAATTATAACGGACACTTAATGTGGCATCTCTTGGTGTACCCCAATTCATAAAGTTTGCACCAATACATTCGTAGTATTTCTTGTCAAAAATATTGTCAACGTTCAGCTGAAGCTTAATACTAAGCCTCATCTTCAACACGAGTTTAATCAGATGCTTTTGGCTGATCAAATTGAGTAAATAGCCAATGATGAACTTTCGATAAGGCTTCAGCACCAACGGTATGACGTGGATAAACGACATAAAATCCTGTTTCCATGGCTAACTCCTGTGGAAAAACTTTAACCAGTATTCCAGACGCTAACTCTGAATGTACAAATATTGGATGGGTTAAAGTAACTCCTTGAGCAGCAATAGCAGCATCAATCGCAAGTGCAGTCTGATTAAAGCGGATATTTTTAAATAGATTTTGCGTATTCTTGAATTTTAATTTCTCAATAAAATGCGGCCAAAGATTATGTGCATCATGTAATAAGGTGAACTGGTCTAAGGTGCTGATCTCTAAAGATTCCTGATTTGATAGCTTAAGTGACTTGATTAACTCAGGACTTGCCACCGCAATAAAGGTGTCTTGCAACAGTAATTCAGTATTTAAACCTGTACCAAATGGTGGTTTACCATAACGAATTGCCAAATCAACAGCATCATTTTGAAAATGGGAAACTCGTTCTGTAGCCAAAATCTGCAAGTCAATATCAGGATGAGATTGTCTAAATTGATTTAATCGAGGAATTAACCATTTCGCTGCAAAAGTTGGTGTAACACTCAATGTAATCTGCTGATTTGAATGGTGAAACGATTGAGTTGCCTCAAAAATTAAACTAAAAGCCTGAGTAATGCTCGCGGCATATTTTCGACCATTCGCTGTTAAGTTTACGCCTTTCGAATGTCTCTCAAATAACTTTATTCCCAATTCTTCTTCTAAATGACGGACATGCTGTGCAATTGCACTTTGAGTGACATGTAACTCTTCGGCAGCGAATTTAAAATTTAAATGCCGACTGGCGGCCTCAAAGGCCTTTAATGCGTTCAAAGGTGGTAAGCGATTGAGTAGCGTCATACTATAGTTTTTCTACATTCAATTAAGAGAAAAGGTCAAACCAGATCAACGGAGCTTAATGCTATTCTAGTTACAGTATTCATATATATTCGATCATAAAACATTTAGAGGATAGCACAAATGACTGTAGAAAAAGTAGCATTAATCATGGCTGGTGGAAGTGGTATGGGGGCAGCCGCCGCGCGAAAATTACATCAAGATGGCTACCATGTGGGTATTCTTTCTTCTTCAGGTAGAGGAGAAGAGCTTGCTAAACAACTCGATGGCATTGCCGTGACAGGTACCAATCAATCTACAGCTGATATCAACAAGCTGATTGAGCAAACATATCAAAAATGGGGGAGGATTGATGTTTTAGTCAATAGTTCAGGACACGGTCCACGTGCACCTATTTTGGAAATCACTGATGAACAATGGCATTTAGGTTTAGATACTTATTTAATGAATATTATTCGTGCTACTCGCTTAGTCATTCCGATCATGGAAAAGCAGAATGCAGGGGTGATTATCAATATTTCGAGTGCGTGGACATTTGAACCCAGTGACCTGTTTCCGACCTCAGCTATTTTTCGTGCAGGACTGGCTTCGTTTACTAAGATTTTAGCGGATCAATATGCGGCAAAAAATATTCGTGTGAATAATATCTTACCAGGATGGATTGATAGTTTGCCTGAAACCGAACAACGTCGCCAATCTGTGCCGTTGCAACGCTATGGTACCAGTGAAGAAATTGCTGCAACTATCAGTTTTCTTGCTTCACAAGGCGCAGGTTATATCACAGGGCAAAATATTCGTGTAGATGGCGGTATCACTCGTTCAGTTTAATTCATGATGATGACCTTAGTTCAGCCTTATCAATGAGTTTATAAGGCTGAATAGAATAATCTAATGATTAGATACACGATTAATTTTATTGAATTTATGTTTGCTTAATCTAATTATTTCGAGCTATCCATTTCAACTTTAAATTGCCACGCGCTTAGAAAAGTACGGCAGGCTTCTTCATTCAACTGTTGTAACTCTTCAGAAGTGGGAACTGCACCACCTAATAAAGTTGCAGGATACGCATAGCCCATAACAGCGCCAAGGAACGCTTTAGCTGCTGCTTCAGAATTTGAAATTTTGATAATTCCCGCATTGTTAGCTGTTTCGAGAATATTGATCATCGATTTTTTGATACTTCCATACGTACGTTGTTGAACCTGCTCAAGTATTTCTGGCATTTCTACTAATGCTATAATGATTAACCTTTGAAGACGAATTACGTTGGTATTGTAGAAATGATTTTGAACAGTTTGGCCAATTTGTATTAATAGCTGCTCTAACATCATTATTTCATTTAAATTATTCTTCTCATCAAATGGTGTTTCCATTTCTGCTTTGAAGTTCTCGAAAATTTCAATGAGTAGAGCTGTTTTTGTTGGGAAGTGATTATAAAGTGTCTGTCTCGTAGTTCCTGCTTTTATCGCAATTTTATCTAAACTTACATCTAAACCATGTTCAAGAAATTGCTCACGTGCTGCCAAAATAATATTTGGACGAGCTTTAGAAGGACGTCCTCGACTTTTCTTTAACATAATTAACCTGAATCGCGGATAAGAAATTGACTAAAAAAGAGGATAGAGCCATCAGTTGAGTTACCACACAAAACTCACAACCCAGTCCTTATGTTAGATAGTACCCAATTATTCTGTCTAATTGATGATTTCTTTCTAGAATTTGAAGCAATTTATTGGAATTCTTAAAGCAAAACCATAGATGCTTAAGGATTCCTCACTCAATGCTCAGTATTAACTCGTCCCATTTGTTTAGAAGCCTACCTTGTTATCAACATATGATTCATCTGATCAAAAGCAAGATTCTGGTTAATTACAATTTTCAACCTATCAATATTATTTACTTTACAGTAAAGTAAATAAATTATCTATAAGTCTATGGTTCTAGATATGCCTGATTTGAGATTTACTTGTTATAAAATTTTTTTTTCCGTTGTTTTACTCCCTTTTATAAATGGGTGTGATTCAGACCAACCTGTAAAAAAAGCAACACAGCAGGTGAGTGTGATAACCATAACTCCTGAAACTATAGAAACTGACCGGGTATTAGCTGGCCGGACAGTTGCATCTGAAGTCTCACAAGTTAGACCTCAAGTAAATGGTGTAGTTGTTGCACAGCTTTTCCAAGAGGGTTCATATGTTAAAAAGGGGCAGCCGCTTTATAAAATTGATTCAACGCTTTATCGAGATAGTCTTGCAGAGGCATTAGGTAATTTTGAATTGGCTCAGGCAACTGTAAATTCAACTCGCCTTCAAGCTGAACGTTATGAGCAATTAATTAGTGTCAATGGTGTTAGTCGTCAGGAGCTTGATGATGCGAGAGCAGCTTATGCGCAAGCAAAGGCTGCAGTGAACGTTAATAAAGCATTGTTAAAAACTGCACAAACCAATCTTAACTATACTCAAATCACAGCTCCAATTTCGGGAAGAATCGGTCGATCTGCGATTACACGTGGAGCCCTTGTAACATCTAGTCAAGTAGATGCTCTAGTAACTATTCAGAATTTAGATCCAATGTATGTAGATTTAACTCAATCCAGTGATGAATATATGGCGCTTCGGAAACAACTTACAGAAGATGGGATAGAGCCCGAGGAGTTAACTGTAAGTTTGGAGTTGAATAATGGAATGAACTATCAAGAAAAGGGAATTTTTAAGTTTAGCGATATCACCGTAGATGAAGCAACCGGGAGTGTCACATTAAGAGCTTCATTTGCAAATCCGAATCAATCTTTATTGCCAGGAATGTATGTGCGGGCACAACTTGGTACAGGACCACGTCCAAAAAGTTTATTAATTCCCCAAGGGATTGAAATTAGAAATGCTGATGGTGAGGTATTTGTATGGGTTATTGGACAAGGGAATAAAATTGAACAAAGAGCGCTTACTTTAGGCGAAGCCATAGACAATCGATGGTTAGTATTATCTGGTTTGCGTTCTGGAGATAAAGTTGTTGTCGAAGGTCTGCAAGGATTAAGTGCAGGTATGGCCGTTGAACCTACACCCATTCGCTGAGGAATTTTCGTATGCTGTCTAGTTTCTTTATCGCTCGTCCGATATTCGCTTGGGTACTGTCCATATGCATTATGGCGATGGGTGCAATTTCCATTTTCACTTTATCTGTTGAGCAATATCCTGATATTGCACCTCCTGGTGTAAATGTAACAGCAAACTATCCTGGTGCATCAGCCAGTACAGTTGAAGATAGTGTTACTCAAATATTAGAGCAACAAATTAAGGGAATTGATGGTTTACTTTATTTTTCATCTACAAGTAGTTCAGCTGGTCAGACTCGTATTAGTTTGAGTTTTGATCAAAATACGAATCCAGATACAGCTCAAGTTCAGGTACAGAACGCAGTAAATCAGGCATTGAGTCGTTTACCACAAGAAGTTCAACAACAGGGCATAACCGTTACAAAGTCTCAAGGAGACAGTCTGTTAGTTTTTGCTCTTTATGATGAAAGTGGTGCAAGATCAGATGTTGATATATCTGATTACATGGTAAGTACACTTCAAGACCCCCTAAGTCGGGTAGATGGGGTTGGTGAGATCACAGTATTTGGTGCGCAATATGCGATGCGAATATGGCTTGATCCGCATAAGCTAAATAGTTATAGCTTGATGCCATCCGATGTTAGAGTTGCTATTGAAGCTCAAAATACTCAAATCACAGCAGGTGAGCTTGGAGCTTTACCGACTAAAGAAAACCAAGCTTTAAATGCAACTGTTACTGCATTGTCTCGTTTACAAACGGTAAGTCAATTTGAAAATATTATTTTGCGGACTGAGCCAAATGGCAGTGTAGTATTGCTAAAAGATGTTGCTCGTGTCGAACGAGGCGCAGAAAGTTATCAGACTACCACGAGATTGAATGGTAAATATGCTTCAGGTATGTCAATTCAGTTAGCGTCAGGTGCAAATGCCCTTGAAACAGCTGAACGTGTTAAAGCAGAGGTTTCAAGATTAACAGCATCCATGCCAGCAGGTTTAAAGGTGGCTTATCCACGTGATAGTACTCCATTTGTAGAAGCATCTGTTCAAGGCGTGATTAAGACCCTAGCTGAGGCAATCTTCCTTGTCATTATTGTGATGTTCGTGTTTTTGCAAAGTTGGCGCGCCACATTAATTCCTGCAATTGCTGTTCCAGTGGTTTTGTTAGGTACCTTTGGAATTCTGAGTGTATTGGGTTATACCATTAACACATTGACATTGTTCGCGATGGTATTGGCGATTGGACTCTTGGTTGATGATGCCATTGTTGTTGTAGAAAATGTTGAGCGTGTAATGCATGAGCAAGGTCTTGATCCAAGAGAAGCTACGCTTATTTCTATGAAAGAAATTTCAGGTGCGTTAGTTGGTATCGCAATGGTCTTGTCTGCTGTATTTCTACCGATGGCTTTTTTTGGTGGCTCCGTAGGGATGATTTATCGGCAGTTTTCTGTGACATTAGTCTCAGCGATGGTGCTTTCTGCTGTGGTTGCCCTAACTTTATCTCCAGCCTTATGTGCTACTTTACTTAGACCTAACAATCATCAGCGTAAAAAGAGACGTTTCTTTACTTGGTTCAATCAAAAAGTAGAGCTAAGTCAGTCCAAATACCGTAATTTACTCGTTAAGATCATCAGTAAACCTAAAATATTTATGGTTTTATTTGTTGTGATCACTGCTTTATTAGGGTGGCAATACACACGAATGAATACGGGCTTCCTCCCACAAGAAGATCAGGGTTCTGTCATGGTCCAATTTAGTACGCCTGTGGGCTCGACCTTAGCTGAAACCCAAGAAATAGGTAACCAAATTTCAGAGTATTTCATGACGAATGAGAAAGATAACTTGAACGTTATTTTTATGGTTATGGGACGAAATAATGCTGGTAGCGGTCAGAATGTAGGTATGGCATTTGCCAGTCTAAAACATTGGGATGATCGTAAGGGAGAAGATAATACTGCCGAGGCAATTATTTCTCGTGCAAATGCACATTTTAGCTCAATGAAACAAGCGCGGGTTCAAGTACTTTCTCCATCAGCGGTACGTGGATTAGGTCAATCCAGTGGTTTTGAATTATGGATGCAAGATGCGGAGGGTAAAGGGCGAGATGCTTTGTTAGCTGCGCAAAGTACGGTTCTAAAAGAGGCAAGTGCAGATTCTGGACTTGCCGCGGTTCGATTAAATGGACTCGAAGATAAATCTCAATTACAAGTCAATATTGATCAACGTAAGGCAAGTGCATTCGGTTTAGCACAGACTGATATTAGTAGTACTTTATCAACTGCATGGGGTGGTTCATATATTAATGACTTCATTGATAGAGGTCGTGTCAAACGCGTTTATTTACAAGGTGATGCGGCATATAGGTCATTACCACAAGACATTGGTCAGTGGTATGTAAGAGGAACGACAGGAGAGATGACACCATTTGCTAGTTTCTCATCTGTTAATTGGCAAATGGGACCGCAGATGTTGCAACGTTTTAATGGTCTTTCATCTGTTCAGCTTCAAGGTTCTGCCGCAACTGGTGAAAGTTCAGGGGCTGCAATGAATAAAATGCAACAGTTAATTGATCAACAACAAGGCTTTAGTCTTCAATGGAGTGGCTTGTCTTATCAAGAAAAGTTAGCGAGTGGTCAGACGATTTGGTTATATTTGGCATCTATCATATTTATTTTTTTATGCTTAGCTGCATTATATGAGAGTTGGTCAATTCCATTCTCCGTTTTGCTTGTTATCCCTCTTGGATTAATTGGTGCTGTTATTGCAGCTAGTATTGCAGGATATGTTAATGACATTTATTTTCAGGTCGCGATGCTGACAACCATTGGTCTTTCAGCTAAAAATGCGATTCTTATTGTAGAGTTCGCAGCAGCGAAACTAGCAGAGGGTCAGTCATTAATAGAGGCTGTTATTGAGGGTGCAGGTCAAAGATTAAGACCCATTATCATGACCTCATTGGCATTTGTTGCTGGTGTTTTACCACTGGCAGTTTCAACAGGAGCTGGTGCAGCCAGTAGAAGAGAAATTGGTATAGCTGTGACAGGAGGGATGATATCCGGCACATTGCTTTCAATTTTCTTTGTTCCATTATTTTTCTTTTTGGTACGTAAGGTATCTATAAGATTGAAAGTTTCTCCTAATAAATGATGTAAGGTCCTTACTTATATTATGTGCATTAGGATACTCAGTAACGTGATGTATAATCTTGGATCATCACGTTACTGAGCTGTGGCAACAATAGTGTTGTCTAGCCACAGTCTTGGATATCTTAGTTAACTTATGTTTATATAAAATCTAGTTCATAATTATAAGGAAAGGAGAAATATACTTATTAAATTTAATAATTTAAACTGATAATTTTCAAAAATAGTAAATTAAGTTCATGAACTAATGACAATGATCTCAACATACATTAATTACAGGACAAAACACATTTTCTGCTAAAAAACGGCTTTAGTGATAATAGAAGAGTTAGAAAAGTCATAACTTAATGCTCAAAAAAACCTAAAAGCAAAATCAGTGATGGTTTTGCTTTTAGGGGAGTTAAATAAAATGATCTGCTTTAGCAAAACTAATTTTAAGGAACAATTACAAAATCAGGATTTGCTATAGCAAAAACAGCTTCACGGTCTGCAACTGGCGGATAAATCCATACCGTATTAATTTCTTGCTTAATTTTTTTCGCCTCGTGGCGCACAAATTGAACTTTTCGATCCCATCCTTCAGTGTAAAGTGCTCCCCATGGGCCTAAGTCGACACAGGTCACATACTTTGGTTGGCTATACACATGTAATGGCAAATCAACCAATTCTGCCGCGGCATTGTAACCCGCTACGCGGCCTAGGCTCATGGCATGCTGACATGACATCACGTTAAAATTACCTAAATTGTCGGTTGGAACTTTTACAGTATCACCCGTCACAAAAATATTTTTGGCCTCTGGTGCATGTAAATAAGTATCACCTAAAATACGACCTAAATTATCTTTTTCACCTACAATTTGAGAGGTCAACGAGTTCGCTCGCATGCCCGCAGTCCAAATGACAGTTTCTGTTTCAATTCTTTCGCCGTTAGAAAGTGTTACTCCAGAAGCATCAAGTGCAGTAACGCGTAGCCCAGCTTTACCTTCAACGCCGAGTTCGCTAAGAGCTTCTCGAATTACCACTGCAGCTTCGTCACCCAATGCTGCACCAATTTCTGCTGATGAATCGACTAAAACCACACGAATATCAGTTTCAGCTAAAATGCTACGCAGGCGTTCAGGCATTTCGGCAACTGTTTCAAGCCCTGTAAGTCCACCACCAGCAACGACTACGGTATTACGTGCCGCACTTACAGGCATATTGGCTAAACTTTTAAGATGCTGATCTAGTTTTTCAGCATCTGCTAATGTGCTGACACTAAATCCATAGTCTTTAAGACCAGATATAGGCGGCATATAGCCAGTACTTCCAGTTGCCAGAATAAAACGGTCATAACTTAAGCTTTGTTGATCGCCGTGGATCGTTGTAATCACAAGATTTTGGGCAGTAGTATCAATTTCATTTACCCAGCCAGCCACATATTTAACGTCAACGACATTTAATATATCTAATATATCAGGATACATATTTTCAAGTACAGCTTCATAAAGACGAGGACGAATATCAACATTCGGACTCGGGGAAACCATCAGCACTTCGATATTTTGTTCTTGCGCAGCCAAATGAATTGCTCGTTGTGCGGCAAGTGCAGCCCATAAACCAGCAAAGCCAGAACCTGCAATAATAATACGCTTACTCATTTGATTATCCTTTTGATAGGTTTTCGGACATGTAAATTCCAGCTCATCCCAAAATTTTGGGTGAGCGAATCCTTTCTCTGACTGTCCGAAAAATCTGAGAAGGCGTTTAAAACGTTTAGAGAAGTTTTACCTTAGGGATGAAAGCCCTATAAGCTCATTAGTCGGGCGTATCCCGTGATATTTTACTTTTCCGCATTTTTGCTGTTCTTCCTTCAATGCGTTCATTGATCCAGCCATTTACATCACTAAAAAAAACGTCGGGTGCATAACGGCCAAAACGGTCTGCAATATCACCAAGTGTATGAGCACCTAAAGCATCTCGCATGGCTTTTTCAGCCTGTAGCATAACTGCATGCACTGCACACACACCACTGGTTGCCCAATCGGGTGGGGCATTGTTAAAGACCGCACATTTTCCACGTACTTCTTGGCATTCAAAAAGCGGTTTTTCACCTTCAATTGCATTCACAATATCGAGAAAACTGATTTCGTGAGCAGATCGGGCCAGTAAATACCCGCCACGAACACCTTCTTGCGCCAAAACAAGTTTTGCCTTTTCAAGTTTAGGAAATATCTTGGCCATAAAGCTAGGAGAGACGCCTTGCAATTCAGCTAAATCCTTACTACTCAATGGTTTATCTTCATTATTTACAAGAAAAAGAAGACAGTGAATCGCATACTCGACGCTACTAGTGATATAAGCCATTTCATTTCATAATTGATCAATTACAAACACAGACTAATGCAGTCTGTGTTTTAAGTCAATAATAAAACTAAGACAAAGTTAGTCCTAGTTTTATTAAAAGAAAATATAGAGGAAAACAATAGGGCTATATCACTGAATTTAAATACCTTTAAATGATAATTGAGGAACGTAAATAATTTAAAATGATTGAAAAAATTACGGACGCCACCAATAATTTTCGACATTTGGCTGGTTTAAGTTCAATACTTCACCCATTTGAGGGGTACTCATTGCTAAGCTATTTTGCTGAGCCAAAGCCACGATACGTTCAAATGGGTCGTCCCAAGCATGAAGCGCCAAGTCAAAAGTCCCATTATGGACAGGCAACAAATGACGTCCTTTTAAATCGATATGCGCTTGTAAAGTTTGCTCAGGTTGCATGTGAACATCTGGCCATTCTGGATCATATGCCCCAGTTTCTAGCATGGTAAGATCGAAAGGACCATAACGATGTCCAATCTCTTTAAACCCATCGAAATAACCAGTATCGCCACTAAAAAACACCCGTAGATCATTATCAATAATCACCCACGATGCCCAAAGCGTTGTGTTGCTATCACTCATACCACGACCTGAAAAATGATGGGCAGGGGTAGCAATCAGCTCAAGACCATCCACATGGGTTGTTTCCCACCAGTCAAGTTGCTGAACCTTTTCTGCTGGCACGCCCCATTTAATCAATGTGTCACCAACACCAAGTGGTGTTAAGAAGTGTTCAACTTTGTCTTTGAGTTGGATTACTGCATGGTAATCGAGATGGTCATAGTGGTTATGCGACAAAATCACGCCTCTAATGGGAGGTAAGTCCGCAATGCTAATAGGTGGTTGGTGAAAACGCTTTGGGCCAATCCACTGAAAAGGCGAGGCACGCTCAGAAAAAACAGGATCGGTTAACCAAAATTCATTACGTAATTTTAATAAAATGGTCGAATGCCCAAGACGAAATAGAGAATGGTCTGGGGCACTCATGAGTTGTTCTTTTGATAAACTTAACACAGGAATTTCTCGGTTTGGCACCGTATTTTTCGGTTTGTTAAATAGAAATTTCCACATTAAGCCTAGCGTTTTTCCGAAAGAATGTGTGTGCAGATTCGGCCGTGTATTGCTATATTTTCCATTGTATTGCTGTGATGACATGACGGGAGAAGGCAAGTCTGTTGCGTTTGAAATTGTCATTTTATTTTCCTTGAGTGGAACAAGCTATATCTGTAAATTAGAACTTGAGATAAGAGCTTATTTTGATTTATTTAAATGAGTATTTAATCACTCATTAATTAATTTAAAAAATAAGAATGCTGCACATCCTTACTTTAGTCTTTATCTACATTGAAACTGCATGCCAAAACGCTTCAAAACCTGACTTCCGATAAAGATCAGCTTGATAAGTGTCTTGGGCAATAAAGTTGAGTGTGACTTCGGCAAGTGCACCCAAAATCGAACCGATAAACAAGGGTGGATAATCTCTTAATTTGCCGTCATCAATATGTTCTTGAATAGTCTTAGTAAAATCACAAAAAGTTTGCATACCAATGTGTTTACTCTGCTCTGTAATTTGTTCTGAAGTCGACAACTGTGCCATCACTTTACGTTTGAGTGGGGCATCTAAACTCCAGTCCAAATAGCTTTGCCAGATATAAAACATTTGGCTTTGTAGGTCTGAGTTGTTCGGATAATTCAGCATTATGACCTGACGCAGTTCGGCCTTTAGCGAAAGGTATAATTGGTTGAGTAATTCCTCTTTATTACTGAAATAAGTAAATAAAGTACCTTCTGCTACACCAGCGACTTTGGCTATTTTTGAAGTAGATGCGCGCTCTCCAAGTTCTGCCAATGTTTCAATAGCAGCATTTAAAATTGCATTACGTTTATCTTCACTACGAGGACGGGCCATAGACAAATATATTAATTGAGTGATTACTCAATCATACATAAAAATAGACAAAGCGCAAGATATATATTTAAAAAGGGATGGGCTTTTCAAGATCACAAGCTATAGATGCATCACATAGACAGTGCCACACAGCAAATTTAGCGCTTTAATTAATAGTCATAATTATAATTTCGGCAAGCGATAAGACGCGAGAAATTATTGATCACTGTATGGAATCACGTGAGTCAGGTAATGCTTCTATAGAATAGAACTATTTTTAAGTCTTTGATCTATATTTTAAAATCTAAATCACGGACAACTTTTCAGAGATATGTGTAATCCTGAATATCTGCTGTTACAGCATGTGTAAATTGCTAGATTATCTCATCAGATTGTTTCAGTATAGATCCAGACACTCGAATTTACAGGACAATCATCATGATATTGAGATATCGTATATTTTTAAAATATCTTTCTATTTTAGGTTTTGTGGCAAGTTCTGCTGTGACTAGCGTAGCTTTCGGAAGTTCCGAGCAGGCATGGAACAAGCATGATCAGGAAATAAAAGCGGCTTGTATAAAAGCAAGTCAACTTAAAAATGCCAAGACAGTAAGCAATGTCATGCTGTTTGATGATCGTGTTGGATATTCGGCACTCTTGATTCAAGGAAAATATCCGCAAGCACATATGAAAAACAAAACAGGGCAAGAACTGTGTTTATGGAATAAGACATCGAAGAAAGCTTATTTAACTGAAGCAAATACGAAAGTACATTGAAGTCATAACCATACAAAATCGAGTAGCGATCTGATTTCAGCATAACTTATATTATGTTACTTGGGATACTCAGCAACTTGAAAATAATTTTACTGATTCAAGTTGCTGAGCTGTAGCAACAACAGCATTGTGTGCCACTGTCTCTGATATTTTAATTAACTTATGTTCACTTAGAACCTAGTTCACAATTAAATTTATATTTAATAAATAATAAATTTAATTACTTAGAGCACTAAAATAACAATTTATAAAATATTTGGTTCATGAACCTAGCTATGAATACATAGTTTCCTACTAAAAAGGTCTTAAGAATAGACTAAATTTGTCTATGCTGAGTCAGGGTTTTGATAGCTACGATTTCTGTTTGGCTTTTTGGCGTAAGACATACAAATATAAGCTTTCTACTTTTTCACGTGCCCATGGGGTAGTACGTAAGAATCTCAATGATGACTTAACACTTGGATCTATGCAAAAACATCTAATTTCAATTTTACGACTTAAGCCTTCAAAGCCATCGTAGTAATCTAATAATTCATCCAAAATGTCAGCAAGTTTTTTGCCGTGTAGAGGGTCATTGGAGGCGTTCATAATAGATCAACCATATTTTGGGAGACCACCATTATAACCTGAGCTAGTTGAAAAATGAGAGGGTTGGAATTTAAGTGTAATTAACATAGAAAATTACGGCTTATTTTCTAGTTAACTTTTTTCTAAATATAAATTAGTCAAATTCTAATAATTAGGTAGCCATTGCAAACAACATATGAGTAGGCAACTTACACAATATTCTATTTAACATAATGGTTTCATTATGCGACTTCAAAAGCT
This sequence comes from Acinetobacter sp. Root1280, assembly GCF_001425285.1. Classification (NCBI taxonomy): domain Bacteria; kingdom Pseudomonadati; phylum Pseudomonadota; class Gammaproteobacteria; order Moraxellales; family Moraxellaceae; genus Acinetobacter; species Acinetobacter sp. Root1280. The sequence continues at coordinate 396,997 of NZ_LMED01000001.1, read as the reverse complement.
AAAACAACAACTTAATTTTACCAATATTCATTCATTAAGAGCTTTACAGCAAAATAAAATAATTAGCTCATCGTATGGTAGTTTTCTGTCTCGTTAAATGCATGCAATAAGATTATGTGCCTTATATTCCGTTATGATCTTTCGATCCATAATGATAATACTTGTTTCACGGCGTATCGCTAACTGTGACTTTCCGTTTTGCTGGTTTTCATACCATTTGTAATATGCATTCGATAGCCAGTTCCAACTTCCCACGACAAGAACACGATCATCAATTAACAAAACCTTCTCATGTGTACCCTGAGGCAGTCTTATCACATTATCAGCACCTAACGCAGTAATATAATCTTGGACTAACTGTTCATCGTTATCATCTTTATGATTAAGCTCAAGATTACTGTAGCCATAATAGATTTTAATGTTGATCCCACGACGTTTGGCCATCTTCAGCAATTCGAGTTGTTGCTGCGTTGATATGTTATAAGGTTTACGAATCCATGGCACGACAATAACAATACTTTTCTGACTATTTTGAAGATAGTATTCAAAGGCTTTCACATGCTGAACATCGTAGATATGCTTTTTGACAGCAAAACTTGTTTCATAATCTTTAAAGCTTGGACTTTGATTACCAAGCTCTAGGTAAAAGTCCGAAGATGTACGCTCAGCAATTAAACCTAAAGAACCTTTTGAGTCTTTTAGTTTATGGTAGTTGCCAACCACAATGAACTGCTGCTTAGCGCGAGAAACAGCCACGTTCAGTATATTTGGTCGAGAATTAAGGAATGCTGCACTATCAGCCTGTTCAAATATCACGGGACTAAAGATGATCACTTCAAAACCAACACCTTGGAACTGATGGATTGTACCTATCTTGGCCAGTTTGTTTTGCTCCATACGTTGACCATAAGCACTAATCAATTGACGCTTTTGATCCGCATAGGGCGTAATGATCCCAATATCACAAGTAAGATTATACCCAGCCTGTTCCAACTGATCTAAAAGCTCACCAATGCCTTTTACTTCATCCAGATTAGTTTTCCCTGAGTGTCTAGCACCATCTACATGGTAGAACATCAAATGATGTGCCCCTATACCTTCAAACGCTTTCTGAATTCGCTCACTTGGTGTGAATGAAGATATGCTTAAGCCTTTATATTTTGCTATATCAATAAAAAGTTGAGCAATTGGCTCTTGACAACGTCGATGTTCATCTAAAATAATGCCATCACCAATATCACTTATTTCACCAGACAAGGTTCCTGAAGCTCTATGATATGTGGTCACCTGACCAGGACCTAACATTGCATACTCATCATCATGATAATAAAAGTATTCTTTATAAATTTTTTGTTCTGATGGTTTTGAGATTGTGCGTATAGGTTCCAGCTGAAGAGGATCACCAACAATCATAGCTTTATTACTTCGAGCAACAATCGGGACGAGGTTCTCTACCGATACCATTCCCGCCTCATCAAGCAAAGCTAGATTCCATGGTTTTGTACCATTTAACTGCTGTAGCTTTTTAAAGCCAGACATTTTGAAAACTGATGCCAATGTTGTTGCTACAACTGGATAAGCCAAAGAAATTAACTGATAGAATTTTTCAGAATCTTTTATAAATTTGCCATAATGTGGCGTTGGTACATTATCACTAGACAACATGGCCAACCAATGATTCAAGGCTTGTACAACTTCAACCTTACACCGTAATTGTTCTTGATAGAGAAACTGTATCGACAACTCAAAAATTTTACGGTTCTCACTAATGGCTTTAAGCCTAAATATATCGCTTAAGTCATTGCAGCCGGTGTATTCCTTTGTGAACGATTGATATAAAGAATTAAATTCTTGAGTATATAATGAGGCAAGCAACATCTGATTGATGATCATAAGCTGATTATTGATGTGAGTCAGGTTTTGTTCTAAATCTAGTAACAGATCATGCTTAGTTAAGGTTTCACATGCATCCATCAGATTGATTTTTGCTGGAGAAAATATTGTGATAATTTTTAGAAACTGTAATTTGAAGAAATCGCCAAATGATAGAGAAAATGAACCTCTGACTTTTTTATTAAGCATCCAGTCTGAAAATTGGGAAGGATTAAACTTTTTAGGCCAATATGCCAGTAAATTCTCAACATGTGCTAAAGCTTCTTTAATTTGAGATATTTCTTTCTCTAAATCAGCAACTTCAACTTTAAGTTTTGACTGAATATCAGTTAACTGATCGGTACTATATGAGTCATACCTATATTGTTCATCAAGATTTATACTTTTTGCTGTTTGATATTTTGATAATTCGAAGAATAGCTCCGTAGAATTGTAATCATTCAAAGACGTAATAAAGGGAATTTTGGCTTTTGATAAATTTAATGTTGATTTTTCAGTAAGAAATCTTTTACCAATCGCATCAATATTTTTTTTGAGATTCAATATCTGATCTTTTAATTCAAGATATTGAATCTCATCAAATTCCTTAAGTTCGAGATCAGCAATATGAGGTGCTAAACGTGATTGAATTTCCATATCCAATTTAGCTTTAGCACCACCATGAAGCCAAAGCCAATTTAGATTTTGTGTAAAATCTTCAGCTTTAAGATCTGCAATGACATTATCAACTGCTTTAATGGCCGTTGAACATACCAACATATTAAGATTTTGGTCATTACCTGAAATGACTGATAATGCACGAGCAGTAACTTGCTGTGCGATTAAAGACTTGAATAGGGTAGTCTTACCAGTGCCTGGAGCCCCTTGCACTGCAATCAATGGAAGTTCAGGCTTAATGTTTGCTGCTTGGATTGCTTGAAACTGTCCACGACCTAAAGAATATTTGCTTTCGAACAACCCATAGGTCTTAACAAGATGTACAGGCTGTTGAACCACGACCGATTTATCACCACCAATTTTGGTTAAATACTCATTCAGCAGTGGATATTTACTCGACACGCAATTTTCGCCGTGAATTTCTATTTCATGGAGAATAAATTTAAAGTCTTCAAGATCACTTGTATTGACATCATCATTTTTTGAAGAATATATTAATCCACCGGTATTTCTAGCAAAGAATATATTTTTAAAATTATTGTTTTTAATGACTAATCTCTCATTTGCCCATTCAATAAAACCAAAGTACATGGATTCAAAATCAATAAAAGTAGTTTCGCAAATCAATCCTATTAAATCAATTATATTTCTAGATTCATCAATTTGATCGGCATCAACATCAAAATAGTTTGTTAATACTGAAATATTAACTTTCACAAAATTAGGTAGATTTGAAGATATATCAAAACCAGTGAAGTTCTCTGAAATCAAAAAATCTGCAGGTAGATCTATAACAAAAATAGGTAAATAAAAAGATTGGTTTTTCTCATGCATAGTTAAAAGAGGGAATGCAAAAGATAGTGGATCAATGAGTTTATCTTTTTTCGTATCTTCATCAAATATAACAAACTTTTCTTTTAAATGAGCAATTTTACTAGGTTGTATTTCAATAAATACACCATTACTTTTAGGGTTCTCAATGAAATCCGAATGAGTGAATATAATATTTTGACAATTATTGATTGTTTTAACAGGTATTTTTGATTTTTCGCATCCTGTAATTTCAATGTAATGTTGCCAAGCTTTAAGTAAATTCGCTTGATCTAAACTCATTAGCAGACTCTGTAGAATGATAGTTTTTTCAAATACTAGCACACATAAATAGAAGTTAAAACTCTTAGATATTTTATTTAACATAATATACATTATGCGAAATAATTTATATTAAGACACTGATATACATAGGTTTTAATATTTATAGAATTCAACCTGAGCCACGCCAATCTCAATTTAGTAAGACTTAAAAGCTATCGATCAATCTAAAAATGAATTTTATCTCGATGCATCTCTACAATCGTTAACCAAGCTTTGGTTGCAGGACTCATTGCTACAGTCGTATTCCAAGCCATACTCAATGTCCAATGTAATTTAGGCTCATTAAGGATTGCTGAGCAAAACTTCCCCTGATTTAGCTGATCACAATAAATTTTGGGCAATATGGCGATCCCCATATTAAACTCCACCATTTTGGTGATAAAGTCCCACTGGCTACTTTTACACACCACTTTTGGTTCAAAACCTACAGAATTTGCAGCCTGTATAATCATCTTATTTAATGTAAAAGAATCAGCGTAAAGTAAAAAAGTTTCTTCTTTAAGTTCATGCAAATTTACTGAATCTCTTTGATTCCAATGTGAATTTTTCTTAGCCAATAAACACATTGGTGAATCTATCACAGGAATTGCCGCAAAACTTGGTCTTAAATTACCGAGTAAAATCCCAACATCAATACTTTTATCAGCAATTGCTTCCTCAATACCATTGGCACCAACTTCTAAGAATTTCAATTGAATATCAGGATAATTCTGATGAAATAAAGCAATTAAAGGACTGAGTAATACCGAACCTAATGGTGGTAAGCCTATGGTTAATTTACCTTTTTTTAACTGCTGTACTTGATCTATATTTTCAAATATTTGCTTTTGTTCATTTAAGATATTTAAAGCGTGTAGATAAATTAATTCACCAATATAAGTAAGTACAACTTCCCTTTTTCTTCCAGCTTCACCTTTTTTAAACAAAGCTGTGCCAAGTTCTTCTTCTAAATGTTTAATAGATTTACTGATTGTAGGCTGTGTCATAAACAAACGATCAGCAGCCAAAGTAAAACTTTCAGAATTGACGATTTCCACAAAAATTTTAAGATTTTTAATGTCCACAAATTATTCCAAAAACGCATAATTATGGTTTAATTATTCATAATATGCTGTGATGTTTGCAACTAAAATAACTCATCTTTTTTAAATATCTGCAATAAAATGTCTACGCGTACTCAAAGCCATCAAATTTCATCAATTTATAAAGTCACATTGCAAATTGGGCTTTTAATTTTGATTTGGTGGATTGGTTCAATCATTCAAAAGCAATTTAATTTACCTATTTCGGCAGCTGTGATTGGCTTATTTATGGTTTTGATTGGGCTCATGACAGGTATTTTTAAGTTAAATTGGATTAAATCAGGCTCAGATTTCATTCTAGGTGAATTGGTACTATTTTTTATTCCTTGTTTTATCGGGTTAATGAAATATAAAAACCTATTTATCACTGAGGGTTGGCAACTGATTGTTGTGGTTGTACTGGGCACAATTTGTGTGATGGTATTTACTGCTTATAGTGTGCATATAGGTTTTAAACTAGAACGGAAGTTGAAACAACGTCATGTTCATAAAACCGTACATGTATTACAGGGAGATAAATAATGTCTGCCATTTCAATATCTTGTGTAGTGATCACATTAGTCGCTTATGTGTTGGTCAAAAAGCTTTATCGTAAATTTCCATACTTAATTTTATCTCCAGCAATTTTGGTTCCGATTGTTTTAATCACCATTTTACTGTCAGCACATGTTTCTTATGATGCTTATATGCTTGATAGTCAGTGGATTATATGGATGTTAGGGCCTGCAACTGTTGCCTTTGCAATCCCAATTTTTGAATATCGCCAAATCATTAAAGAACATCTCATTTCAATTTCTATGGGTGTGGTCATTGGTATGCTTGCTGGAATGATCAGTGCATTCTACCTTGCCAAGTTATTTCATTTTGACCAAACAACAACCTATAGTCTAATGGCTCGTTCAATCTCTACACCATTTGCAATGGAACTAACAACCCATATCGGCGGTTCTGTTGAACTGGTGATTTTATTCACCATGATTACTGGGGTGACTGGTATGTTAATTGGTGATTTGGTATTGGGTGGATTAAGACTGAAATCAAGCTTTGCACAAGGTGCGTCTTTGGGTAATGCAGCACATGGTTTTGGTACAAGTAAAGCTTATATTCGTGATAAAGATGAAGGTGTTATTGCCAGTTTAACCATGGTTTTAGCTGGTATTTTTATGGTATTGGTTGGACCTTTTATTGTACACCTCATTGTCTATTTACTAAATTAATCCGTACAGTATCGATTTGAACGTTCTGAATCTCTTTTCTGCAAAGAGATTCATTTATCTTTGAATCATTTGTAAGGTTTTAGGTAAAAAATTAATCAATAGCAGGCCAAGCAAGGCTGAAAATCCAGCAATAATAAAAATATATTCTCCTGATAATTTTTCCCAATATTGCCCAGCTAAGATACTGCCAGATGCAACGCCAAGTCCCCACATGGTACTGTATAGTGCTTGCCCTCTGCCCTGTTGTTTGGCTGCAAAGTTCTGCAAAATGACCCGCATTGCAATAATATGAAATAAACCAAAACTAAATGCATGAAAAGTTTGAGAAATAAATTGAATAATGAAAATTTCTGAAAATAAACCTGCCAAAATAAATCGAATGCTGGTCATGATTAAACAAAGTGCGACTAAACTTCGCCATGAAAAACGATTTAGGAAGAAATTTGCATAGTTAAACATGATAATTTCAGCAATCACACCAACTGACCATAAAAAACCAATCTGAGTTGTACTGTAACCAGCTAGTTTTAAATAATTACTATAAAAACTATAAAATGGTGCTTGTGCAAAAAGCATAATAAATTCAATGATAAAAAATGAAAAAACCACTGGTCTTTTTAGAATGGGAAGCAATGGCTCTAATATTTTTTGTGCACTCGGTGCTGCGCTAGGTTCCTTAATCGAAAAGGACCAAATAAAAGCTGTAAATGCAATACATAACAACATCATCGGTAAATATTGAATTGCAATAACTTCTAAAATCGCACCGATACTAAATACGCCAATAATAAATCCAATAGAACCCCATTTTCTAATTTTTCCATACAATGCTGTATGTTGATTACCCAGCCAAAACAGCGTTACACCTTCAAATTGCGCAAGTATGGCATTTTGAAAGAAGCTAAAAATCAACATCAGAAATGCAATTGATTGCATATTATTGGGAATAATAAAAATCAAAAACCAGATTGTAGCTTCCATCCAGGTTGCCACACGTACCCACAACATTCGTTTGCCCGTTTTATCTGCGATAAATCCCCAAATAAAAGGTGCAAATATACGAGTTAAAATGGCTATAGAGGACAGTAATCCGATTTCTTTATAATTAAATCCTTCATCTTGAAGATATAAGCTCCAATACGGCAAAAAAGTTCCAACTATTGAATAATACCAAAAGTAGAATCCACTCAGTCTGTATTGGATTGGCATAGATTGCATGTCGTTGCATTCACTTGTATTTTCAATATGTTACCATAATTAATGGTTGTAGTGGATTGCTGCCATTTGTTTACTAGTGACAAAAAATAGCCCTTACATTGAAGGGCTATTTTTTTGAGAATCTGTTAACGAGTTACTCGATCCCAAGCATCTTTTACTGCATGCTTTGCTTCTTCCCATTTTAAACGAGACTCTCTTTTGGTTTTTTCCCATTGAAGCTTAAGATCTGCTTCAACTTCTTCAAACTTTGTTTCATAAGGGTAATTGCTTCTAGAAGTGTACCCTAGCTGATATGCATCACGATAATCACGATCGTAATCTACATTATCATATAAGTTAATCGTGTCTTTATAATAAGGGCGAGTGTTGTAAGTTTCACGCCAATAAACATCTTCATCAGTTGGATTTACAGCTTCAGAAATGCTTTTTCCAGCTAATCCTCCAACAACTGCACCTACTACCCCACCGACTGCAGCACCTACAGGTCCGCCAACAGCTCCAATAGCTGCACCACTTACTGCACCGCCTGCGGCTCCAACACCTGTCCCGATTGGGTGTGCTCCTGGCTCACCGGAAATTGGATCGGCATTCAATTGGTCACGTTGTTCTTTACTGAGATTCTTAACTACTTCGTTATCTATATTAGAATTTGACATATTTAATCCTCTATTTTGATAAAAGTTATTAATTCAATTAATCAATCAACGATAATCATCCTAGATCAAATATTTTTATTTAATATTGCTATTTGTTATAGTTTCAAGAAAGGTTTGTACAAAATTAAATTAACCAAATTAAAATAAAATTAGCTAAAAACACCATCCCTATTGAGTATTGTCGTTTTAGAAATTTTTAAATAAATAACATCAAATTACAATACAACACATTAAAACCTTACCGTTAATTATTTAAAAATAAAACATTACAAAACATAAATTTATAGCAATGCTTTTAAACAACCCCATTAAGACCAAAAACAAAAAAAATAATCAAAAAGAACCTCAATAAAGCTTATTAATTATAATTAAATCACAAAAAACAAATGAATAAAGCATAACAAAATTAATTAATTGAGAACAGAATCACATTATTTTTAATTTTATATATTTATTCAAAAATGACATTTATAAATTAAATAAATCTATAAACCTTACATTATTAACTCAACAAAACTTAAAGCTTAAAAATACTTACATCACTAATTTTTAAATGTCTTAGACTGATATTTCAACTTGAACAATAGATGAGCAAACATTATGAGTAACGTTAATGCAAACGATATTAAAGAACATGCTTCAGTAATTGCTTCATGTGGTACACAGATCGGTAAGGTCGATCATCTTGAGGGACAAGATTCAATTAAATTGACTCGAAGTGATGATGAACATAATGAACATCATCTGATTCCATTAAGTTGGGTGAGTGAAATTAAAGATGGAAACGTAATTTTGAATAAAAATTCAGAAGAAGCAAGAAATGAGTGGCAAACATTATAGCTTTTACCTAAAATAATTTGCTATTTAAGGAATGCCAATCAATTTGATTGGCATTCTTGTCATCAAATCATCAGTTTTCAAATCTGGCTTATCTATCTAACTAAATTTAAAAAAAGTTTAAATCATTAATTAATTAAACTCGTTTTGTCTTTATCAATATATTTATCATATTCACGTTGATACTTTTTAGCTAAGCTTACTTTTTCATCATCTTTTAAAATTTTGCCAGATTGCTGGAAAAATTTATGCTCTTCTTCATCTAAATGATGATGTACAAGCTTTCGTAGCTGATTTGCTATACGTAACCAACTCGGATTATTGAGTTCTTTTTCAGTAAGTTGCTCAAGTAGCTCATCAATTTCGTGATGCTCAGACAGAGCATGCCTTGTAATATTCAAACCTGCATCTGTCATCATAAGAGGTATGTAAAAATACCTGTCTTCAGCCACTGCATGTGCAAATAATTCATTTTTCAGTAATGAGAAATAATGCTTTCTTTCTTCTGAGTTGCCACTGGTTTCAATTAATTTATCAGATAATTCTCTTTGCTTTTCATGACTAAACTTTAAGACATCAAATATGGTGAGTTGATTACTATGGCTCATACTCTTATCCTATCGAAAAATTCATTTAGTATTCAATCTTAGAGGATAAACTCATATTTATTATTGAACTCTTGTTTCAATAGTTTTTTAATTGTAATAACTGTTTATATTGTACGATCTATGAAATTCAAAAAATCATTAAGAAACCTAAATTGAGGGTATTTTTCTTCGCTGCATTCAAAGCACTACTCTCATTGTATTTAGCAATATAAAAACCATTCTTAACTCCTTCACCTTTACCAGAGTTAAGTAAAAGGGGCAGAAGATAAAGTCATATTACCAAACTGGTACCTTAAAAAATATTAAAAGTGTATCTTATGGCAATACCACATTAAAAATACACTCTACTACTTCTTTTTAAAATCTTAGGGGTAGAGTTTATGTCTTTTCAGCATCATTCTAATGATTTTCTTCCCCCCATTATGGCAGGTTTAATTTCGGTCATCGTTAATTATGGTGGTACCTTTATTTTAATCTTCCAAGCTGCGCAGATGGCTGGTCTTAGCCCTGAACTCACAGCCTCATGGGTGTGGTCTATTTCTATTGGGGTTGGTATCACAGGAATATTATTAAGTTGGTATACCCGAGAACCCATTATCACTGCGTGGTCTACGCCTGCCGCTGCATTTTTAATTACGACGCTTGTAACCGTGCCATATTCCGAAGCAATTGGCGCATATTTACTTTCTGCACTGGCTTTTGTGATCTTGGGAATTACGGGCTATTTTGAAAAATTGATTGGTCTAATTCCAACGGGTATTGCCTCTGGTCTCTTGGCAGGTATTTTATTGCAATTTGGGATTGCAGCCTTTACCAATATGACAATTGATCCTTTTTTGGCTATTTCATTATTTTTGATTTACCTAATTACCAAGCGTTTTTCTGCAAGATTTGCCATTATTAGTGTCTTGATTTTTGGCTTTATTTTCTTACTTTTACAATCACGGATTGATTTCTCTGGATTTGAACTAAAATTAGCCTCGCCTATTTTTACCACACCAACTTTTTCTATAAACTCGATACTGAGTGTTGCCTTACCTTTATTTTTAATTACCTTAACAGGACAATATATGCCAGGTTTACTGGTTCTTAAAAATGATGGTTTTCACACCAATGCTAAACCGATTCTTATCGTGACAGGCTTAGGTTCGTTCCTCATGGCTCCGTTTGGTTCACATGCGTTTAATCTTGCTGCGATCACTGCTGCAATTTGCACTGGAAAGGAATCCCACGAAGATCCTTCAAAACGCTGGATTTCAGGGATTGCCGCAGGTGTGTTTTATATTTTTGTTGGAATTTTTGGTGTAACGTTAGCAGCTGTCTTTGCAGCGTTTCCAGTCGCTTTTATAAGTACTCTAGCAGGACTTGCATTATTAGGTACAATTGCTGGAAGTCTTGCAAATGCGATGAGTGATATCGATTGCCGAGAAGCCTCACTTATTACCTTTCTCTCAACGACAGCCAACATCACTTTGTTTGGTGTTGGGGGTGCATTTTGGGGTTTGGTTTTAGGTCTAATTTCATATCTTGTACTCAATGGAAAATTCAAAACCAAGACACTTTCTTGACCCTACTGGACTAAAGAACTGATAGTGTTTATAAAATAATCATTTATAAACAGCATATTACCTTTAAATATGCTGTTTTAATTTATTCAGAGCCTAAAACCTCATTCTATAAACCCAGAGATCATTTGATTGACTACAGCCGGTTTTTCAGCATGTAACCAATGCCCGACTTGTTCAATGACTTTAACTTGGCTATGACTAAACTGGGTTTCGATTGCAGAAAAATGTTCAGCTTTTGAGATATAGGGTGAGTTTCCACCTTTAATAAACAATGCTGGAATAGGATTCACCTGCTGATTTTCCCAGCTTAAAATATCAGCATAATGATTAAATAAAGCTTGGACATTAAACAGCCATTTCCCCTTACTGAATGATTTTAATAAAAATTGAATCACCATTTCTTCTTTTAAGTATTGACGCATAATCTCTGTAGCTTCTTTACGAGATTCAATCTGTGCATTTTCAACCGCAAATAAGGCTTTAAAAATTTGATCATGGTGATTTTCTTGATATGCAAAAGGTGTCATATCCAAGACAATCATTTTTTGCATACGATCTTGCGCTAAACCTGCAAGTTTCATTGCAATTTTTCCACCCATAGAATGTCCAATCGCAATAAACTTTTCAATATTTAAATGATCAAGTGTTTCCAAAACATCCTGAGCCAGCAATTGATAATTCATTTCATCTGAATGTGCAGAATGGCCATGATTTCGAACATCAATTTGCAATAAGTTGAATTTACCTTGAAATTCACGTGCAATAATGCCCAAATTACTTAAACTTCCAAATAACCCGTGAATCAATACCAGTGTGGTTTTTTGAGTCCCATGGCTATCTTGAGCTTGATCGTATTGATAATTCAGTAACATTAAAAACCATCCAGAATTTAAATATTGCGCTTGCGCTATGATGACAAGAAGAGAAATACAGAACAATAGTTTTATCATTCATTCATTAACAATACTGCGACCTAAGAACAATCAATATCTTAGCTATCTCTCTTTCAATACCACACTTGAAATAGTGTTTAAGTTTTATCTTATTTATCCTCTATTTTGTAGAGAATACACATTTGGCTATAAATATAGACAAATGAGCGATGAGCTTAGGGTCTGTTGACATTTCATAAATGGCTTGCGTTGTAGACTAAAATTGAGCAGGCAAGGCAGGAAACGAAGAGAATAGCGAGACTATTTTCGAGTTTCATAACGTAGTCTGAGATAATTTTAGCCACAACCCTTCGGGACTTGTGTGTTTTTTGCCGCTACGTCGTTACGAACTACTCATTTAGAATGACTAAATTTCATATTTCGCGCCTAGTATCGCCTAAAAAACACACGTATTCGCAAACGTAGACGAATTGTCAACAGACCCTAATCTAAAGTTGAATAAATAATAAAAAATAAACCTCAATCTACTGTTGAGTCGGGGTTTGAATTACCTATATTATCAGACTTGATTTTTCGATTGATTTAGGACTTTAGACCATGTTTCAACATGTAGATCCTTATGCAGGTGATCCAATTCTTTCTCTAATGGAAGCCTTTGGTAAGGATGAACGGACACACAAAGTAAATTTAAGTATTGGTCTTTATTATAATGAGGACACAATTGTTCCTCAGTTAGACGCTGTAAAAGCGGCTTTGAAAAATATTGAACAAAGCAATGACAAGGTAAAGCTTTATTTACCGATGGATGGTTCAAAGTCTTATAACGAAGCAACCCAGAAATTGGTTTTAGGTGCAGATAGCCAAGCACGTAAAGATGGCCGTGCAGTGACCATTCAAACCCTAGGCGGTTCTGGTGCACTTAAAGTTGGTGCAGATTTTCTAAAAAAATACTTTCCTGAATCTGATGTTTGGGTGAGCCAACCGACGTGGGAAAACCATATTGCGATTTTTAATGGTGCGGGAATCAATTCACATTTCTACCGCTATTTTGATGCAGCAACCAATGGTGTCAATATTGAAGGCATGTTAGAGGATTTACAGCAAATCCCTGCAAAAGGCATTGTTCTGCTTCACCCTTGTTGCCATAACCCAACAGGTGCAGATTTAACACCTGCTGAATGGGATCGTGTGATTGAAGTATTGAAAGCACGTGATTTAATTCCATTCCTCGATATTGCTTACCAAGGTTTTGGTCAAGGCTTAGAAGAAGATGCTTATGCAATTCGTGCTTTAGACAAGTCAGGATTGAATTTCATTGTTAGCAATTCATTCTCTAAAATTTTCTCACTATATGGTGAGCGTGTTGGTGGCTTAAGCTTTATTTGTGATGACCAAGCAACTGCACAAAAAGTTTTAGGTCAGCTTAAAGCAACTGTACGCCGTATATACTCAAGCCCACCTACAACGGGTGCCTTAGTGGTTGATAATGTATTGAATGATGCAACATTAACTGAAAAATGGCATGCAGAACTTAAAGAAATGCGTGAGCGTATCATCCAAATGCGCGAACTATTAAAAGCAAAATTAACTACTGCTTTACCTGGTCGTAATTTTGATTACCTTACAGAACAACAAGGCATGTTTAGCTATACAGGTTTAACTGCTGAACAAGTGGATATATTGAAAGATCAATATGCCATTTATTTGCTACGTAGTGGCCGTATGTGTGCAGCGGGCTTAAATTTAAAAAATATTGATTATGTAGCAACATCTGTTGCAGAAGTCATTAAAGCAACTGCTTAAATAAATTGATAAGCGTTGATTGAATCAATCAACTGCCACTTAACTCCCTTTTCATAAGGGAGTTAAGTTTTTGAGATGATTCTTTTTTAAATGAGCATTTTAAAAGCTTAACATTGACATACAGATTTATTTTTATACAATAAGCATTCTTATCCCCTTTCTTAAAAGAGTAACGCCAATGAAGTAAGTCATTTTCTCATCATTATTTATTTAATTTTTGATGTGCAAAATAGATTCTACTCAAGGCTACGCTTATCTTTTGGTTCTGATACCTTATTTACGATAAATTAAATAATCTACTGTTATTTAAAGCTTTTATTACATACTATTTTGTGCATCCTCTATATGAGGATCATTGAATGCAACAAGCATGTATTATTTCAAATTTGAGTTTGGCATTCCCCACCCAAACAATGTTTACGCAACTGAATTTTGTGCTTTTTTCAGGGCAAACTTCTGCTGTGATTGGCCGTAATGGTTTGGGAAAATCATTACTTTTTAAACTATTACACCTACAACAGCATTCAGACTTAGCCTATTCAGGGCAAATTGTATGGCATATCCAACATGATTATTTAGCACAATTACAACGATTAGATGCCAAAACTATAGCTGAAGCTTTAGATATTGCTCATCTACATAATGCTTTTGAACGTATTGAAAACAGTAGTGCCAGTTTTGAAGATTATGATTTGGTGGAAAACTGTTGGGATTTACCACAAAAATGGCAACAAATTTTACGCAATGCACAACTGCCGCTTGATTTAAATTTTCCGACACAACACTTAAGTGAAGGTCAAAAAACCAAGCTGGCTTTGTGTCGCTTATTTCTAAAACAAGATCATTATCTACTGTTAGATGAGCCAAGTAATCATTTAGATACCATGGCAAGAAAATGGCTAATTGAATCGATTCAGGCACATAAAGCGGGTGTTTGTATTATTAGTCATGATCTTCAATTGCTGAATCAAGTGCAGCATATTTACGCTTTAACCGCGCAAGGTTTGCAGCATGTTTCGGGAAATTATGCTGATTATGTTCAACAGCACTTACAACAAATCCATGCCTTAACTCAGTCTATTCAACAAGAAAAACGTGAATTTAAACAGTTAAAGCAACAACAGCATGATAGTTTAATGAAAGCACAAAAGCGTCAACGTAAAGGTGCTCAATTGCGTGACTCGAACTCTCAAGCCAAGATCCTACTGGATTTTAAAAAAGAGCAAGCTGGGCAAAGTTTTGGGAAATTACGTGCACTGCAAATTCGTCAAGCAGATGAAACACAAAGCAATTTACAGGAGAAACAAACAGTATTAGAAAAAATTAAACCACAACGATTTGACTTTCAATTTCAATCATCTAAGCAAGGTGAAATTTTAAGAATTCACGATTTACAATTGCCTTATGCCACCACACAGAACATAAAGTTGTCACTCCAAGCCGGTGAAAAAATCCAACTTAAAGGGGCAAATGGCGTGGGTAAATCCACCTTATTAAAAATAATTGATCAATCACAAAGTGCTGAAATTTTCTTTACTGGACAAAGTTTATATTTGGATCAAAATTTTAGTTTACTCAATGATCATCTTTCTGTGATCGAGAATTTAGCGAAATTTAATCCAGATATGCTGGAGGTTGAATGGCGAAATTTATTAGGTCAACTGCGGATCCGCCGCGAAAAAGCACTCTTAAAATTGGGGCAACTCAGTGGTGGTGAAAAACTTAAAGTTGCATTACTTGGAATAAGTCAGCATCATCAAAATATTGATTTATTATTATTGGATGAACCTGAAAATCACTTAGACATCGAGTCACGAGAATTACTTGCGCAAGCCATTGAGCAATTTAAAGGTGCTGTCATTCTGGTCTCTCATGATGATTGTTTTGTTAAGCAATCTGGAGTAAATGAAGCATTTTTACTGAGTTAAAAGTATTACTTCATTCTGATCATTTTGAAAAACTTTCCGCCAATGGTTTATTGCCCATATGGCGGATTTCATTGGTCAAGATGTTAAATTGATGTTGTAAGGCATTTATCCAACTTTTTCAGCAAAGCCAAGAATATAGCCATTCAGATCTTTTAAATAGAATTCTTGCATACCATACCATGTTGTTTTTAGTTCAGTGAGCTGAAGATTTTTATGCTTTAGTGCTAAATAAAATTCATTAATACCCTCTATTTCCATATAAAAAGATACTGTTGCTCCAATAACTAGCCCTTTTGAAAAAACAACATCATTTTTAAAGGAATCAGAACGTTGAAACATAAATTCCATGTTATCCCTCTGTACCAGAGCATAAACATATTCTTTATTTTCTAGAAAAGTTTGATCGATTCCATCTTGTAATTCCGGAACCGCCATGATCAGATTAAAGCCTAGGTTTTCTGTGTAAAAAGCCGTTGTTTTTTTAATATCAGTCACTTCAAAGTTTGGAGAAATTTTGCAAATTTTCATTTTTAATTCATCTTTAAATGTAAGTTATAGAATTATTGCCTTTCATCCATTTTTGATAATTGTAAAAATCGGTCGTTTTTGTTTTTACTTAACGCTTTGGGCGTTACCCCAGTATATTTTTTAATTTCTTTGATAAAATGCGCTTGATCAAAATAGTCAGAATTTGGATTTAGATTACCATTTGAAATTTCTGGGTAAGTCGCATTGCAACGTACAATACTTAAAAATTCCTTGAATGTAATACCGAAATTGGATTGAAAATATCTATTTATTTGCCTGCTACTCCAAAAAATGCTATTGGAAATTTCAGACACCGATGTAGATTTTTTTTGATACACGATTTCAAATAGTTTTAATTTTCTGCGATCAATGGGCTTTAAGAATTTTATTGAAGCGTCTAAATTGTTCGTTATTTCAGAAACAAATTTATCAAACTCGTCTGAATGATACTCGTCAATTCTCCAAAAAAACTCAGGTAAATTTATCGTCATATCTAAAATAGATTTTATCGGTGTTCTAAATATATACTCAAGGGCTAACAGCTTGAATCTGATTGCAAAGAACTTGGTGTTTTTAGAAATTTGTATGTCTTTTGGTCTTGTCCATATTCCAGTCAGTTTTACTTTTGTTAAATTTCCATCTACGAACTCGATAATTAAGTCAAAGTAACCATCTGGCAAAATGGTATGCTGAACATCTATTCCCATAGTTTCGTAATACCAAAAACACTTCACAAAATTACTCAAAAATCCATTTGGTTCAATTTCCCTGTATTTCATTTTAGTATCTCTCTAAAGTGACATATAACGACAAGAATATGAATTTCAATTGAGGGACAAAACTTGTATTTTTTATTTCAATCCAGCTATCACAAGCTAAAAGCAAACTTCCAATCTACTAAAAATATTTGCAGTGTTAAGCCTCCCCATATGCAAAATCCAAATATTATTTTTGCTTCTCATCTATAAGCTGAAAACATAATTTATCAATGTTTTTCGTTTTTGGATGAAAAGCTGAGAGGTTAGATAGCACAATAACAGCAGTCTTATCCTCAACATTTATAGCCATTGAAGATGAATAGCCACCAGTTCCGCCATTGTGCCAAACCAAATCTTTTCCTTTTTGTGATTTCAACAAATGCCAAGCTAAACCGATTTTCATATCTTTGTTCATTTCAAAGGTCGGTGTACGCGTTAAAGTCAATTCGGTATTTTTAGGATCGAATTGTGCGATTGCAAATTTTGCTAAATCCTCTGTGGTTGATAATAGCCCGCCAGCACCAAACAAAACGTCAAAATCCCAATTTGATACGATTTGTCCATCAGGATTTTGTCCCTTTACTAACTTATTATCTAGATTTTGCGAGTTTACAAATGAGTTTTTCATTGTGTATTTATCAAAAATTCTCTTTTGTAATAATGTTTGAAAGCTTTTTCCTTGTGATACGCCAAGCGTATGGCCTAATAACCCCGCCCCTAAATTAGAATAAACATATTTTTTTTCAGGCTCATTTTCAATTTTCAAATCATCTTTAAGGTATTGTTCAATCTGACTTTTACCATAATCTTTGTAGGGATTGCTTTGATTCGATAAATCTAGATTCTCAGGTAAGCGTGGTAAACCGGAGGTATGATTAGCCAAGTCTTTAAAATTCAGTTGAGTGTTATTTTTAAATTTTAAAGATGGATAAAATGGATTGATTTCATCTGTTAATTTAATTTTTCCTTCATCAACAAGCGAAGCTAAAATGGTCGATGTAAAAACTTTCGTAATAGAACCAATTTCAAAAACCTTATTCTGGTTTTCAATCGGTTTGATCTTGCCATCAGTTTTGATAACCCCATAATATTTCACTTTTTGATTTTGAACGACTGCAATAGAAAGTTGCGTATTATTTGGAAAATTTTGGCTATTCGAAAAAATGATGTCTGAGATTTCTTTTGGATAAGCGTTAAGTGCATTCACAGTATTACTACTGTTTATCTCTTTTTGGACTTCATTAGGCTTCATAATAAGTCCCTTGATATGATTTTCTTGATCAAGCGAAATATTGACCGTTAACACCATTTTCTCAAACTTGGTTTTATAACTTTGATAAGTTCCTTGTTGATTGCTGAGAAATTCTTTACTTTCAATTTTTCCTGCCTGAGATTTTAATCCTGAAAAAAATTGCTTTGTCTTTTCAAGCGGCAATGTCTTTTTCATTTCAGCAGAAAATACATCATAAATTTTTTCATACTGATCAGCATTATAGTTGTTTATAAAATTATCCATGGCAATTTTATAGTTTTCACTCTGAGCAAATATTGAGTTTGATATCAAAATCGTAAATAGGATTAAAAATAGTCTTTTCATAAGGTTTTAATAATAGCTAATGAATTGAAGTCTTGTGCTCTAACGCTACACATCCAAAAGTACAGCTTAAAACATAACAAAAAAACTGCTTTAAGCAAGTATTATCTGTCACTCAGTAGCAAAACATTGTTATTTTAGTTTTTTATAATGATTGTTCTATGTCGAATAGATGAAGCGAATTTGTTAAATTAAACTTTAAAATGATGATTGAATAAATCAGTATTTATTCAATCATATAAGACTTAAATTTGTGTCATTAACCACAAGTCGCTTGGGTAATTTTTTTGGTCGCAGGATCTACAGTTACCGTCACACGTTCAATACGATAATCCATAGTTACCCCTTGATTTGGCGCAACTTTACGTACGATTGATGCCTGTGTAAGCTGCTTAATTTTCGCTTCAGACATATCATTTTGTCCAATCAACTGAGTCGCGCGTTCTGCAATACATGTCGTTTGAGTGTTTTGTGCTGTTTGATCTTGCGTTGTTGCATTGGTTTGAAGCGAAGAACATGCTGATACGGTTAAAGCCATGATACCAAGACCTAAAATTGCAACATTTTTCATAAGACGACCTATTTTGATTTTTTGCTTTAAAGCCATAACATAACAAAAAAAGATAAGCTTAGAAAATTAATATATAAAACACATACATTTATCATGCAAATAAAAACCAGTGATACATGATGTATCACTGGTTCTTAGTGGTGCTCAGTATTTAAGCTTAAAAGTTAATCACTGTACGGATTGATTTACCTTCATGCATTAAATCAAATGCTTCATTAATTTTATCTAAGCCCATTGTATGAGTAACAAAAGGTGCAAGTTGGATATCACCTTTCATCGCATCTTCAACCATACCTGGCAATTGTGTACGGCCTTTTACCCCACCAAATGCGGTTCCTTTCCATGTACGACCAGTCACAAGCTGGAACGGACGGGTAGAAATTTCTTGACCTGCACCTGCTACACCAATGATGACTGATTGTCCCCACCCACGATGAGCACATTCAAGTGCTGAACGCATTACATTGACATTGCCGATACATTCAAATGAATGGTCTACACCCCAACCTGTCATTTCAACAATCACTTCTTGAACAGGTTTGTCATAGTCTTTGGGATTAACGAAATCAGTCGCACCAAACTCTTCTGCCAATTTAAATTTTTCAGGATTGGTATCAACAACAATGATACGGCCTGCTTTCGCTTGGCGCGCACCTTGTACAACAGCCAAACCAATACCACCTAAACCAAATACAGCAACTGAATCGCCTTCTTGTACTTTTGCCGTGTTATGGACTGCACCAATCCCTGTCGTTACACCACAACCCAGTAAACAAACATGTTCAGGATTTGCCTCTGGGTTAATTTTAGCCAATGAAACTTCAGCAACGACAGTATATTCACTAAAAGTTGAACACCCCATATAGTGGTAAATAGGTTCACCATTATAAGAAAAACGTGTCGTTCCATCAGGCATAACCCCTTTACCTTGAGTAGCACGGACGGCTGTACACAGGTTGGTTTTGCCTGATTTACAGAATAAGCATTCGCCACATTCTGCCGTATATAAAGGAATCACATGATCCCCAGGTTTTACTGAAGTTACCCCTTCACCAACTTCGACAACAATACCAGCCCCTTCATGACCTAAAACTGCTGGAAATACGCCTTCTGGATCATCACCTGATAAAGTAAATGCATCTGTATGACAAACCCCTGTATGGGTAATTTTAACAAGGACTTCGCCTTTTTGTGGGGGAGCAACATCAATTTCCACAATTTCTAAAGGTTTTCCTGGACCAAATGCAACAGCAGCACGTGATTTCATAGCTAAATATCCTAATAGGTTTGTGTTTTAACAGTTGGACTACAGTAACCTTTTTCTCTTTACAGATTCAACCATTAACTTGATGATATGATTTAGTAAAATTTAAAGTACTCATTGAAAGAATGAATCATTCAAAGACTTCACTTGCCTTCGTTATTTTGGCTTTTTCAATCACTGGATGCAGTTTACCTATGAATCAACCAGAACAAGAACAACAAGTTAAAGTATATGCAGAGCAATGGATCAATGAGCCTGAAGCAAAACAGATGCTTACTCAAGGGCTCACTGCATATTTAGCCATGAATGATGCTTTCCAAAGTATAGCGTCACGTATCCATCTGATTCGAAAAGCCAAATATACACTTGATTTACAATACTATATTTGGGCAGATGATTTTATTGGCAATTTAATGCTACACGAATTGCTTAAAGCTGCTGACCGCGGTGTAAAAGTACGCTTATTAATCGATGATCAAAATGGAACAAAAATAGATCGACAATTAAGTGCATTGCTAAGACATCCAAACATTTCGATCAAATTATACAATCCTTATAAATTCCGACACTTTCGTGTAATGGATTATATTTTTAGAATGAACAGAATCAACCATCGAATGCACAATAAATTAATTATTGCTGATGGTGCAATTGCTGTGACAGGCGGGCGAAATATCAGCAGTGAATATTTTGATGCCAGTGAATCTTTCCAGTTTACCGATATGGATATTTTATTTTTTGGTAAAGCGGTCAATCGTGCAAATGAAGTTTTTACCGATTTTTGGAATTTTCAATTAAGCTATCCGATTGATCAATTTATTCATAAAGGTTCTGAACACGATTTATTAACTTTGCGAAAAAGCTTTGAACGACTTGAACAAGCTGAACATACGACAGATGAAAAAGTAAATCTTGAGCAGAAAGAACTCGCCAATGAGCTTAATCAAAATAAAATCAATTGGGCTTATGCCGATTTTCTGGCAGATTCTCCAAAGAAAAGTTTAGGACAAGCACACGGCAATGAATTAATTTCACACCAAATTCACCAACATTTGGGTGACCCCAAACAAGAAATGGATTTGATTGCCGCTTATTTTGTTCCTACAAAAAATGGGACGGATTTTATTAACCAATTCCCTAAACAAAATGTCAAAGTGAGAATTTTAACCAACTCCTTTATGGCAAATGATGTTGCGCTTGTCCATGCGTTTTATCAAAAGTATCGAGTTGACCTGCTTAAAGGAGGCGCAAAACTTTATGAATTTAAACCCTATATAGAACGCAATCGCCGTACTTGGTATGAGGTCCTCACAGGAAATATCATTCCGAAAAAAGGCAAAAATAAATCCAGTTTGCATGCAAAATTTATCAATATTGATGACAAAGTCTTTATTGGTTCATTTAACCTAGATCCAAGATCATTCAATATCAATACCGAAGTTGGACTGGTTGTTCAATCAGATCCTTTACAAGAGCAAATTTCAAATCTATTGGATCAAACCCTATTTAGGGTTGCTTATGAGTTAAAACTTAATCCACAAGGTGAGCTGATCTGGCTAGATCATCGTGCTGATGGCAAAGTGATTGAATATAAAGTTGACCCTGAAACAACACGATTCCAACGATTTGTCATGTATAGCGTCTCATATTTACCACTTGAATGGATGATGTAAGTTTAGTGTAATGACAACCTGCATACTAAATGCATTACAATCTTAAGACTATAAATAACACTCAAACAGACAGAGTCCTTTGATCTCTTTAACCAGTTCTATGTCAGTAAAACCTGCATATTTTAAGCTTTGAAAATGTTCATGTTTCGACATATACAAGTCATTATTGCTCATCGCATCTGATGCAAAAATATGGTCACAGACCAAATACAGAGCATCACGTTTTAATAATGTCTTTACTTGTTGATGAAATTGATTTGCATAGTTTTTATGGCGTAACTCATGTAAAGCTTGATGAATAATGATGGCATCATATTGTCCAAGCTGATCGCGCCAATCTTCATTTTTAAAATCAGCAATCAGATATTGCACTCTGCCTGACTCAGAAGAAAGTAGCTTACTTTTAGAAAGCTCATGCATTGCATCAGAGAAATCTAGCGCTGTATATTCAATATCAGCACACCGGCTAAGTAAATGTTTGGCAAGAAAACCAGGACCTGAACCTATTTCTAAAATATTGAACTGCGCGTTTTGATCAGTTTGATAGTGTTTCTCTTTGGCTGCTTTTTGAATTAAATTCACATAATAGTCAAAAAACTCATAACGCCATGGGCGTTTTTCATTGGCTTCATTAGCCCATTGCAAAGCATCTTGCGGATTTTTTAAATCAATTGGACTTGGTACATCCTGAACACTCATTATAATTATTCCACTGAAATCAATATAAATTTGCTTACTATTTACCCATATTTTAAAGCAATAAGGAAAAGGATTTTCGCTAACTTTGTAAGTTATTTATTTTTAACTGCTGAATTGACATTGCTAAGATATCAAAGACCTTTTTATCCACGCATTGTGCAACATTAAAGCGCATGAACTGTCCTGCATTTTCAGCTTGGCTAAAAGAATTACCCGGTGCAAGAATTACGCCCTGTTTGAGACATAATTTTGATAATTCCGCCGCATGTATACCATCTGGCAATTTGCACCATAAAAAAATCCCTGCTGTTGGCACAATCCACGGTTTTATACCGAGTTGCCCCAACTTTTGCATCATTTCATTGCTGACTTTAAGCAAATGTTTCTTTAACCAATCTAAATGTTTAGGATAACTGCTGTCCATTAAAGCCTGATAAATAATTTCTGCATTTAAATGACTATTGCTAAAGTTGGTCGCAATTCTTAAATCTATTAATTGATCAATCAGCTCAGACTCCGCAATGATATAACCGCAACGAATCGCTGCTGAAAGGGTTTTGGTAAAACTGCCAATCTGAATGACATGTTTAAAACCGGCTAATGAAGCATAACGTGGTGCGGGTGTATATTCAAAATCAGCAAAAATTTCATCTTCAATAATCAATAAATCAGTTTTCTCAACCAGCTTGGAAATTTGATAAACCGTTTGTAGCGAAATCGTGGCTCCTGTTGGGTTATGAATCCCTGAATTGGTTAAATAGATTTTTGGCTTTAAATTCAGTGCTTGTTCAAATTTCTCTACATCTGGTCCCGTTTCTGTAAACGGAATTGGAACGGCTTTTAAATGATGGGCCTTAATCAAAGCGCGGAAATTAAAATAGCAAGGATCATCAATCAAGATCACATCACCTGCGCTAAGTAGGTGTCTGAAAATTAAATCAATGGACTGGGTTGCTGAGTCAGTAATAAGAATTTGATTCAGTTTGAATTTTAAATCATACAGTTCTTTTTTTCTGGCAATAAATTTACGCAACTCCAAATGTCCATGCGGTGTTGCATAATCGGTGAGCATGATGATTTCAGACTTAGCAGCTTGTTTTAACGCTTTACGGATTGATTGTTCAGGCATCCAAGTAGTGGGTAACCAGCCACAACCCGGTTTTAGCACATCCGTCTTCGCCTCTAATGACTGCCTTGAAATCCATAAAGGATCTATTTCACGTTGATACTGTATTTCAGTATCAATCATTTGCATCGGTTCAGCTTTACCTAATACATAGTAACCAGAACCAAGACGAGATTCTAAAACACCTTCCGCAACTAATCTGGCATAGGCTTCAACGATCGTTGAAACAGAACAGTTTGTTTGTGTAGCAAACTGTCGGACTGAAGGTAAGCGTGAACCTGCAATCAAACTTTTATTCGAAATTTGATTTTTAATCATCAGCACTGTTTGTTCAATTTTAGTTTTTGCCATTTAAAACCACATATTTTAAAGATAAGAAATCTGAGAAAACTCGTTAGATTGAGTAGAATTGTACTGGTAAAAATAGCATAACAGTTATTTAAAATTGTACTGTAGTGTACATATATATTTCCAGTAAATAGCGCTTAAATCATCATAAATTGACTGAGTAATTGATGATGGATAAAACAAATATTGGCTGGCTAAATGGTTTTATTGGTGTAGCGATTTTTGCTGGCTCTTTGCCTGCAACCCGTATTGCCGTCATGGGGTTTAGTCCAGAATTTTTAACCACAGCTCGGGCAGCGATTGCAGGAAGTATTGCTTTAATCTGCCTGTTTATTTTACAGCAATCAAAACCCTCTTTTGCCCAATTTAAATCATTGGTTATTGTGGCCTTAGGTGTGGTGATTGGTTTCCCTCTATTTACCGCATTGGCTTTACAAACTGTATCCTCTGCACATGCTATTGTCTTTGTTGGTCTCTTGCCTTTATCGACTGCAATTTTTGCAGTTTTACGCGGGGGGGAAAAACCTGCTACACAATTTTGGTTATTTGCCTTAATCGGTAGTGCCATCGTGGTTGGATTTATGTTTTATGAAAACCGTAATTTAAGTTTTAGTGTGGGTGATCTCTATATGCTTGCATCAATTGTTGTCTGTGGATTGGGTTATGCTGAAGGTGGAAAGCTTTCAAGAGAACTGGGTGGATGGCAAGTGATTTGTTGGGCTTTAGTTGTTGCATTACCCTTGATGCTTATCTCAAGTCTATATTACCTACCTGCAAGCTTTGCAAATATTCATTGGCCAGAAACAATTGGTTTAATCTATGTATCACTGTTTAGTATGTTGATCGGTTTTATTTTTTGGTACAAAGGCTTAGCGTTGGGCGGAATTGCCAAAGTTGGACAAATTCAATTGGTACAACCGTTTATTGGTTTAATGCTTTCAGCGGTTCTATTGGGTGAGCATGTAAGTTTTGCGATGATTGTTGTTTGTTTTGCAGTTGTGATCTGTGTTGCTTTGGCAAAACGATTTGCATAGAAAATGGAAAGGCTTAAAGCATTTATTGACTGTATGTGTATATCGATTTAATCAAGTACAATAGGATAAATGCCTAAGCTAAAACAAAAACAGTCAATTACAGATATTGGAACAACCCAATATAACGCTTATAGGAACAGTATTCTTAAAAATGATCAAACTGGCTTTTTCTTCGCTACTGATTAGTGAATCATTTAAAGTATGATGCCAAATTATGAGTTTTAAACTTACTTAAAGTAAGCCTATTTCTTTAAATAAGTTCTTATATGCCTCTGCCTTCTTATCCAGTGCTAATGGATACGCTCTTGATGAAGAAGGCATCCGATATAAACATATCTCTCGTTCAGCAAATATAGCTTGTGAAGATTGCCCTATCTGTGGCTTTTCAGTTTCTTCAGGCATAGATAACATCAGGGTATCTGTTGCCTTATCTCCAGTGGTCATGATGCTGTTACATTCAGGAATTTGCGCTAAAAGCTGTGATAGGTCTGTAGGGGTTTTAATCTGTAGGAATTTATCTGAGGCATTTCCTTTTAGGCGAATAACTTGATACGCCGTATCAAAAATTGCGATACCTTTTTCGATTAAGAATTCACGAATATGTTGTTCCTTAAAATTTTTATTAGGTAAATCTAAAAAGTGATCTTTATTATCAAAGAAAATAAGCCCAAAAATTCGCCACATATCATTTTGATAATTCGGATAATAAAAATCCATCTTCCATCTGCTTTGAGGCGGTGGAAAGCTACCAAGCATCAATAGCTTGGCATTTGTAGGAAGAAATGGTTTGAGTGGGTGGGTTTCTATTTCGATATCAGTCATTTATTAAAAGAACCAAAGTTTATAATTTAGTGAAAATTTTAATGATTTTATCTGGATTTTAATTTTTTACCTATGCCTTTTGGTATCTCTAATTTGTACTTTCAAATTTTTTACTGAAAATTCGGAATACTCTTTTTTATACAGCACATTCAACCTGTTTATCCGATAGATGCTATTTTATTTAAAGGCTTGCTTCTTATCCTAAATAATCTATCGAAAAGTATGATTTGTGAATTGTTTTTAACCCTCTATAAATAGAGGGCTTTTCCATAGATATGGAATAGAAAATTTCAATTCATTTTCTAACTACTGGACATATAAATTTTATTTTGATTCAAAGGAATTAAGCAATAAAACCACCATCGACACTTAATTCAGCACCGCTAATATAGCTAGCTTCTTCACTCACTAAAAATAAAACAGAATTCGCAATATCAATGCCCTCTCCATATCGACCTACGGGGATATTAGGCAGTAGTAAGCTTGCTATTGGTCCATCTATAGGGTTCATATCAGTATTGGTTGGACCAGGGTGAATGGTATTAATTGTAATACCTTTAACGCCAAGCTCCCTGACTAATCCTCGTGAAAATCCAGTGATTGCACCTTTTGTAAGAATATAAATTGATGCTCCACTAAAACCAGAATAATTGACCATCGTGCTGCCTATATTTATTATTCTTCCACCTTTCCCCATATGTTTTAAACTTTCACGTGTGGCCAAAAATACCCCCGTAATATTGACAGCCACCAATCGCTCAAAAGCACTGATTGATACTGACTCTAGACTGCCTAAATGACTTATTCCAGCATTGTTAATTAATATATCAATTTTATGAAATTTTTTAGCAACGTCTTCTATCGCTTTGCTTAACATTTCAGGGTTTCCTGAATCTGCCTTTATCGCTATGGCTTGTCCACCATGAAACTCAATTTCTTTAATCAATTCCTCAGCTTTGATTTGCGAAGAATGATACGTAAAAGCAACTATAGCGCCATGGGCGGCTAGCGTTTTGACAATTTCAGCGCCAATACTTCGCGACCCACCGGTAACTAACGCAACTTTTCCAACCAGCGATAATTTATTTAACATTTCACATTACTCTTTCATTAAAGTCTCCCGACTATAAAATCAGTACTCATTGTGAAGTAGAGTGCTTTTGCTATAATCTTTTTCAAGTAAAAATTGAAAATAGAATATGGAAACGCTGTCTAATCTCGAATCATTTATAAAAAGTGCAGAATATGGAAGTTTTTCTGCCGCAGCACGACATTTAAGCCTAACACCTGCTGCAGTGTCTCGAAATGTAGCGCAGTTAGAGCAAAATTTAGGTGCTCGACTTTTTCATCGAAGTACCAGAAATCTTAAATTGACGGAAGATGGTGAACACTTTTTTATCAGTATTCGAGACAGTTTAAATAGTATTCAGACAACTATTTCAGAATTTAATGTTGATTCGAGCAAGCCCAAAGGCATTTTAAAAGTCAGTTTAAGTGCTGGATTTGGGGTGGAATATATCCTGCCATTGATGCCTGAATTTATCAGCAACTATCCAGATATCAAACTTGAGTGGCACTTATCTAACAGACAGGTCAACTTAATAACAGATAATTTTGATGTGGCAATTGGAAGTGGGATTAAATTAGGTCAAGGCATCATTATCAGACCACTGTCCCCGCTGCACATGATTATTGTTGCCTCACCTGATTATTTAAAACATAAAACACGGCCCAATCATCCAGCGCAAATCTCCGAATGGGATGGCATTGTCATGAAATCCCCTCAAACAGGTAAGTTACATGAATATCAATTCACAGGTCCAAATGAACAAGAGTTTTACTTAAATTTAAATGAAAAACTTATAGCAGATGATCCAAGTGCATTACATCAAGGCGCCGCTTTAGGATTAGGTGTTGCTGCGATATCCACTGCTCATGCAAGTAAATATATAGAAGATGGAACTTTAATTAGAATCCTACCTGACTGGTATGCAGATTTAGGAAATACTAATCTTTATTTTTCTAGCAAAAAGCACATGCCCGCAAAAACTAGATGTTTTATCGATTTTATTGCGCTTAAATTTGAACAACTAAAATTGAATCAACAACTATCCGCTTTGAATATGGGAAAAAACACAACACTTTCAATTAAAAATTAGTTTTATTGGCAGATTTTCAACAAATCAGAATAAGTGTTTCAACTGTTCTGTAGCTACAAGGGATGCTTCAATACAACAATAATGTATTGATCAGTCGTTAGATACGGCCCCTATCTAGAGCAATGTTGGAGATCTATTTATGAATACTGTGAATATACAAAATACTGAAAATCGAGAAATAACTGAAACTTTAGCTGTTTTAGAAAGGCATCTAAATGCTTTCCGCTTAGGTGATGTAGACTTAACTGTTCAAGATTATGCACCTGATGCCATCATTATCAATGGAACCGATACGGTAATACGTGGTACCGATCAGATTCGAGAAACATTTATAAGCGTATATCGGGATTTTTTCCCTAAAGGTACACGTGAAATTAACATAGAAGAAAAAACAGTCTATGGTGAAGTCGCCTATATCCGCTGGTCAGCACCCAACGCAAAAATGGCCACGGATACGCTGATTGTGAAAAACAATAAAATCGTGGTGCAAACCTTTGCTTGTCATTTCGGTAATGAATCTCAGAAATAAATGCACGTCAGCTGAATTTAAATTAGCGAATACATTATATCTAGACATTCCCAAAATGGATGAAATGCTTCTTATTTTAAGCAATGAGCACAATGCATAAATCTGAGTGACGCTATTTTTTTTCATCCATTCTGCGGAAGATCATCATTTAGGTAAGATTATGCCTCGATCACCCCATATACAGAAATCAACTGATAACCCCTCTGAAACAAAACCTTATACCCTAGCATGGATCAGTATTTTAAGCTTTTTAACCTTGCTCGGCCCTATGTCAATAGATATGTATTTACCTGCATTTCCTGAAATTGCTGTAGAGTTTGGTGTGACAACTAGTGTCGTGTCATCATCATTGCCCGCATATTTTTTAGGTTTAGTCATCGGTCAACTTGTTTATGGCCCGATTAGTGATCGATTTGGTCGTAAACCACCGCTATATTTTGGATTAACTTTATTTGTGATTGCATCTGTTTTGTGTATTTTTACCACACAAATAAATCAATTGTTAATGACAAGAGTATTGCAAGCTTTAGGTGGTTGCGTTGGAATGGCAATGGTTCGTGCAGCGATTCGTGATCGATTAACACCTAAACAGTCAGCAAGAGCTTTATCCAGCATGATGCTCATGATGGGACTGGCACCTATTCTTGCCCCGATATTAGGTGGATGGCTTTTAGTCAATTGGGGATGGCAAAGTATTTTCATTTTCCTTGCCTGTTTTGGTGTCATCAATATTGTTCTTGTGCATTTTTATTTTGAAGAAACACTGAATGACCATAAAAGAAAATCTCTTCATGTTGGCGATATTTTTATCAATTATTTCCATGTTTGTCGGGACAAAAGTTTTTTAACCCCTACACTTATAGGTAGTTTGTCTTATGCAGCATTCTTTTCTTATATTGCCGCTGCACCAGCGATTTTCATTGATCAATTCCAGATAAAACCTGAAAATTTCGGTTATTATTTCAGTATAAATGCCGCTGGCTTGATTATTTTCTCGCAAATCAATCTTCGTCTGATTGGTCGATTTAACCTTATAAGAATTTTATTACTCGGTATTCTTATCCAAGTGATGAGTGCGGTTTGGCTATTTATCTCGCCTCGATATGATTTGGTCAGTCTATCCTCAACCATGCTCGGATTGTTTGGTCTTGTCGCAGGTCTTGGATTGGTAAGTGCAAACAGTAATGCATTGGCATTATCTCAACAAGGTCAACGTGCGGGTACTGCAAGTGCACTTAAAGGTGCTATTCAATTCTTAATTTGCTTAATTGTAGTGCCGATCAGTCATAGCTTTAATTTTAATCCACTTATGAATCTATCAATGATTATTATGCTTTGTACAATGCTGGCATTAATCCTCACAATGATATATCAGAAAAAGTTCCATACCATTTAAGACATCGCTACTGATATTTTGTACATTGGAATAAACAGGAAATACAAACCTCAAACGCTCAAAATCAATTCAGAAAATGAGCGTTTGTAACTATGTATTATCTTTTAAAAATAATTACTTAAGCCTGTAAATTACTTTTCCAATTTAGGAAAACTGACAGGTCTTTTAAGATGTTCATTATCTGAGTGCAATTGATAAACAAGCTTGCTGTTTAATCCTCTAAATTGTCTATGCAGATCTATAAAATGAATCAATATTATTTATGCTTCAAGCTAAAATTATATTAAAGATATACGTCATCACATTCCTTTAAAAAAATACCAAATTTAAACAATTCAGGATCCTGCTGACTACCAAAAAAGTGAATTACGTTCAATCCTTCTGCCTGTCTAAAAACCCGACTTGAACCAAAATCATCGTTACAAATTTCCCATTTAAGTCTTGATTGGATTTCATCAGTCTGAAAGTCAGGGATATACTTTATTGAAGCATTATCAATTTCATTATAAATAAGCAAATTTCTCCCTTCTATTTGAATCTTCTTTAATTCAACAAATTTATTGATCTCATAAGGTAGACCTTGGTTTATTTGTTTTAAAAATACTTTATGTAGATAATCATCAAAAGCCTGATTATCTAAAATTTTATAATCTTGGTTGATAATACCCGCATTCAATAATAAAGCTTCTAGGGTTTCTATCGGTTTAAGTTGCGTTTTTGAACCATTAACATCAGCAAAAATATTCAGACTTAACAGTAGTGTAAATAGCAGTAAAAATAATCTCATATGTATCTATCTTTCTTTAATATAAAACCACCCGCAGGTGGTTTAAATGCGACAAACACAATAAAACTCAGTAGCCATTCGCGCTTAACTTAACTCTAAAAGGCTCTGTTTGATTTTTCATCATTTCCTTCATCTCTGCTGTGATCTCAACACCCATCTCTTCAAGCATTAACAAACCAAATTCTGAAGTGCTCTCTGCAAAATTTTTGTTATCAATTAACATTTGAGCAAGCTTTACATTTTTAGGAAAATCAGGGAAAAACTCATTAAAGTCTTTTTTATCTTCAATTCCAAAATAGATAAATCTTCTCCATTCATTAGTTTGAATATCGCGTATAAAAATTATGTCAGCTTTAGTCTGCATACGCTTTTTGAATATTTCATCTTGTGATTGCATAGGCACAACACAAACTTCACCTACACTTGAAATATAATTTAATTTTGGTTTTAAAAATGTAGAATCTATATTTTTATAAGATCCATCTTTGGCTAAATCTTGCTGTAATTTAATGTCTTTTCTGTACTCAGCATCGCTAATCCATTCGCCTGAAGAAAAAGTCTGTCCTTGATGCTTAGGTTTAAGTTTACGATCATATTCAATTTGATCATAATAACTGATCACATCATCAAGTGAACCATTTTTTAGTATTTCTATTTCCTTGTCCCCTTGCTTATTAAAAATCTCATAGCTTTTTTCACACTGTAAGTCCTCTGCAAAGGAGAAACTTGATGCTAAGGTTGTTAAAGCAATAATGAATAATTTTTTCATGAAATACCCTCTTAATATTTTGGGGATAAGATACTCAGGTTTAGATCAGAAATAAACCTTACAAAAAAATTATTTAACACAACGCATTAGCTGACTTTTTTAGCTTCACCACTAAGCCATTATTTTTTAAATAAATTTTAACAACATTCCGACAAAACTATTTTGCATCAAATCTCTTTATGAAGGGTCAATTCTTTATTGCTGCTGTGATTACTGATTTTAAAAAATTACTAGAAATTTCATATAGAACAGAGCTTTAATCAATATTCTTAGCGCTAATAAAAGTCGTAACGTCAATTCCACCCCATATAAAAAATACAAAACGTAGCGATGTGCAGTTTTTAATCGGAAAGTTCAAATAAAATCATTAAATATCTTGAATTTGTAACAATTTCAAGATATGGTAATAAAAATCATTGCATATCTCGGTAATATAATTGATAGTTAAGGTTCTTTAAGATTTATTTAAATATTAACTGACTTTATACAACCGAAAACTTTTTCTTAACATTAAAAATCAATTCGTTATGAACATTAAACTTTTTACAGCATTATTCTTGGTCATTGCCCTGTCTGCTTGCAATAAAGAGCCTGAGCAGCATGCAACTGCGCAAACAGATCGACCAACCCTCACTGCACAATTTGAACAATCAGATGAAATGATTAGTAAATATCTTGATCAACTTGATGATCCAAATACAACATTGGATGATAAGACCAGAATCGTATGTCAAGATTATCCTAAAGAATACAAATCGAATTACATGCCAAATTTACTTAAATTAAATCCAGAGAACTATACTGAAACTAAATTACTTTCAGACTTAGATATTGCTTTAAACTATTACAAAGAAAAAGAAAATATTCAGTGTAAAGATACAAAATAGTGATGGTCATTTATCAAGTTTTAGCGCTTAAAATTTTTAAAAAAATTTAGATTAAATATATGTTTTATATAAAATATCTTAAGTTAGTGGTATCTAAATAAAAATAGGGAGCTTAAAAGCTCCCTATTTTTAGTTCTTTTCACGGTAGTATTGATGTTTTCTTTTTGAATGGTGTTTCCAGTTTTTTCCACCATAGCAAAAACCAGGTGGATGTTCAGTCGTCCAAGAACACATCAATGCCCTACCTCGTCTGCGTCTTAGTTTAAGAGAATAAGATGATTTATACTCAATCTCGTGCAAGAAAAAACTACTTTTTTCTTGTTTAACGCTGTAGTGGCGATACCAAGTATCTTGTCGATTTGGAAAAATTTCATCATCATAATCGCCAGTTAAACCTTTCTTAACAACTTTTACGTATTGTTGTTTAAGGTGTTTCAGTTTATCCATATTTCTCTCATTAGGTAGTTAAAACCTAATAGAGAGTTTTCGCGTAATAATTCATATTTTATGTTCTTTTTGAATTTGCTTAATTTTATCACATGAATTTGCTAAAAATACACTGTGAAATTTGTTTTGCCCAAATTTGATAAATTTCCTGACTCGGGTGAAAACCATCACGTGCCATTTGTAAATTTAAAGTTTTAAAATGGGCTAAATCAAAACGAATCAATTGATAATTGATTTTATTTTCGATGAATTGGGCTAACTTCTGATTCATTGCACTCGAATACTGTCCAAACAACCATCCCAGTGGATTTGGTAATGCTGGAAACAGATTCATTGGGGGGACACCCGTAACTAAAATCATCTTTGGCAAAAACTTAGCTTCAATTTCTGTATAAAGCCCCCTTTGTTGCTGAATCCATTTTTGTGGTGAAATAAGTTTTGTGACATCGTTTACTCCAACCGATGTAATCACAACATCAAACTGCTGATTGTCTAATTGTTTGGTTCTTTGCAAAATTTCTAAGGTGCTATCCCCCGTTTTCGCTTCTAATTGATAAGTGACTTCAAAATTAGAGGCTAATTCATCGAGTAAACACCCCAATAAGGCTTCACGTTGATCTTCAACCCCCACACCTGCGGCAGCAGAGTCACCCAAAATTAAAATAGATAGTGCTTTTCCTTGTCCTATAACACCTTTTCGCAATCCTTGAGGTTCAGCTAATCGAAGTGTATTTTTCTTGACGCGATAACCTTGAAGAATTAATGCGGGAACGAGAACAATGGTAGAGATTTTTAAAAGCATATTCGAGTACCAATCCAACAAAGCTATCTCAAAATCAGTCAGAGTCAGATATAGCTTGTCGCAGTATTAAAATCATAAAGTTCAATGTCGATTTTACTTAATTGTATGGCCAAGTTGCTATTGGGCTAAATCAACAAAATTTAAGGCAAAAGCAAATATAAATGTACCAATAAACTCAAAAATTAAAACCGCATACTTTCTGCTTTTGCTCATCAAATAGGCATTATAGGTCCCGATTAAAATGATACCAAGATACATTAACTTTTGAATATCATCGATTTGCATAAGGCATTGTTGAATTTCACAGTGCTTTTCAAAAAAGAAGAGATACAAGATACGCGCAAGAAAAACTAAAAAGCTGGTCAGGAAAAAACCCAATACGATAAACATGTTAAAATTCTCATTATTTTTTATCCAGTTAGATTTTAAAGCTTTATCTATGCAATGCAATAAAAAAGACCCTTGTTGGGTCTTTTAAAGCTAAATAAAACTCAACCGAGTTTATTCACAATTTTTAATGGCAATATTTTCATGGCTAGTCCTATCGGTAACCAAGGCCATTGTGGTACATAAGCTTTAACAGGTTGTTTTTCAATTGCTTTAACCAATAAATGAGAACCTGTTTCAACATCGACCTCAAACGGCAGTTTTTTTGCCCCTTCATTAATTTCAGTACGAATATAACCAGGGAAAATCGTAGAAACTTTAATTTTCGTGTCAATTAACTCAGCACGTATCCCTTCCGCTAAAGCAGCTACACCAGCTTTACTTGCTCCATATGCGGTCAAGTGTTTAGGCATACCACGAAGTGCACTCATAGAAGAAATCACAACCAGATGACCAAACTTTTGCTCACGGAATATTTCAACAGCGGCTTCACACTGTGCCAGTGCAGAAATGAAATTGGTTTCTACAGTTGCACGGTTAATTTCAAATTTACCATTGCCAATTCGACGACCATCACCAACACCTGCATTGACAATGATACGATCGAGCTTACCAAAGTCCTGCTTAAAAGCTCGAAAGACTTGAAAAACTTGCTCATAGTTGGTCACATCTAAAGTTTTGGCAATCACTTTGATACCATATTTAGACTCCAACTCTTGTTTTAAGCTTTCTAAACGCTCTAAACGACGCGCACAGACGGCTAAGTTATAACCTTTTTGCGCAAATTCTCGTGCCATTCCTGCACCGATTCCAGAACTTGCGCCTGTGATTAAAATCGTTTTTGCCATGACAAATTCCTTAAACTGTTTTTATATTTCTAAAAGTGCGACTTTAAATCCACGTCAATAATTGCGGATCTTCAGCCTTAATAAAATGATGTTCATTCAGACTCAGTAATTGCGGTTCATTTCCCACCAGTCTTAATGTCGTTAAACTGGTATTGGCAATTGCCCAATTCAATGCAAAGGTTTTATTGGCACTTAACTCCAAGAGTTTTCCTGCAACAACTGAAATAACTCCGCCAGAAGTAAATACGATTGCATAGCGAGGTTTGGTTTTCACTAACTCATCACATAAATTCTGTAAAGCCGTTTCTACACGGTTTTTAAAATCTGGCCAAGATTCGTCATACTCATGGTGATATTCACCACCAGTCCAACGGTCAATTGCCCCTTCAAAAATTTTTGCCAAATAGGCACGTGGACTTTTTTCTTTGGCAACATCTTGTTGAAGTAGATGCGGTTGATTAAAACGCGGATCATATTGAGCAAAAACTTGTTGGTGGTTAAATTCATTCCAATGATGGTCAGTCACAATTTGAGCATCGGAAAAACTTTCAGCCAAAGCAAAACTTGCTGTTTGCTGATGGCGTAACATTGAACCTGCAACCACATAAGGCTCTTCTTTCAAAATTTTATCGAGATATTGCCCCAATAGTTTGGCTTGTAACTCGCCATTGGGTGAAAGTTTGTCATAACTCTCTGCACCAAATGACGCTTGTCCATGACGAACGAGGTAGATTGTGGTCATTTTCCTAAAATTTCCTTAAATTTTTCAAGATATTTCTGTGCAACTTCATTGGCTTCAATTTTTTGTAAACCGATAAGTTTTAATGCACGAATATGTAAGGCATGAATCACAATCCAAAAATCTTTAAAAGCAGGATTATCTGTTTGTTTATGATAGTAACGATAATAAATTTGCTGTGCGATTACAGCT
Organism: Acinetobacter sp. Root1280; assembly: GCF_001425285.1. NCBI lineage: Bacteria > Pseudomonadati > Pseudomonadota > Gammaproteobacteria > Moraxellales > Moraxellaceae > Acinetobacter > Acinetobacter sp. Root1280. The sequence goes on along the minus strand of NZ_LMED01000001.1, from coordinate 361,123 downwards.
AAACGGAAAATACCAAATACTTCGTAGAATGCCCAATTATCAGGTTTTAATCCGGTTTTTTCTAAATAATATTCAACCACTTCTTTACGGGTAAGCATCCCTTTTAAATGTGTAGGCTGGCGACGGGTTGATTTAAAAATTTGGTTGTCTGTATCTTCCACCCAATAGGCCAAAGCAGAACCTAAATCCATAAGAGGATCACCAATAGTTGCCATTTCCCAATCCAATACACCAATCACTTGGGTTGGGTTTTTAGGGTCAAGAATGACATTATCAAAACGCCAATCATTGTGAATCAAACACGTGTTTGAGTCAGCAGGAATATTTTCATTAAGCCATTTACGTACAAATTTAAAACTCGGCACATTGATGGTGTGCGCCTTTTCATAACGTGCATCCCAACCTTCAACTTGACGACGGCAATACCCATCACCTTTTCCAAGTTTTTCGAGTTCGGTGCCTTGATATGGAACTTGATGTAATTCAATCAGCTTGTCTAAGACATTAATACATAATTCATGCACTTGCTGTTGAGTAAAATTCAGCTCAGGGGGCAGTTTGGCACGCGGAATAATACCTTCAATGCGTTTCATCACATAGAAGTCACAACCAATTACGGATTCATCCTGACACAGCGCGACCATTTCAGGAAGAACTGGGTAGTATGGTGCAAGCCATTTTTGTACATGATATTCACGCGCCATATCATGTGCAGATTTCGCCTTTGTCCCTTTGGGTGGACGACGTAAAATTAAATCAGCATTGTCATATTTTAAACGATAGGTCCAGTTTGAAGCTCCGCCAGAATATTGAGTCACTTCTACATTGCCTGAAATTTCAGATCCATTTTCAATGAGCCAATTTCCGACAGCACGAATGTCCAGCTCCTCGCCTTCACGTATATTTCCACCAATATCAATGACTGACATATTATTTCCCTGAATCTTATGTTTTAAACCATACATCTCTAAAGAATGATACTTTTAACTAAAAACTTCACTTGCTCACTACTTTATATATAACACCTCTAACATAAAGCAGTTATTTTTTATCAGCAAATTGTTATTTTTTACGCGAGCCATAACCTCGTTTTTTTAATTCTAATTTTGCAATCATCCCTTTATGCACTTCATCTGGGCCATCCGCTAAACGTAAACTGCGGGCTTGAGCAAAGAATGCTGTTAAAGGTGTATCTCGTGATACGCCCATGCCACCATGAATTTGAATGGCCATATCAACTACTTTTTCAAGAACTGAAGGTGCAACAACTTTAATGGCTGAAATCTCGGTAAGCGCAGCCATAGTCCCTTGAGTATCCATTTTATACGCCGCATACAGGGTTAACAGTCGTGCTTGATCAATCGCAACACGAGCATCTGCCACACGTTCTAAATTTCCACCTAATTTAAGCACTTCTTTACCAAAAGCAGTTCGACTCATTCCTCGATCAATCATTAATTCTAATGCTTTTTCAGCAGCACCAATGCATCGCATACAATGATGAATACGACCCGGACCTAGACGCCCTTGTGCAATTTCAAACCCTTGTCCAGCACCACCAATAAAATTACTTACAGGTACACGAACTTGATTAAAACTAATTTCGCCGTGACCATGTGGCGCATCATAATCACCAAACACGGGTAACATACGTTCAATGGTCACGCCTTGAGTATCTACAGGCACTAAAACCATGGAATGTTGATGATGACGATCTTTGCTTTCATCAGGCGTATGCGCCATAAAGATAATAATTTTCGCATTTGGATCTCCCAAACCTGAAGACCACCATTTACGACCATTCAATACAATTTCATCACCATCTACCACTGCAGTTGCCTGCATGTTGGTTGCGTCCGATGAAGCAACTGCTGGTTCAGTCATACAGAATACTGAACGGATTTTTCCTTCTAATAACGGCTTAAGCCATTGTTGTTTTTGTTGATCTGAACCATAACGCCATAGCACTTCCATATTGCCACTATCTGGAGCATTACAATTAAATACTGTGGGTGCGATTAAACTACGGCCTGACAGTTCTGCGATATGGGCATATTCCTGTACAGATAAACCTGCACCCAATACTGGGTCTGGTAAAAACATGTTCCAAAGTCCAGCAGCTTTTGCTTTATTTTTCAGGAGTTCAAGTTGTGCTGGCCATTGCCATTTTGTCCAATCACCGCCTTGATTCAAATGATGGACTTCATTCCAAAAATCAGCTTCTACAGGTTCAATTTCATTTTTAATAAAGGCTTGGGTACGTTCTACAAATTCTTGCGCACGTGCTGAAAGTTCAAACATGCTTATCTTCCTGTAAATATATGGATAAATATTTGAATAGTGACTCTTTACTTTACCTTAGCTGAAAACCTATTATGAACCAAATGATTTAATTCAATACCTCACTATGAATATGATTCATAATAAAACCAATCTTGATATGTCGATTTTCAATCATATTGATATTAATTTATACCCGCTTTTTATCACCATTTATGAACAAAGAAATATTTCAAAAGCGGCAAAGATTTTATGCATTACTCAGTCTGCTGCAAGTCATGCTTTACAAAGACTTAGGCTGCATTTGCAAGATGATTTATTTGTTCGCGCTGGGAGTAAAATGCTGCCTACCCCTTTTGCTGAACAGATTTATCCATCTGTACAAAATGCTTTATTTGCTTTTCAAAATATCTCCAAACAAAAACAACAGTTTGATCCCAGTTCAGTACAAACCTTACGCATTGCAATACATGATGAAATTGAACCGATTATTTTTCCTAAATTGATTCATCATTTTCAAAAATTGAATTTAACCATTCAGTTTCTAAGTACCAAGCTTGACCGCAAAAATGTAATTGCTGATTTAGCTGCTCAACAAGTCGATTTTGTCATTGATCTAGAACAAAATTATGGTGATAAAATTAATTATCAAAATTTGGTTCAAGATCATTTTGTGATTTGTTCTCAGCATACAAATATCAATTCTGAACTGTATTTTGCATCACCTCATATCGGTGTTTCTTCACGCCGTACTGGTTTGCTTTTAGAGGATATATATTTAAATCAAGCGCAATTTCGTCGTCAGATTTTTATGCGTTGTCAGCATTATTCAACTGCCCTGCAAGTTTTAGCACAATATCCTGATGCGATGTTAACCATTCCAAAGCAGATACTGGCACATTTACAAGTTGATCAAAGTATCAATATTTTTGAGCATCCTATTGATCTACCTCTATTAAATATGGGAATTTATTGGCACGGTGCGCTAAATGAAAATTCTAGGCATATTTATTTAAGAGAAGAAATTTCTAAAATTTTTGCTTAGGCTATTTTATAAACGATTGGATTTAGCATGCAGTTAAGCCGCTCATTTACTATCATTCCTATTCTTGATGATTTTCTTCATTCTAGTAGGTGAAATTAAGCTACTTAACTATTCCATTCAGCATCAATACATTGAACTCAAATTATAAAAATAAGACATAAAATCCATGTTAACCATGATAGTATACATTTTATGTCATGTTTTGGATGATATTGCTATGAGAACTTCGGCGCATAATTTTATGCTTGATGGTGTGGAAGACATGTTGACTCAAATTGGGACAAATATCAAAAAAGCCCGACTTCGACGTAATATGACCATTCATGATTTGGCCAATCGCATTCATGTAGATAACCGAACGATCTCACGTATGGAAAAAGGTGATCCAAGTACCAGCCTAAAAAATGTGATTTCAGTTTTAGTGATCTTTGGCCTTGAACATACCCTAGGCTCACTCGCGAATCCTGAGTTGGATGAAGTTGGCTTAGCACTCGAAAATCGTAATAGTTCAGTACGTGCAAGATTAAAGAAACAGTCTGTGATTAGTGATGATTTCTGATAGGTAAATGAACATGGATGAAGTTAAAGGATGTTATGTTTTCATAGATACAGGCTCCCAGCCAACAATTGCTGCACACTATTCTTATGAAAAGCCGATTTATCGCTTTCTTTATGGTCAATCATACTTACAACGTGCAGATGCCTTCCCTTTAGATCCACTTAATCTAAGCTTTCAGTCTTATAACAAACCATATGAAACTATTTCTAAAGATGGTTTTGGTGTACTTGCAGATGCAACACCAGACAATTGGGGTAAACGCTTAACCAATGCCTTACACCGTAGAACACCATTAAACCAATTAGAATGGTTACTCGCTTCACAAGGAAATTCAGTCGGCTGTATTGTTGGAAGCTTGTCTAAATCGCATATAAAAAACAATTCAAATATCATTCAATATGAAGAATTAGAAACTTTTATACAAATTACTGAACTCATCGAAAAAAAACGAGATCCGTTTGAGATGAAACTTGAGCAACTCGAATTAAATAAGCTGTTATATAACGGGGCTTCAATGGGCGGAGCCAGACCCAAAACCCTTGTGATGTATAAGAATAAGGAATGGATTGCCAAATTTAATAAAAGTGATGATTTGTTTGATACCTGTAAAGTTGAATATGCTTCGCTGAATATGGCACGAGACATGGGGCTCAATACATGTAATGCTGAACTAACAGAATGTGCCGGTCGCCCTATTCTCTTAGTTGAACGCTTTGATCGAAATTGCCCTGAACGTAAAAAACACTATATCAGTGCCAATAGTTTGCTCAATATTCAGAAAATTCGTATAGATGATCCTAAAATGTCCTATATGAGTATTGCCAAAGTCTGTAGTCAGATTTGTTTTGATGCTATCAGTAATCAAAAAGAACTCTATAAGCGGATGGTGCTGAATGTCATGATTAGCAATACTGACGATCATTTAAAAAATCATGGTTTTTTAATGTATGACATGAAAAAGCAACATTATGCCCTAAGCCCGCTTTTTGATGTTTTACCTCATGGTATGCCAAGCTCATTTCCAAATGAACATGCTCTGGTTTTAGGCAATGATGGACGGTTTGGAAGCTATGACAACCTTATCAGTCGTAGCAATGCCTTTGGACTAAACCTAGATCAAGCCAGAGCATGTATTAAGGATGTCCGTGATGTTCTCGAAAATAGAGAAAAATACTTGTTAGATGCGGGTCTTAAACCCACAGAAATTCGTCAATTAGAACCCTATTTCTTTCTAGATATACTCAAAAACTAAAATTCAACAATGCCAGCCATTTATATATTATGGATAATGAAAACATTGATCATAATGAATCGGTATTTAACCATTCATCTTGGCAAGAAAATGATCCAAACATGACATAAAATCCAGTTTAAATTAGATAAAGTACTTTTTATGTCATTATAAAAGAGAAGATCCAATTGCATTCCTATAATCTTGCTTAGGCTATTTTATTATTTTAAGATTATTTTCATTGTTGCCATTACTGTGATTCATATTTTTATTTCAGTCTATTATCTCAATAGTTAATGAAAAACAAAAAATGAGGAACTGCGTTCCTCACTTTTACTTTAGCAAAACCTTAGTAGGCCAACTGAATCAACATTCTAAAAAAACCAGCAATAAGCGCCAATGTTAGAAATCCACCTAGCCATAACACGACAAACCATTGCGTTTGAGATAGTTTCATACTTGCTTACCTCATTTAAACCTTTAAATTTTTACCCTACTACATGTTTAATCTTGCTTAGGCTATTTTTTACTCAAGCCAAAAGATTAAACATGCTACTTTTAAGTTTAGTGATAACCTTCATCACCAATTCGAACTTTGTCTCGGAACACCCAATATGAAAGCCCGGTATAGATCAAAATAATTGGAATTAAAATCAATGCACCAATTAAAGCAAACAATTGACTGCTCTGTGGCGCAGCAGCTTCCCAGATAGTCACTGATGGCGGAATCACATAAGGCCACAAACTGATGATAAACCCAGTATAAGCAAGGAAAACCAAAGCCAAGGTATAAAGGAATGGGCTTAGTTCATAACGCTTTTTACATGCGCGAAGTACTAGGAAAGTAAACAGCACCACCAATATTGGTACGGGACTAAAATACATCAATTGTGGTTGGCTAAACCAGCGTGCTGCAATTTCAGGATGCGCCATCGGGGTATAAATACTGACTGCGCCAAAGATGACAAACAAAGCAACGATTAATTTAGGCATCAACTGATACATACGATCTTGTAAATCAAGTTCAGTTTTAAAAATTAACCATCCACAACCCAGTGCTGCGTAAAGTACAACGACACCAATACCTGTAAACACAGTAAACGGCGATAACCAGTCTAAACCACCACCTGCATACATATGATTTTCAACTTTAATCCCTTGGATATATGCACCAAGAATCATCCCTTGGAAAAAGCTAGCAAGAATTGAACCACCAATAAATGCTTTGTCCCATAAATGCTTGGTTCGATTGGCTTTAAAACGAAACTCAAAAGCCACACCACGGAAAATTAAAGCAATCACCATAAGGATAACTGGCATATATAATGCGGATAATACAGTGGCATAGACCATTGGAAACGCCGCATATAATGCTGCACCGCCCAGCACCATCCAGGTTTCATTACCATCCCAAACAGGTGCAACGGTGTTCATCATCACATCACGTTCGTGTTGATCCTTAACAAAGGGAAATAAAATCCCAATCCCTAAATCAAAACCATCTAGTACCACATAAATGAATACACCAATGGCGATAATGACAATCCAAATCAGAGATAAATCAATCATTATTTACGCTCCTGTTCATTGGAATCAACGCTATCTTCAACACTCGTCAATGGACGTTTAGAGGCCAAAATAACCGCTTCTTCACTATGCGCTACACTTTCTGGTGTGGCGTAGATAAATTGTGGACCTTTGTGCATCAATTTCAACATATAGTAAATGCCGATGCCAAATACGATGCAATACACCACAACGAAAATAATTAAAGTGAGGCCGACTTGTTCCGCCGAAACTGGAGATAAAGCATCTTTGGTTCGCATCACTCCATATACCACCCACGGTTGACGACCAACTTCTGTGGTAAACCAGCCTGCAAGCAAGGCAATAAATCCTGAAGGTCCCATAGCGAAAGCAAAACGGTGTAACCATTTGTTTTCATAAAGCTTGCCGCCTTTACGTAGAAACAATGCCATCACGGCAAGTAGAATCATCAGCATGCCCATTCCAACCATGATTCTAAAACTCCAGAACACCACGGTAGAATTAGGACGATCTTCAGGTGCAAACTCTTTTAAGCCTTTTACCTCTCCATCCAGCGTATGGGTCATGATTAAGCTACCAAGATTTGGAATACCGATAGCATATTTGGTTTCTTCTGCCTGCATATCTGGAATACCAAACAGATATAGCGGCATGCCCTCACCTTTGTTGGTTTCCCAATGCCCTTCAATCGCTGCAAGTTTAGCAGGCTGATGTTTTAAGGTATTTAGACCGTGATTATCACCGATGAGAACTTGTAATGGTGCAAGGATCAGAATCATCCACAATGCCATAGAGAACGATTTTTTGATTAATGCGTCACGGCGTCCTTTTAATAAATGCCAAGCAGCAGTTGCAGCCACCAGTAAGGCTGAAACAAGGAATGCTGCTGCAGCCATATGGGCTAAACGATAAGGAAATGAGGGGTTAAACACAATTGCAAACCAATCTTGCGGCACGATAATCCCATTTTCGATGCTAAAGCCTTGTGGTGTTTGCATCCAACTGTTTGAAGATAAAATCCAAAACATTGAAATACAGGTACCAATGGCCACCATAGCTGTTGCAAAGAAATGCGCTCGAGGACCTACCCGTCCCCAACCAAAGAGCATAATGCCAAGGAAACCAGCTTCTAAGAAAAATGCACTCAGCACTTCATAAGCCAGTAATGGACCAGTTACCGAGCCTGCAACACGTGAAAATTCACTCCAGTTTGTTCCAAACTGATAACTCATCACCACACCAGAAACCACGCCCATCCCAAAAGCGACAGCAAAAATTTTCACCCAGAATTTAAATAAATCTTGGTAAACAGGATTTTGAGTTTTTAACCAGCGCCATTCAAGTACAGCTAAAAAGCTTGCAAGCCCGATAGAAATTGAAGGAAAAATAATATGGAAAGAAACAGTAAAAGCAAACTGAATACGCGCCAATTCTAAAGCAGTTAATCCTAGATCCATGACATCACCTTATTCATTGGTAAAGTTGGTAAAGGTTGAATTTTGAATACATTGATAAACATTTTTTGTTGTACAAACTCAGCATACGCCTGAACATTCAGTACAATCTGTTGTTTTCTTTTTGCTGTATTTTTAAACAATGCTAAAAATAGCATGCAAAGTCTGCTTTCCTGCAAATCGAGGAAATTTTGAAAAATCATGATCATTCTCTACACAATAAATTCGAAATACGATCGCATGGCTTTAAAGCCTTTATTTAAAAATGCTAAACCTATGGATCGGTGAATGTGTTATGCAAAGACTACAGGTGGGGCTCGCCCTTGAGGAATCAGAAACAGGCGTTGTAATTGAAAATAGACATGCTGAAAGTTTTCAACATAAGCCATTAAACGTACTTGAATACGCACTAGGATTTCTTTTACGCCAATTTCTGGTGGCATCACTAAATTGCCATATACCACACAATACTGACATTGATGGTTAATATCATGATGATCATGACTTGAACTGCTTGCTTGCTGGGCTTGATCTAAATGCAAATAGTGATGAATAAAACTAGATTCTTGCTCATGATGAAGATGTGCATGTGTTGGTCGCAATAAAGCTTGAGTGATGTCTTCACAGACCGGAGCAATTTGATACTGCTCCGGTAATAACGGCTGTAAAAAAACCGCAAGCTGTAAAAATACTGTCGCAAATGCCAGCAACAGACCACTGCTTCTTAACACAATTGATTGCTCATATTGAGAGAGATAGAAAAAAGTATAAGTTTGCTTTTAACTGTAGATCTTTAACTTGAAATAAAGAATCAACTGCATAAAAACCAAGCATATTACTCAACTTTTCTAGCTTTACTATAGTACATTTAAATTTTAAATCAAAGCCTCTTTAGCACTTTTTTGGAAATCGTTTTCTTTTTTAATGATTTGTTTGTTATATAGCAATGATCAATAAAACTTAAAAAAGCATCCATTGTCGCCTCAGCTTTTAGTGGGTAAATAGCACCAGCTCAACTTTCAAGCTAAATTCAATTGAAAAGCTGATATCCGACGACTGAATCTGCAACGATATTCTAAGGGTGTTAAGCCAATTTTCTTTCTAAACAATCTGCGAAATGAACTTGGGTCTAGATAACCGACACTTTGCATAATCAGATCAATGGATTGGTTAGCATTTTCAACAGCAAAGCTTCTTGGCTGAGCAAGCCAAGAAGCTAGAAAAAATAAAATTATTTAAACACTTTAAAACGCACAGCATCATCGATATAAGCTTTTTCAGCCGCCGCCGCTTCAATTGAACCAAATACCAACTGTGCACGAAGTTTCCAAGTTTTGGGTATATCCCATTCCGCATGGACTTGTTCATCGACAATTGGATTGTAGTGCTGTAAGGATGCACCAATACCCTCGCTATTTAAGGTTGTCCACGTTGAAAATTGTGCGATTGCTGTAGAGTGTTCAGCCCAAATCGGAAAGTTTTCTGCATATGCTGGAAATTTTTCCTGTAAGTTTTGGATCACATCTAAATCTTCAAAGAAAAGAACGGTACCAAAGCCTGCGATAAAGCTGTCCATTTTAGTCTCTGTTTTTAAGGCACTCGCTTCATCTTTGGCATAAGCTTTCAGTTGAACTTTTACAAAGTTCCAGAACTTCTCATGTTCAGCATTAAACAAGATCACTGCCCGAGATGATTGCGAGTTAAAAGAAGATGGACTTTGCTTGATCGCTTGCTGAATCAAATCAGTAAGATGCTCAGGAGATTGATTAACATTACGTCCAATCGCATAAATTGTACGGCGTTTATGAATTAAATCTAAAAAATTATTCGACATTGCTGAATATCCTTGGATATATCCCCGGGGAAATCCGATACTTTAAAAAAGATTATCAAGATATTTTAAAAAATCATAACAAGTATGAATTGATTAAAATCGAAAGTATTACAACATAAAAAAACTTGCTAGAAATATCTACTTTTGTCATATGTTTCTAAGCAAAAGTGAATTAGGAGAAATATAAGGGGCTGTTGACATTTCATAACTGGCTTGCGTTGTAGTTTAAAATTGAGCATGAGATGTATACATCGTAAAGCATGAAGGATAATAGTGAATCTATTTTCGACTTTCATAACGAAGACTGAGATAATTTTAGCCACAATCAGAAGTTTTATCCTACAAACACGTAATAAAGAAGATTGAATAAGAAGTACTAACATTTAAAATCGAATCATTCAGACTTGCTAAATGAATGAACTCATTTAAATCATTGTCATCATGCTTAAACAACTGCCGAATAAAATCTAAGCATTAAAAATGTTTCCACTCAAAATTTAGATATCGCAATTGGTTAGAAAATGAAAGTTTTAAATATATTAAGTATCATCAGTTCAATATTTATTCTATTTTTTATGTTTTATACGCTTGGGCCTACAATTTAAAGAATTTAAACAGATGAATAAAAAAATAAAAGGCAGTTTAAAACTGCCTTTTATGCATGAATTTGAGCATTTCAATCTATTGCTAATTTTTGACTAGAAATTAGCATTCAGCACTTTGGCAGGTACAGAATTTTTCCAAATATCTCGCAAAGTAGGTAAATAGAATTTTTCACCTAACTCAACCAATTCAGCGTCAATCAATGCATGTGTTTCATGCATAAATAAGTAGTCCAGTTCAACCGTAGACAATTGTTGCTGCTTTTTTGCAAATTCTTTACGTTTGGCTTGAGCTTGTTTAAGCAATTGATCTGCAAAATTTTTATTTTTATATTGGCTAATCGCTTGTAAACGTAACTCAATCACGCCCCAACCTGTAAGGAGTTTCTTAAAAATCTCAAAATCTTCAGTTGTGGATTCCCAAGTCATTTTATCCAAGTCTTCATCATCAGGAAGTACTGGGAGTAAAATTTCCATTACACTTGGAAAAATCTTTTTGAAATTTAAAATAAATTTAACAGGGTGCTCACCAGGGTAATCTTTAAACTGCACATTTTCCTGAACATCTGTTAAATAAATTGATAACATTAAAAAATCCTTAATTAAAATACTGTTTATTATAACGTTATTGATCATCTTGCAGCCTAAATACAAAATAAAAACAACATGAAAACAGCGAAAGAAATGCATTTTAACAATTATGACAGTTTATTCAATGCCAATTGCAGTATTCACCTGTTGTCGATCAAAGATTCTGGTGGGCAAATAAAGCTGATTCTTGTAAAGAACTAAACCTGGTCAAACTCAGTGACCAAAAACTCGATTAAAGCTTTTACCGATGGTAATAGACCTCTTCTAGAAGTATAGGCCAAATGAATAAGCTCTGGCATCGGTTCCCACTCAGGAATCACTTTAACTAGCCTGCCCGCTTTTAAGTCTTCAGCAATAATTAATTCCGGTAGTTTTGCAATTCCCAAGCCATCTAAGGTCGCTAAATGCAATGCACTTAAATCAGTAGTGGTTAGCCTCGGCTCATCCTTAACCACATATAATTCATTATTAGAATTATAAAGATCCCAATGATATTCAAAGGACAAAGACTCCATCATTAAAATAGGCAATCTTGTTAATTCTCCTGGTGTTTTAATCAAGAAATTTTGATTCAACAAATCAGGGCTTGCGACAATAAATTGTTTTGAAATGGATAGGCTACGTACAATCAAATCACTATCTTTTAAAGGTAAGGGTCTGATTCGAATTGCAACGTCATAACGTTCATTAAACAAGTCTACCTTTCTATTTGTCGCTTCCACATGCAATTTAACTTTCGGATAACGTGCTAAAAATTTATTCAACATTTTACTGACATTAATATGCAATAAATTTGTAGGACAAGAAATTTTTACAATTCCAGTCGGCTCTGCGCTTAACAGTGCGATTGCCTCATCAGCTGATTCAGCTTCCACAAGCATTGCTTTACAGTGTTGTAAATATATGTTCCCGACATCTGTAATCGAAATTCTTTTGGTGGTTCGATTGAGTAGTTTTACTCCTAAACGGTTTTCCAATTCCGCAACTCTTCGACTTAACAATGATTTGGTCACGCCCAACGCATTACTTGCAGCTGAAAAGCCGCCATATTCAATCACTTTGGTAAAATAATACAGGTCATTTAAGTCTTTCATCATATCCCCTTAAATATCGCAACTATTCTCTACATAAGACAATATGTCATATAAATAGTATAATTCAATGTTTGTCCTACTGTTAGTATTAAAAACAGCAAATGATTGCTTAACTAAGGATATATAAAATGTCTACTCCAGCTAATTTTAATGGTCAAGCCCCAGTGATTGATGTAAATGATTCCGTTATGCTGTTAATTGATCATCAAAGTGGTTTATTTCAAACCGTTGCTGATATGCCAATGACAGAACTACGCCAACGCGCAGCAGCCTTAGCGAAAATAGCATCATTATCAAACATTCCTGTCATTACCACGGCCTCAGTTCCTCAAGGCCCCAATGGCCCACTTATTCCTGAAATACACGCAAATGCGCCCCATGCAAAATATGTCGCACGTAAAGGTGAAATTAATGCTTGGCATAATCAAGAGTTCGTTGAAGCGGTTAAAGCAACAGGTAAAAAGACCCTGATTATTGCGGGTACGATTACCAGTGTGTGTATGGCTTTTCCAGCGATTAGTGCAATTGCTGATGGCTATAAAGTTTTTGTTGTGGTTGATGCATCAGGTACGTATAGCAAAATGGCACAAGAAATTACCTTAGCACGTGTGGTTCAAGCAGGTGCGGTACCGATGGATACAGCGGCGGTTGCTTCAGAAATTCAACAAACTTGGAACCGTGAAGATGCTGCTGAATGGGCTCAAGTGTACACTCAAATCTTCCCTGCTTATCAATTACTGATTGAAAGTTATTCAAAAGCACAAGAAGTTGTGACAAACAAAGAAGTACTTGATTCAGTACGTAAATAATTTTAAATAAATGATGATTTTAGACACCTTTCGAGGTGTCTAAATCTTTGTTATGACGCTGTAATTACTATTTTCATTTTATTGCTACTTCAGGTTTAGAGAATAAATCATGTCTTTAGATTAAAAAAATTAATGTACATGATCCGTCTCCTTTTCCGCTGCCTCAAGTGCGGCAGATTCATTGGCAACGTCATTGACCCATCCATAGCCATTTTTCATCAAAATGGTATAGGTTTTACCATCTGCTGTAATCGTGCCCATGGTAAAATTGTCTTTAATGGTTTGAGTAATATGAAACTTCTCATTATTTTGATCTCCTCCTTCTAGAGAGCCTGACCAACTAACAATATCTTCACCTGGATCTACTTCTATACGTTCTATAACAGCCTGTCTGTTTAAACCATAGCCTGACACATTAAACACGATTTGATCGCCGACATTCTTCGCCTCTAAGGTATATAGATCATTCCTCAGAAATATTCGCCCATCTTTTTTTTGTGCATCTGTCAAAGGAACGGGATTATGCATAGACACAGTATCGACAGTACTCAAATTGAACATCTGTTGATTGAAAATCCCTGCACGTAATTTGTCCTCATCCAGTGTTACAAGTTTACGGCGAGCATGGCTGTCTTTTATACGTTGCAATACTTGTGTTTCGGTTAGATTTGCATTTAGCTTCGGTGAATTCACTTGATCGATTTGTTCATTTTGTTTAGACACAATCGTTTTAGCTGTATCAGCTGTCTCCTGTTGACCTGAGATGAACCAAGCCAACAAAGAAACCACCAAAACAGTTAAAACAACGGAAATAATGAGATATATCCGTTTATTCATTATGGATTAACCGCCACTAAAAATTTTGAAATGGCTTCAACATTTTCATTAATTTTTCTTAAGCCATCAAATTTGTCAGTTTCACCTAAACGCACACCATATTCGGGGCTATAGATATCTGGGCTCGAATATAAGCCAATTTGATTTCCTCCCATAATGGTACTGCCTAAAGGATGACCAAATCCCCAGTTATAACCTGTGGTTCGATCAAAACTATGTCCTAGCCCCATGTTATGCCCTAACTCATGTCGCATTGCAGTGATACCACAACCATAATTATGTGATCCGATCATGTTGTACTTGCTCGGTGTGCTATTTACATAGGCGAGACCGCAACCAGAATGATCTGTAATGGTATATATCGCATCAGCACCTGTTCTGGTTCTTTCCGCTTGTACAGTGGCATCTGAACGTCCTAAATTAATAGCATCACCGAGTGTCGTTCCAGGGATTCGATAATCCAAGTATCCGACTTCTTTGTAGTAGGCTTTTGCTTGCGAGTTTTCAAGCGCTTCATTGGTTAATCTAAGTGCTTCACGGGCTTGAATTTTTGCAGCAGTTGCACCGAGTTTGTCATTGACTACCGGGCTATTCACAAGCAATAGATCAATCTGATAGCTATCGGTGTTCCAAACCCCATTGTTGAATATCAAACGGATTTTATCGCCTTTTTTCAAACTTGCACTAATGTTGCTACCTGAAACTGTAAACGCTGTATCCGCAGAATTAGATACGATGACCTTGTCACCCGACTGAGCCGCTGGCAAGTTTACAACAGGTGCCCATTGTGCATTATCAGCGGTTATTTCAACAACAGGGGTTTTAAATGTAAAACCTTGTGCAGCGGTGTTTGCAGTGAATACAGTTTTAGGAGACGAAGCCAAAACCCAATACGATTTATCTGCAATATAAATGAACTCGTAACGATTGCCCTTGTTGAGTTTTAGGGTTGCGGTGGTATTGGTATTTTCATTTTCAATCACTGATTGCCAGCTTGCAGTTGAGCTAACAATGATACGATCTCGGTCGTTTGCTGTTTGCGGTAATTTTAATGAAGACACCCACGCCCCATCAGCAAAACGAATTTCTGTTTTAGGTGCAGTTAAATTTTGCAAAGCCGTATTTAATGCCGCAGTATTACCATTGATCACGTTGATAATACGTGTCGGAACAGACAGTGGAATCCATTTACTCAGTTCTTGATTATATTGAAAGATATATGCATCATTTTTATTAACAACCAATGTACTTGGAAATAAAGCATTTTGTGAATTAATTTTTGAGGATTTAAGCGCATTAGACTTAACCACAAGGATCTGGCCATTCTGACCTGTTTGCGGTAAATGAATTGTATCAGTCCAAGCAGCATCACTTACAACATATTGAGCCTGTGATTGTTGAAATACTGGAATGGTATTGCCATTTTTTTCAGGCGTAAAATTGGCAGTTTCAGGCGCATAAAACTCCCATTTTCCATTACTAAATTTAAAACGATAACTGTTTCCAGACTTTAGTGTGAGAACGCCTTTTTTTTCAATATTTACATTACTTAAATCAATATCACTGTCATAACCCGCAGTTGATTGAATTGTAATTAAGGCACCTTCTTTTGCTACATTCGGTAAGGAAATATTCTTCACCCAATTGCCATTAGATACACTAAATATCAGATCATCATAGCCTGTTGGGATGATTCCACTCTGGTTATTCTGGTTTGGTGATAGTGTGGTTGCGGCTATCGCAAAAGTGACCATACCACTTGTAATGAAGACTGTAATAACTTTTCTTTTATTCATGTTATACCTGAGTCAATATTATAAAGTTGAGCTGACACTATAAATTAATTTTTATTGAAAAATAAAATTAAAAATTGTTAATAAAATCGATAAAACCAACAGCAACCCTAGGTTTCATTAAATTATAAGTATATGTTATATAAATAAAAACAAATATTACAAGCCAAAAAAAATGCAAAGCTTATAAAATAAAATTTAGTAAAATCATTAATATAAATCAATCAATAATTCGTGAATTATCCTTCTTTTTTTATTGTACAATCGCTGAGTTTAAATCTCAGTATTCGAATATAGAAATTTGATATTTCTATAGCTGATTCAACCCATTAAAATTATTTTTATATCATTTCATCCACATTGATTTTCACATCTTTGTTTTCTGGATTTTTAAATTAAAAAATAATAATATCAAAAACTTAAATAAATAATATTAAACTTCTAAAGCAAAATTTTCTATTCAAAAGAGTAAAAATCACAAAAAAGTGTCCTCAAAGGATATGGTCGCTAATTATTCTAAATGGTAAAAACTTTTAATCGCTTAACAGTTTCATGTTGGATAACCACAATGATCACGGAAAGTCATCAAATTAAAGCAAGAAAAGTACATTTCGATTTTTCTGAGTCTTCTGTATGTTGGATGCCAGATGATCCACTATGTTCACATATTGCCAATGGTATCAATATGCTTTTGCCTGCGGGCGAGTTTTGGTTTTGTCGGGTATTTAATAAAACCCTCCCACATATTACAGATGAAAAATTAAAACAAGAAGTTATTGGCTTTGTCCGTCAAGAAGCTGCACATGCACGCGCACATGAAAAAGTACAAGACTTTTTAAGAGAAAATGGCTATGACATACAAGAACCATTAAATCGTGCCCATCTTGTTTTCAACATTTTATTAGGTGACAAACCATTAGGAATTCCTTTTTTAAAAGGGAAAAAATTTGACGAATATTGGTTAATCTTTCGTGTAGGTGTTATTGCAGCGATCGAGCACTTTACAGGTACAATTGGGCAATGGACGCTTGATAGCAAATCTTGGGATAAAGCAGATCCAGCTATGGCTGATTTATTCCGCTGGCATCTTGCGGAAGAAGTTGAATATCGTTGTGTCGCTTATGATTTGTTTGAGCATTTATTACAACAAAAGCTAGGTTTTTATGTTTCCAGACAAATCATTATGATGGGAATTTTTCCGCTTTTTATTTACTTCCTCGTTGATTTTGCTCGTAGTCTGGGCCAACAAGATACTGAACATCAACAAATCCAAAAATTAATGCGCCGTGGATTCTTTGCTTTTATTCGAGAGTTTGAAAAAACTGCAACCAAAACAGATCACCTACCGACCATTAAATACCTATGGAAAGCCACTCTACGTTGGACCTCTCCAAAGTTTAATCCGCTTCATGAAGGTGATACAGAACAGGCTTTAGCCTATATGTCACGTTCACCTGCTGTTCAGTATTTTGAGAAAACGGCGCTCAATTAGAGGGTCATCACATAATAAAAGTGACCATAAAGCTCGGAAGAAACATGGTTAATGCGAGTCCTATAACTCCTCCAAATTCAAAATAAAAAAGCACCTTAAGGTGCTTTTTTAAACGACTGATGCTTTCTCAATAAATCATCAATAGTATAGTCGCTTACAACTCATTATTTCGCGTTTGGACGTACCATTTTTTCAGGTTGTACCACTTCATCAAACTGTTCAGCCGTGACAAAGCCAAGTTCTATCGCGACTTCTTTTAAAGTCTTATCTTCTTTATAAGCCGTTTTGGCAACTTTAGCGGCATTTTCATAACCAATCACAGGATTCAGTGCTGTTACCAACATCAATGAATTATGTAAGAAGTAATCAATTTTTTCACGATTTGGTTCAATACCTACAGCACAGTGTTCATCGAAGCTGTTACATGCATCGCCAAGCAATTGAATCGACTGAACAAGATTATATGCAATCACAGGCATATAAACATTCAGTTCAAAATTCCCCGCTGCACCTGCAAAGTTAATCGTGGTGTCATTCCCCATCACTTGCGCAACCACCATGGTCATTGCTTCACATTGGGTTGGGTTGACTTTACCAGGCATGATGCTTGAACCAGGTTCATTCTCAGGAATACGCAACTCGCCCAAGCCACAACGTGGTCCACTTGCTAACCAACGTATATCATTGGCAATTTTATTTAAACTCGCAGCTAAGGTTTTCAATGAACCAGAAGCAAATACAGCAGCATCACGACCAGCAAGTGCTTCAAACTTATTGGGATTACTTATAAATGGTAACCCCGTCAGTTTGGCTAATTCTTCCGCTGCTTTGTCTGCATATTCAGGATGCGCATTTAAACCTGTACCAACAGCTGTACCACCAAGTGGTAACTCATAGAGCCACACCAAAGCCTGTTGTAAACGTTTTAGTCCATGATCCAGCTGTGAAACATAGCCACTGAATTCCTGACCTAATGTAAGCGGTGTTGCATCCTGTAAATGAGTCCGACCAATCTTAACAATATCGTCAAACGCTTCAGATTTGCGATGTAAAGTGTCTCGTAAACGTTTTACTGCTGGAATAAGCAACTCATTGATTTGTACCGCAGCAGCCACATGAATCGCTGTTGGAAATGAATCATTGGTAGATTGCGCACGATTGACATGATCATTCGGATGCACCGGCTTTTGCGAACCTAATGGATTACCTAATTTTTGATTGGCAATATTGGCAATGACTTCATTACAGTTCATATTACTTTGCGTACCTGAACCTGTTTGCCAAACCACCAAAGGAAATTGTGAATCCCATTTGCCTGAAATTACTTCATCGGCAGCATCGACAATATACTGTGACAGATCATGCGGAATTTGGTTTAAGCTGGCATTGGTTATTGCCGCTGCTTTTTTAACCAGACCCATCGCTCGAATCATCGGGCGTGGCATATGTTCTGTACCAATTTTAAAATTTTCTACGCTTCGCTGAGTTTGTGCGCCCCACATTGCTTCGCTTGGGACTTCAACATCGCCCATTGTGTCATGTTCAATACGTGTTTGCATTTTCAACCTCTTCTTTATCCATATCTTATTTTCAAGTTAAAGCTTGTTTTGACAACATCTGCGTAAAAACACCAGCTTCAGCGAAGCGATTATGCTAAACAAATCAACCAAACATGTAAATGATAATTATTTACAATAATCATCTATTCTGGATTTTTATCGGTTGTTTAAGGTATTTTGATAAAAACGCCATTCATCTTCAATCATTTGTTTAAGCGAGCGCTGTGCTTTCCATTTTAAAAGCTCAAATGCTTTTTGGCTGGTAGATGCAACCTGATCCAGTTCATCTAATTTATACACCGCATCAATTTGATGGATTTGACTCGCCGTAACCTCTTCGATCAAGTGGATCAGGTTTTGTATCGAACAGACAGGACCTGCAATATCAAAACTTTGATAAACATTACCCTGCTCATGTAGCCAAAGAATAGTTGATTTAATTGCTTCACATACGTCAAGAACATGCACAAAGCTACGCTCAGTCGTTTTATCCTCAGTCTCTGAATTACGTTGTACTTCAATTAGATCACGTTGTTGAGCCGCAACTTGTAAAGCCAAAGGAACAACATTTTTAGGTAGTGGTGCAACAAACTCACCCAAGACACCATGCTCAAATGCACCGACGACATTTGAAACCCTTAAAATGGCAATTTTCCATTCTTCATCAGTTTTGAATGTGTCTTTAATGATTTCTTCAATCATTTGCTGAGATTTTATATAAGGATTAGGGTAACTATAATTAAATGCGGTTTGTTCATTCAGCTCTAAACTTGATTGCGCATAAACCATAAGGCTAGAAAGATGTACCAAATTTCTGACACCGGTACGCTGCATCGCGCGTAATAAACTCATAATACAACTGAGATTGTCATTATAATATTCAAGTGGTTTTAGATTTGACTCTTCAATGGACTTAAATCCCGCACAATGCACAACGGTATCTATTGAATATTGTTCAAATACTTTATTTAAAGCGGGAGTATTACGAATATCAATTTTGACAAAGGGAATATACATTCCTGTAATAAATTCTAAGCGCTCTAAGCATTGCAGATTGGCATTGGCTAGATTATCCACAATGACGACCGCTTGCCCTTGAGCTAGCAAACTTAAAACCACATGCGAGCCTATAAAGCCTAAACCACCAGTCACTAAAATCATTGTATACTACCTATCATTATCAAGTTTGAATGTTGCAAACTGTCCATTCTCCAAGTGAATCGCCATCAAATGAGTACTTTATTACTAATCACCGCAGCACCGACTTCAATTCATGCATGGCATGCATTGGGTTTAGCGCAGGCACTGCAAGCTGAAGATCAAGAATTTCGTGTTTTCTTTTATCAAGATGGTGTACAAGTTGCGAACAACTTGCAATGGGTTCCTGACGATCAACGTAATTTATCTGTAGAATGGCAAAAACTCTCAATTCGACTTCCTGTCTGTGTGAGTGCTGCATTAGCGCGGGGGATAACAGATCAAGAGAATGCCAAACGTCACCAAATTCCAGCCGATAATCTTGCAAAAGGCTTTGAGCTTGTGGGTTTAGGCGAACTTGCAGATGCTGTTCAATCTACAGATCGTATCATTCAATTCTAAGTTGATCATCCCATTAGCGTGTTGCATTTAAAAGGTAATTTGTGTGAATACTGTGCTCGTTGTGATAACCCAAGCAAATTTAAATACATTGCAGGTACATGAAAGTTTGTCAGCAACCATGGTGCTTGCAACTTTTGGCTGTAAAGTCAAAGTGTTACTTAAAGACGCTGGATTAAGCCTACTTAAATCAGAAATGGCTTTTGACCAATTAAATCACGTATTTAAGCTTGCTTCAAATCTGGTCGATAGCTTTGAATTCTATGATTTAACACCAGTTTTAGTAGAAAATATGAATAAATCCTCGACTTTTGTTACTCAATCACAACAAGAGTTGGAATTTGTAGAACTGAATGCTGAATTTATTCAGTCTTTTGATCATGTGTTGTATTGGTAAGCAGTAGATGGAAAGTCCAAATGTCAGATAAAACACTTTATTTAATTCAATCTTCTTTTATACATACAGACCATATATTGAATCAGTTGGATCAACTGTATGGTTCTCATGATCACGTTGTTTTAATGGGTGATGCGGTACTGTTTGCAACAGATCAGCGCTTAACAAACAAACAAAATCTTTATCTTCTTGAAAATGATGCTGAGATTTTATCTGAATCCGTTCCTGAAAATTTTAAATCAATTTCTTACCCACAATTTGCTCAGTTGGTTTTAGACTTTAGCCGTTGTATCAGTTTAAAATAGTGGGCTAGGTTGTCAATTATCTTCGATTTTTTAAAAATCAATCTTTTATGTTTTGTCGATCAAAAGTTAGATTGTTTAGATTATTTTTGTTTAGGTTGTTTTATGAGCTTTGAGTTAGACCAAGATGGTCATTTAGTAGACTACACCATTTGGAATGAACAGGTTGCCCAAGAGTTGGCACAAAGTTTAGATCTACAACTGACCTCATGGCATTTTGAAGTGTTGCATGCAGTACGTCAATTTTATACCCAGTTTGGCCACTCTCCTGCGACTCGTCCACTGATTAAATTTTTAATGAAAACGATCAATCCAGCAATTGATAATGCTGTTCTACAAGATAAGTTTAATACTGGGCTGGTTGCCCGCCATTTAAGCCGTTTGGCGGGTATCCCTAAACCTGCAAATTGTTTGTGATCGGCCTGTAAATATGAAATATTGATCTGTTTAGTTCAATATCAGATCAAATCCATCAATACAGCGAGTAAATATCTACGCTGAGGATGCTATAAATTATTTCACTTTCTTCCTGAGAAAATCCCATTGGTATTTGAAAAAATATTTTAGTGTTTGATTTGGATTGACTGCAGTTTTATTTTTTAAATTTACGCCATCCGAATGATCATAATCTAAAAAATTAGCTGTAGTACCCTGTATAAATTGAAAGCTCGATCCTTTGGCTGTAATTTTCTGTGATTCAAACAAATGATCTAATCCAAAACGATGCCCTAATTCATGTACCACGACTTGATTAAATATATTTTGAGGACAGTTAAATAAGGTAACGCTGTCACCACCAGCACCAACTGCATTCTTTATTTCTACAGTTGTGACGAAAACATAATTTTTAGTCGCTAAGTTTTTATCTTGATATTTTTTATAAAACTTAGTTAAGTCACTTAAAAAATAACCCGTGTCATTTATATTTAATTTATTCAAAGATATATTAACATCATCGTCTTTGCTACGATATTTGTTTAAATCAAATGTTGGGGCATTTTTTATTTCTACATTAATTAAAGCTTGGTTAAATGAGTTATGCTTTAAAAAATTTTCATAATCATGTGAACGGCTTGGTTTTTTTCCATCAGTTATAACGTCTACAAAGATAACCGATATAGTAGGAATCACAGCATTATGATAAAGCATTAGCTTCCCAACTTTCTCTTGGGTCTCTCCTTTTATTGCTGTTACAATGATTTCTTCATGTTTTTGCAAAGCACCTGTGCACTTAATATTCACTATTTCTGAAGCTAGATAATAAATCTCTTCTTCTCTTTTAGTATCTTCGCCTAAATCTCGGGTCATTTTTTTGGCGTAAATAAAATCTTCGACACTGAACTCTGCTGGTTCAATAATAATATTCGGATTTGAAACTTCAAACTTAATCTTTGTTCCATCATTTTTTAATGAAAAATTATTTTCTGAATCTAATAGTCTCAACTCTAAATTAAGCCTAACCCCTTGATTGACAGAATTAGAACTATTGCTATCCTCTTGTGAGCTTGGGTAAATTGCTAACCATGCAGGGATATATTCTGTGCCAAATGGGCTAATTTTGGTAATTTGGTCTTGGGTATATGTCGCTTTTAATGATTGTATCGAACCACTAACTAAAGCAACTTTGTTTCCAAATTTTGTTGTTGCATTCGGTCTATAGTTGGTTAATTTTTTAAAGTATTCTGGTCTGTACCAATCAAAACCATAACTTCCATCATATATGTTATCTTCACATCTTCGAAAATGAATCGTAAACTTCTGTAGGCACGTATCACAAGTACTTCCGACTGTTGGGCTTGAACCAATTCCCATTCGATTACTCCATATTAAATATTTTATAAATTATTAAAATTTTGCATCAGTTAAATAAGTATATAAAAGTGAATGACTTGATCAAAATTATCTGTTTAAAAAATCGCTCTATTCTTTATCAAGCAATAAACCTTATTTTCTAAACTAGGATTACAGTTACTGTTTTTCATACTTTTACTTATTAATTTAAATTATATCTTTTTAAAATTAAACAATCACATATTTTATATCTTGTTAACAAAAATCAAAAACAATATCAGTAATTAAAAGTTCAAATTACTTGCAACGCTTCATCTAAACATTTTCACCAACACTAAAGATAATGAGTGCACATATCTTTATATTTTTATGATATTTACCAACAACTTAATCTAAAATTAGTTCATGATAAATATCGAAAAATCATCTAGGGAATAGCAATCAAGCTAATTTTTTCTGCGCTAAGTATTGGAAAAACGCAGAGGTAACGATTGGCTTCACCTGTCTTGCATTCACAGCCTGCTGACATTCTGAACATACCAATATCGGAGTAAACTCATGACCACAAACGGTATGTTGATACACCATAGGTGCACCCAGCCCCTCATCCATCCATTTATCCGCCCATGCCACCATGCTTAATAAAATAGGATATAGATCTAAGCCCTTTTCAGTTAAGCGATATTCATAACGCTCTTGCCGATCGACATAAGCCACTTTAACCAGTATTTCATGCTCAACCAAACGTTTTAGCCGTTCAGACAATACATGTCTTGTCACACCTAAATTTTCTTGAAAATCATCAAAACGACGTAAACCCATAAAAGCATTACGTAAAATAAGCATGGTCCATCGATCACCCAATACAGATAATGTACGCGCAATTGAACACGGTTGATTGCCTATTTCTTCCCATTTCATACGAAGTTCCAAATTACATTTGTAAATTTAAAATACCATTAGTGAATACTATGAAATAAACAGAAAAAGAAAGATAGTATTTCAGGGATTTTTTTTACATTCATTTAAATTGAGCGACAAGTGCTTATGCTTTACAAAAGGATGACTCACAACTAAAAGTAGCGTTAGTCAACATTAAAAAATGCTGGGATTTTTTTAATGCTCAAAAACAATAAAAGCCCAATTCTGGGCTTTTATCTTAAAAGAAATCTTACTTATTCAACAACTTGTCCACGACACCAAATTTTTTGAAAATACTTGCTCGGCGTTTAGGATAAATACTGGCCTTATTTAAATCACCCTTGTAATGATCAAATACACGCTTATCCATAATTTTAAACCACCACGATGGGATCATCGCTGGCAACAGCATACTTGCATAACCGCTTGGTAATTCAGGTGCTTCATCAAAGTGACGTAACGCTTGGAATGGGCGTGTCGGAAAGGCATGATGATCTGAATGACGTTGTAACTGATATAAGAATAAATTAGTTACGATGTTGTTATTGTTCCAACTATGCTCAGGCATTGTGCGTTCATATTTGCCATTTTCATCTTTTTGGCGCA
Organism: Acinetobacter sp. Root1280; assembly: GCF_001425285.1. NCBI lineage: Bacteria > Pseudomonadati > Pseudomonadota > Gammaproteobacteria > Moraxellales > Moraxellaceae > Acinetobacter > Acinetobacter sp. Root1280. The sequence goes on along the minus strand of NZ_LMED01000001.1, from coordinate 336,782 downwards.
ACAAACCATAATGCTCAATATAATTGATGATCTCAAACAACGTAATACTATAAGCTGACTGGGTTGCCAAATAAGGCAAAATACCTTTACCAAATAACCCGACCATAGATGAATGGAATGCTGCGGTCATTGTCCAGCCTTGCAATAACTCATTATCTTTAGACCAAAATCCAAGGCCCTTACGTTTAAGACGGTTGGTTTCAATTTCAATCGCTGATTTAAATGAACCAATGACAGTACGTGGTAAAAACTCATAGAGGGTTTCACCCATTTGCGATGAAGCTGGATCTTCAGGCGTGGCAGCGCGTTTATGGTGTCCATAAGGATGTTCGATACGGAAATGGTTATAACCTGATGGAACCAATGCCAAATGCGATAAAATATGGTCCATACGGTCATGCTTATGGCTTAACTCATGTGCTGTGTTAATGGCAATACCATTAATTGCACCCATTGAAACACCAAGCAAAATCTTATCTAAAAGTGATGTTTGTTTACGTCCCACCAAATAACAAGCATAAACATTAGCGACATATTGAATCGGAATAAAGGATTTGACCAAACGTGAATAATACGGATCTTGCTCAAGTAATTTTACATCTTCACTGGTCGGATTGTTTTTATCCTTACCAATCAATGAATCAATGGCTGGAATAATCACATGCAGTACCAGTGGCCCACCCAATGCAAAAACTTTTTTCAGTGGCTTAGGTGCAACATGATATCCCGCTAAAATTCCTAAGCCAATCACTGGAAGTGATGGGCTAATCATCCAAAGATAACGCTTTTTATCAAGTGCCAAACCTGACTTTGGTTTTAATTCTTGCAATTGCTGCTCTGTCAGTTGAACTGGTGCATTCATGACTATATCTTCCCTATCTTTCTACTTAGTTATATATTTATGTAAAATTCAACTTAAAGACAGTTGTAAGCGTCCATAAAACCTATGAAAAAGTCTTTGGCATCTTCAACATAGAGTTTGTCCTTTGCGCACATGTTTTAATAGCATGAAACATTTTTATTATTTGAGAACAGGAAATTTGAACTGAATCTATGGATGCTTTAAGTAAAATTTTTGATGATATTCATCTCAACCATTCAGAATATATTTACCTTCAAGCTCAAGGTGATTGGTCATTTCAGAGCCCAAAACAAGATGCCGTGATCGCGCATATTGTTCTGTATGGAAATGCTTATTTAGAATTTTCACCCAAAATGACTGTTGCACTACAAACCGGCGATATGTTTTTAATCCCAGCAGGATTAGCACATACTGTAAAAAATCATTTAGACACGCAGTTAGTTGAAAGCCTCAATATAGAATCACTATTTGATGGATTAAGACAAGACGCAATTGAATTTGGTCAAGGAAGCTCAGAAAAGACCCTGATCCTTTCTGTACGATGCCATATGAATGCAATCATGGCTCGTCCATTGATCAATGCACTCCCACCATATTTACATATTCAAAATGCCTTGAGTGATGAGGCACCTGAATGGCTTAAAATTGGATTATATTTTGTTTCTGCTGAAACCCGTAGAACCATGGCAGGTAAAAATAAAATTATGGACCACGTCGTCAGTATTTTGATGATTGAGTGTGTACGTGACTATATTGAGCAAATGCAAGATCACAATAACTGGTTAAATGCACTGGTGCACCCTGAACTTTCAAATGCACTTGCAGCCATTCACAGCCGTCCAGAACAGAGCTGGACCGTAGAAAGCTTAGCAGAAACCTGTTGTATGTCGCGTTCTAAATTTGCCAGTTTATTTAATCAAATTATTGGGGAAACACCTTTAGCCTACTTGCAACAACATCGCTTACGTCTTGCCAGCCAGCTGATCAAACAAGGACAACTGCCTATTCAGCAGATTGCACACCAAGTGGGATATTCATCTGAAACCGCATTTAGCCAGGCATTTAAGAAACAATTTGAACTTAGCCCAAGCCAATATCGCAATCAGATCTAAACAGACATCCGCTAATCATATCTTACTGATATAGCTCCTGTACTCACGCTATATTCCATTTCACATAAAAAAAGCGCCGAGGCGCTTTTTTTAATCCGAGAAGATCAATTATTTAATTTTTGCTTGTGCTTTTAAATAACGCGAATAATCATCTAATAATTGTTCACCACGGAACTTCTGATACATTTGCGTAAGTTGCTGAACTTCAGCTGGATCCATCTGAGCAGTATCTACTTTTTTCACATTCACCACAGCCACAACAACTAACTCATTTGGCAGCTTGGCAGTGCTGACAGACCACATGCCTGCTTTAGGTACTGGCTGACTAAAGGCAACGCGCTCAATCTCACGCTTAAGGCCTTTTGAACGAGTAAATGTTCCAGCATGGACAAAATTAGACTGATATTTCGCAGTAACCTCTTGAGCCGGCAATTTTTTGAAATCCGCAATCATGGCATTTAATTTTGCATGCGCAGCATCAAACGCTTTTTGTTCAATCAATTGTGCTTTTACACGTGCAGTTGCTTGCGCTAAAGGCTGTACACCGGCTGGATGATACTTACGAACTTTAACCCAGACAACATCACCATTGGCAGTTTGGATATTACTTGATGCCGTCGTATTTCCGCTTTTAACATCTTCATTAAACAATTTCGATTTGACAGCAGGATCAGCAAGAACTGGATTGGTTGTCGTTAAATTCACATTATTTGCAGATTGAACTTGAACAGTCTTCACTGCTTGTGAAACCACATCCAATGCATCACTGTTAACCACTTGCTCATTTAAACTATTTACAGTGTCTGAGAAATAGTTGGCTGATTTATTCTTTAAAACTTCAGCAGTCAATTCAGCTTTTTTCGACTCAAATGATGGCACTGAATCTACTGGTGTATTCACCTCAATCAAATGATAACCGAATTGAGTTTTAACAGGCTTAGACACTTGACCATTGCTTGTTGAGTTCACAGCTTTATCAAAATCATCACCAAAGGCACCTGGCGCATAGGCAGCAAGTGCACCACCTTTCGCTTTAGAATCAGGGTCTTCTGAATATTGCGCAGCAGCTTGAGCAAATGACGTACCTGCCTGAATTTTTGCATACACTTCATTTGCAAGTGTAGCAGCTTGCTCAGGCGTACGAGAATCAGTCGTGATCAGAATATGTTTAACATCACGCTTCAAACTTTGCTTATATTTTTCTACAAACTGAGTATAAGCTTGTTGTAATTCAGCATCAGTCACTGCCGCATTTGGCTGTGTCAATGTCGCTGGGCTAAGCACCACATAGTCCACATCCACTGAAGCAACTTGTTTAAACTTATTTTGATGCTTGTTGTAATAATCCGCAATTTCCTGATTGGTCACTTTAACATTGGCTTTATAGTCATCAAGTTTAACGCTTGATAAGAATAATTCACGTTGTTCAGATTGCAAGTTGGCAATTTGCTGGATATCCAATTTACTGATCAGTGCATTATCCGAAATTGTAGAGCTCAAAATGCTTAAGGCAAAATCTTGGCGAATATTTTGGATAAAGGCTTGGCTAGTTAAACCCTGTGAACGTAAATAGTTTGCATATAGTGTATTTGAAAATTTACCATTTTCCTGAAAAGCAGGAATTTGTGCAATTTTCTGTTCAATTTGAGCATCGCTCAAAGTCACACCTAACTTATCAGCTTGTTGTCTTAAAAGACTTTGGCTAATTAGGTAATCAAGTGCTTTATTTGCAATAAATTCTTTGTTCAATAAAGACTCATCCCCATGTATAGCAGGATTTGCCAATAATTGATCTGTATAGCCTTTTGTAACCGTTTCTAACTCTTTTTTAGAAATATCTTGACCATTAACAGTTTTAGCTACGTCTGCTTTTTGCCCACCGCTGAAATAGCCTTCAATACCAACCACAGCAAATGGCGCTAAAAATAACACAAGGAGAACTTTACCAAACCAGCCCCTTATGAGAGTGCGAAACGATTCCATGAGTATTCCAATATTATATTTCGTAAGGATTCTAACTGAAATTGTGAAATGAATGAACGAGCAATCACTGATAATTTAATATATTTCATAAAAAACGCGCCACAAAGGCGCGCTTTTAACAAGCTCAGATTAAGCTACTGAGTCTTTTAAGCCTTTACCAGCTTTAAAGCTAGGTACTTTGCTTGCTTTAATCTGAAGCTCTTCACCAGTTTTAGGGTTACGACCAGTACGAGCAGCACGGTCTTTAACACTGAATGTGCCAAAGCCGACTAAAGTCACTGTGTCGCCTTTTTTAAGCGCTTCACCAATTGAAGCAATAGTCGCATCTAATGCTTTACCAGCATCGGACTTTGACAATCCCCCTTTTTCTGCAATCGCATCGATTAATTCTGATTTATTCATGAAGATTACGTCCTCTTATATCGTTTGTTTAAGTTCCAAGGCTGTAGATCAAAGGCCATGACGACTTTATAGCAATGCTTTGGGGGGAAACGCAAGACTCCAAACACGCTTTTCACAAAAATTACGACTAAAATTTACGATTTTTTTGGATTAATGGTAATTATTTCATTTTTTTTAGCAATTGGTCGCGTAAGTTTTGGTTCTCTTCAGCCAACGCATCGACCTTATTGTGAAGTTGCAGGATCAAGTTTTCCAAATGCTGAAGATCTTTAGCAGTCACTAAACCAATTCTGTTTAATGAATGATTTACACGCTGGTCTAAGAGTTTTTCAACCTTGTCTTTGGTTTCTGCAACTGACTCTTTGGTTTTTTCAGTGACTTTATTGACTGTCTGATCTGTGACTTCAACTGTCTTGGATTCAAGCTCCTCACCCACCTTGACTAAAGAATCAAAGAGTTTATTGCCTTCTTCTTCGGCTCTGGAGAACGCTCCCAACCCTGCCAACCAGATTTGTTTTGTATATTTTCTGAAATCTAATGCTGACTTTTTATGATTTCTAGGCTTTATTTGAGATTCATCAAACTCATTTTGATCTTCATAAAGATCCGTTTGTTCTTTGTTGCTCTTTTTCATATCTTGCTCCATTTACCCCAAACTCCAGCGTGTAATGACCTATATGACCAAATTATGTAGAAAATATTGCTATATTATCAAATAAAACTATTGAACCTTTTGCTAAACTGTTCTACAAAGCAAAGTAATTGTTTTAATGTTAAGGAACACTTGGCAATTCGACAATGGTTATTAAGATAATTTTTATATCATTGTGGAAATATTGTGTTTCAAGTCATGGATGAGATTGTTTCAAATTTATTTAGAGATCGGACTCTCTGTTTTGCTATAGGAATTTTTTATGAATGAATCGCAACAAAAGCAAGGTCATTCTCGTTTGTTGCTAAACATTGTCATGATTATATTGGAAACCATTTATTCTTTCGTATTAAAACATGATCGTGTTGTTCGCTTACAGGCAAAAAAATTCGTCGGACAGCAGATTACAATTAAAATGAATAGTTATATTCCTTATTTTGACTTTTATGTTCAATTTACAGATCGTGGTATTCTTTTTGATTTGCAACCTCCAGAAAAAGCCATTGACCTTTCTGTGAGTAGCACACTCATCGATTTCATCCAAATTTTTGTCTTTGCTAATCGTCGTAGCATGAAAAAAATGCGTCTGGAGGGCGATAACCTGCTCAAGGAACAGTTTCGTGATCTGGTTGTACACTTAACTGCACCTAAATTGCTTTCAGACTGGAAGCAATGGTTAACCAATCCAGATGATGACAGCCAGACTAAAGCATCAAAAAAACGCATTGCCCCTTTGCTTGAAAAGATTGATCAGCAACGCTCTAAGATCAACACACTCCAAGTTGAAGTGAAACAATATCAAAATCGTGTTAAACGCTTGCAGCTCAATCAACAACGTTTATATACGGCTTTAGGCGTATTGGGCTTCCTATTTATGGCATTAGTCGTGTATAATCTTTGGCAAATATTTTCATAAAACTTGAACAAAAATTGAAATTTTCCAGTAATTTTTGTTCAAATAATAAATTCTGACTAAATTAGTCAGAATTAAACTTAAAAATACTTGACTATTTTAGTCAGGATTCATAAAATTCATACATCTAGTCTAAAACATGTGTATCGAATCATGCGCCTAACTACTCGCGGTCGCTATGCAGTGACTGCACTACTTGACTTAGCATTGCAGCCACCTGAACAAACGATTACGCTTGCAGAAATTGCAACCCGCCAAACGATATCTGTCGCTTATCTTGAACAATTGTTCGCTAAACTTAAACGTCATGGCTTAGTTTCAAGTGTTCGTGGAGCAAATGGCGGTTATCACTTAGCGCGCCATGCTGAAGAAATTACTGTCTTAGAAATTATTGAAGCTGTAAATGAAACCGTTGATGCGACTCGTTGTGACCACAAAGGCAACTGCCAAAATGGTGCAATGTGTTTAACTCACGATTTATGGCAAGAACTCTCTCTCCATATTGCCGATTATTTAGCTAAAATCACCCTTGCGGATTTAGTAGCTCGTGACAACGTACAAACCGTTGCGGTTCGCCAAAATTCAGCACCTCTTGATTCAGCCCTTTTATCGGTTACAGGTATTTGACATGAAACGTCCGATTTATCTTGACTATGCAGCAACTACGCCTGTTGATCCTCAAGTAGCAGAACGCATGATGGAGTGTTTAACCTTTGATGGTACATTCGGTAATGCTGCTTCTCGCTCACATGCTTATGGATGGCAAGCTGAAGAAAAAGTTGAATATGCACGTGAACAAGTCGCAAATTTAGTAAAAGCTGATCCACGCGAAATTGTCTGGACTTCTGGTGCTACTGAATCTGATAACCTTGCCCTTAAAGGTGTTGCTCAGTTTTACGGTTCTAAACGCAAACACATCATCACAAGTAAAATTGAACATAAAGCAATTTTAGATACTTGTCGTGAATTAGAAGAAGAAGGTTTTGAGATTACCTATCTTGAACCTGAACCTAAAACTGGTTTAATTACCCCAGAAATGGTTCAAGCTGAACTTCGTCCAAATACGCTACTTGTTTCATTGATGATGGTGAACAATGAAATTGGTACTGTGACAGATGTTGCTGCAATTGGTGAGTTAACACGTGCCAATAAAACCTATTTCCATGTAGATGCTGCACAAGCTGCAGGTAAAGTTGAAATCGATCTTTCTACCATGAAAGTCGATTTGATGAGCTTCTCAGGTCATAAGGTTTATGGACCTAAAGGCATTGGTGCTTTATTTGTACGTCGTAGCCCACGTGTTCGTATCAAAGCACAAATTCATGGCGGTGGTCATGAACGTGGTATGCGCTCAGGTACACTTGCAACCCATCAAATCGTCGGTATGGGTGAAGCATTTGAACTTGCTGGCAAATCTTTACAAGCTGAACAAACACGTTTACGTGTACTCCGTGACAAACTTTGGAACGGTTTACAAGATTTAGAACAAGTCTTCTTAAATGGCCACCCTGTATACAATGTTGCAAACTACTTAAATGTTAGTTTCAACTTTGTTGAAGGTGAATCATTGATGATGGCGTTAAAAGATGCTGCTGTATCTTCTGGTTCAGCATGCACATCTGCAACACTTGAACCTTCTTACGTACTTCGTGCCCTCGGTCTTTCTGACGAGTTAGCACATAGTTCAATTCGTTTTAGCTTTGGTCACTATACGACTGAAGAAGACATTGATCATGTAATTAAGATTACTAAAGCTGCTGTTGAGAAATTGCGTGAGCTTTCTCCGCTTTGGGATATGTACAAAGAAGGGATCGACTTAAATTCAGTTGAATGGGCTGAACACTAAGTTCCTTGAAATCAAAACGCGGCATTTTATTGAAAATCAGTAAAATGCCACCAAATTAGATTGTAGAAATACATATTATCAACGCTGACCCCGAGGTTTGGAGAAGCAACATGGCTTATAGCGAAAAAGTAATAGATCATTACGAAAATCCTCGTAATGTTGGTGTGTTGGATAAAAATGCAGAAAATGTTGGTACAGGTATGGTGGGTGCACCTGCATGTGGCGATGTAATGCGTTTACAAATCCAAGTGAATGACAGTGGTGTAATTGAAGAAGCTCGCTTTAAGACTTATGGCTGTGGCTCTGCAATTGCGTCTAGCTCACTCGTAACCGAATGGTTAAAAGGTAAAACGCTTGACGAAGCACAGGCGATTAAGAATATCGACATCGCAACTGAACTTGCACTCCCTCCTGTAAAAGTACACTGTTCTGTACTTGCAGAAGATGCAATTAAAGCTGCTGTTGAAGATTACCGTAGCAAGAAAACTAAAGCCTAATATCTGTTCGTCAAATTTAGCAGATGATTTTTTAACGGAGTTTTCATGATCAATCTAACTGAAAATGCTGCAACTCATATCAGCAATTACTTAAAGAATCGCGGTAAGGGTGAAGGTATTCGTCTTGGTGTGAAAACTTCAGGCTGTTCTGGCTTAGCTTATGTACTTGAGTTTGTTGATGATATCGACACTCATGATCAAATGTTCGAGCAGTTTGGTGTAAAAGTTTTTGTAGATCCAAAAAGTTTGGTTTATCTCGATGGTATGGAAATGGACTATGTTAAAAATGGTCTCAATGAAGGCTTCGAGTTCAATAACCCAAATAAAAAAGGTGAATGTGGCTGCGGTGAATCTTTCACTGTATAATCTGCCCTGCTTTTTCTCATGTTAAAACAGTGTCTTGCACTGTTTTAATCACATTTAATTACACCGTTTTCCTGTAAAACATCGTGGATGAGTATCTCCCATGAGTCATTTTGAGTTGTTCGATCTCCCGGAAGCACTCGATATTGATTTAGCGACATTAAAAGCTAATTTCCTAAAACTACAACAGCAATATCATCCTGATAAAGCTGAAGATAAAGACAAAGCTTTGATTAAATCAAGTGAAATTAATCAAGCATATAAAGCTTTATCCAATGTAGACAGTCGTGCTGCTTATCTACTGTCACTCAAAAAGCAAGATCATCACTTAGATCAATCAATTAGTGATTTTGAGTTTTTACAATCTGCTTTAGAAATTCGTGAGCAGCTTGATGAAGCAACCAATACCGAACAATTGCATTCTTTAAAAAAAGAAGTCCAACAATGGATTGATGGCTTAGTTCGTGAATTCAAAATTGATTTTGAGGATGAAGATTGGGCTGAAGCACGTGACACGGTGCGTAAGTTACGATTCTTTCAAAAAGTCATGAATGATATTGATAAAGCCGAAGATCAGCTTTTAGATGATGAAGATTTTAGTTTAGATGATGATTTCTAAATTTTAACTTTCATTATATGTTTTACCCGAATTTGTTTTTAGTTTTTATTTTAAGGATGTGACAAATGGCACTCTTGCAAATTGCTGAACCAGGACAATCAAGTGCGCCACACGAACACCGTATTGCGATTGGTATCGACTTAGGGACAACCCATTCTCTTGTTGCTACGGTATTATCAGGCAAAGCCAAAGTACTGAACGATGAGCAAGGTCGCGTGTTACTTCCTTCTATTGTACATTATTCTAAAAATTCGACCGAATATGGCGATGCAGCAAAACCGTTTATTACTGCTGACCCTAAAAATACCATTGTTTCTGTTAAGCGCTTTATGGGCCGTTCTAAAGCAGATGTTAAATTTCAACACCCTTACACGCTTGCAGGTGCTGATAATGAAATGCCAGCATTTGAAACAGCGCAAGGTCGTAAAACACCTGTAGAAATCTCTGCAGAAATTTTAAAACAACTGAAAGATCGCGCTGAACAAAGTTTAAACAATCCGGTGAATGGCGCTGTTATTACGGTTCCAGCCTACTTTGATGAAGCGCAACGCCAAGCTACACGTGATGCAGCTGAACTCGCAGGTTTAAATATATTACGCTTACTCAACGAACCTACCGCTGCAGCTGTTGCATATGGCTTAGATCAAGAGAGCAATCTAACAACAGATCGCAACTATGTCATTTATGATTTAGGTGGCGGTACATTTGATGTGTCTATTTTACGCTTTTCTCAAGGTGTGTTTGAAGTTTTAGCTACAGGCGGTCATACCGCACTGGGTGGCGATGACTTAGATCGCCTTATTGTTAAATGGGCAAAAAAACAACTGAATATTGAAACTTTAGATGATGCAGAATATGCGCACTTTATCGTTTCTGCGCGTAAAGCCAAAGAAGCACTCAGTGATGCTACCTCTGTTGATATTAAAGTTCTGACACATCACCTCACGCTAGATCGCACGACATTTGAAGAAATCATTCAAGTGGCATTAGATAAGACGATCAATGTATGTAAACGTGTCATGCGTGATGCAAAACTTGAACTCGATGATATTCAAAATGTAGTTCTTGTTGGTGGCTCAACCCGCTCTTATGCTGTACAGAAAGTGGTGCGTGAAGTATTTAAGCAAGAGCCGCTTTGTACCATCAATCCTGATGAAGTTGTGGCGATTGGCGCTGCGATCACTGCGAATCAACTCATTGGAAATTCTAAAGATGGTTCATTACTGTTAGATGTTACCCCGCTATCACTTGGTCTAGAAACCATGGGCGGTTTGGTTGAACGTTTAATTTCACGTAATACAGCCATTCCTGTTGCACGCCGTCAAGAGTTCACCACCTATCAAGATGGTCAAACGGCCATGTTGATCCATGTCTTGCAAGGCGAACGCGACTTAGTTGAGCATTGCCGCAGCTTAGGTCGTTTTGTATTACATGGTATCCCACCAATGACCGCGGGTCAGGCACGTATTGAAGTCACTTTTCAGGTCGATGCAGATGGCCTGCTTACTGTTTCAGCCAAAGAAACCACATCAGGGGTCAATGCGCAAATCGACATTAAACCTTCTTATGGATTGTCTGAGACCGATACTGAACGCTTGCTTTTAGAAGGTTATAAATTCGCTGAAGAAGATAAAAATCTTCGCCATCTCAATGAAACTAAAGTTGAAGCACAGCGTGAACTTGAAGCCTTAACACAGGCGTTAAAGGTCGACTCCAACCTGCTCAGTACTGAACAACTGACTGCGCTCAACCAAGCCGCTGAAGCTTTAAAAGCCCAGCTTGAAACAAACGATATCAAATCGATTGAGCATGCTGTTGAACAGTTAAAAACTTATAGCGATGCCTTTGCAGCAGAACGCATGAATCAACACATTGATCATGCACTCAAAGGCACCAAACTTGATGATTGGTCTAACTCAAACTAATTTAAGGTAACGACTATGCCACGTATTAAAGTACTACCTCATGCAACAATTTGTCCAAATGGTGCTGAGTTTGAAGTTGAACCAAACGCGAACCTGTGTCAAAGCTTACTCGATAATGGTATTAAAATCGAACATGCCTGTGACATGTCTAAAGCATGTACTACATGCCATGTGATTGTACGTAAAGGCTTTGATGAGCTTGAAGAGATGGATGATATTGAAGCCGATTTACTCGATCGCGCTTGGGGCTTAGAACCCGATTCACGTCTGTCTTGCCAAGTCAAAATCACAGACGAAGATATGGAAGTTGAAATTCCAAAGTATACAATTAACCATGCTTCTGAAAACCACTAAGTTGCTTTTCATATAGGCAAAAACCACTCTTTATGAGTGGTTTTTTAATGTCTTGGCAATTTTTAATGGCTTAGGTATTTAATTTAATATTTAATGATTTTACAAATAATTTGAGTTGACTTCATCTTCAATATTAAGCTTTGCAACGCCTTGAGAGTTGGTAAGTTTTTGCTGAACCTTAATCCGTTCTACCATTTTTTCTAATACTTCCACCAACTCTGGATATTCAAAGTTTTGCACTTCTTCTAAATTCAGCACCAAGTGGAAGCCTTTATACTCATAATCAAACCATTGCTGATTTTCATTCTTGGTTGCAGAGTATTTTTCCATCACTTGCCAAGTGCGTACCTTACCTTGAATCCCTTTCAGTTCAATCGGGGTTTTTGGTGCACAAAGATAATCGTTTTTAATCAGCTTATAGGTTTCATCTGAAACCAAAATTTCATCGATATCTGCAGCATATTGCAAACGCGCTGCTAAATTGGCATCACGACCCACAATGGTATACGCCATACGATGTACAGCACCATAGTTTCCAACGTGGCAATAACCGGTACTTACCCCCATACGAATATGTAAAGGTGCATAGCCCATTTTCACCCAACGTTCACGGAGAAATTTCATCTGCTGGCGCATTGCAATCGACATATCAATACAGTTTTTCGCATCCTGCTCCACACCTTGTGAGTCTGGATCACCAAAGAAAATCAGGATTGCATCACCCATAAATTTATCAATGGTTGCACCATATTGTTTGGCAATTTCAGTCATATGACTTAAATAGTCATTTAATACAAAGGCCAAATCATCTGGAATCAAAGTTTCTGATAATTCTGTAAATCCTTGAATATCAGAAAAGAAAACCGTCATTTTTTTACGTTTATATTCAATCTTGGCTTCTGTATCGCCACGCATAATCGCCTGCCAAAGCTGTAATGGCGCATAACGACTGAGTTGATTTGACAACTCAATATAACGATTCATTTCATTGAAATAGGTGTTTTTCTTGGTTTCTACACTTTTGATACGGCGATTTTGATAATAATTTCCGATGTTTACAAACAAGATAATACTAATAAAAGACAGGACTGATAGCTCAGGGCTGGTTTGCTGAAAATAATCATAAAAACCAAAGATAAAAATAATATTGGTATAAAACACAACAAAGGCAACTAAAATTGCCAAAGAGCCCATCATAAAAGAAATTTTGTTGTTAATCGCTGTATAGATCAGTGCAAATAACAATACAAAAGTTACCACGAGGCTTAAATGTACAGCAGCCAATGCGGTAGAAACAACGATGACATCAATTAAAAAATAAATATTCTTCCGAATCTTAGAGCCATATGAATATTCTAGCCAACGCGATAATTTAGGGCTAACAATAAAAATAAAGCCAATAAAAAAAGGAACATAAAATTGATAATTTGCAATTGGGGAGGTGAAATAATAAACCATGACCACCAAAGCAATAATCAAATACCCCATAAATCGCTGGAATATTTCAAATTGCTTTGGCTCTTTATCTAACATACGTTCAAATGGCAAAATATTTTACCTCGGATGTCATTTTATTAAACACTTCCCTTGTGCTGTTTACACTTAATCCATACGCCAATCGAATGGCATCTCACCTTGACCACGTAACGCCAACATCAGTGTTTGACGCATGTGTGCTAATACTTCATTGCTATAAGGAACTGCTTGCAGGCCAAATACAGGTTTAGGCCAAGCTACATCATTCTGATAACGAACTACATGATGAAAATGTAATTGCGGAACCATATTTCCAAGTGCAGCGACATTCATTTTATCTGCACGAAAAACACGAGAAAGCTGACTAGACAACCAGCTTGATTCACGTAAAAACTGCTCTTGGTCAGCTTGACTTAGTTCATATAACTCAGTGATACCAGGAACACGTGGAATAAGAATCAGCCACGGAAATTGCATATCATTCATTAAACGACATGTTGAAAGCGGAAAATCGCCTACAAAAAAAGTATCTTGAGCAAGTTGTGGATGCAAACTAAACATATCTTTATAAATGACGCAAAATTAAAAGGATGGCTAATACTAACACATCGGTTTTCGTGTGAATATTGGTTATCTTGTGTTTTGGTACAAATAAACACAGTTTGTTTTGAACCTGATCACAATTACACTTTAAAGAATCACAGAATTTTTTCAAGTGATTTACTAGAAAAAATTCATAAGCACTTTTAATCTCAAATTGAGCATTTTTTAAGCTCAAAATCCTGATAAATTAACGCTTTAATTCTGTCAGTAAATTGTTTAACAAATCCTGAATAAACTGAATTCGCTTGTCATTTTCTTCAAGCATCACCATCACTTTTAAACGTTGCCCACCTTCCATACGGAACCAAGTTGGATGCTTCTGCATTAGCTGAATAATACTGATCGCTTGCACAGGTGTATCAGGTGAAAATTCGATCACCCCACCATTGGCCCCAATATCAATTTTGGTAATTTCTAAGGCTTCAGCCTTAACCCGAATTTGATGAACACTAAACAGTTGTTTTACCGGCAATGGCGGTACACCAAAGCGATCAATCAGCTCCATACGGATATTGTCAAGTTTATCCTGAGTATCGGTATTACTAATACGTTTATAGAACATAAGGCGCTGATGTACATCGCCCAAATATTCATCGGGAATCAAAGCAGGCATATGCAGGGTAATTTCAGAGGTAAGTGAAAGTGGTGTATCAAAATTAGGTGTCTTGCCCTGTTGAATTGCTTTGGTCGCTTTGGCCAACATTTCCATATATAGGCTATAACCAATTGCATTCATTGAACCGCTTTGTTGTTCACCCAGTAATTCACCTGCACCACGGATCTCTAAGTCTTCCGTAGCCAGCATAAAACCAGCGCCAAGATTTGAAGCTCTCTGAATGGCATCTAAACGTTTTTCTGCATCACCTTTAAGGCCTTTAATCGATGGCACCATCAAATATGCATAGGCTTGATGATGGGAACGTCCAACACGACCACGTAATTGATGTAATTGTGCTAGGCCGAGTTTGTCTGCACGTTCAATAATAATCGTATTGGCATTAGGAACATCAATCCCCGTTTCAATAATTGTTGAACAGACCAGCACGTTAAATTCTTTGTGATAGAACTGTTGCATGATTTGCTCAAGTTCACGTTCACGCATTTGACCATGCGCAACCGCGACACGCGCTTCAGGTACAAGTTGACGAATATTTTCCGCAGCGCGTTCTATGGTATCAACTTCATTGTGTAAAATATAAACCTGACCACCACGTAACAACTCTCGCAGAATTGCCTCTTTCATGGTTTCATTGGTTTGTTCATTGACAAAAGTTTTGACAGCTAAACGACGTGCTGGTGGTGTGGCAATAATTGAAAGATCGCGCATTCCGCCAAATGCCATATTCAAGGTACGAGGAATTGGTGTTGCAGTTAAGGTTAACATATCAACATCTGCACGCATGGCTTTGATACGCTCTTTATCACGTACCCCAAAACGATGTTCTTCATCGACAATCATTAAACCTAAGTTTTTAAACTGCACATTTTCCTGAAGAATTTTATGTGTGCCGATGACAATATCGACTTTACCATCGATTAAATCTTCAATAATTTTGGTATGACTTTTATTGGTTCCAAAACGCGAAAGTACCTCTATACGAATTGGCCAATCGGCAAAGCGATCTTTAAATGATTCAAAATGCTGTTGTGCCAATAAGGTGGTAGGTACTAAGACAGCCACTTGCCTATTATTTTGAACAGCAACAAATGCCGCGCGCATCGCCACTTCCGTTTTACCAAAGCCAACATCACCACAAACCAGTCGATCCATTGGTTTGGCTTGTTGCATATCATATAGAGTCGCTTCGATGGCATTGGCCTGATCCAGTGTTTCCTCATAAGCAAAACCACTGGAAAATTGCATATATGCACTTTGATCCAGCTCAAAGCTAATCCCAGGTTTAGACTGACGACGTGCTTGAATATGTAATAATTCAGCTGCCACATCATGAATCTGTTCAAGTGCTTTACGTTTTGCTTTATTCCATGCATCTGTACCCAATTTATGTAATGGCGCTAAATCAGGATCACCACCACTAAAACGGCTAATCAGGTGTAGATTGGTCACAGGAACATACACTTTTGCATCATCTGCATAGTTTAATTGCAGAAACTCATAGTCTTGTTCATCAATATTTAAGGTGACTAAGCCTGCATAACGCCCAACACCATGATCAATATGCACCACTGGCGCACCAATATTGAGTTCCGTCAGACTTCGGATCAGAAACTCTTCTGAAACCTCTTGTTGACGTTTTCTACGGCGCTGTACTACACGGTGTTCATACAGTTGGTTTTCAGAAATAACCGATAGATCATTGCTGATGACCAATCCACGATCCAAAGGCGCATTGGTAATCGCCACAGAGAAATTAGATTGTTGAAATACAGCAAAACTTTCAACAACTGGAATTTCACCTAAACTTGCACGTAAAGCATCTTTCAAAGTTTCACGGCGTCCAGCACTTTCAGCCACCAGTAATACAGGATGATTGGCCTCATCCACATACTGCTTTACTGCTTTAAATGGTTGGTCTTGTTTAGGGTCTACAGGCAATCGTGGTGGTAATTCAACCGACAAATTGATACAGCCTGCTTTTAATTCAATGGCTTCTGTTGAGGCAATAATTCTTGAAAATTGATTTAAATACTCAAACAGTTGATTCGGTTGTATAAAAATTTCTTCAGGTGGTAATAGCGGTTGATCAGCATTATGGCGTCGGTCTTCGTAACGACGCATCACATCTGTCCAAAAACTCAACAATCCTTCATCAATGTGTTTATCTGTAATGACAATCGCATTGCTTGGTAAGTACGATACCAAACAACTTTGTGTTTGCATGGCTTGCTGTGAAAAGAATAATGGGAAGTAGAAATCTAATCCTGGAGAAGCAATGCCTTCTAACACATCTTGATAAATTGGGTTTTTCTTGGGATTTGCAATTGGAAAACTTTCTGCATAACGATCACGAAACGTTGAACGCGCTTCTTTTAACGGAAATTCTTTTGCAGGAAGTACGGTAAAACGCTCTAACTTTGTTGTTGTTCTTTGGGTTTCTGGGTCAAAGAATTTTAAACTGTCTATTTCATCATCAAATAAATCAATACGAATAGGCGCATTTTGCCCAGAGGCATAAATATCCATGATGCTACCACGTACAGCAAATTCCCCATGATCATAAACGGTATCAACCAGATGATAACCCGCCTGAACTAATTTTAATTTTTGTTGTTCTAATGCAAATTTCTGACCAACGCGGATATCAAAATGCTCACCCAACACCCATGATGTAGGGGCAACACGTTGTGCCAAGGTGGTTGCAGAGACTAATAAAATACCTTTTTGTGGCATATTAGAAAGTATCGACAGTCTTTCAGAGACAATATCTTGGTGCGGAGATAAACGATCATATGGCAATATCTCCCAGTCTGGAAATATTGTTGGTTTTACCCCATAAAATTCTAATTCACTTTCCAACTGTCCCAAGTGCTGATTATTTTTTGCAACCAATACAAAGAGCTGATCCGATTTCTCTGCGATCTCCTTAAACAATAAGGCTGCAGATGAACCGAGCATTGTGCCAATCCAGCGTTTTTCGCCTGCTTTCAGTTGTTTTAAATTGAGGTCAGAGATTTCTTGTTTAAACATAATCGCATAAGGTCTAAAAGACATGAGCAATAGTTTAACATGATGACTTTATTCAGTTGAGTGATTTTGTTTATTCTATTTATCTGCGCAATGACTCATCAACAGCATTTCTTCATCAGGATAGAATTCACATCAACCTCAAGACAAACTCACAGGATCATAGACCTGTGGAAGCTCTTGCCAAATGAATTGAGAATAGCCATTTAATAACAATTAAAAATCTAAGCAACATCACACATCATTCTTTGGTGAAATATTCTGATTCCACCAAATGTTATCCATGCCTTAAGTTGATTTATTTTTCTCGTTTAAACGCTTTATAATAATCATTGAGTTTTTGAATAATTTGTTTGAATTGTTTTAAATTTTCTTCTGTATTGCCAAGTCTTTGCACATAGTTGTTTGTCGCGATTTCTAAATCAATCTTTTCATTGATCAAAATTGTTTTATAGAACAAAGCTTTTAAATCATCAAAATTATTAAGTTTTCGGTTGGAAAAGTATTCCAGCCGTTCAGATAACTCACGATTTAAAACAATACCATCTACAATAAAACCATGCTCAGCATCAATTTGAATATTATTTTCTTGTAGAAAAACTTGTTCAGGACCGTTTTTATTGCCCTTAAATAATGCTGCAATTTTATCAAACATCATTAAAACTCAATTAAATCAAAGATTCATCATAACAAAGATGACAAAAGTTCGCAGTAAAAGGCCGTTTTAAAACGCCCCTTTACCTGAACATAAACCATCAGCGTTATTCGTCGCCTAAATCATCTAAGAAATCGACAGTAGGCACAAAGAATAAGGTTCCTGTCACTGCTGTACTAAAATCTAATAAACGATCTAAATTACCTTCTTCATCACCTTGAAACATATGCTCTAACATTTGTCGAGTGACACTAAATTTGCGTGCATAACCAATAAAGAAGGTGCCATATTCATTTCTAGATGGATTTGAAAACGGCATATTTGCACGCATGATTTTAATTTCATTGCCATCTGCATCATGCGCCTTACTCACTACATTGTGTGCTGTTTTCGGCTTTACATCATCACTCAACTCAACATCATTAAACTTTTTACGTCCGATGACTTTTTCTTGTTCTTCATCACTGAGCGCACGCCACTTATCCATATCATGCATATATTTTTGAATAAATGCATAACTGCCACCTTTAAAGTCTGGATCTTCATCACCCACCAGCGCATATTCAGCTGCAATTTCAGGCTCTGGGTTTTCTGTCCCATCGACAAAGCCAATAATCGCTCTACCGTCAAAATATCGAAAACCATTCACTTCATCCACTGGATAACTTACGGCTTTTAATTGCGTATTGATCATATCTGCCATTTCAAAACACAACGCTTGGCGATCAGCACGAATATGGAAAAACAAATCGCCTTCTGTTGAAACAGCCGTATATTTTGGCCCTTTAATTTCTTTAAACTGTTCTAATTCTTGTGGTTTAGCCTGATCAGGAAATAAACGTTCCCACGCATTTGCCCCAAATCCCATGACTGCACTAAATTGTGCATCTGGATAACGGTTGGTTAAACTACGTGTTAATGCTGAAAAATTTGCTGCAAAATCGATTACTGTATCTATTACTTCAGCCCCAAGCCTTAATCCTAAAACAATAAATAAGGCATTTTCCCCTGGACGATTCATAACAGGTTGAATTCGAGTTGAAGTCATAATTTATCTCAAAATATTCTATTGGTTACAATCTAACATAGGCTGTTTTAAAGCTTAAGTTTTTATCGTTAACAATCCACTAATTCACAATATTTATATGGATAGAAATGTTGCGAAAAATGATTAAAGCAATAAGTTTTGACTTTTTTATTCAGACACATTTATTGTCATTATTTTTAAAATTACTTTGAGTGATAAGCATAAATTTTAAAACAACTATTTTTTTCATCAAACACAATATTCAAACGCTGCAATAAAGTACGAAATTGATCTGTTTGATCTAAAATCAAATCATCGATCAATCTTCCCCTCGGCTTGCTTAGCATAGGCTTTACAATTAAATATTCAATTCCAATAAATACAGGCATAGCATCGTGATAGAAAGGATGCCAATCACCCAAATACCACGGAATTTTCTTCACAAATTGATCTTCAGCTTGTAGATCTCTATTTTCAGTCACCAATTTGACAATAAATGCAGGTGGAAAATCCAAGTCTGTCATTGCATGCAGAAGTTTGAGCCATTTTGAATAACTCATACAAGATACCAACTGCCGTTGATGCATGATCTGCTGAATTTTCAAAATATACTTTATATAGCCTTGGTCAGTCTTTAAAGTATTTATATGATTTCGATATTCAAGATAATTTTCTTGTAAACCCACATTTATCCTTCAATTAAAAGCACCTATGTTCGGTGCTTTTGACACATAGAGTTAACCATATTGTTTCTGTAAATAACGTACGATTGCTGCTGACTCAAAGAGTTTTTCACCTGTATTTGGATCTTCTAAATAAGGCACTTGAATGTCTTGCTTTGCGCGATCCATAACTGGAATAATTTTTTCACGTTTGCCACCCACCAAAGGAACATATTTACCCGGTTTTAAACGTAAAACTGCTGGGCCTAGATCTTGCCAACACTCTTTAGCCACATTATGAAAGATAAATGGAATTTCTAATTCAGTTAACACACCACGCACAACACGTGTATAGGGGCTGGCTTCAAACCCCCATAATTCCAATAATTGCGCTGGACTTGCACGATCAACAATTTTTTTATTAACCCAAACCCCGCGTGCACCATTAATAATGGTTCCCACCATAGCGACCGTTGGGTATTTAGGATAATGAGAATATTTCTTTGGTGTTTTGCCTGTTTTACCATAATGCTTAAATAAGTAATCAACAATCTTTTGCGATTCGTACATTGCTGTTCCCGTGTTTTCATCAATGAAATACGGAAAACGCAATTTTCCACCTTTTTCTTTTACAACCTGACGATATTTGGTCCCACCTTTAGGGCATGGATAGACTTCATAATCCAAATTGAGCAAGGTCATTACTTCTCGTACACGGCGGCAAAATGGTGAACCCTCAAACTCATATAACTTTAAAGCCTTTTCTGGCTGGTTTGGAAACGGAGTTCCTGTTACACCACGGCCTCCCTCAGTCAGTGATGAAGCCAAAGCTTGTACAACTTTAATTTGATGATGCACCATTTTATACCCCCTAGACGATTGTTTTCGCTTAAATAAAGCTTTTTATAAATCCACTATTTTTTCTTTTGAAACCACAATTCCATTGTTATCTGCATAGATATATTCACCAGAATTGAAAGTGACACTACCAAAATACACAGGAATATCGACCTCACCTATGCCTTTACGATTGCTTTTTTGTGGAATTGAAGCCAATGCATGGACACCTAGATCAAGTTCAACTAGCGCATCTACATCACGTACACAGCCGTAAATCACTACACCATTCCAGTGATGCTTAACCGCTGACTCTGCAATCATGTCACCCATCAGGGCACAACGCATGGATGCTCCACCATCGACAACCAAAACCTTGCCTGTTCCATCTGTAGCAAGTAACTCTTTCACTCGTGAGTTATCTTCAAAACACTTGACTGTCACGATTTGACCGCCAAAGGTTTTACGCGCCCCATAACTTCTAAAAAATTTGCCATCTAGAGATGGAATCAAGGTTTGAATGTCTTGGTCTGGGTGATCATCTAATAAATCACAAGTTACAAAAGGTACTGTAGTCACGTTATCACTCCATTATTTGCTATTTTGTATACGCAAATTATCATAAATTTCAATTTTTTTAGTTTGTGTTTGAGCAGCCTCGACCATAGTATGAGCCACTTGTTGTGCTGTCACTGGCTTATATTTAAAAGAATTGGGTACCAAATGCGAAAATTTACCATACAGCTTTTGCGTTACATCTTCCAAGAATCGCTTTTCATTTCGATCACCAAGGAGTAACGATGGGCGAATAATTGAAAAACGATATAAATTCAACTTTTGTATATAGTCCTCAAGTTCACCTTTCACTTGATTATAAAAAATTGGTGAGCTGGCTTTTGCCCCCATCGCACTGACTAAAAGTAAATGGGTTTCAGTCATTTCAAATAAATCTGCAAAATGTGCATTGATCTCAAAATCAATATTATAGAAAGCTTCTTTAGAACCTGCCTTTTTAATAGTCGTTCCCAAACAACTGAATGCATGAGTGTAACCGCTGACATCTTGATCATTGAGTAGAAGGAAGTCATCCAATACAAATTGTTCAACTTTTTTTAATTTTAAAAAGTCAGGATTTTCTCGTCGTACAACAACTGTAATTTTTTCACAATCAGCCAATAAATTGAGCTGTTCAATGAGACGTTGCCCCACTAAACCTGTTGCTCCAATCACAATCGCATTTTTTATCGAATTAGTCATTTTTTAAACAATCTCCTAGATTTATTACTAATCTAACGTTTTATTTCAAATTTTTCTTCAACAAAAATGTTGTCAAAGCATGTCAACACTTGACTTTACTGGCCTCTTTAATCACAATATGGCACTTGTTTACGGGCTGGTGATAATCCTCTGATGTGGTTTTCAGATGTGGTTTCAGCCCGCCCAGACCCATCTAATTCAAGGAGTGCACGAGTGGCAAACTCTGCTCAAGCAAAAAAACGTGCTCGTCAAAACGTTAAAGCACGTAAACACAACGCAAGCTTGCGTTCAATGGTACGTACTTATATCAAACGCACAATCGCTGCTATCGCTACTGGTGAATATGCTGCTGCAACTGAAGCTTATAAAGCTGCAGTTCCAGTTATTGACCGTATGGCGGATAAAGGTATCATCCATAAAAACAAAGCTGCTCGTCACAAGAGCCGCTTGAATGCACAAGTTAAAGCGTTAGCTAACTAATTTTTGCATGTGAAAAGAGCCCTTTAAAGGGCTTTTTTTGTAGCTAAAATTTGACTATAGCGCTTTAAAATCGGAAACCATCAAAACTTATCTACCACCGCATCATTATTTCTCAGTAGATAGATAAGTAAGAGTTCTAAACTATAAAAATAATTATTTTGCTAAATGTGAAATTAAGACTGTTGCAGTGGATAAAATACCTTCCTGACGACCAGTAAAACCCAATTTCTCTGTGGTTGTTGCTTTAACACTAATTTGAGTCACATCAACATCTAACACATCTGCAATACTTTGACGCATTTCCAAATTGTGTTTGGCTAATTTAGGCCGTTCACATGCCACAGTAATATCGGCATTATTTAATTTATAACCACGGTCTAAAATTAATTGATAAACATGTTTTAAAAGTTTACGGCTATCCGCACCTTTAAATTCAGCATCTGTGTCTGGGAAATGCTGTCCAATATCCCCTAAAGCCAATGCACCCAATAAAGCATCACATAATGCGTGTAACACGACATCACCATCAGAATGTGCTTTTAAACCATGCGTATGTGGAATTTGAACGCCTGCCAAAGTTACAAAATCACCTTCTTCAAAAGCATGTACATCCATTCCCTGCCCAATACGAATCGGTATGATCATTCTTAGCTCCTTTTGCAGTTTTTAAAATTTAAAAATCTTGTATTCGTACTTTCTCTTTCGCTATAGTACGTATGCAAACATTGTGAAAGTATAAGCGATCATGCTGTTGAATACAGAATTTAATCAAATTAAAACACTCTTGTCTGGTCTCATTTTGAGCTGTATCAGTACATCAGCTGTTTACGCCCTGCCTCTTGACTGTAAGCACCAAGATTCATCACTTTTAAAAAAGTTATGTGGTTCGCAGTATAGTGAGCTGCGCGCTCAATTAAATGAGAGCTATCTCACTACATATCTGGTCACAGATGCACCAATACGCTTAATCAATGATACGCATCGTTTGTGGCTCAACCGTTTAAGTCAATGTAAAAGCAACGATTGTTTCAAACAACAGTTCGATATTCGCCTAGAAGACTTAAATTTTTACACTTCAATGAATCAAAGTTTAACCCAACATTTCATCAAATATGAACATGGTAAAATTTCGAAGCAACCCGCCCATTTACAAATCCATCAACTGACTAAAGATCGGATTAAAGTTGAAGGCATCGCCTACCGAAATCCCAATAACCGTAAAGATAGTCAAATTGTCTCATTGTTGGCTTACACCACGCCTGAAAAAAAGAATCAAATTTTGGACAATGAACATGACTGTAAATATGTGCTTAATTTCCAAAAAGCAATTTTGTCTGTGACAACAACACAAAAAGGCTGTGAGCGCTTTACTGGAATTTACCGTTTATATGATTAAGATTTATAATTAAATTTGGCAAAACCATGAGTACAAAACTAGCGTTAAGTGAAGAAAGATTAAAAATATTATCTGAATGTATGCAGAATTATGACGTGGGTGCTGATACAGATGAATGGCCTAACAATATCATTTCGCGCTTTACCAGCGTTTATAATGATGGGTCTATTTCAAAGCACAATATCCTATTACAGCATGAAATTGATCCCGATGAATTAAAACTTTGTCAAAAACTAAGCGCTGAAATCGCCAATATCATGACAAATGTTGAAGTTGGTATGGGTTCAAACTCGGGTGATTATTTTCAAGATTTTTATATCATGCATTCACAAAACTCAGCTAGCCAAAAAATTACGCCTCAACTGATTCAAAAATACTTTGCCAATACTATTTTTCCTTTGGCGAACATTACGACTGAACCGCTTACAACCAATACACAGTGGTGGAAAGAAGTTGAACAAGATGGTGAAGAATCTCCAGCAGAATATTTTCAGCCTTGGCACAAGATGATAAATTGGTTTGCAGCACAACACGATTTTATCGACTGTGCATTTGTTCGGATTGGTGACTCAGCACTTTTAGAACAAATCGATTCTGATGATTACCCGAAAGGAACAATCATTACAGGTTGTGTCTTGCCTCGACTTGCATTGGGCTTAACCCAGAATAGCAGCTTGGTTGGAATCTTTGGATATGTTGTACACAGTTAAGATCTAACTAGCTTAATTAAAATATAAATAAAATAGGGAATAACAATGACTCAACTGTTAATTTTAGACCAAGTCTCACAACACCTTGATCAAACCTCTTTTGGTGGTCTTCCTGTTAAAACGATTGGCTTACAGGTTAAATGGCCTTGCTGCACAAATTGTGATGGTGCAATGCAATACCTTGGCAAAGTAAAAACTGATCTCGGTTTAGAATTGATCTTTATGTGTAGCCAAGATCCGGGGATGTGTGATGACTGGGATGCAGATGGTGGTGGTAATAAAGTTATTGTCATTACAGAGATTCATGCTCTTGAAAAATTCCAACCGTTAGAACCTGAAAATACCTTACGTGAAACGGAATATGGCGCCAAGATTTTCCAAGATTCGCAAGAAGAATATTCACAATCGCGTGAACTTTGGCAAGGACCCAAGAGAGAAATTTTAGGTCAGCTTTCTGGCTCAGCTGAGTGGCTGCAAAATGATGAAACACCTGAATGTGATTGCTGCCAAAAGCCTATGCGCTTTGTTGCTCAACTAGAGACTGGACCTGATCATAGAACTGAGATGAATTTTGGTGGAGGAGGTTCCGCCTACCTATTTGATTGCCCTCAGGGTAAAACTGCTAAATTTCTATGGCAATGCTAGCCTTTACCATGGATATACCTAATGGATAAAAAAGTCATTTCCAAACTATTACAACGTCAGTTTTATCCCATTTTAAAAGCACAGGGCTTTATAAAAAAAGGCGATGTATTTAGGCAGGTTGAGGGAGAAGTTATTCGAATTGTCGATATACAGCACTCCATTAAAAGACATTGTTTTCAAGTTAATCTCGGTATTCACCTCATCCCATTAGGTGAATATGTTATGCGATGTACAGCTAACGCTTTAGATATTGAAAAAATGCGTGATTATGATTGTGCATGGCGTAGTTCGATCCTGCCTTATTTGATCAATGATCATGACAACGACTGGTCATATACCTCAAATGAACAAGATGCTAACGAAATGGTGCAATTTCTGGTATCTGAGTGGAATCGTCAAAGCCAAAATTTCTTTAATCAATTGGCACATTGGCCTGAAGATTTTCTCAAGAAAGCGCATCAGGCCTGTATAAATCCCTTACATCCCGCACACATGTGTACCCTCTGCTATGTAGCTGGTGCTGCTGGTGATTTACAATTGGTCAAGAGGCTCGCTGAGATTGCAATTGATGCTGTTCCTGAACGAGCCACCTCATTAAAAGAACGATTAGCATCATTTATCCAAAATCCAAGTTTAGCGATTCCGCAAATTATCGATGAATGACGAAATGAAGCAGTCAAATGCGCTATTCACCAAATTGAAATATTTGTTATATTTTCTAACAACTTTCACGATCCGATTTAAAGTTTTACGCTTTATTTCCTGACTTAATTAACTTATAAATAACTATATATAAATAGTCTGATGACATATTTGTTGTAAATACCGAACACCAAACAATAGAGGATTAAAGGTGTTGCTATGGATTTGAACATGTATCTCACCAATAAATTTAAGAATTTTAATGAGTTTCTAGAAACGCATTGGCATGACTACCCCAATAAATACAAAGAAATCCAAACACTGCTGTTTTTTCAAGCCTATACCACTAAGCCACTTTCTGAGAAATTTGAAATTAATATTGATCAGGCCTTAAAGTACCCAACCTTAAGATATTATTTCCAACAGATTGAAAAATATATCCATATACCGCCCAAGCAACTGTTTCCTAACTCATTTCATCGCCCTTATGAACATATTTTAAATGAGTTTAAATATTTAAGTTTTTACCAAGAAGCTTTTGAATTTCACAAAAATTTAGAAAAAATTAGAAATACTTTTAATAAAATTTCCATTCCAATTGCCAGTCATGCTATTTACACAGAAATTTTACAATATCTCAATTTGAGCTTTGAATACCTTGCTGATCCCAACTTAGCCAACGAGTTAAAGATTAAATTAATTTACCAATGGCAAGATATTCATAATTTAGAAACTGTCGCCGCATATAAATCATTAGAAAAAATTAAGACCACACTCAATCATTATCGGCAAAATTCCTATTCAGAATACTATTTTAATTTAATTCAACTGGGTGAAAATCAACGGATTGAATTTAAAGAACGTACCACAGACCTATTAACCAACCGCAAATCAGATAAATGGGTCAAAGCGTGCTTTGCATTTATGAATACCCGCAATGGCTATGTCTTTATAGGCGTTGCTGATGATTTAACCATTGTCGGGATTGAAAATGAACTTGCGGAACACTTTAATAATTCACTCGACTTAATGAAGCGGAGTTTGATTGATAAACTGGCACACGAAAGTAACAAAATTTCAAATATTTATACCACACTAGAAGAAATACAGATTCAAGGAAAAACCATATTGGTCTTTAAATGTAATAAATCGGACCGTCCGTTATATTACAAAGGCGAATTATTCATGCGCACCAATGGACAAACAACACGTGTTCCACCTGAACTGATTGAAAGTTTTCGTGTAGAATTTTATTGTTAGCATTCAATAGTTAAAATCTCAGCCTAGAAGAATCAAAAATATGGATTATCCTCAGTTTAAATATCATCCCAACGCATACAAACTTGATCTGTTTGAAAAAGAAGATGGTATTTGTTCAATTTGCAATCAACAACGTGATTTAAAGTACGTATGTTCTTTCTATAGCATAGATGAACCCGATTATATCTGTCCGTGGTGTATTGCCAATGGTGCAGCAGCGCAAAAATACGATGGAGAATACAATGACTATTGTGGCATTGAAGGTATTTCTTCAAACCCAAATGTTCCATCCGAAAAAATCAACCCTGAGTTTTTAGATGAAATCTGCTTAAAAACGCCAAGTTATCATAGTTGGCAACAAGAAGTTTGGCTGGTGCATTGCAATGAACCATGTCAGTTTATCGCTTATGCGGATAGTGAAATGCTTAAACCAATTTGGGATGAGGTCAAAGCCGATATCGAAGAAAATGGTTATCCAGTAGAGCTTATCCAAGATCACCTCAGTATCGACGGTGATTTAACAGGCTATCTGTTTCAATGCATTCATTGCCAACAACATCGCTTACATATAGATTGTAGTTAAATACATAATCAAAACTTATAGGTCAAACCTTATAAGTTAAACCTTATAGCTTTGGCTAAGTAACTGGCTTAAATGCTGTTTAATGCCCTGCCATTCATCTTTGATTATGCTGTATATAACAGTATCGCGAACAGTTCCATCTTTTCGTAGCGCATCTTGACGTAGCACACCATCATAATGCACACCAAGACGCTCAATGGCACTTTGACTTTTAATATTGCGAATATCCGTCCTTAATACAACCGAGTTGGCTTGTAGTTTTTCAAATGCGTACTCAAGTAATAACAACTTACAACTGGTATTGATATGACTGCGTTGTGCTGATTGTGCATACCATGTATAGCCAATCTCAACACGGCGTACCTCCCAAATAAAATCGCGAAAACTGGTGGTTCCTACAATACGACCATTCCGCTGATTTAAAACAACAAAAGGTACGCGTATTCCTAAAGATTTTTGTTCAAGTGCCTTGGTAATATAAGCCTTGATCTGAGAATAATGTGGAACCGATGTATAATCTAATTCCCACAAGCGGCCATCTTTACATACCTCAACTAAAGCATTTTCATGTTCTATTTGTAGTGGTAAAAGCTGCACTTGATGGGTTTGTAATGATGTATAAAGCGTTGAAAAGATATCTTGATTCATAGCAATTACACCAATGTAAAGAATGCTCCTCCATTGTCCGCTATGTTTTTGAAAGTTTTATGAACAAAATATGAAATCACCATGACGATCTTTCAAATGATTTCAAAGGCATTTGCATGCCCTTGAATCGAATATAATTCAACAAAATAGTTATTTTTTATAATGTGCCAACATATCTTGTAAATGTGCTTTTACATTGTTCCACTCACCTTGCGCAATACTGTACAACACCGTATCTCGAATCGTACCATCTTTACGCATTTGATCACCCCGAATAATGCCATCTTTTTTAGCACCTAAACGTTCAATGGCTTTTTGGCTTTTAAAATTAAATTGATCAGTCCGCAACGCCACGGTATTGGCCTGAAGTTGTTCAAAAGCGAACCCTAATAGCAATAGTTTACAGCTTGTATTGACATGGGTCCGTTGTGCCGATTGTGCATACCATGTATAGCCGATTTCAAAACGTTTTACGTTTAATAAAATATCGTGATAACTGGTCGTTCCCAAGACTTTCCCTGAGCTTTGCTCTATGACAACAAAGGGATAACGGCTGCCCTGTGTTTTTTGGATCAATGCTTTTTCAATATAATTTTTAACTTCTGTGTAATGTGGTGTAGAGGTAATTCGTAAATTCCACAATTCACCATCACGACACGCTTCAGCGAGTCCTTGCTCGTGTTCAAAAGACAGTGGTACTAAGCGAATATTATTTAGTTGTAAATCTAAATGAATAAATAATTGTTCAAATGCATCCATCTCATATCCACCAAGTTAATCTATAAATTTACCGTTTGATGTCATTGTAAAGTGATCAGCATCAATATATATCACACTTTAATTTTACATCTGATAATGGTTTTATATTCTGAATAAAAGCACTCCCAAATGATGAACTGCTTAAATCGTTTCTAGAAACGAAAACATCATCAAGAAGAATCTCTGCCTGAGCTTGATAAAAGCATCCATGTTTTAACGGAACACTGGGGAATTTTAATAATTTAACGTATTTTTTTGACTCATCATCAACTAAAAAACGTGTATGACCTAAATATGTTCCTTGAGTATCTTGATCTAAAAATTGAATTTTTAAATTATTCTCACCATAATCTGCATCATAACCATATAAAGATTCAACAACTAAAGGAGATATTGCTTTATAGGTATAAGTCGTGATGGAAGGATTATCACGATCTCCTTTTTCTTGTTCAGTCTTCACCAATGTTAAATTTGCTGCAAAAACATCTATCATGATAAATGTACCCAGTATTATGAATAGTATTCTTATCATTTTAATCTTTCATTCTCTTAAATCATTATATTGCCAAGGCTAAACATACCACTCCAGCCAAACCTAAAACCAGTCCTAGAGCGGTAATCACTTTAAGCTTTTCTTTAAAAATTAACAGCCCTGCAATGACCCCAAATAACACCACAAGGATATTCATCCCTGCAAAAACGATGGCTGGAGAATCTTTTAATAAAATATGCGCTTTGACATATAAAGCAATATTGGCAAAATTTAAAATCCCCAAAGCCAAACCAGCAATACTGTTCTGAAGCTTCCACTGAGTTTTTCGAATCAGTAAATAAGCGACAGATAATAGGAATGAACAGATAAACATCAAGGTTAATGTAACAGGAAACTGTAAGCCCAGACTGGTTGTATATTTCAATAAAACATCAACCAAAGCATAACCTACCCAAACACTGAGTAAATAAAGGATCCCTTTCTGATTGAGGGATGAATTTGATGGACTCGACTGGGAAAGTACAATACATAAAACTGCCACGATACCCAAACCGATACCAAGCATTTTTAATTGATTAAATTGCTCTTGGAATAAAAAATATGCAGCCAATAATGATAAAACCACAGATAATCGTTGTGCAATTTCAGTTTTTAAAATTCCTGCACTATTTAATGATTTTGCTAGACATAAAAAAATACTGGGTAATACAACACCTAAACCAAAAATCAACCACCACGGCGTATTTGAAATTGAAATATGAGCCAAATCAGGCTTAAACCAGATGTAGCTCAATATACTGGCGATTGCATAATTCCAAGCAATCATTTGCAATGCATCAAAACCTTTTTGTTTGGTCCATTTTAAAAGCATTGAAACCAGCACACTACAAAGTGCTGCTGAAAATATGAGTTCCATAATTTACTTCTTATCTCACCAATCATCGCAAAATTTATGCGGAACCGTGTTCCTATGATTCAAGAAAAAGCCCACTAGCGTGAGTGGGCTTTTAGGTAATCAACAACCATTAAAGATTATTTATAACGATCAACCATTTTTTCTAAAGAAATTGGGCGAATCTTGTCTGCATTACCCGCAGTACCAAATGCTGTATAGCGATCTACACAGATTTGTTTCATTGCTTCAACAGTTTCACCGAAGAATTTACGTGGGTCAAATTCACTTGGTTTTTCAGCCATCATACGGCGCATTGCACCTGTAGATGCTAAACGTAAATCTGTATCGATGTTGATTTTACGTACACCATGCTTGATTGCTTCAACCAACTGTTCAACTGGAACACCATAAGTTTCTTTGATGTCACCACCATATTGGTTAATAATCGCCAACCATTCTTGTGGTACCGAGCTTGAACCATGCATAACAAGATGAGTATTTGGAAGTGCCGCATGAATTTCTTTAATACGGTCAATTGCCAAGATATCGCCTGTAGGTGGACGAGTAAACTTGTACGCACCATGAGAAGTACCGACTGCAATTGCTAAAGCATCAACATTGGTATCTGCAACGAATTGACGAGCTTCTTCAACAGAAGTGAGAAGTTGAGAATGATCAAGTACACCTTCTGCACCAACACCATCTTCTTCACCAGCCAAACCTGTTTCAAGGCTACCCAAACAGCCAATTTCGCCTTCTACAGAAACGCCACATGCATGTGCCATTTCAACAGTACGACGAGTTACATCAACGTTATATTCATAAGACGTTGGTGTTTTACCATCTGCACCTAAAGAACCATCCATCATTACAGATGAAAATCCAAGCTGGATCGAACGTTGACAAACATCTGGGCTTGTACCGTGATCTTGATGCATTACCACTGGAATATGTGGCCATTCTTCAATTGCAGCTAAAATTAAATGACGTAAAAATGGAGCACCTGCATATTTTCGTGCACCAGCCGAAGCTTGCACAATTACAGGTGAATTTGTTGCGTCAGCGGCTAACATAATTGCGCGCATTTGTTCTAAGTTGTTCACATTAAACGCTGGAACGCCGTAACTATGTTCACCGGCATGATCCAAGAGTTGGCGCAATGAGATAAGAGCCATAATATCCTCCCAAGTAATGCCCCATATTCTACATGTTGCTTTATTTCAATTCAGCAACAATATTGACTATTTCATAAAAAATCCCCGCGTTTGCGAGGACTTTTAACAAATAACAACATTTAGAAAGATTATTGAGCTTTAGGTGCTTCTTCTTCAGTCGCTGGTGTAGCCGCATCCGCTGGAGCGTTTGCTTTTTCAGCTGGAACATCTGTATTTTTTTCATCCAAAACAGGTTGATCAAGTGCATCAATCACTGCTTGTTGTTCTGCAGATGTATTTGCTGATTCTGCTGAAACAGCTTCAGAAGAAGATGTTTGTTCTGAGGCTGGTGCTTTTTCTTGTTTAGAACATGCAGTAAATGCCAAAGGAGCAATAAGAAGTGCTGCAAGTGTAAATTTAAATTTCATCACATTTCCCAGTGTTGGTGATTGGATTTGATCTAGTTTATTGCAGTTATATTTCATTTTTATTACTTTACAATGAATCTCTCAGATAAAAAAGGCTGACACGAGGTCAGCCTTTCATATAAACGTCATAATTAAAATAATTTTTCAATTAAGCACGTTCAAGCAATACTGCTACTGCAGGAAGTGTTTTACCTTCAACAAATTCAAGGAATGCACCACCACCAGTTGAAATATAACCAATTTTGTCTGCAACTTGGTATTTATCAATTGCCGCTAAAGTATCACCACCACCTGCAATAGAGAATCCTTCAGATTCCGCAATCGCTAAAGAAAGTGTTTTTGTACCTTCGCCAAATTGATCCACTTCAAACACGCCAACTGGACCATTCCAAAGGATAGTTTTAGAAGTTTTTAAAATTTCTGCAAAAGCTTTTGCAGTTTCAGGACCGACATCTAAGATCATGTCATTGTCTGCAACATCTTCAACTTTTTTTACTGTTGCTTTAGCATTTGCCAATGAACCCAAGAAATCGGCAAAGTCGATTGCAGAGGCATCTGCCACAACAACATCTGTTGGAAGTGGAACTGATACTTTTGCCGCAATCGCTTTCGCTGTGTCAATCAAATCATGTTCACACAATGATTTACCGACATTGAAGCCAGCTGCGGCTAAGAATGTATTGGCAATACCACCACCAACAATCAATTGATCACAAATATCAGAAAGCGAAGTTAAAACATCAAGTTTAGTAGAAACTTTAGAACCAGCAACAATTGCAACCATTGGTTTTTCAGGTGTTTGCAACGCACGACCTAAAGCATCTAATTCAGCTGCAAGCAAAGGGCCCGCTGCTGCAACTTTTGCTAAGCGTGCTACGCCTTCAGTTGATGCTTCTGCACGATGCGCTGTACCAAATGCATCCATCACAAATACATCACAAAGCGCTGCATATTTTGCTGAAAGTTCAGCATTATTTTTCTTTTCACCTACATTGAAACGACAGTTTTCAAGTAATACCACTTGCCCTGCTGCAACTTCAACACCATCTAAATAATCTGTAAATAATTTAACGTCTTGACCAAGTGCCTCAGTTAAATAAGCAGCTACAGGAGCTAATGATTGTTCCGCTTTTGGCTCACCTTCAACGGGACGACCAAGATGAGAATACACCATGACCGCAGCACCTTTCTCAAGTGCCAATTTAATTGTCGGTAATGCAGCACGTAAACGCGCATCACTTGTAATCACACCATTTTTAACAGGTACGTTTAAGTCTTCACGAATAAGTACACGCTTGCCTGCTAAATCGAGGTCAGTCATACGCTGAAAATTCATGTATAGCTCTCTTATAGATATTAAAAATCGCGTAGATTCTAAATGATTACACAAAAAAAGGTTAGATACTTTTGTAGAAAAGCTGTAGAAAAGTTGAGATTTGATTATTATAGGGCGAACTTTTAAATTCTATACGCTTATGTCTTTTCATCCCGATCCTAAAATCAATGGTTTAAATGTCTTAGGTGAACCTTTAGCAAGTTGTTGTTTTTCTCCAATCACAGGTTATTTTCGTAATGGTTTCTGCCATACAGCAACAACCGACCTCGGTCAGCACACTGTATGCGCTGAAATGACTTCAGAATTTTTAAATTTTTCACAAAAAGTCGGAAATGACCTAATTACACCGCTGCCAGAACACGGCTTTCCGGGACTACAACCTGGTGATTTTTGGTGTTTATGTGTGACGCGTTGGGTTGAGGCCTATCAAAATGACATGGCACCTCGTGTAAAACTACAAGCCTGTCATCAAGCTGTTTTGGCGTATGTTCCCTTAGATCTCTTGATGGAATATGCTGTATAATTAGGCATGAATTATTCAAAGATGAATCACCCTGAAATTATTTTGGCTTCATCGAGCCAAACCCGTAAAGATTTAATGAATCGTTTGCGCTTAGACTATCATTGTATCTCTCCTGAAATCGATGAATCACCACAGGGTGAATCTCATGCCGATGATTTGGCTAAACGCTTGGCTTTTGAAAAAGCCCGAATCATTGCTCAAGAACATCCAAATGCAATTGTGATTGGGTCAGATCAGGTAGCTTGGCGTGAACATGCACCACAAGATTTTATTGGTAAACCTCTATCTGTAGAAAAAGCCATTCAACAGCTACAAGCCAATTCAGGCAAAAATGTCTTTTTTAGTACTGCCTTAAGTGTGCAACATTTGGCTTCTGGTTTTGAACAAACCTTGGTCGAGCATTATCATGTGAAATTTCGTGACTTAACTTTGGCTGAAATTGAGCGTTACATCGAAATTGATCAACCTCTGCATTGTGCGGGTAGCTTTAAGTGTGAAAGTCTTGGTATTGGTTTATTTGAGCAAATGATTGGGCAAGACCAAACCACTTTGATGGGTATGCCAATGATTCAGTTATGTGGAATTTTAAGAAAGTTGGGAATTCAACTGCCTTAATCATAGTTTCTGATCATTAATTTTCTATGAGTTTAAAGGTGCTAGCATTATTGTAAATTTATCCAGCATTTTACTGTTGAGGTTTTTTCTGCTTTCCATACACGTTTAGAGGAAAACCCTTGAGAATTAATGTACATACTCCAACTGCTATCCAGCACCCCTGCTTGATAGTCTAATAAAACATAACCCTCTTTAGTTCGATTACCATCTATCAGTCCCGTATTAGATCGAAATTGAATATATTGATAAGGAACTAAAAAGCGAAGTGTTCTTTCAGAGTTGGACTTAACAATAAAATAGTCATGAAGTGCTTGATCAGGCTGTAGTTCGTCTTTTATTAAATATTTGTTTTCTAAACCAAATCTTGTTGTCCATGAAACATCCCTATACAGCCCACCAAAAACAACCTCATACCAAGTTTTATCGGTATTTACCTCTTCACAGACTTTCGGTATTGCCTCCCATTCTTTGGGATTGCTTAAAGTAACATCAAAAGGTCCTACATTTTTTAAAGTCAGAATTACTTCTAAACCTTCTTTTTTAGGAATAATGTTGGTTGTTCCATAAAAATCAGCAAATTTAACTAAATGGTGTCTACAAAATCAGTGGCTATTCATAGTTTCTACTAAAATTTACATAAATAGATTGGAATAATAACTGAAATAAGCAAGAGTACCTTGCAAATTTCTATAAATAACCAAGAGTTGATATCAGCAATTCTAGGATAATTAGCTAGGTAACCTCACTCTAATCTCTTATTCTATAGATCAAAAAAGTGCTTCATTGGGTGCATTTGCTGATGAAGTATTCTAATAATAAAAATATTTTGATCTTGGATGCGATAAAAAACAGCATGTTGATGATGATCATGCCGACGTACACTAGCTCCTATTTCTGCGCATTCATACCCTATTAGTGGTGAAGTGGCTAAAAGGTTAAATGTACTCTCTAAATGTTCAGTGTACTTATCAGCTTGCATGACACCAAAGTTAAGCAATGTATATTCATAAATTGCTGTAAAGTCTTCTACCGCCAAATTAGATAGTTTATACATTGTGTTTCAGTTTAACTTTGGCAGCTATATCTTTTAAGTTGAGATCACTTTCTCCACTTTCATCACCCTCTTCAATAGCCCTTCTTAGAGCCATCGCTTGATTCTCTTGGTGTTCTAATAACCGTAATGCTGAACGTATAACTTCACTCGTTGAGCCATAACGCCCCGATTCAATGAGTGTGGTGACAAACTCATCAAGTTGTGAGCCAATAGTTACACTTGTTGTTCTAGGCATAAGACTCTTCTTTTGTGTTAATAGATAACACAATTTAGCATGTATAGTGGTCAATTAAAAGAGAATAGGCACTCCAATCTAATTTATTTGTGTAATCGCTTATTTATTGCCGTAACTGATACTAACGACTAACCCAAACTGAGTAATCACCTAATCACAATCAATTATAATATTTTAAAAATCAATTATTTATAGTTGATTGAATTTTATTAATTTGCATTAAGCCTTAAACTATATAGTTACTAAAGAAAATCAAGACACTCTTCTTTTGGATTTTTTGTTAAAATAGTCATTGATATTTAGCTTTCAACATTTGCTGGTGGGTGTTGAATCACAACTACACTGTTAAATTTTAACTTTGGTAAAAATTATTATTTAAACACAATATTCCAACTCAAATTAAGCATTAAAACATGCCGCTCATCAAAATTTCATCTTATGTATGGTTTTCCTCACAAAATGTTATATTATCAGTCGTATTTTCATGAAACTGGTTGTCGCGAAGCTATTTAACTATTTGTTTTATAGAACACACCGATGTCAACTCATGTGTCGCCTGACGTGAAATTCGATACTTTAAGCTGTGCTTCATCAATCAACCAGCTAATATTTTCACTTCTCATCAAACGAGTAAGGAAATCTATGTCTCGTTCATTATTCTGCATAATGAATGGTCTAACATCGTAGTCTTTGATTAAGCCACTTTTATCCAATGTTAGACTTGAAGCAAACAATGGGGTTCGATCACACCACTCAGAGAAGACTATTTGAATAATATCCACAACTGACTTCGCCATAAATACTCTAGAATTTCTACGATGCTTCCAAAGAGCTGTTGGATCTTCTACAGTCAAGCGGTAAATCGTCAGAGCACCATCGCTCGCGCCCACATCTGCTTGGGTCACACCCCCTGAAATTCGATTGAGTTCTGATTTATCATTCACAATATCCACAGCCACTGGGCTACCGATAAATTGCTTTAAGGGAATACTCATTGACATAGACAAGCAAATCAGTTGTAAACTGACCCCATTGTTAATGGCATGTGTTCCATCAATACGTTGAAGGAACACTTGGGCTGTCAAATCAGGATTGCTAAATTGGATATGCAAAACTCGTTTTTGGGCAAATAACCCAAGATGCTCAAAAGCAGAGTAAATATTATTCAACATAAGTTATTGTTAAGTTTTTCTAAATTAAACTCGACGTACTTAAAAATTTATCTGTTTATCTATACAGATCTGTATATATCTTATTTGTTATTCAAGTAGCAATAAAGTTAATCAAATTTCACAAGCGAAGCCGATTGATTCAGCTTGTAGCAAGTTGTAATTTAAATTTGGATGATTTGGAAACAACTCAACTTTTGAATGTATATGTAACAAAACCCGCTATCAACATTTAAAAATTATGGTTTAGAAATCAACTTGCACCCTTTTACTTAACATAAGACAATAGCCATATTATAGATTCAAATTTGCTTAGGCTATTTTCATGTCCCTACCTTTAGATGTTCTTGGCGGAATTACTGCTGAACAATTCCTCTCAGAATACTGGCAAAAAAAACCTTTATTGGTTCGTAATGCTTTACCTGAAATTGCCAATATCCTTGTTCCAGATGACGTCATGGAGCTTGCTCTGGATGAAAACATCACAGCACGCCTAATTAAACAAAAAGACAAAGATCCAAATCAATGGTCAGTAAAATCATCACCACTCATCAAAGGTGATTTTCAAAAAATGCCAAAGCTTTGGACCTTATTGATTCAAGCTGTAGATCATTATTCATTTGATTTAGCAGAACTTTGGAAAAAATTTCCTTTTATTCCACAGTGGCGTCGTGATGACATTATGGTCTCTTATGCTGCTAAAGGTGGTTCTGTAGGTCAGCATTTTGACTTTTATGATGTATTTCTTGTACAAGGTTATGGACACCGCCGTTGGCAACTTGGACAAATGTGTGATGCTGAATCTGAATTTGTTGAAGGGCAGCCATTAAAGCTACTTCCAGAAATGGAGATCAATTTTGATGAAGTTTTAGCGCCAGGCGATTTACTTTATGTCCCACCAGGATTGTCGCATTACGGTGTCGCAGAAGATGATTGCCTAACCTACTCTTTTGGTTTCCGTATGCCAAATATTGCCGACATGATGGATCGTGTCAGCGATAAATTTGTCGAAGACCAACAACTACGTAATCCGCTTATCGACATCTTACGGAATAAACAAAACCCGATTGGGCAAGTAACACAAGCTGAACTCGATTATTTAAAAACTGAATTGTTGGCAAAATTAAATAATTCTAAAGTGTTAGAAGATGCCATTATGAGTCTAATGGCTGAAGCAAAGTACCCTGAAAATATTCCAGATGCTGAAGCGATTGGCACTGGAGATTTAGAAGAAGTTCTTGACCAAGGCTATTTACTACAAATTGAGCCAGCCTCTCGATTAATTTATCTTCAACAGGATCATGAATTATTATTCTGGGCAAATGGTGAATCGATCTGTATTTCTGAACAATTTGCACCCCATTTAAAGCAGATTGCAGATGGACAAGGTGTCAAACTCAATGATGAATTGTCTGATGATGAAATATTAGAGGACATTGCTGGATTATTAAATGAATCTATCTTGATGCTTGTTCCAACTGACGAATAAAATTCGCAATCTAACTCTAACAATGTAATGCTTAAATAAAGCCTGAAAATTTAGGCTTTATTTCTATCAATTCACTTTCACCATTTTTTAAGAAGTAATTCCCTCATCCTTGCTTAAGCTGATATTTGAATGAGGTTGAGGACTTAACCGAAGCATTGAGTTTAAGTCACTTCAGTTCTGCTAAAGTATAAATTTTCATAGGTATTAGAAAAGTAAACACTTCATCCCACTAGAGATGAAGACTTTGCTGTGACTTTATTGTCCTTTTATCAGACTATTTTTTACTCATAGTTTTCGATAAACTCCGAAATCTACTGTCAATATTTTTTGTTGTTCAAGTTTTTCAAAAAAGTCTAAAGTACTACTAAAGGGATTAACGAAGTATTTTGTTAAGTGATTGAATTCAACTGTTGACTTAATAAAATTATAAAAAAAATATGGATCAAGATTACCAATACTTTCTTTGTTTCCAAGCGAAACTTCAAGAATTTGCCCTGTTATTAAATTCTCAAACATACAATGCTCTCCATGCACAAAAAAAGACCAATCTTCCGATAGCGTTTTTTGTCCATTTAAAAAATCAGCATCTTGTATTTCGTAATAGTGTCCTGCATTAATTTTTTCTTTTTCAGGTTGGTCTGTTTCTGTAATTAATTTATCAATAAGCACTTCAGCAATGGCTTTATAGTTGTCCATTGCTGTTAATAATTCCTGTTCTACATCAGAAGTAAGGTCGATCATATAATTACTGTCAAAATTTCAAAGCTAAATAATTAAAACTTATCAAATAAAGCCTGAGAATTCAGGCTTTATTTCTATCAATTTACTTTCAGCATAATTTTAAGAAATAGTTCCCTCATCCTTGCTCAAGCTGATATTTGAGTGAGCTTGAGAACTTAACTGATGCTTTAATGTCTCATTTTCTTGCTTTAGATTTTTAATTTTAAAAAACTGGAAGAACAGCCCGATATAAGCAATAACAACGATTACAGAAACATAAATGGCTAAAAAACTGATACTTGGGTTTAACAATTTTGTCAGAAACTCTTCAAACATTTTCGATTCCTTTTTGTTTTCATCGCATATTGAATAAATATTTCAGTTAAATTAACTCAAATTGTTTAGAAAATAAATCATTCAATTATTAATCTAGAACCATTCTCAAGTCTAACAAATCATTACTTGAGCTTTTTCATCAATTTGGGCAATTTAGCGCTATATAAAGAATGAGATATTTACTTCATGGCAAGTCCTGCTCAAGCAATTCGACATCAACTTCTCAATACTTTTTTCTCCCGTTATTCTGTTTGGTTCCTTTGTATATTTGTATCTTTATATTTGACTTGGATTATTTTCTTTAACGAAGGTCATTATATTTATTACTTTTTTTCAGATACTGTACTGAATTTAGCTTGGATTATTTCATCCATACTGGCCGCAATTGGCTTTGCCGATATCATCCAAACACAACATTCTATTTTAAGAAATTACCCTTTAATGGGACATTTTCGATTTTTCTTTGAAGATATACGTCCTGAAATTCGTCAATATTTCATTGAATCTGATGATGATGCCTTACCTTTTTCACGTGCACAAAGAAGCTTAGTTTATCAACGTGCTAAAAATGAAAATGCAGATAAGCCTTTTGGTTCAATTATTGATGTCTATCAAGATGACTATCGTTTTTTAACCCATTCGATGACACCCAAAACACCTGCTGATTTTAATACATTTAGAATTAGTATTGGTAATGATCAATGCTCACAACCTTATAGTGCTTCCATCATGAATATCTCAGCAATGAGTTTTGGTAGTTTGAGTGCAAATGCCATTCTTGCTTTAAATACTGGTGCAAAAAAAGGCAACTTTTATCATGACACGGGTGAAGGGAGCTTAAGTCCTTATCACCTTGAACCGGGTGGTGATATTGTTTGGGAAATTGCCAGTGGCTATTTTGGTTGCCGTACTTTAGATGGTAAGTTTGATCCTGAAAAATTTAAGCAACAAGCAGCTTTGCCTCAGATCAAAATGATCGAAATCAAACTGTCACAAGGGGCAAAACCTGGACACGGCGGTATTCTTCCTAAAGATAAAATCACCAAAGAAATTGCCGAAATACGCGGTGTTTCTATGGACGTGGATTGTATTTCTCCAGCGACACATTCGGCTTTTAGCACTCCTATTGAAATGATGCATTTTATTCAGCAATTACGTGAGCTATCCAAGGGCAAACCGGTTGGTTTTAAATTGTGTATCGGACAACCTTGGCAATTTATGAGCATTGTAAAAGCCATGCTGCTGACCAAAATCACTCCAGATTTTATCGTGGTTGATGGTTCAGAGGGCGGTACAGGTGCTGCCCCTATTGAGCTCATTGATCATATGGGTACGCCTTTACGTGAAGGCCTGCTATTTGTAAACAATACCTTGATTGGTGCAGGTTTACGTTCTCAAATCAAGATTGGTGCAAGTGGTAAAATTATCAGTGCCTTTGATATTGCCAGTACGATGGCTATGGGTGCCGACTGGGTCAATTCTGCACGTGGCTTTATGTTTGCGGTGGGTTGTATCCAAGCACAAAGTTGTCATACCAACCAATGTCCTGTTGGTGTTGCAACGCAGAACAAAGAACGTCAAAAAGCACTTGATGTACCGTCTAAAGCAGATCGTGTATTTAGTTTCCAAAAAAACACCTTAAAAGCGCTTGCGGAAATGATTGCTGCAGCTGGCTTACAACATCCTGCTGAGATTAAAGCACATCATTTGGCACAACGAATCAATGACCGTGAAATCAAAAACTATGCTCAATTGCACTTTTGGATGAAAGATGGTGAATTGCTCAGTTGTGAAAATAAAGATGAAGAAAATTTCTATTTTAGAATGTGGAACTTAGCAACTGCTGAACATTTCTAATTATTTGCAAACGAAATTTCATTAAGGAGATCAACATGATCTCCTTTTTTATATCTAGCATTTAAATAGTTAAAAGAAGCCTAATCTTCTGTTTTTGCTTCTTACGCATTTTTTAAGTTTATATTGGCTTTTATTTTTACTCAAACACCATTTTAATCTAAACAATATTTAAGCAAGATATCTTAAAACACATCAAGAATATTTGCGGATGAAATTTCTAAAACACATAACCGCCACCACTATCCTTACAACGTCATTACATTGTTATGCAACTGTCGGTGGTAGACAAACAATAGAAGTATTGGGTTATGAAGCAAAACAACAAAAACTTTATCTGTTACGACACTATGAAGATGAGCGTGGGCGCTTGCCACAGTTATACTATTATCAACTCAACAGTAAAACACCTGACAAGTTGATTGAAGTACAATCGTTATATATCAATCCCAAAACACATAAAATTGACTATGATCAAGATGCTATCCAGTTTGAAAAAGACCTAAATAAAATTAAAAAGCGTTTAACACCGTTACTTATAGGAAATGCCAATACAGCAAAAATTCAAGTGGTGCAAAGTCAAACTCATTACGTCCCTGCTTGGCATGATCAATCCCAAAAGATTCCTCAATATAAAACCATATACAAAGTTACAACAGCTTCTTTAAAAAGCAAAAACCAACAAGCTATACAGTATGCTAAAACAATAAAAATCACTCAGAACTATGTCGTGCCAAATCAGAATAAGCGGCTGATTGTGGTTAAATATTTCGGCATTCCAGAAGAAACAGGCTATGATGTTGAAGATACTGTTTTGCTCTTACCAATACAATAATGAGGATAAATCGTGTTAAAAATAATCACATCGACGCTCTTATTCAGTTTTAGTTCTCTCGCTTTTGCAAAAAGTTATAGCAATATTTCACTTGAAGTCCTCGGCTATGATTCAGATAAAAAAGCGGTTTTAATTCTTGAAAATTCAGCAAGCTATGACATTCCAAGAGTTTATCGCTATTCACTGAGTGAAAAACGCTATGATCTGCTCAAATACGATGAAAATTTTACAGGTATTACAGATCAACAAAGCTTTCAGCAAAAACTTTCAAGCATAAAGACTCAGCTCAAACCGCTTAAAAAAATCGCGCTTCAAGACTTTAACGTTAATCTACTCGAACAAAGACCTTCTGATACTGAAAGCTCTGACTCATTTAAAACAATTTATGGCTCGATATTTACAATATCCAGTCCGCAATATCAAAGTCTTCAACAGAATTTAACCAGTTACAGTCCAGAAATTAAACTTAAACAGGCTTTTGAACTGCCAAAACATAAAGGTGCACTGATTACTTTTGAATCACTCAGCTTACCTTTTGATGAAGGATATAGCCGTGAAGAAGCTGTTGTTTTATTTCCTACCGGTCAACTTCCCCAATAAATAAAGCCTCTTAGGAGGCTTTATTTTTACTGCTTTTATCAATCTTGATCAATGCATTACGCCGCTGAGCGCTCAGTGATCGGTACAACTTTACGGAGCTCTGGACCAGTATAATCTGCGCTTGGACGAATAATACGATTGTCAGCACGTTGTTCCATTACATGCGCTGCCCAACCCGTAACACGAGACATCACAAAGATTGGTGTGAATAATTTTGTTGCAATATCCATGAAATGATATGCAGATGCATGGAAGAAATCGGCATTACAGAACAATTTCTTCTCACGCCACATCACTTCTTCGCAACGTACTGATACTGGGTAAAG
Source organism: Acinetobacter sp. Root1280 (assembly GCF_001425285.1). Lineage (NCBI taxonomy): Bacteria > Pseudomonadati > Pseudomonadota > Gammaproteobacteria > Moraxellales > Moraxellaceae > Acinetobacter > Acinetobacter sp. Root1280. The sequence continues at coordinate 293,906 of NZ_LMED01000001.1, read as the reverse complement.
CACTGTATCACCAACATCTTTTGCTAAACGCTCAGCCCAAATTTTGATGATGCCATTACGCGGGTCATTGTCTTTATAGATCGCATGACCAAAGCCCATGATCTTTTCTTTACGTTCCAGTTTACCCAGCATTTCACGTTCGGCTTGTTCTGGAGATGTCCAGTTTTCAATCATTTCCATCGCAGCTTCATTTGCGCCACCATGCAAAGGACCACGCAGTGAACCAATTGCGCCAGTAATACACGAGTGCATATCAGACAATGTTGAAGCACATACACGTGCAGTAAATGTTGAAGCGTTAAACTCATGCTCAGCATAAAGAATTAATGAAACATTCATCACTTGTTCATGTAATTCATTTGGCTTTTCACCACGCAGTAAATGCAAGAATTGTGCACCGATTGAATCGTCCTCAGTATTTTCTTCAATACGTACACCATCATGACTAAAACGGTACCAATAACAAATGATCGCTGGCAAAGTTGCAAGAATACGATCTGCCACATCTTGCTGTTGATCAAATGATTTTTCAGTTTCCAGATTACCTAACATTGAAACCCCTGTACGCATCACGTCCATTGGATGTGAATCAGCAGGAATACGCTCCAATACTTCTTTTAAAGCTTGTGGTAATTGGCGAAGTGATTTTAATTTGGCTTTATATGTCGCCAACTGTTCTGCTGTAGGCAATTCACCAAAGAAAATAAGATAAGCGACTTCTTCAAATTGGCAATTTTCTGCAAGGTCTTGCACATCATAACCACGATAAGTTAAGCCTGCGCCACTCTTACCTACTGTAGAAAGTGCTGTTTTACCTGCAACTTGACCACGCAATCCTGCGCCTGTAAGTACTTTTCCTTCAGCCATTTTATTATTTCTCCTGGGTGAACAGTTTATCTAGAGTGTTTTCGAAAGTATGATAATCAAGGAATTCGTAAAGTTCTTTTCGTTGTTGCATGCTATCCAGTACATTAACTTGTGTACCATTTTCACGAATTGAACGGAAAACTTCGAGAGCTGCTTTTTGCATTGCACGTGTTGCAGACAATGGATATAGCACCATGCTGATGCCCTGTTCAGCTAACTCTTGGGTGGTGTAATAAGGTGTATCACCAAACTCTGTAATATTTGCAAGAACAGGAACACCTACTGCATCACAGACTGTTTTATACATGGTAATGTCCGTCATTGCTTCAGCAAAGATCGCATCTGCGCCAGCTTCGACACATGCACAGGCACGATCAATCACGGCTTGCAAACCTTCTTTTTGCAATGCATCTGTACGTGCCATCACAACAAAGTTCGAATCTGTTTTTGCATCAACTGCTGCTTTAATGCGATCAACCATTTCTTGTTGAGAAACAATTTCTTTATTTGGACGATGACCACAACGTTTTTGTGCAACTTGATCCTCAATATGGACAGCTGCCGCACCCGCACTAATCATTTGTTTAATTGTCCGTGCAATATTAAATGCACCACCCCAACCTGTATCGATATCAACAAGTAATGGTGTATCTACACGTTCTGTAATACGACGAACATCTTCCAATACGTTGTCTAAGCTGGTCATCCCTAAATCAGGTAAACCATAAGAATAGTTTGCCACACCAGCACCTGAAAGATAGATGGCTTTATAACCCACCTGTTTCGCCATCATCGCTGCATAAGCGTTGACTGTACCAATGATTTGTAATGGTTTTTCCACTTCTAGAGCTTGTCTAAATCTTAAGCCTGCAGACGTCTGTTGTGTCATATTCCCTTCCACAGTGGTCACTTGTTTATTGAGTTTTGAGTATAGCCATAATTTATATTTCGCATATGACCATTTAGGTATATTACTCTAAAACTTTAGTCAAAGAAAAATGAATTTTGATTCATTTTTTCATTTTTATGCACTTTTTTTTATCATTTTTTCCAATAGCACGTTTGCTAAGAAATTTATTGACATCTTTGATATAATAGTGACAACCCATTTTTCCTCAGTAATTTATGAACGAAGATTTAGCACAAGTTGAAGCTACAGGATGTGATTTTCCACAAACTAAACGTGGGCATGAACGTCGCTTGGCATTACTGATTAGTGCAAACGATCTTTTTTTAGAGCACGGTTATGATGCGGTATCTTTAGATGACATCGTGAATCATGCAGGCGGATCAAAAGCCTCGATTTACAAATATTTTGGTAGTAAAGAAGGTCTATTTACAGCGATCTGTGACTATCGTCGTGATTTATTCTTTAAAGATATCTGCATTCCATTTAACCCCGCGTTGAATGAGCTCAGAGCATATTTGATCAATACCTTGATTAACTTTTATAAGCATATGATCATTCCTGAAAATATTGCTTTTATACGTTTGGTCTTAGAACGTTCACAAAAAGACCCACAATTGGCCGTCTATATTCATGAAAAAGGACCAAAGCAAGTACAACACTCTATTGCATGTGCCTTGGAACGTTGTGTAGAAAATCAAATATTAACCTGTGCAAATCCTTTATTTTCAGCACAATTTTATTTTGGAATTCTTAGAAATTTGGAATGGCGAATTTTAATGGGGATTGAAATCAAAGAATCTGATCAAGAAATATTCAATTGCGTAAGTTATTGTGTAGATCGCTTCTTAGAGGGCCATCAAAAGGTCTAATTTTTTTGCGTTTTCATATTCATATAGTATATTAGCTGATTCTCCTTTTTATTTTCATCAACCACCAACAATGAATTGTTGGTCAATTTCCCTGTTGGTTTTGACTAAACAATTATTGTGGAGTAACCATGGCTCTACGACATTTTCTTACTTTACGTGATTTATCCACTGCTGAACTTAACCGTATCATTGAACGTGCTCAAGAGTTAAAGCGAAAACAACACAACAACGAAGTATTTCAACCCTTTGTTGGAAAAGTCATGGGGATGATTTTTGAAAAGTCGAGTACCCGTACTCGTGTATCTTTCGAAGCTGGTATGAGCCAATTTGGAGGCAGTGCAATTTTCCTTTCATCACGCGACACCCAATTGGGTCGTGGTGAGCCAATTGAAGATTCTGCACGCGTGATATCGAGCATGCTTGATATTGTGATGATTCGTACATTTGGTCATGATATTGTTGAACGTTTTGCTGAATATTCAACAGTCCCAGTTATCAATGCATTAACTGATGACCACCACCCTTGCCAGCTACTTGCAGATGTACAAACATTTGTTGAACATCGTGGTTCGATCAATGGCAAAACTGTGGCTTGGATTGGCGATGGCAACAATATGTGTAATTCATATATTGAAGCTGCACATATGTGGGGCTTTAAGTTAAAAATCGCATCACCGAAAGGTTATGAACCAAAACCTGAATTTCTTTCAGAATTTGCTCATTGCGTAGAACTTTTTGAATCAGCAGAAGATGCAGCGGTCAATGCAGATCTAATCGTGACGGATGTTTGGGCAAGTATGGGCCAAGAAGAAGAACAAAAAATTCGTGAAAAAGCGTTTGCTGCGTATCAAGTGAATGAAAAATTAATGGATTTAGCACATCCAGATTGTCTATTTATGCATTGTCTACCAGCACATCGCGGTGAAGAAGTTTCTGAAAATATGCTAGATCACAAAAACGCTGTGGTTTGGGATGAAGCAGAAAACCGCCTACATGCACAAAAAGCCTTGGTTGAATTTTTAATCAATGAAAATTTAAACAAAGACTAATTTGTTTTGTTTTAAGATAAATAAGCACCAACACTGGTGCTTATTTTTTGTTTCAGTATAATAAAATCCATATTTTTAATATGTGTATAATTCAAATGAAATTTAAAATAATTCCTTTATTCGCAATGTCACTATGCTTACTCATTTTTCAAAGTAGTTATGCAACTGAATTAGATGACTATTTGATTCAAAAGAATTTGATTGGACAGCATTATAAAATTATAGATCAACAAAATTTAGATGATGTTTTAACTGCGTTAAGTGAAGAAGACTCTCGCGTGCTGCCTGTACAAGTCGACCAAAACACAGTGATTGAGAAAATTCATATGTATCATGATCATATTGATTTGCAAGGTTTAATTACATCTAAAGATTTTAATCAGTTTTCAAATAGCATGGGTAAAGAAAAAACTCAGCAACTTTTGATGGAAGGAATGCTTGAAAATTGTCATTTACTTTTTGAAAATGAATTCCAACGTCAAAATCCTTATTATGTAAAAATAAAACTGATGTCTGAACAGAAAGCATATGAGCTAAAACTCAAAAATGAGCAATGCAAATTTTAATTTGTAATAATATTGTCTTGGTGCATTGTATCAATTCGCATTTTGTCTAAACAGATTTTATTTTTATAGCTGATCAAACGATTAAAAAAATTAATATTTTTTAATCGTTTAAGATTAAGACAATTTTTAACATTTTAGCTATCTGTAACAATTTTGTCATGTAGAATACTTACTATGCCCTTCAAGGTCGTTAAGACAGTTTCAAATGACGCAGATCATGCCCGCTTCAAAAAGTTTAACCACGCCTGAATTTCAACATAGCTCTAGCAGCTATATTAATCGTGAAATTTCCTTACTGGAATTTCATAAACGTGTGTTAGCCCAAGCAAAAGATGAAACTCATCCTCTGCTTGAACGATTGAATTTTCTCATTATTTTTTCACGTAATTTAGATGAGTTTTTTGAAATTCGTGTCGCTGGATTAATGAAACAACTGGACTTCAAAACCATTACCACAGCGCCAGATGGTATTCCAAACGAAGTCATTCTTGAGCAAATTTCACATAACGCACATCTTGCGATTCAAGAGCAATACGACACCTTAAACCATGTATTATTGCCTGAGTTAGAAAACTATGGCGTCAAATTTATCCAATATAATGACATTTTAGAAAAACATGCGGAATGGATTAAAAATTACTTTTTTAAACAAGTACAACCTGTTGTAACACCAATTAGCTTAGATCCTGCTCATCCTTTCCCACGCTTGGTCAATAAAAGTTTAAACTTTATTGTCACCTTAGAAGGAAAAGATGCTTTTGGTCGCCAGATTGAACTGGCCATTGTACCCGCACCTCGTTCCTTACCGCGTGTTGTACGCTTACCAAACGAGCTCACAGACGGCGCAGAACATTACATTTTATTGTCAGCGATTATCCAACAGCATATCAGTGATTTATTTCCCGGCATGACAGCAACAGGATGCTATCAATTCCGTGTTACCCGTAATGCTGACTTAACTTTGGCAGAAGATGTCGATGATTTGGCAGTCGCATTGAAAGATGAATTATCTTCACGTCGTTTTGGTCGTGCAGTTCGTTTAGAAATCGCAGATAATTGCCCAAATTCAATTAATAATTATTTATTAGAACAATTTGATTTAGATCCACAGCATCTTTATCAAGTGAATGGTCCTGTCAATTTAACACGTCTGATTACTGATTTTGATATTCCAGAATTAAGGTTTAAGCCTTATCAAGCCGTTATTCCCAAAGCCTTAAGAAATTCAAATAAAATATTTGAAATATTAAGCAAGCAAGATTTGCTATTACATCATCCATTTGATTCTTTCCAGCCCGTTATCAATCTACTCAAAGAAGCGGCAAAAGACCCCAATGTTTTAGCAATTAAACAAACCTTATATCGTAGTGGCCCAGACTCAGAAATTGTACAAGTGCTGGCAGAAGCTGCTCGCAATGGGAAAGAAGTTACAGCGATTATCGAATTACGTGCGCGCTTTGATGAAGAATCCAATATTATCGTCGCAAATCTTCTACAAGAAGCTGGCGCAGTTGTGGTGTATGGTATTGTCGGTTATAAAACGCATGCCAAAATGATTTTAGTTGTGCGACGTGAAGTCGATAAACTCAAACGTTATGTACACCTTGGCACAGGCAACTACCATGCTGGAAATGCACGGATGTATACCGACTATGGTTTACTCACCACAAATGATGAAATTTGTGAAGATGTACATAAAATCTTCCAAGAGCTGACAGGTATGGGTAAATTGTTAAAGCTAAAAAAACTCTTTCATGCCCCCTTCACCTTACACTCCCAGCTGTTACATTTGATTGAGCAAGAAACAGCACATGCAAAAGCGGGTAAAAAAGCCCGTATCATCATTAAAGTCAATGCATTGACTGAACCTAAGCTGATTACAGCTTTGTATAAAGCATCTCAAGCTGGGGTTAAAATAGAGCTGATTATCCGTTCAATCTGTTGTTTAAGACCACAAATTGAAGGGCTTTCTGAAAATATTAAAGTTCGTTCTATTGTCGGGCGCTTCCTAGAACATACTCGTGTTTATTATTTTTATAATGATGCCAATGAGGACTTATACTGCGCAAGTGCTGACTGGATGGGTCGAAACTTATTTTCTCGGGTCGAAACTTGCTTTCCGATTGAAGATAAAAAGCTTAAAAAACAGATTATTGAATATGGGCTGCTCAGTTATTTAAAGGACAATATTCGTGCTTGGGAACTCGATGCCAATGATCAATGGCATGCAGTTCAACCCAAAGATGATGAAAAACCTTATATTGCCCAACAGGTGTTGATGCAACAACGGATTATTCCCACTACAGCGTAATTCTTTCATATTGTTATTTTCAATAATTCAGAAACACCCCTCCTTAAAAGGAGGGTTTGGATGATTAATGTGGCATTGAAACACCCCAATTAAGGCATAATTTTGATTGATCCTATGCGTTGATTTCAATATTTTTTAAAATCAGCCAACTATAAGCCAATACCCTCAATAACCCCTTGTTGTTTTAACTGTAACAATTCTTCATCTGAACAAAATTCTTCTAAAATCGCTTTGGTATGTTCTCCTAAGCGTGGTGGCGCATTACGATATTCAACAGGTGTTCCTGTCATTTTAATCGGTGAACCAATCACATTAAAATCAGGATTATCTGTATGTGGAATATTGACCACCATTTTACGATATTGAATTTGGGGTTCATCTAAAGCATCTGCAACAGAATTAATCACGCCAACAGGTACTTTCACTGCATGAATTGCATCGACCCAATGCTTCGCGGTATTTGATAAAAAATATTCAGACAACAAAGCAACCAATTCTTGACGATATTTCACCCTATCTTGATTACGGAGATAGTTTGATTGATCTAACAATTCAGGTTTTCCAATGGCAATACATAAATCTTTAAATTGTTTATCATTGCCACAGGCCAGAATAAACTCCTTATCTTGCGCTTTAAAAGTCTGATAAGGCACAATATTGGGATGATGATTACCCATTCGTTGAGGTGCGATACCTGAACTTAAATAGTTCATACCTTGGTTGGCGAGCCCAGCAACCTGTACATCTAACAAAGACATATCAATATATTGTCCAACACCTGTTTGCTGTCGAGAAATCAGTGCCGCCTGAATCGCAATTGTTGCATATAGCCCAGTCTGAATATCAACCACTGCCACACCAACTTTTTGTGAACTTGCCCCTAACTCACCTTCTTTTTCACCAGTAATACTCATCAAGCCAGACATACCTTGAATAATAAAGTCATAACCCGGTTCTTCTGCACGCGGCCCATCTTGACCAAAACCAGTGATAGAGCAATAGATCAATTTTGGATTAATATGCTTGAGGGTTTCATAATCCAATCCATATTTTTTCAATGAACCTGCTTTAAAGTTTTCAATCACAATATCTGCGGTTTTCACCATGTGTTGTAATAATCGCTGCCCATCCTGCGTTGCCATATCAATTGCCACTGAGGATTTATTGCGATTCGCAGATTGGTAATATCCAGATTCTCGCGTCGCTCTACCCTGTTGATCAAGCATCCACGGCGGGCCCCACATACGGGTATCATCACCAACTTTAGGGCGTTCAATCTTAATCACTTCGGCGCCTAGATCTGCAAGAACTTGTCCACACCACGGACCTGCCAGTACTCGACTCAGATCTAAAACTCGAATTCCTTGTAATGCACCCATATGTTTACCTCTATGTAAGGAGTAAGCGAATACTCCTCAATTTTACGATTTACTGAATCTGTCTAAACAAGCGTTGACTATTGTTGTTGGGGATCATATTGACGATCTTTGATAAATAAGCCAGGTAATACTCCTGCAACAAAATAAGCTGCGCCCATCACGATAAATGCCGTCATAAATGTACCTCCCGAAGCAAGGAAACCAATGGTTGCTGGGGCAATTGCAGCGCCTACTCGCCCAATGTTATATGCACCACCAATTGCTGTACCTCGGACATCGGTAGAAAATGATTCCGCCATATAGGTCGCATTTACACCATAAGGGATGCCATATAAGAAACCAAAAGTGATCAATAAGTACAAAATATTGTCTGGTGTATTAAAGATAATAATCACAGGTAAGAAGACAGCGCTGGCTATAGTACCGAACACAAATACCGCACGACGATTAAATTTATCTGCCAAATATCCCGCTAAGATCTTGCCTAGAATCATTGCTGTATATGAACCCACCATATAGCTGGTCATGTTTTTAAAGTTCATATGCACTTCTGTTTCTAGATAACTTGGCATCCAATTGTTGATTCCGTAGTAACCAAATTGTAAGAAGAAGGCCGTAGTCATCCACAATAAAAACATTTTACGGTGCTTAAAGTTGGCAAAAATTTGTTTATAAATACTGCCACTTTTTGCTTTCTCGGGAACTGTAGCTTCAACTGGTTTTTTGCCTTGAAGTTGATTGATTTTGTTGAGCTGCCAAGACTTTGGTTCAGGTACAAAGCGTTGCAAGAAAATATTGATAAATGCTGGAATAACCGTGATAAAAAACAAGACTCGCCAACCATGATCAGGAATAATCGCACCAGCTAATAATGTAGCAACAATATATCCAACGGTTTGCCCTGTTTGTAATGTACCCAATACCGTAGTTCTATACGTTGTAGGAACATATTCAGCCATAAGGGTATTGCATGCCATATAAAGCGCCCCAATCCCTAGTGCACCAATAAATCGTAATGCCATAAATTGTTCAAAACTTTGGGTAAAGCCTAACAAACATGTTGCAACTGAGAAAAACGATACAGAATTGGCAATGGTACGTACGCGGCCAAACTTATCACATGCCCATCCACCTAGAATCCCACCAATCCCCATACCTGCCAGAGAGGCACTGCCTAAGGCGCCAGCCTGAAAAGTAGATAATGCAAACTCACCCTTTAAACTGGTTAAGCTATAGGACAACAACATGATATCTACGCCATCGACGACCATAGCGAAATAGGCGAATAAAAGTGCCCATTTCCAAGTATTTGGGCCTATTTTTTCAAAGGTTCCAATATTGGATGGCATGGATAATTTTGTTGAAGTTGTAACTGATCGAACATCATTGTTCATTTTTCCTCTACCTCATTTTCCCAAATGAGTCATCGGTCACTTTTTATCTTTCTCTCTACTTATTTCTTTGTTATTTTTATTGCATCAATCTAGAGTTAAGTATGAGAGTTAAAAGAATAATCAGATATTTTTCACGATGAATCCTTTTATCATTGATTTATTTTTACCTTAGTTTTTATAAAATTTAAGGCAAAAAATCCTACAAGGGATGCTAGCTAGATTTAAGCATCCCTGTTTTAAAACAGTGGATTTTAGTTACTAAAGGCAGCAATACCAGTTTGTGCACGCCCGAGAATTAAGGCATGTACATCATGGGTACCTTCATAGGTGTTGACTACTTCCAGATTGACTAAATGACGAGCGACACCGAATTCATCACTGATGCCATTGCCACCCATCATGTCTCGAGCAACACGCGCAATATCTAAGGCTTTACCACAATTGTTGCGTTTAATCAGTGAAGTGCCTTCAACAGAAGCAATACCTTCATCTTTCATACGACCAAAACGTAATGCGATCTGCAGTCCTAAAGCAATTTCAGTTTGCATATCTGCAAGTTTCTTTTGCACCAATTGATTCGCAGCCAGTGGGCGTCCAAATTGTTTACGATCCATCGTATATTGATGTGCGGTGTGCCAGCAAAATTCTGCCGCCCCCATCGCCCCCCATGCAATACCGTAACGTGCACTATTTAAACAAGTAAATGGTCCACGCAAACCATGAATTTCGGGAAATGCATTTTCTTCAGGAACAAAAACATTGTCCATCACAATTTCACCAGTAATCGATGCACGCAAACCGACTTTGCCATGAATCGCAGGCGCAGAAAGTCCTTCCCAACCTTTTTCTAGGATAAAGCCACGAATTTCACCGACATTGCCTTCAGCAGAAACTTCTTTGGCCCAGACCACAAATACATCAGCGATTGGACTATTGGTAATCCACATTTTTGCGCCAGTCAAACGATAACCACCTTCGACCTTTTTAGCACGGGTGATCATACTGCCTGGATCTGAACCATGGTCAGGTTCTGTTAAACCGAAACATCCAATAAACTCGCCAGTAGCTAATTTAGGTAAGTACTTTTGTTTTTGCTCTTCAGAACCAAATTCATTGATAGGCACCATCACCAAGGAGCTTTGTACACTTGCCATTGAACGATAACCAGAATCTACGCGTTCAATTTCACGGGCAATAAGACCGTAACTGACATAGTTTAGACCTGCACCACCGTATTCTTCAGGGATTGTCGGTCCCAGCAAACCTAGCTCACCCATTTCACGAAAAATAGAAGCATCTGTTTTTTCATGGCGGAATTGTTCCAAAACTCTTGGCATCAGTTTGTCTTGTGAATAGGCATAAGCAGCATCACGAATCATGCGTTCTTCAGAACTGAGTTGCTGTTCCAATAAAAATGGATCTTGCCAGTTAAATTGAACGCGTGCCGTTTTTGTAGAATTAACCATTTGATTCATAGCATCCTTTGCTGAACATATCTTGTTGTCTTAGTAGGGATATTAGGTGTGAAAATCCATACTTTCAAACGATTAATTCTCACTCAGATATTCCATTTACGCATATCTTGTGTTTTTATAATATGGCTCGCTCAATGACTACGGTTCAATTATGCGGGTATTAAACGAGGCTTTTTAACAGATTTTTATCATCTTTACATCCTTTTATAAATTTTCATTTGAGGTAAAACCATTGGGTTTGATGGAAGATTCATTGCAAACATCTGCTTTGCTTTAAGTTCTTTTTGCTAGATATGAATAGATTAAATTTAGTCTTAACTAAACTTTGATATTCAAGGAATGAATATGCGTAGAATGATTCCCTCATTACAATCACTAATATGTTTTGAAGCGGCTGCCAAGCATCTAAGCTATACCTTTGCTGCTCAAGAGCTGCATCTTACTCAAAGTGCTATATCTCGCCAAGTACAACAACTCGAAGATTTTTTAGGACTCAATCTATTTAACAGAACACGGCATGGCGTTGAATTAACACAAGCTGGTGAACATTATTATAAAAACATCAAAGCTCATTTATTGGGTATTGAACAAAGCACACTCGATTTAATGAGCCATAAAGGTTTAGGCGGTACGCTAAAATTAGGGGTTGTACCGACATTTGCAACACGTTGGCTCTTACCCCGACTGTATAAGTTCAACGAAATATATCCTGAAATTACCATTCATTTAGAGACCAGTACCAAACCCTTTTTATTCAGTGAGCATATTTTTGATGCAGCAATATATACAGGTACACCTGCACAAATTGAAAATTGGCCGGGTGCAAAAGTCCACTATTTAATGAATGAAGATGTTGTTCCTGTGTGTTCTGCTGAGTTAATTTTTAAGCATTTTCCAGAGCTAAGAGGGCCTTCCGGAGATTTACGTCGAAGTTTAACGGCGAAAGAAATTGCCACGCTGCCCTTACTCCAACAAACCACACGCCCCTATATTTGGAAAGAGTGGTTTGAAGTTTCTGGTTATGAGCATCCTTTTGCATTAGAAGGACAACGGCATGAGTTATTTTCGATGCTTGCGGTGGCAGCCATACATCATATGGGGGTTGCGCTTATTCCACAAAAACTACTTGAAAAAGAACTGCGCTCAGGTGATTTAATTATTGCCTCAGAAATTAAGCTAAAAGGTTCACGTGCCTATTATTTTGTCTATGCAGAACAACAGCAAACACCCCTCATTGCTAAATTCATTGAATGGTTATTGGCAGAAGTTGAACGATCACAAAGTACTTTTTTAAAATAACGCGATTTCGAGTTAAACAATAGCTTATACAAGATTTATAGAATATAGCTTAATTTCTATATTGTGATGATAAAACTCAGGTTGTATGAAGTGAAATGAACAACGCCCACAACAGAAAATTTAAGCCTACTCCGCTATTTTTAATGCCCTTCAGCATTTTAATAAGAATAGGCTAAAAGAAACACATTATTCAATTGAGCAGTGTTTAAACCGAATGGCTACATATCTTAAAATTTAAGTACTAAATCCAATATAACGATAAAAATCTTGATCCCCTACAACACCTAAGCTTGTTTTATAAATCAGGTAATTAGGATAATTACTCTCAGATAATTCATTGAAAATATTCAGTCCCTGATCATCATGAGCATGGATTTCATCGACGCTACGATGCATGGTCGCTTCAAATTCATCTGAAATATATTCAAAGCCCAAATCCATCGCAATAAACAAGGTATGTATACACGGTTGTAGATATTGTTCTTCATTCCAATCAATGACCGCATGTTGGCAATGTGGGCATGTAACATTTTCTTGAGAATTTTCTAAAGTGATCAGTTGAAATGGCATACGCTTTGGAACAGAATAAAATTGTATTTTAAACGAGTTAGGGAAATTAAACACTCGTTTTAGATAAATCTAAAATTGCTTTTCATATTTTATAAATACACGAAACAAAGCTAAGGATATTATGTCAACGATTGAAAAAGCGATTGCTTTAGCAGCTCGTAAACACGCAGGCCAAAAAGATAAAGCACAACAGCCTTATATTTTTCACCCTCTGAGGTTGATGTTCAAAGTTAAAACACCCAATCAACAGATTGTTGCTGTATTACACGACATCTTGGAAGATACCGATACCACTGTGGTCGATTTAATCTCACTTGGCTTTAGTCAAGAAATTGTCGATGCCGTTGTTGCCTTAACCAAAAAAGAAGGTGAATCTAGAATCGAAGCCGCCTACCGTGCAGTAAAAAATCCAATTGCACGTGTGGTAAAACTGGCAGATGTTACTGATAACATGGATATCACCCGTATTCCGCACCCGACCACTAAAGACCTTTTAAGATTAGAAGAATATAAGCAAGTTCAAAATATTCTCATGACAGGCAATGCCTAATCTTATAAAATTTTCACAATTAACAAGTTGACTTGATGCAACAATTAAGTTTAATAGTGCATCATTGTTGCAATTATGGAATGTATTTATGCTCACTGATTTGGATGACTTTTACTGCTTTGGTTTGGTTGTAGAGCATGGGGGATTTAGTGCGGCTGAACGTGCAACGGATATTCCTAAATCCAAGCTCAGTCGCCGTGTATATAATTTAGAAGAAAAATTAGGGGTTCGTTTAATTCAACGAAGTTCACGTCATTTCGCAGTTACAGACATTGGCATGAATATTTACCGCCATGCCCAAGTGATGATGAATGCAGCACAATCAGCGCATGATCTGGTTGATCATCTCAGTGAACAACCCCGTGGTGTGATTAAAGTCAGTGTACCTGTGACCGTTGCGCAAAGTGAATTGTCCAAAATCCTTCCTGACTTTTTAAAAACTTATCCTGAAATCAGAGTACAACTTTTAGTCAGTAATCGTCGAGTAGATATCATCAATGAAGGTTTTGATGTTGCCTTGCGTGTGCGCGCAAATCTGGACGATGACCCGAGCTTAGTGCTGAGAAAGTTTGGACATATTGAACAGCACCTTCTTGCAAGCCAAGCCTATTTAAATGAATTTGGTATGCTCAAAAAACCAGAAGATTTATCTGAACACCGAATTTTAAGTATGGTTGATGAGCACTTAGATCAACAAATGGTGTTACATGATAGTGAAAATCAACAGAAAAAAATTAAAGTTAACCCGATACTCATGGGATCGGATTTAATGATGCTGGCAAAATTAGCCAGTCAAAATTGTGGTATTGCCTTACTTCCAGATACTATTGCTAATGATTTTGTCGCCACAGGTGAATTGGTTCGTGTCTTACCCGAATGGAAAGCACCGCATGGGATCTTTCACGCTGTTTACCCATCTCGCCGAGGCTTACTTCCTGCGGTAAGAGTCTTTATTGACTATTTGGTTAAGCACTTAAGTAAGTGTTGAGTAACTTATCTTCATCATCACTAATCCTAGGATTATTTCAATAGACAAGCCGATCTAAATAAATTGACAAAGATGGACTGCAATCTGGTGTCCATCTGGTGCTATTTTTGATACCATCGCTACTGCTTAATTCCAACGTTTTTCTGATTTATATGACTTCATCTTATCAACAACAGCTTGATGCCAAAATTGAACGTATCCAAACTCAATTCGCAGAATTTAATCCACCTTCATTAGAAATATTTGCTTCACCTGAACAAAACTTCCGTATGCGTGCAGAATTCCGAATTTGGCATACTGACGATGATATGTTCTATGCCATGTTTGAACGAGATGAAAATCAACAGAAAACCGTTGCTCGTATCGATGAATTTCCGATTGCAGATCAAAGTATAAATCAGCTCATGCCAGTTTTATTGGCTGAGCTAAAAGCCAATTCAGTCTTATCAAAACGGCTTTTTGAAGTGCATTTTCTAGCAACGCTCAAGGGCGAAATGCTGGTTTCATTGATTTACCGTGCGCCACTGAGTGAAGAATGGGAAGTTTTAGCAAAACAATTGGCTGATAAGCTGAATGTTAAAATCATTGGTCGCAGTCGCGGACAAAAAGTTGTCTTAACCGATGAATTTGTTGTTGAAGAATTACAAGTCTTTGAGCGTAAATTTCAATATAAGCAAATTGAAAGTAGCTTTACTCAACCCAATGCACAAGTTTGCCAAAAAATGTTGCAATGGGCTTGTCAGTCAGTAGAGGGCGAAAATAAAGACCTACTCGAATTGTACTGTGGTAATGGTAACTTTACCCTTCCCTTATCCTTGAGTTTTAACCGTGTTTTGGCAACTGAATTAGCGAAATCTTCGGTCTATGCGGCACAGTGGAATATTCAACAGAATCAGATCGACAATATTCAAGTTGCACGCCTTTCAGCAGAAGAATTTACTCAGGCCTATAACGGAGAACGTGAATTCCGTCGTTTACAAGAAGCAGAAATAGACATTCAGGGCTATGAGTTTGATACAGTTTTTGTTGATCCACCACGTGCAGGGATTGATGACGATACGTTAATGCTATTGCAAGGTTTTCAACGTATTCTTTATATTTCATGCAATCCAGACACATTACACGACAATTTAAAAACCTTGCTTAAAACTCATAAAATTGTGAAATTTGCGATGTTTGATCAATTCCCCTACACCCATCATGTAGAATCTGGGGTTCTTCTCGAAAAAATTTAAACAATTTATTACAAGATTAGACTGCTATGTAAATTAGCATGGCAGCTATTTCTTTAAATTATTTATTGATATATCATTAAGTTATAAATCATTTAAAACATGGCCCTTTAACAAACCGTTTAAAACATATCAAATCATCGAAAAAATCAGCCTATAACTCGACCATCTATTTCGCTCAGATCTTGTATTTTATTAAAAAACGGCTATATTTCGAACTATGTTAGGTTGTGTATGAAGGCTCTATGAGTTTTTGGCAAAAGCTGTTTACGGCTGAAGATACATTGCAAAATGAACATAAAAATCAAATTGCATGTGTTGAAAATGATTGCTCTTGTAAATCCAATGATCAACTTTTATCAGCGTTGATGAAAGCGACAGATCAGGATGTGATTACTGGGATTAAAAAGGTACTTATCTCTAGAGGTTTCAGTAAAAAAGAGTTAAACCAATTACAGCATCCACCTATTCAATAGTCATGGATGACCGCTAAGAAAGAAAAAGCATTCAGTTTACTGGATGCTTTTTTAATTCCAATAGAACAACTTTTGATGTTTCTCCTTCCCTTGTATACAATTATTTCAAAGAATAGATAAACGCAGAATCAACAATGAAAATTAAAATTGTTATTTTTTTATTATCACTCAACGCTTCAATTACCTATGCAGATATCAACGATGATGAGATTCAAGCCATAGAAGATTTAAGTGATCAAGTATTAGCAACCAAAAATCTTGCCAAACTTGAACCACAAATTAAGGCTCAAATCCAAAAAGCCCAACCCAATGTGCAAAAACTGTTAAAAGCCAAAGACATTGAATATAACGATTCTGTCTATTTACACAACTATGCGATTCTGACTTCTGGATATGCTGAATATTTGCTTGAACAACACTGCACCACGCTCTCTCAGCCTTTTCAAGAACTTACTGAACAAGCGTATTTTGCGTTAAAAAAGCGTGATCCTAAAGATACAATCGCAATCAATAATTTAGGGTTATTCTACGCGCAAATGTCGGTGTACTATCGGAAAAACATAGACCCAACGCCACGTCTAAACTATTTGCTAAAGGCTGAACAACTATTTGAGACCTTAATGAAGTTGCAACCAGACAATGAGGAGTATGAGAAAAATTATTATGCTGTACTCAGTGACAAACTGATGCTGTTACAGAAATATCATCGTGATCAGAATGAGCAAAAACGCCTCATCAATATACTTAAAAAGCCTTTATTTCACTATTTATCTGATCCCAATCAAGCTTTCGATGCAGGAAATTTTATTATTCTAGCGCAACAGTATTTTAAATATCTCAATCGTGAAGACCCGAAACTTGCTGAAAAATGGTTACGTGATAATCAGGCTAAAATTGAAGCTGTGGTGAATAAGAATCGGAAGCAAACTCAGCGAGAAAAGGAATTCCTCGCTGAATTCTATGCCCTGCTTGGTCAAACGGATCGAGCGCTGTCCTACTTAAAACAATTGGAATTTTCTGATGAGAACAATACAGAACCATCCTCTTTTGAAAATGAACCCAATCTTGCCAATTTAAGGCTAAATCCTGAATATCAGAAATGGTTTAAACAATATAAACAGGATTATGCTGCATATCGCAAAGCAATTCCCAAAGTATGTAAGATCAATCAACTTGAAACAACACAAGATACGTTAGAATAATGCTATTGAAGACTTAACGAATCAAACCTTGCGGTTGCAGAATAATCACCAAAGCCCCAATGATTACAATACAGCCGCCAAACAAATCCCAGCGAGTTAAGCTGACATGATCGACAAATTTCAGCCACATCAATGCACTAAAGATATAGATACCGCCATATGCAGCATAAATACGCCCTGAAGCAGCAGGATGCAAGGTCAATAACCAGACAAATACAGCCAAACTTAAAACGGTAGGTATCCATAACCAATGGCTTTTATTTTGATTCAGAATTAAATAAGGAAAATAACAACCTAAAATTTCTGCAACAGCTGTGACAAGAAATAATAAAATCGTGGTTAAAATTTTAGTAAATGCAATGTCCATTGATACTCAAAGAATAATCATGAAGTTAGAGTATATGTGATTTTCACGCGAGCTAAGCAATAAAATTTTGAGCATACTAAAACGGCTAAGCTTTTATCTATAAATTGTAGTTGTTGTTTGCCTCATCCACAAAAACATACATATTTAAATATGCTGATCATTTTGTCATGTTAAAAATAGAATAAAATATCAGCATCTACAATCTTTGGTTTTATGAATGAAAATAAATCATTTCTTGTTTAATTCCTTCATTTTCCTATGGCTTAGCCAAAATGTAGATGCAGCAACACTAAGTCTTCCATTGTGGCCCAATACCGCAACACTAGCACCATCCAGTGAACAATATACGCTAATTAAGCACGGCGCTATTCGCCATATCACTTCCCCTCAATTGCGTGTATATCCCCCCAAACAGAGCAATCACATCGCTGTTTTAGTCATCAGTGGTGGTGGTTATGCCAGAGAGGAATTGGCCAAAGAAAGCACGCCAACTGCACAGTTTTTACAAGAACAGGGATTTACTGTATTTGAATTAATTTACCGCTTACCAAATCAGGATGGCAATAATCTGCTTGCACCCTTTCAAGATGGCCAAAGAGCCCTGCGTATCATTCGTTATCATGCACATCAATTCAACATTGATCCAGACAAAATTGGTGTACTGGGTTTCTCCGCAGGTGGACATTTAGCTGGAATCATTGCGACACAATGGCAACAACAATTTTCGAATTTAAATGATCCGATTGATCAAATTTCTGCTCAGCCTAATTTTGTGGCGCTACTTTATCCAATCATTAGTATGCAAGCGCCGCTTGATCATACCCATGCTTATAAAAGCTTATTTGGCTCAAACCATGATTTAGCCAAACAAATCTTGTTTTCTGTTGATTTACAAGTCAAACAGAATACACCTCCAACCTTTTTAGCCCATGCCATAGATGATCCGATTTCACCTGTTCAGAATAGCCTCAATATGCAAACCGCTTTGCAGCAACACAAGATCGCTTATGAATTACATCTTTTCAAAAATGGTGGGCATGGTTGGGGCTTAGGCAAAGCCAATACTGAAACAATGCAATGGCCCACATTATTCCTAGTTTGGTTAAAGAAAATTGATATTTTATAAGCGTATAATTCAAAAAATAACCCGCAATCAATGCGGGTTATTTTAAAGTTCATTCACAACTATGCTGGTTCAGCGGTCTGATCTTCAAAGACTTCTAATGTAAGCCCTACCGCCTTACCATTTTCTTTCTTCACAGAAACAGCAACATTACCGCCATGATCTGCAAGCTCACCAAATAGAATCATCTCAGCAAGTGGTTTCTTCAAATGCTCTTGAATCAAACGTTGCATTGGGCGAGCACCCATTAAACGATCATAGCCATTCTCAGCCATCCAATCGCGAGCAGATTGATCAACTTCCAACACCACTTTTTTATCATCCAACTGCGCTTGAAGTTCGGTTAAGAATTTATCAACGACAGACTCAATCACTGTAGTAGGCAATGCTTTAAACTGAATTACACCATCTAAACGGTTGCGGAACTCTGGTGCAAATGCACGTTTCATCGCTTCCTGATTGTCATTACTATTGTCTTGCTCAGTAAAACCGATACTGTTACGAGAAATACTTTCAGCACCAATATTGGTGGTCAATACAATAATCACATTACGGAAATCAGACTTACGTCCATTGTTATCGGTTAAAGCACCATGATCCATGACTTGTAATAACAAGTTAAAGACATCTGGATGTGCTTTTTCGATTTCATCTAATAACAAGACACAGTGCGGATTCTTATGAATCGCGTCAGTCAGTAAACCACCTTGATCATAACCAACATAACCTGGAGGCGCACCAATCAAACGAGAAACAGCATGTCGTTCCATATATTCAGACATATCGAAACGAACAAGCTCTACACCCAACAATTTTGCCAGTTGCTTGGTCACTTCTGTTTTACCAACACCTGTAGGCCCTGCAAAAACAAAACTACCCACTGGTTTATCTGGCGCTTTCAAGCCTGCACGTGACAGTTTAATCGCAGAAGCCAAGGCTGTAATCGCTTCATCTTGACCAAATACCACACGTTTAAGATCACGCTCTAGATATTCAAGTACCGATTTATCATCTTTAGATACTGTTTTTGGCGGGATACGTGCAATCTTCGAAATAATATCTTCGATATTTTCAACTGTAATCAAAGTATCATCTTGTTCAGCTTTTAAACGTCGCTGTGCACCAGCTTCATCAATCACATCAATCGCCTTATCTGGCAAGAAACGATCATTAATAAACTTAGCAGACAACTCAACCGCTGAAACTAGCGCAGTATCTTCATATTTAACATGATGGAAATCTTCAAACTTGCTTTTCAAACCACGCAAAATATCAATTGTTTCTGAAATAGAAGGCTCATTCACATCAATTTTTTGGAAACGACGTGATAGTGCATGATCTTTTTCAAATACTTGGCGATATTCTTGGAAAGTGGTTGAACCAATACAACGTAAACTACCATTCGCCAACGCAGGTTTGATTAAATTCGATGCATCCATGGTACTGCCCATACTTGAGCCAGCACCAATGATCATATGAATTTCATCGATAAATAAAATTGCTTCTGGTTTCTTTTTCAAAGCATTGAGAAGCTGTTTCAATCGTTTTTCAAAGTCACCACGGTATTTTGTACCCGCAACCAATGCACCGATGTCTAAACTAAACACTTCAGCAGTCGCAAGTGGCTTAGGCGCTTTACCATTCACAATCAACCATGCCAGACCTTCAGCAATCGATGTTTTACCCACACCAGGATCACCTACAAGCAATGGGTTGTTTTTACGGCGACGGCAAAGAATTTGAGCAGTTCGTTCAATTTCTTTTTCACGCCCGATTAAAGGATCAGTTTTGCCTTTTTGCGCTTCAATATTCAAATTCAAAGTATAAAGTTCAAGTGGTCCAGCATTTGCTGAAGCATTTGATTCACCTTCTAAATCATCAGATTCTTCTTCAACTTGAATTTCTTCTTTACGCGCACCGTGTGACAAATATTGGGTTAAAGTCAAACGATTGATTTGATGTCGTTTTAGCAAATAAACGGCAAAAGAATCTCGCTCAGAGTACATCGCAACCAGTACATCTGCACCCTCTACTGTGCGATCACCGCCACTTGACTGAACGTGGAAAATTGCACGTTGTAAGATACGGTCAAAACTTTCAGTTGGATGAGGGGCTTGGTCGTTGTTTTCTCCTAGTTTAGGGGTATGTTGTTCTACATACTCCTCTAACTCTTTGCGCAAACTGATAATTTCAGCGCCGCATGCTTTTAAGGCATTTACCGCTGAATCGTTATCAAGTAAAGCCAATAATAAATGTTCAACCGTAAGAAACTCATGTCTCTTTTGACGAGCCATGCTAACAGCCAAACGGAGTGAAACTTCTAATTGACGACTGAGCATGAAACCCCCTTATTCTTTTGGCTCAATCTGACAAAGCAATGGATGACCTTGAGATCGAGCGTAGTTATTAACTTGGTTGGCTTTAGTCTCCGCAATGTCTCTTGGATAAACACCAGCTTCACCTTTTCCTTCATAATGTACTGTTAACATTACTTGAGTGGCTTGGTCAAGATTCAAAGCAAAGTATTGTTGTAAAATTTCAATAACAAAGTCCATCGGAGTGTAATCATCGTTCAATAAAACGACAGAATACATCGGTGGTCGCTTCACTTCAGGTGGTGCAGTTTGTACTGCAACATCTGCTTGATCATGGTCTGGATGGTTTGGATCTTCTGAATTACTTATACGAATACTCAAGTGCCAATCTATAAATCCTGAATCACGGAATGATGATTTCACTTCATTTAAACTCATTTGACGTTTATTAGTTCGCATATTTTTCAAAATACTTATGATTTATTGAGAATTAGCCGCAGCTTGAGGAACCTCTGCAGCAAATGCTGCTGCACTGTCTACAGCTTGCCCACGTGACCAACTAAAGCGTTTAACTACTGGAGTGGCACCATTTAGACGGATTTCGATAAATTGTGGATTAAAGCCCTTAGGCATGGTCCAACGACCAGTTAAGCGCTCATAATCAGTAAAGTTATAATTCGCATCTGCCATTGGCACTGTTAACACCTCAGTACCACTAATCAAACGAATTTCAACGGAACCCGTCGCACGTCTTGGACTGACTTGAATAAGATCAAGCTGATATTCATAAGCGTTTTCTGGTAATGGCTTAACCGCCAAGTTTTGAATTGTTAAACTCAAACCGCCACGTTGTTTTAACACTTCACGATAAATCGCACTCATCACATCAACTTGTGATTTTTCAGCATTGGCTTTGTTCAATGACTCTAACAAATCGTTAGAATTCGAAACAGCCACGTCTCTTTCCTGTACAGCAGCATTTAGGCTTTTATTTAAATTAGCCAGTGTTGTTTTTTGTTGCTTCACAACTTCTACCAACTGTTCTGCATCTGCATCAAAACCGACTACCGTTAGCCCTTGGCGATGTCCAACCGTATAACCTAAAAGTACACTGCCAGCACATAATACAACCCCACCGATCACCAAAGGCATATTCCCTTTTAAAAAAGGCTTTTTCGGTGCTTGAGCTGGTTGTGACGCGGTATTTGTTTCTGTGTTCTGCATCATCATCTCTAAGTATTATTGATAGAATCAAAACACACATTTAACCGCAAAGTTATATGTGTGTGAAGCCATAAAGCGTTTTTTATGGTAATAATCCGATACCTTGTAAACCAGCATCTTCAGCAAAACCAAACATTAAGTTCATATTTTGTACAGCCTGTCCTGCCGCACCTTTGACTAAATTGTCTTGAACAGACAAAACAATTAACTTGTTCGGATGCGGTTTATACAGTGCAATTCTGAGTTGGTTTGCACCACGTACAGAACGTGTTTCTGGTGAACTATTTGCAGGCATTACATCTACAAATATTTCATTTGCATAAAATTTTTCATAAATACTTTGTAAATCTGCTGCTGCGCCTTGCTCTGTCAAATCAACATAGATCGTACTGAACATACCACGAATCATCGGAACTAAATGCGGTACAAAAAGAATCTGATCAAATACATTTTTTTGACCTGAAATATTTTCTAATGCTTCTACAATTTCAGGATGATGACGATGTCCAGCAACGCCATAGGCTTTAAAATTATCAGCATTTTCTGAATAAATCATGCCTAGACTAGCTTTACGCCCCGCACCTGATACACCAGATTTCGCATCAATGATAATACTTTCTGGTTTAACCAATGTTTCAGCTTGCTTAAAAAGTGGCGCTAATCCCAACTGTACAGTGGTTGGGTAACAGCCAGGATTACCGACAACATTGGCATTTTTAATCTGTTCACGATTAAGTTCAGATAAACCATATACAGAATCTTTCAGTACTTCTGGACAAGCGTGCTGCATCCCATACCATTTTTCAAACTGTGCTAAATTCTGCAAGCGAAAATCAGCGGCTAAATCGATAACTTTGGTATTTGCTGCCAAGAGTTGTTGCGCATGTTGCATTGCCACACCATGCGGGGTCGCAAAAAACACGACATCACATTTTTTTAATTCATCAATGTTTAAATCTGAATATTTAAGCTCGGTGTGTCCACGTAAGCTTGGAAACATATCATCTACACGGCGACCATCTTCGGTACGTGATGTCAGTACATTCACTTGAACATTTGGATGTCGTAGTAAAAGACGCAACAATTCAACGCCTGTATAACCTGTTCCACCGACAATACCCACTGAAATCACGTTTTTTACCTCGATTTAAAAGTATCCATTTTGTAGTGCTGTAGTATGACAGGAAGTTGATGCTTTCTAAACTATTTTACTGGGTTTTTATGATATTTTAGCATTATGACAAAGTTAAATTCGCATAAGTTCAATTGATGCATCTTGCGCAATACAGTTGCGCCCTCTACGTTTGGCGACATACAAAAGTTTGTCAGCAGCTTCTATACCGCTGGCTAAATTACGATGTCGCACTTGTGTTAAACCAAAGCTGGCTGTCAATAAGATGGGTTGAGTTAAAAATTGCTCAGTTTCAATAGCAGTCCGCATACGCTCAGCAATTTTATAGGCATCACTGAGATCTTCAACTTGTAATAAAACAATAAACTCTTCACCACCAAAACGCCCCACTAAGCCCTTTTCACTAACATGCTGACTGACAAGACGACCTACACTCTGCAAAATCTGATCACCCACCAGATGTCCATAGGTGTCATTAATTTTCTTAAAATGATCGACATCACACATCAACAAAAAATATTGCTTTTCTGGTAAATCGATTAAATTTATTTTAGCTGCGTCATAAAATCCACGACGATTGAGTAAATGTGTTAATGGATCTCTGCAACGTTCATCATTTAATTTAAAAATAATATCTCGAACTAATGTTCCCAAAAGTGCGATCGCAAACCACATGCTCAGGATAATACTGGCAGCAAGCATCATTAACCACCATACTGAATTTACAAGCATACTGGCTTCAATATTTTTCAAAAAAAAGAAAATAATAATGACGCGGACAAAAGTATATAAAACAATAAAAAGATAGGAATAATCGACCAGCTTATTTAACCAATCACTTTGCTTATCATCTTTAAAAATAGATACTAAAACTAAGGATTCAACTGTGGCAATGCTCAGGTTTAAAATCAGCATCCGGATCCATAGCTGTTCATCAACAAAAGCATAATAGACCAACAAGCATATTGTGATAAAGATCAAGAAAAAAGCGACTAAAGCGTGTGAACTAGCATTCTTTCTCAATGCCATAGTATATGCACTGGCCCACGCGCCAAATAGGTATAAACCACCTAAAAGTGGAGCAGAAAATGTTAATTGTAGGTTAGACATAAAACTTTGTGCAGTTAAAGAAAAAGATGGCACGATATATCCAAGACCCAACCAAAATAAATAAGTAGGTGCTTTAAAAAAGTAATGGCAGATCAAAAGTAAACTGCCCATTAATATCAGGCAGACCGGTACAATCAAAATAAAGTAATGAGTATCTGCAAAATTCACGTCTGATATCTTTATGATAAGAAATAGGAAATATTGGCAAGTCGCCAAGTTTAGAGTATTTTTTAATTCACTCCCAACTTATGCTTAAAATAATCAGACTATTTTGTAATTTAACTGCTTTTATTAAGAAATACTTTTAAGGCATTATACCATCACTTAAAATTCATGATGATAAATACACAAGTAAACATGTAATTTAATGACATCGCCTATAAAACCATCAAATTAAACCTCTAAAAAATGATAAAAACAAACCTTTTCATTTTAAATCTTGTTTTGGCATAAAAGACTATTCAAACAAATTCAAAGAAAACTGTCTTGTCTTGCTCAATGATCTATGCATAATAATTTAGAGTAATTACTCTAAAATTAACAAAAGGACGTATTGGTCATGATTGGATCACGAACGTGGATGAATACAAGTAATGGAAAACTTAGCTTTAAAGAGAAAACTCAGCTTATAAAACAAGTCCTCATTCCTGCCACACTGAACTATGGCAAAACATTTCGAAAGGCGAATCATGATTCAACTTCATTTACATTGGATAGTTTTCAGATTCCTGACACAGCAATTGTCAAAGAAGCGATGGACGAATTAGAACAAACAGCCTCTCAAGCGATCATCAATCATTCTTGGCGGAGCTATTTTTGGGCTATTGCTATCGCCCACACCAAACAATGGCAATTTGATCAAGAGAGTCTTGTTATTTCATGTTTGATGCATGATTTAGGACTGGTTAATCATTTGGATCAATATGCATGTCAATGTTTTAGCTTTGAAAGCGCCTTAAGAGCAGAAACTCTCTGTAGCAAACATCATTATCCCAAAGACAAAATGGATAATATTTCAAATGCGATTTGTTTACATATGAATGGCAGCTTAAATGAAAGTGATCACAGCCTTTCTAAAGAAATGCTATTACTACAAAAAGCCACTTCATGTGATGTAATTGGGACTGATCTCAGCTTATTTTCAAACAGTTTTAAAAACAAAATTTTAACCCAATATCCGCGGGTACATTTTAATTCAGAAATGCGTAAACTTATCTCAATTGAAGCAAAGAGAAACCCTCAATCACGGACTGCTTTAATGCATAAACTCGGACTTTCAAGCATGATTCAAATGAATATTTTTAAGGACTAAATCATTAAAAACACCTCTTTTACCCAAAAGAATATTGATTTTGGGCAATATCCAATTGTAGTCGATATTTATTCAAACCCTGAAAACAGCCATAGTATTATTTTGCTGGCTGCGCTAGGCATAGCAATCAGTAAATACGAGGTGCTCATTACCGCTTTAAGCCAAAGTGGCTTGAATGTTATTGTGGCTGATTATCCCCATTGTGGGCGTAATACTCCGCCTGTTTCAGCAAAGATTGATTATGGTTATGCTGATTTACTCAATGACTTTATTCCTCAACTGGAAAAGCTGGCCTTAGAACTAAACCAGCAAGTTCCAATCTTATTTGGACATAGTTTAGGTGGGCATTTAGCAACACTTTATGCACAAAATCATGCAAATAAAGTCATTGGTGTTGCCACAGGCAATATCGGTTTAAAAAATTGGGACTTAAAAGGTAAAATCAATATTTTAAAAGCAGTCACAGTGATCAACGCCATGATTTTAAAAGATGGTTATTTTGCTGGCTATAAAATTGCTTTTGGGAATAAAGAGACAAAATCCTTAATGCGTGATTGGTCTAAAGTTATCTTTACAGGAAATTATGCACATATTATTGGTCAAGAAAACGTGGTGAATAACGCTGCCTTATTTGTCTATTTAAATGGCGATGATTTTGCACCAATGTCTTCAATGCTTGGCCTAAGTGGTTATTTTAAAAACCCACAAATAAACACGCTGGATTTAACCCATAAAACTAAAGGCAATCAACATAGTGCATGGATTAAACAGCCTGATGAAGTCGTCGAAATAATTATAGAATGGGTCAATAGTTTTACTGAATAAGTTTTGCTTTTGACATCAATATATATCCACCTTCTTCACTTTCTCCAGTGCTGATTGCTTCCCAGCCATAACCTAAATAAAAAGACAAAGCTTGTTTATTTTCTGATAAACATTTGAGATAGCCTGTACCCGTAAACAGTTGTTCTGCTGCGTCTAGCAATGCTGTTCCTACACCCTGATTTTGAGCATTTGGGGCAATAAATAGATGATGTAAAAAGTTCTCTTGCAGAAAAATAGATGCAAATCCCAAATATTCTTGGTCTTTTTCAGCCACTAAAATCATTTCATTTTCGGTGTATTTTTCAAAATCACTCAGCCCCCATTTTGAAGAATCTAACCACGACCAACTTAATTTTCTGGTATTTAAAAAAAGTTCACTCAATGGTGCTCGGTCATGATTTTGAAAAGATCTGATGTGCATCGCTGTATCTCAATTAAAGTCCCTATAACCTTACCTTATTTAAGCCAGCCTTATTTAATCTAACGTTATTGCTCTTTCTCCAATCACCTCAACAATTCGTAATAAATAACCATCTGGATCTTGAACTAAAAATTGCTTTTGTCCATGCTCTATAGTTTCTGCACGGTACCAACGTTCTTCTAACGCTTCAAATAGCGGCCATTGTGCGACATCCAAACGATTTAAAATACTGTCGAGTTGGTCTACTTCGAACTGAAAGTTAATCCCTCTTCCCAATGGGTAGGCCAATACTCCGGTTAACCATTGCCCTTCTTGTTGTTGCTCCAACATAAACTGAACACCATCAAGTTCCACATAGATAAATTTTTCTTCAGTCCGTTGATACATTACAGAAAAACCCAGTATTTCCACCCAAAACTGATAACTCCTCTTCAAATCGGTGACGATCAATTCTGGAACCAATTTATTCCACTGCATTTTAAAATCCCACTTAACTCATTAATTTTTAATATTCAATATGTTGTAAAATATTTACAACCTTTCCAAATGGATCTTTGACATAGAATCGCCTAACACCCCAGTCTTCATTGGTTAATGGATAGAGAATGTCTAAATCTAATTTTTTGGCTTTTTCATAAAGTTCATCCACATTGTCAACTTCGATTGAAAAATCGGGTACATCTGTATTATTTCCCCCTTCCGAAGCAATACTGATTTGTGGATGCATGATTTCCTGACTGGCAAATGTTTTGATCCAGCCATGATCCATCACCAAGTCCATCGCTAAAAAATCACCATAAAAAGCTTGGGCACTGGCTAAATCTAAAGCTTTAATATTACTTATGATTCTTTTTACAGTCATACGCTTTTCCTCATTTTTTATTTTAATGCAATCTAGAAATTTACTTATTTTATTACGCCCACCACCAAGGCATTACACTACTTTTTAAAACTTTACGATGCTGCTGATAGTGTTGATCATGCTTTTCAACTTCAGACCAAAAAGCAGCGCTATGATCAAAATGTTTGGTATGTGCCAATTCATGTACACAGACATAACGGGTAATTCGTTGATCACATAAAACTAAGGCACTATTGAGCATAATATCATGACGGGCTGTACAACTTCCCCAACGCGTTTTCGGGTGTCGAACAGCACACTGTCCAAACTTTAAATGGGTTTCATCACTGACTTGCTTTAAATAAATCGGTAAATAATGCTTTGCATAAGCAATCACAAAAGCTTTTAAATAGCTTTCCGGCTGACGCTCGCTGACAAATAACTGATGCTTTTGCTCATCTAAAATATAGCTATTTTTTTGAGTTTTATAAATAATTTCTAGGGGCAGTTTTAAATTAAACAGTTGCAAGCTTGTCGGTAATATCTGATCAACCTGCTGTATTTTTTCCTGCTGTTTATGCCATGTCTCAATCATCCATTGTTCAGACTCGTGTAAAAAATGCTGAATTTGACGTTGGGTACAATATTTGGGCACAGTTAATCGAATCTGCGTGGGTTCAACACGTAAACGTAAGCGTGTTGCCCGTGCATGATGTGTGATTTTTATTTCAGGAAGATTTGCCATCTTAATACGCTTATTTTTAGAATCTCCCCCAACGCTTACTTAAAAAAGGTAGGTAGTAAACCTCGTCTTTACTCAAGCAGAAGTTAGGGGAAATTTTTTCTTATCCTGCGGTACGCTCTTCAATACCATGATTGGTGGCGACTACAGCGACATCAGCTTTATTGATCGCAAAAATACCATTACACACCACACCAGGAATATCGTTAATAGTTTTTTCGACCTCTAATGCATTCAAAATATTTAAGTTATAGACATCTAGAATGACATTACCGTTATCCGTTACCACACCTTCACGATAAACTGGGTCACCGCCTAAAGATACGATTTTACGTGCAACGGCTGAACGTGCCATAGGAATCACTTCGATAGGCAATGGAAATTCACGGCCTAATTGATCGACCCATTTCGAGTCATCAACAATACATACAAACTTTTTCGCAATAGATGCCACGATTTTTTCACGTGTGAGTGCAGCACCACCGCCTTTAATCATATGTAAATGACGGTCAATTTCATCAGCACCATCTACATAAGCATCTAAACCACCAACATGGTTCATATCAACCACTTCAATGCCTAATTTCTTAAGACGTTGAGCTGTTGCTTCTGAACTGGCTACGGCTGCTTCAAGTTGTAACTGAGGTAATAATTCAATTAAGAAGTTCACTGTACTACCAGTACCGACTCCCAAAATGCCCCCTCTTGGTAAGTGTTTTAAAGCGGCTTGGGCTGCAGCTTGTTTTTTCTCGTCCTGGGTTGCATAAAGGCTCATGACATCTCTCAATAAAATTTCAATTTCCTGCACATTTTGCATAATTTTAAAACGCAAAGGTACAACGGTTTGTTACAATGAGCGCTCATTTTAAACTGTTAGATGGAAAATTAACATGCTGTCTCGTTTGGTTCGACAAATATTACAGGCAACGGTGTATGACGTTGCAATCGAAACCCCACTCGAAGCAGCGCCACGAATTAGTGAAAAACTAAACAATAACATTCGCTTTAAACGCGAAGATTTACAACCTGTCTTTTCCTTCAAACTACGCGGTGCGTATAACCGTATTAGTCAATTACCGAAATCTCAGTTGGAACGTGGCGTTATTACTGCTTCAGCAGGTAACCATGCTCAGGGCGTGGCTTTATCTGGTCAAAAGTTAGGTATTCGCGCCATTATTGTGATGCCAAAAACCACCCCTGATATTAAAGTTCAAGCAGTAAAACGTTTGGGTGGTGATGTTGTGCTTCACGGCGACTCATTTGATGTTGCTAACAAATATGCCATTCAACGTGCAAATGACGAAGGTTTAACCTTTATTCCGCCTTATGATGATGAACTGGTTATGGCCGGCCAAGGTACAATTGCCAATGAAATATTGCGTCAATGGCGTGATGTTGAATACGTATTTGTTGCTGTGGGCGGTGGTGGTTTAATTGCAGGTGTAGCGGCATATCTTGGTGATGTTGCCCCGCATGTCAAAGTTATTCCTGTCGAATATGATGAATCTGCATGTTTAAAAGCAGCATTTGAAGCCAATCAACGTGTAATACTCCCTTCTGTAGGATTATTTGCAGATGGTACAGCTGTTGCTCAAATCGGCGAAAAGCCATTTGAAGTGATTCAACTACAAAAATCTGATAACTCAGGTCCAATTGTTGAACGTGATGTGGTACTGGTCAATACAGATGAAATCTGTACGGCAATCAAAGACACTTATGATGAATGTCGTAGTATTGTTGAACCATCAGGTGCTATGGCACTTGCAGGTATCAAAAAGTACGTCGCTGCACATAGTCTTGAAGGCAAAAACATGGTGTCAATTGTTTGCGGTGCCAACATGAACTTTGACCGTTTACGTTATATTGCTGAACGTACCGAACTCGGTGAACGTAAAGAAGCCATTTTTGCAGTGACCATTCCAGAAGAAAAAGGTTCTTTCCTGAATTTCTGTCGTGCTTTGCAAGGCCGTAATATCACTGAGTTTAACTACCGTGCTAGTGATGCATCTGCCGCTCAAGTCTTTGTCGGTATTAGCTTAAAGGCTGGTGAAAAAGAACGCCATGACATCTATGAAGCCATGAAATTACATTATGATGTCGATGATTTATCGGATGATGAAGTTGCAAAATTGCATATCCGTTATTTGATTGGGGGTCATGCCGATATTGCCAATGAACGTTTGTTCCGTGTTGAGTTTCCAGAACGCCCAGGCGCTTTATTAACATTCTTGGAGCGCCTTGGTCCAACCCATAACATTAGCCTATTCCATTATCGTAATCACGGTGCAGCAGAAGGACGTGTTTTGGTTGGCTTGGATGCAGAAGATGCGGTACAGAATCCAGATGGACTGATTGAGACTTTGGAAAATATCAATTACCCATATCAAGAAATTACCAATAACTTAGGTTATCAACGTTTCTTAAAATAGAAATAGCTTCAAAATCGAAATAGCCTATAAATT
This sequence comes from Acinetobacter sp. Root1280, assembly GCF_001425285.1. NCBI lineage: Bacteria > Pseudomonadati > Pseudomonadota > Gammaproteobacteria > Moraxellales > Moraxellaceae > Acinetobacter > Acinetobacter sp. Root1280. The sequence goes on along the minus strand of NZ_LMED01000001.1, from coordinate 262,895 downwards.
TTTATGGGCTATTTTTTTATAAAATCAGAACAATTCGAAAAAGTTAACTTAATAAACCGCCATATTTAAATCACCATCATCATTAAATGCGTCATTAAAAGCATCCACAATTTGATTTAATTGTTGCTCATCTTGTGTAGGTACAAGCATCCAATACGGATTTTCACGATATATAACCAATAAAGAAAGCTGATACTGATTTGCAACCTGTTTAATTTTATCGAAAATGATTTCTTCTGTTTGTTGCATTGCGTCCATTTGATCATCAAATGAGACCCCATCATCTTCTTCATCGTATTGATCAAATATTTCAGCTATTGCAACTTCAATCTCATTTTGCAATTGCTCAGTATCAATATTGTGCTGGTTAAAGTAGAAATCATCTTCAACTCCATTGTCATAATATTCTTTTAATTCAATATAATGCAGGAAATCATGCTGTTGATTCAGCCATTCACTAAAACTATAAAATTTAGTATCTTGAGGAATTTTTTGTGCATTTAGCTCTGGAATTAAATGTTGAAGCAATGAATATATTTTCTGTGACATGGATATCTCTCTATTTTATTATCAATATGTTGAATTAATTGCAAAAAACTAAGTCGATCTTGAGCAATCAAATAATGCATAATGTTCTATACTGACATCTTCATCGTGAAATTGTTTATTAAAACACTTGCAGAATTTTTCAATTTTATATTCATGATTTGGTACGATCAACCAATAATAATCTTCAGCATAAATCAGCAACAGTTCATGATCATGTTGTCTGGCTTGTTTTAATATCTCCTCGAATACAACATCATAAACTTGATCTTGAACATTGTAATAGCGTCCAATAACATCTTTGTGTACTTCATAATGATCAAATAAAGGCTTCGCTCTTTCACGAATTTGAGTTTGAATTCCCAAGCTATCTACTGCATATTCATGAAAAACCGCACAACGCTCAATCTCATTTTCATGAAATTGCATACGATCAATTTTCATTAAATATCCACGAAATCGCCCACCAAACTTTTCAGCTTCGATCCAATTGAGAAACTCCACAAAACGTTTACGATGTTTCTTTTTAGGAATATCTCTTTGCTCCAACGCTGGGAACCAATGTTGGAGAATTTTAAAAATTTTCTTATCGTCCATTTTTTTATCATCCATTTTTTATTCTTGGATCGAAAGCCCAATCTTGGCTTTGCATTTTGAAATTTCAAAGCAATGATATCGGATCAATTTTAAGTTTTTATGACATAAATCTGGTTTTATTTACATTTATCGCTTTTTATTCTCAGTTTGTAGATTGGCGTTGCAATACTTTAAAGATAAAATATATAAAAATTGAATATGATCATACCAACACAAAATCAGTGTCGGGATAAGGACTTTGTAGAATGGCGCAATTCGCTGTCATCGGTTTAGGCAGTTTTGGTGAAGCAGTTGCACTAGAACTCACCAACTTAAATCACGATGTAATAGGTATTGATACATTAAAGAAAAATGTAGAAAACATTGCAGATAAAATCAGTCATGCAGTTATTGCAGATGCTACCGATGAACATGTGTTAGATGAACTGAATATCAAAAATTGTGATGCCGTGGTGGTTGCCATTGGTGAAGATATTGAAGCCAGTATTCTATGCGTACTGCATTTAAAAAATTTGGGTATCGAAAAAATCTTTGTAAAAGCCAAATCTAAATCACATCATATGATTTTGTCTCATTTAGGCATTACAAAAATCATTCACCCTGAAGAAGACATGGGGATTCGTGTTGCACAATCACTCAGTTATCCAATGGTGAGACGTTATATGGCGTTAAATAATGATCGCTATATCGTCAAAATTGAAATAGGTGCAAATTTACAAGGCGCGCAATTTCAAACGGTCATGGAAAATACCCCCGAACTTACAACCTTGTTATTACAACGCGGTTCGCATGTACTGTATGATATTGCACCGGGGACGATTTTACAGGAAAAGGATATTTTAATCCTTGAAGGACCTGTAGAAATGTTAAGACAATTTTCGATTCGTTTCTTATAGTCATAACTATGCGTTTATCTAAAAAAGAACTAATCAACAAAAAACACAATAGTATTAATCTCAGCCCACCGAGCTTACTTGCTTTAGGTTTTTTAAGCTTTATTATCATCGGAACATTGTTACTTAAACTTCCCTTTGCTAATCAAGGCAATTTGACATGGCTAGAGGCCCTGTTTACTGCCACGTCTGCTGTAACCATCACTGGGCTGTCTGTCGTTAACATTGGAGACTCCTTAACCACCTTCGGTCAAGTTGTGGTGATGATACTGATCCAATGCGGTGGCTTAGGTTTTATGACGTTTGCGATCTTAGCTGCTTTGAGTCTTTCCTCAAAAGTTGGTATTCGGCAGCAAGTCATGGCACAAGAAACCATTGGTCAAACCAGCTTGGCCAAAGCGACCTTTACAGTAAAAGGGGTTTTTCTTTACTCATTGTTCTTTGAAGCGATTGGTACAGGGATTCTAACCATGGCATGGTCACATCACTACGACCTAGAACATGCATTTTTCTACGCGCTGTTTTATAGTATCTCTGCTTTTAACAATGGTGGATTTTCTTTATTTCCCAATAGCTTAATGAGCTTCTCTGACCAGTATATGGTGACATTTACCATCAGTATGTTGTATATCATCGGTGGGATTGGTTTTGTTGTGTTGATGGATATTAAAAGAGCCAAGCGTTGGAAGAAACTCTCCACCAATAGTAAGTTAATTCTGTCTACAATTGCGGGCTTAAACCTTTTTGCCTTTATTGTTATTTGGGCAATCGAAGCATCCAATCCTTTAACATTGGCTCCAATGTCTGTTGGTGACCAAGCTTTAAACGCGTGGTTCCATGCTACCGTACCTCGTTCATCAGGTTTTAACAGCTTGGAAGTCAGCAGTATGACCAATGCATCGACCTTAATTACCATGGTATTGATGTTTATTGGTGGCGGTTCTTTAAGTACCGCTGGTGGAATTAAAGTTGGCACATTTATCATTATGATTTTAAGTGTCATTACCTTCTTAAAACGTTCAGATGAGATTACCATTTTTGGGCATTCTGTTTCTCATCAGGCGACCTTTAAGGCAATGGCGGTCATTTCAATTACTTCACTGCTGATCCTGATTGGCTTTTTTACCCTACTGATCCTTGAGCCTGATAAAAAGTTTTTAGACCTATTATTTGAAGCCGTTTCTGCGGCTTGTACTGTCGGCTTATCACGCGGAATCACTGAAAATTTACATGCTGGCAGCCAAATCGCTTTAATTTGTCTAATGTTTGCTGGACGCTTAGGACCACTAACACTGGCTTATTTGATTGCTACACCGAATAAAAGTCGTGTTCGTCATCCTAATACTGAAATTCAGGTGGGTTAATTGTTTTTAGTCATCAAGCGAATACAACTGAAACAGCTTTGGTTTTATGAGATTGTTTAATCTTATCGTGTGTATTTAGAATAGGATGAACACCCTTAAATAGTTTGCTCACACAGTCCTTGCAAAATGCATACTGATGACAGTATCCCCCTCATAAAAAAGCGATCTTATCAATGATAAGATCGCTTTTTTACATCTTTCTAAGGATGATTATTCTACTTCTAACTCACTATTGCCTTTAATCAAACGATGCTCTGACTGCAAATATTCATCTGATTGCATTTCGAGTAAACGAGAGCGTGTACGTTCAATTTCGAAAGCCAGCTTCTCTCCGTCATAAATCTCAATAATCGAGTCTTGAGATGTTAGTAACAGCTTTACTCCACGGTCATAAAACTCATCTACCAGATAAATAAAACGACGTGTACCTTCTGACAGCAAATCAGTTAAGTGCGGAACATTACTCACCAAAACGGTATTATAGATATTGGCAATTTCAATAAAGTCCGATGGACTACGCGGTTTCATACAGAGTTCTCTAAACTCACACCACAATACATCTTCTGTATGGCCCAAAGTTTCAACAACACGGTTATTAATCGTAATTGGTTCTTCTGACACTGTCTGCGATGTGGTTAATGCATTAAAACGCTTTGCCATCCAGACTTTATTGTCATCTGTCAGTGGCGATTTAAACAATTGCGCTTGTTTTAATACCCGTAAACGATAGTCAACACCCGCATCAACATTCAATACCACACAATGTTTTTTTACCATTTCAATCGTTGGAATAAAACGATCACGATGGATTCCATTTTTATATAAACCATCTGGGGCAATATTTGATGTGGCAATCAAGGTAATGCCACGGGTAAATAATTTTTGGAATAAATCACTGAGAATCATTGCATCGGTTACATTCGATACAAAGAACTCATCAAAACAAATCACCACAGCTTCTTTATAAATTTGATCTGCAACGATATCTAAAGGATTACGCTGTCCAGAAAGCTTGTTTAACTCTTTATGCACAAATTGCATAAAGTGATGGAAATGCATACGGGTTTTACGGCGAAAAGGAATCGAATCGTAAAATTGATCCATGAGCCATGTCTTTCCACGCCCTACACCACCCCACATATATACACCTCTCGGTGCAGTTTGACGGCGGAAACGACGAAAAGCTTTCTTCGATGCTTTATAACGATTGATCAATTCTTGCCATACCCGCTCCAACTCATGTACTGCTTGAGCCTGAGCATCATCTGGTAAAAACTGTCCAGATGACAATGCTTTTGCATAACGCTCAGCGGGTGATACGGGAGTAAATGCTGTTGAAGTTGTATTCTGATCTAACATATCATTTTGTTACTTTTAAAGGCTAAAGGAAGTATATCGAATATTCATTTTTGATAAATAAAACTTTGGGATAATTCTAACTCTATATCTCATATCAGCACTACCTGTTTATTTACCATATTGACGCGGGCTTTGCCCAAACCAACGTTTAAAAGCATGATTAAATGCAGCGGGTTCTGAGTAGCCGAGTAATTCCGCAATCACCTCAATTGAATATTCCTTATATTCAATCAATCGTAAAGCTTTGTGTTTAATCAACTGTTCCCGAATTTGTTTATAACTGGTATTTAATTGCTGCAACTGGTGGCGCAAGGTTCTTTCAGGCACATTCAACGCCTGTGCAACTTCAGCCATCGACGGAATAATCCCTTGCTGTAATTCCAAATAATCATTTACCCGTTGAATCAACGGCGCAATTTTCTGTTCTTCGGCATTTAATCGCTCAATTTCAGCAATACACTTGGCTTCGTAAACCCGATGTGTAATCGGATCTGCGGATGGAATCGGCAGTTGCATCACATCTTCATTGATCCAAAAAGCGGCTTTTTCACAATTAAAATGTAAATCTGAACCATAATAATCATGATATTGCTTTAATACACTTAAATCCTGAGGCTGCTGAAAGGGTAACTCGATTCTCACGCTGGGCGCTGTAAGTCCCATCATTTTATAAATATCATCCAGAAATTTATAAGTTCCAGAGATTTCACATTGCGCTCTCAACAAACCCATTTCTGTTTCTAAGTCTACAGGCTTGTAGGTTAATGCGACTTGATGATCGCCTTTCTCAAGCCCTAAGACACCGTATAAATAGGTTAAACCCTGATAATGCACACCATTTTGAATCGCATCACCAACATTACTACATGTCACCAAGAGCATGAGTAAGGGACCATAACCCGCCAAAGAATAATGTTGACCGATAAACAAACCTGTTTCTGGCTGCACACCCTGCCCAATCACTTTTTGTATATCCCACTCTAAGCTGGGATGAATGATTGAACTGGGATCAAGTGCATCTGCTTTGATCCCAATACTAGCAAGTCGTGAATCTACATCGATTCCAGCATTACGCATACCATGAATTAAATACATTAAACCGAGAATCGAGCGTTTCATTGGATCATCATTTGATTTCTACCCAAACTTTGTACTACAAAGATGGTTTTTTGCAAATTGCCGAATATATCAATTTTTGTGTCAGTGCAATCATATTTCAAGCGCTGCATTTCCGATATTCTATGCAAAACTGGAAAAGTCAGAGCGAACAAAAATGAGTACAGCCCCCTACGACTGAAGCAAAACCCCAATCAACGCAAGTTGCAATTATTGGATCTGGATTTGGTGGTTTAGCCATGGCAATCCGCCTATTGCAAGCCAATATTCATGATTTTATCATTTTAGAAAAAGCAGATGATGTTGGTGGTACATGGCGTGAGAACCAGTACCCAGGCGCAGCTTGTGATGTTCAATCACATATGTACTCGCTTTCCTTTGCACCAAAAACAGATTGGTCAAAACGTTATGCCGAAGCGCCTGAGATTTTTGACTATATTCAAGATTTAATTCAGCAATTCAATTTAAAGAAATACATCCAATTTAATCAAGAAGTGGTGTCAACACGTTATGATGAGCACAATTTCAATTGGCATTTAACACTAAAAAGTGGACAAAAAATTGAAGCTCAATTTGTTATTTTTGCATCAGGGCCATTGCATGTACCACAGATTCCTAAAATTAAAGGGATTGAAAAATTCAAAGGTGAAGTTTTCCATTCATCACACTGGAAGCATGACTATAATTTAAATCAAAAAAATGTAGCATCCATTGGTACTGGGGGTAGTGCAATTCAATATATTCCCGAAATTGCTGCAAAAGTTCAAAATCTTTATGTATTTCAAAGAACCCCTGCTTGGGTGATTCCTCGTGATGAACGTGCGTATAATGCACTTGATAAAAAATTATTTAGTCGCTTTGAATGGTTTAGAAAATTACACCGTGCTCGTTTGTACTGGTCAAATGAATCACGTGTCGTCCCCATTGTAAAACCACAAATCATGAAATATGGTCAGAAACTTGCTGAAGCTTATATAAAATTCCAAGTCAAAGACAAAGAAATCGCCAAAAAACTGACCCCTGACTATATTATGGGCTGTAAACGCATCCTGATTTCCAACAAATACTTTCCAACATTTAATCGTAAAAATGTTGAATTAATCACCGATGGAATTCAGGAAATTACAGAAAATAGCATCATCACTAAGGATGGCAAAGAACGTCAAATTGATTGTTTAATTTATGGTACTGGTTTTATTACAGACCCACGGATCTATTTAAAATCATTTGATTGCTATGGTGAACACGGTGTTGAATTAAAATCGGCATGGAAAGATGGTGCAGAAAGTTTTTATGGGATCAGTACTAAAGGTTTTCCTAATCTATTTCAATTGCTTGGTCCGAATACCGTACTGGGCCATAACTCTGTAATTTTCATGATTGAATCTCAAGTGAATTATATTTTGCAATTGATTCAAATGGTTGCAAAAACACAGACGCAAGCAGTGACGGTAAAAGCTGAAGTACAAGATCAATTTAATGAAAATGTACAAAAACAGCTTGAAGGTACGGTATGGCAATCTGGCTGTGTCAGTTGGTACCAACAAGATGGCGGTAAAAACTTTGCATTATGGCCAACCTATACCTGGAAATTTTGGCTCAGCACTCGCAAAGTAAACCCAGCAGATTTCCGCTTATTAGGCCGTGAGCAAAGCGCAAAACAAAAGTCAAAAGCTGCATAAACTTGGTTGATATTCTTCTATAAATTTTCAACCGCTTTTCTGCGCTTCGACTATAATAGATAGGTATCCATTGCCTATCTATTTTTTCATGCAATCACTTTGGCTTATTTTCCAACTTTTATTTTGTTTATGTTTAGGGTTTATTTTAGCCCGCAGAATTCCACAATCCATTGAAAAAATAGCTTTTAAAATACTGCCTTATTTTACCTATATTCTTTTAATTGCAATTGCGATGGAGTTTTCTCAAACAATTCATAACATTGCCAGCCCTGCACAGATTCTCACCAGTTCAATCACTATTGCATTCACCACATCATTGGGTGCATTTTTTTGTTGTTATCTGGTATTTACAGCGATTGGCTATAAACCATCACAAGGTAAAGTTTCTGCTGAATTATTGATGGGTTCATTACTCAACATCAGCTATGCATTTATTGCACTGGCTGTAGGTTATGGCTTAGCAGAGTTAGCCCACCTTTTTCATGTTCCTCTACATGTCAGCACATGGAATTTACTTTTAGTTTACATGTTACTGATCGGCTTGGATCTGGCTTACTCGCCACTGGATCGTTCTTGGCTAAACTGGAAAATTATGCTGGTACCGATTGCCTGCGTGATTGGCTCACTATTGGGTGCTGTTGCGGCATTTTTCTTGATTCAAGATATCAGTATGAAAGATTTAATCATGCTATCGCAAGGTTACGGCTTCTATTCGATGACAGGGATTGTGGTGACTGAATTAAAGAATGCCCATCTGGGAAGTATTGCGTTAATGAACGATTTATTTAGGGAGATTTTTGCCATTTTATTTATGTATATGATTGGATGGCGTTATCCACGTTCAGCAATTTCTTCTGCTGGTGCAACCGCAATGGACGTCACCTTACCTATGGTGAAACAAGCTTGCGGCAATGATTATATTCCACATGCTATGGTCAGTGGTTTTGTTCTGTCGGTATTGGCGCCAATTGCGGTAAGTGTTCTGGCTGCACTTTAAAATTAAGCGCAGAATATCGTGCCCTATCTGATGAGATAGTGATACTGTTCAATAAAGTCATTGGAATATAAAAGATTATTTAAACTATTGAAGAAAAGATCTAGTAGCGCAGGTACACTACAGTGTATATACATCAATTTTTATTATATAAATCAAAGAAATCACCCTCTTGATCAACTGACCAAGAGGGTTTATTTTTTATAGGGTCGCTAAAATATCTTGCAGGGTTTTACTTGGATGTTCTGATTGAGTAATTGGACGACCAATCACTAAATGAGTAGAACCATCAAGCATGGCTTGCTTAGGCGTTACAATACGCTTTTGATCATCCGCATTTGCACCAGCTGGACGAATCCCTGGTGTTACCAAAGCAAATTCAGCACCTAACTCCTGACGTAACATCTTGGCTTCCTGAGCCGAGCATACCACGCCATCCAAACCACTCTGTTGAGTCAATTTAGCCAGACGTTTCACTTGTTCAAATGGCTCAATGTCTAAACCAATTTCACGCAAGTCTTCACGTTCCATTGAAGTAAGTACAGTAACCGCAATCAATTGGGTTTTATAGTTACCTGCTTTTAAGCGTTCTACACAAGTTTCCATCATTTTACGCCCACCTGAGGCATGGACATTGACCATCCATACGCCCAAATCGGCCGCAGCACAAACTGCCTGCGCAGTTGTGTTAGGAATATCATGAAATTTTAAATCGAGGAATACTTCAAAGCCCTTATCATGTAGTGCTTTCACAACCAGAGGGCCTTCATGGGTAAATAGTTCTTTACCGACTTTTAAACGACATAGTGATGGGTCAAGCTGATCAGCAATTGCTAGGGCGTCATATTGGCTTTTTGCATCTAAGGCAACAATAATACTCACGAATCTCAGTTCCATCACATAAATTTGCGCTCATTATAAAGTGATTCACGCCATGTACAAAGCCAGAAAATCGACTTCATCACAAAACAATCAACTATTCTTACATCTTGCTCATGATTTATCTCTGTTCTGAGATCAAAATTGCACGCGTGTCTTGTTCTAGTGCCTCAAAAATATGCGCTTGATCTGCTGGATAGGAAATATAGTCCCCTGCTTGAAGCAACTCAGCACTGTCTAATAAACCCACTTTGGCAGAGCCCTGCATGATAATAATATGCTCCACACTGCCAATAGGATGCGGTTTACTGCAACGCGGCTCACCCGGTTGAGTTGTAAGCATATACACATCTCGTCGTGCATTGGGTGGGCATGTCGCCAACAAAACAGCCTGATAATTTGATATTTCAGAAACAACTGAAGCACCTTCGCCATAACGAATCACTTGTGTGGCTTGAGCTTGTGCTTCCATAAGTTTGGCAAAAGGAATATTTAAAGCCACGCAAAGTGCCCATAAAGTTTCGAGACTCGGATTACCCTGCCCAGATTCAAGTTGCGAAAGTGTGGACTTCGCAATGCCTGCACGTCGAGCAACTTCTCCCAAAGATAATGCAGCACTTTTTCTTTCTTTTTGCAGATTATTTGCAATGATTTCAATTGGTATAGACATTATTCTTCCAAAAATGACGATCGTTCGGTTTGACGAACAATAATAATCAAACTATTATAACAAATGATCGTTCATTTTATCGAACGATCTTATTACCCCAAGCAAGGCTCATCTAAATGAAGTATAAAGAAATAAAAAATTTACCCAAGCCCCTGATAAAATCAATCGTGATTCTCTGTATCGCAACCGCACTGATCGGGATTTCATTAGGTACGCTTGCAGTCAATTATCAACTGCCGATCTGGATACCTTTACTGCTTTCAATCTGTGTCTTGGCTGGTGCTGCCGAGTTTACTTTCATTGGCATGATTGCTGCTGGAAGCAGTCCAATTACAGCTGCTATTGTCGGATTGCTGATTAATTTACGACATCTGCCTTTTGGTTTAGCAATTACCCATTTTATAAAAAAAAATAAATTAAAATATTTTGCTACACATATTATGAATGATGAAAGTGTTTTATTTGGTTTAAGCCAATCTTCAAATGAGCTAAAACTGAGTGCTTATTGGCTGTGCGGAGTCGGAATTTTATTTGCTTGGCCCATAGGCGTTTTAAGCGGTTATGTACTGGGAAGTCATTTAGCTTATGCAAAATTACTGGGTATCGATACGATTTTTCCTGTCGTATTGTTTGCACTTACCTTTAAAGCATTAAAAAGAAAATCTGCTCGAAAATCGGCAATGACTGGTGCAGTCATCAGCCTCGCTACTTTTCCATTTCTACCCTTAGGGATTCCGATACTTATGTCATTATTTGGCTTGTTTGTAGGAAGAAAATAACATGCATCAGCAATTTATCATTTTGATCGGGATCATGCTGCTGGCGATGGGTACTTATCTGATCCGATATGCAGGACTTTCACTCAACCAATATTTCACAATCGGCAAACAACATGAGCAACTCTTTAATGATGCCGCAACAACTTTACTGTTTTCTATTGCGATTCTCAGTACTTTTTTTGAAGGTACGGATTTGGCAGACTTAGGCAAAATCATGGGGGTATTGGTGGGCTTATTTCTGATTTGGAAAAATCACTCACTTATTACGACGATTGTAATAGCAATGCTGGTCACCACAATATTCCGCTTTACAGAGTTTTTCTGGTTAGCCCAATAGAATTGTTAAAGCTTAAAAAAGCGTTTTGCAACAATCAAAGCGCTTTTTTAACAGCATAATGTAAGTGACTACGTGTGCTTAATTATTGATCGAAGATAATGTTTTAATCTCTATGCTTATTTTTTATGAATACTTAATCAAACATAAAGCGCTTAAAATTCATTTTATATTGATCATTGTGAAGCACTTCACTCACTCCAAAAATAAAACATTTCTCAAAACACTGCCTTCTCTATATTTTAATCCTTACAGCAGATAAATTCTTTTTCAAGTAATTAAAAACCAGTAAAAGCTTAAATGAATATTAAATTAAATAAAAATTATATTTTTATTTAATTTATTGATTGCATGCATTCATGTTTACACTAGAGTTTTATTTTTAATAAATCTATTTGCTTTATTTCTAAATATATTCTTTATAACTAAACAAACACTACAGAACAACTAAACAATAATTCTCTTTAATAAATCAAAAAGTGATCATACCAAGTGAATCATAGTGGTATTCAAAGCTTCTTCTCCTGTTGAGATCATTCTAAGATGAGCGCGATTTTATGTTGATCTATGCATTTAAAAACAATTTACAAAGAAGCTAAATAAATACTAAAAAATCCATTAAATTCAATCTAATAAAAATTATTGATAAAAATAATCAATTACAGTCCAGTATATTAAAATAAAATCCAATATCTAATTAATAATGATAATAAATTATTTTAGAAAATCTTAAAAACATACTCGCGCTTAATATAAGCAGATCAAAATAATTTGCTATAATATGACGTTATTCACAAAAAGTGACATTTTTTGTCACTTTTTGGTAAACAAAAACAAATTCGCGCTAAATTAAATAAACATGTTAATTATAAATATACTCTTGTATTTAAATAATAAAAAACAAATCTAAAACAAATAACATAATATTGTGCTTATAAGATACAAATAATGTGATATTTGTCTCTTTTTTTCGTTGTTTTTATTTAGGAAAAATTTATAGTAGCCCTTATTGTTTAGCTCCTAAACACTTCCCCTTTATTAGGAAAGTACCAGTAAAGGGCAAATCAACGCAGTATTGAGAGAAATTCTATGAAAAAAATTCAATTGGGTTTAGCGATCATTGGCTTAGGTTTAGCATCTTCAACAGTTTTTGCAGCTGCTGATGGTACAGTAACAGTTACAGGTAAAATCGTTGATCAAACTTGTACAGTTGGTGGTACTGCTGGTAACTATACTGTTGTTTTACCAACTGTAGGTAAATCAACTTTAGCGACAGCGGCTACAACAAATGGCGACACTAAATTTACCATTAATTTAACAGCATGCCCTGTAGGTAATGTGGGTGTTTATTATGACAACACCAATGCAAATATTAATACTGCAGGCCGTTTAAACAATATCGTAACGACTGGCGGTGCAACAAATGTAAATATTCAATTATTGAACTCTGCAAAAGCAGTGATTGACCTTACTAAAGATCGTACAGGCCAAAACATTGTGACTTCAAATGTTGCAACTGCAAACGGTTCTGCAAATCTTGATTTTTATGCACGTTACTATGCAACAGGTGCAACGACTGCTGGTGATGTAAGCACGACTGCAACTTACTATGTTGTATATCCATAATTAAAAATTTGGATCTGTAAGTCTTCAAACAAGTCTGCGTTAATTTCTACACCTTAACCAGACTTGCCTCTCCCCAAGGGTCTTTCGATGAAAAAACCATTTTTTATTTCTAGCTTGTTAATGCTCAGTACTTTGATCACATCCGCTCATGCTGGTATTGTGATTACAGGTACCCGTGTAATTTACCCAAGTGATAAAGAATTTGTATCTGTGCAATTAACCAATGTAGGTGATCAAATTGCATTAGTACAATCATGGGTGGATAGTAAAGACATTATTGCAGATCCAACCACAACCCAAGCCCCATTTATTGTTACCCCTCCAATAACCACGATTGAAGCTGCTAAAGGTCAATCTTTACGTGTCATTTTCAATCAAAAACAAAAACTTGCTACTGATCGAGAAACATTGTTTTGGCTCAACGTACTTGATATCCCAGCCAAGCCAACAGCTGAAGCAAATTACTTACAATTTGCGATTCGTAACCGCTTAAAACTGTTTTACCGACCAACTGGCATCAAAATGGAACAGCAACAAGCGTTTCAAAAAGTTGAAGTACAGCGTGTAAATAACCAATTACAAATCAATAATCCGACACCTTATTACTTAAATTTTGGTAAATCGAATCTGGTTTTAAAAAATGGTGCGCCAAGCGAAATTAAAAATCTAAGCTTTATAGAACCATTTTCAAAACAACAAATTGAGGTCGAAAATTTATCAGACGCCAAGTCCGTCCAGCTTTATTTAATCAATGACTACGGCAGTTTATCGACAATAGAGAAACAGTTTTAATCTAAATTATTGGGAGAATTGTGCTTGAAACATTTCACAGTTAGGTATAGTGTTTTGGCGCTAAGTCTATATCTATGTAATCAAAATGTTATAGCGCAAGCACCACAATTCGATAACAGTTTTTTATACGGCCAAAACTCTAAAACAATTGATCTTGAAAAATTTGTTTCAAGCGATAAAGTCGCGCCAAATGATTATATTCTCGATATTTACTTGAATGATCGTTATATCACCCGCTCTATTGTGCATATTTCAGATGATCCTGAATCTCCTGAAAAGCAACGCTATTGTATTCCACGTAATACCGTTAAACAGCTTGATTTCAATCATAAACTTATTGATTTAGATAAAGTGAGTGATGACTGTATCGATACACGCTTAATGAATCATGTCGTATTCTGGAAACTGAATATAGCGGAACAACGCGTGGATGTTTCAAGCCCTCAATCGATGTTAAATGAGCGACCATTTGGCTATATAGATCCATCACTTTGGGAAACTGGTGGAAATAGTGCTTTTCTCAAATATTACTACAATTACTATAATTCAGATTATGGTCAGGATAACAAACAAGACTCTAGTTTTCTCAATATTAACTCTGGTATCAATATTGATGATTGGCAATTCCGTCATTCTGGTAGTACCAGTATGGGAGACAGCAATCATTCAGGCCAATATACCAGCTATGAAAACAAGCTTATGCGAGTACTGCCTAGTTTTAAAACTCAGCTTAGCCTTGGTGATTTCTATACCAATATAAAAACTATCAATAGTAATTCGAGCATTGCCATTCGTGGGGTACAACTTGCTAGCGATGACAGAATGCTTCCGATTTCATTGCAAAGTTATGCACCTACAATTTCAGGTTATGCAAAAAGTAATGCTTTAATACGGGTACGCCAAAATCAACAAATTATTATGGAACGCACTGTTCCTGCCGGTGCATTTAACATTACAGATCTCCAAACACCTGGGACGGGTGGCACATTAAATGTAGATATTATTGAAGCAAATGGTGAAATCCGCAGTTTTGATTTGCCTTATAATAATTTTATTCAATCTATTCGCGCACAACAGTATCGTTATCAAATTGCAGCAGGTACTTTTCGTCAAAATAGCAAATCCTATGATGAGAAGTTAATTAATGCATCTTTTGATTATGGATTAAATGATTTTATCTCAGTGAGCAGCTCAGCACTGATCAGTGATCACTATCAATCTTATATTCTTGGAACCGCTTTAAATACCAAGCTCGGTGGTATTGCCCTAGAAAGCAATTATGTTAAAGCAGATATTAACCAATCCAACCAAAATTTAGACAGTTCTTTAGTTACACTCCGCTATAACCTTGCACTAAACGGTGCAAAAACAAATATTAGTTTAAACAGTACTGTTTATGGAAACGATCAATATTATTCCTTTGATGAAGCCATGCAAAATCGCTATATCCAAAACAACAGTTCTGCGCTGGTGCTTAATGGTCGTCCCAAGTCATCAAACTATATTCAACTGAGCCAAAACTTAGGTCATCAGTTTGGTGCTATTTCAGCCAATTTTTCGCAATATAAATTTTGGCATCAAGTCAATACACAAAAATTTTACCAAATTAGTTATAGCAATAGTTATAAAGGCATCAGTTACTATGTGGGTATGCAACATACTCAAAATGATCAATACAAATTAGATAAAGACACCCAATACTTTGTCAATGTGAATATTCCCCTGTCGTTTAAAAAGAAAAATAGTAATTTACGCCTAAGTAGTGAAGTCTATCCAGATAATAATGCGCTCAATACCAATCAAATCGGCATATTTGGAAATTTAGGTGAAAATCAACAGTTTGGCTATAACTTCAATTATTCAAATAGTAAAGATAAAGATCTCTTCAGCAGTTCTTTAAGTTATCGAACCAATCCGGTTTATTTAGCATCGACTTATGCAACTGACTTTGACCAACAACGTCAATACTCTTTACAAGCACAAGGTGCAATTGTTGCACATCAACACGGTATTACTTTAGCCAATGATTTAAATGATACTTTTGCAATTATTCATGCCAAAGGTTTAGAGGGAACCAGCCTTTCCAATGGAAATAATATTAAAATTGATCGCTGGGGCAATGCGATTATTCCCTATCTAAATCCTTACCAATACAATAGTATCAACTTAAACCCAAATACAATTCCATTAAATACCGATGTTGATGCAACCCAATTACAAGTTGTACCTAAATCAAACGCAAGTATTCTGGTTGATTTTAAAGCATTAAAAACCACAAAAGCCTTAATTGAACTTAAACACGCAAATGAGGCGCTCATTCCAATGGGTGCTCAAGTGAAAGATACTTTGGGTAATGCAGTGACTACAGTAGGACAAGGTCAGCAAATTTTTATGCAAAATATAAATCCTGGACGCTATAGCGTCTCTTGGAGTAATACTGATTCTTGTCAATTCAATATTTCAAAAGAAATATTGGAGCAAAGTAAAAATCAAATCCCTTTTGCAAGCTTTAGCCTAAATTGCAAATAAGCACGGAGTAATTTTATGCTGAAATATAAATTGTTATTTATGTTATCTACACTCCCTGCAAGTTTTGCAGTATTTGCAGATTGTAATGTAGGCAGCAATTTCACTGGCGGTTATAGCATGCCGACGATGAATGCTAATACCATGAATATCAATAAATATGAAGGAACATCGGTACAGTCTAATGTGTATTCGCGAGAAGTTGCTTCAGCAAATTTTGATATTTTTCGTGTTTACACTGGATGTACTGTTGGTGTGAATAGAACCATTTTTGGGAATGTTTTTGCTGCCAATGTGACTCCTTATGATGCGAATATTTCGCGTTTAAATGCTTATCCAGCTTTAGGAATTAAAGTTGAAATGGGCGATGCGCCTGCAAGTGGCGCATTAAAAACGCTAAATACCACTGAATTAGCAATTTATAGTTATAGTGGTGATTCACATGGGGTAAAAATGAGAGTGACATTATATGTTTTACCTAGAACATCAACAATGACCTCATACCCCACAACGATCAATGTTTCGAATCTACGAATAGCAACCATCAGTTTAAGACGTGTTAGTGATAATGTTCTTATTCCTGCAAATATACAAATTCCCGTATATTTAAATGCAGCAGTGAATATATCTGAATCCACATGCTCACTAAGTCAAAGTAGCTACACTATTGCGTTACCTGACGTCAGTGTACGAAACTTGGGTTTAGTCGGAAATGAAACTGCATTAAGCTCAAGTAATACAGCAACCCTCAGTATTAATTGTGCAAATTTAAATGATGGTGCAGGTCGCGAAATAAAGGCTTATACCACTGATGCCTTAAATCAATCCAATGCGACAAATATATTAGAAAATCAAGTTGGTGCTGGTTATGCGACAGGCGTAGGGATTCGTTTACGTGATAAAAACAATGCGATAATTAGTCTAGATCCAAACCAATCAAAGAGTACCAACAAGTGGACCTTTGGCAATTTAAGCACTTCTCAGTTGATTCAACATGTAATTAAAGCCAATTACGTAAGAACAACAAATACAGTGACACCAGGTCTAGTGAGATCTCAAGCTTATTTGAATATTGTATATGATTAAAAAAAGCGAACTTATGTTCTTTTATTTGTTTGATAATATTGAACAAAGTTTCTGGTGTTGAATAATTGACACAATCAACAATCAGTACAAATAAAAAAGCGCTTTACAGTGATGGTAAAGCGCTTTTTTTATCATAATGATTAAAGCGGATTGATATTCTTATTTTCTGGTTGAATATCTAATACCGTCTTTTCATGACGAGCACTTGCGGCAGCTTCAGCAGCAGCCAATTGTGCTGTCTGTATTTGTTCTTTTCGGAGATGATCAATATCTTTACGAAGACGCTTAACTTCCCATGCATTTTGGAATACACGGAAAACCTGTACACCAAGCAACAATCCAAGAACAATCCCGAGTACCAGAGTTAATAGTAGCAATAACCCTAAACGCATTGCTGGTACTTGAGTAAACAATAAATCTACAGGTAGTTCAGCTGGATTCTGCAAGACTAATGCTAAAGCATAACCAAAGACTACCAGTAGTAATGCAACTAAGAAATAGCGCATACTCACCTCATTCGAATTTTATTAATTAGCAGATTCGTTTACTGCATCACGGAGTGCTTTACCAGGTTTAAAGTGAGGTACAGCTTTTGCTGCAACTTCTACTGATTTACCTGTTTTAGGATTACGACCCACACGTGGCTCACGGTGATGTAAAGCGAAACTACCAAACCCACGAATTTCAATACGGTCATCTGAAGATAACGATGCAATCATTTGATCGATCATAATCTTAACTGCTTCTTCGACTAATGGCTCTGCTAAATGCGGATTTTTAAGAGCAATTCTTTCTATTAAGTCAGACTTATTAAGTGCTTCAGTTGTCATTTAAGACCTCATTAATTTTAATGCTAATTGATATACACCAGATAATATCCTTTTTAAATACAAAAAGGTAGCGCAGTAATCATATACTACGCTACCTTTTACACTATTTGAATAAAAAATATTAATTAATTACATTAAATAATACTTCTTAACAATCACTTAGTGGTTCATCTGTGCTTTGATCAAATCACCAATAGTCTTAGGACCATTGTCTTGACCTGCAGGCGCAGTTGTAGTTGTTTTCAAGTTTGCTACAGCTTCTTTCTCTTCAGCTTCGTCTTTCGCTTTAATCGACAAGTTAATAGAACGTGATTTACGATCTACATTGATGATTTTAGCTTCAACTTCTTGACCAACTTCTAAGAATTTAGTTGCATCTTCAACGCGATCGCGGTTGATTTCAGACGCTTTCAAAGAAGCTTCAACTTCGTCAGCTAACTTAATTGTTGCGCCTTTAGCATCAACAGCAGTTACTGTACCTTTAACCAACGCACCGCGTTCGTTAGCAGCTAAGAAGTCATTGAACGGATCGCTGTTCATTTGCTTGATACCAAGACTGATACGGTTACCTTCAGCATCTACAGATAAGATAACTGCTTCAACTGTATCACCTTTCTTGTAACGACGAATAGCGTCTTCGCCTTGTTCGTTCCAAGAAATATCAGACAAGTGAACTAGACCATCGATACCGCCAGGTAAACCGATGAAGATACCGAAGTCAGTGATAGACTTGATCGTACCAGAAACTTTTTCACCTTTGTCGTGTGACTTAGAGAACTCTTCCCATGGGTTCGCACGAGTTTGCTTGATACCCAATGAAATACGACGACGTTCTTCATCAACTTCAAGAACCATAACATCAACTTCATCACCAATCTGAACAACTTTAGATGGGTGGATGTTTTTGTTTGTGTGATCCATTTCTGAAACGTGTACTAAGCCTTCAACGCCTTCAGCGATTTCAGCGAAACAACCGTAGTCAGTTAAGTTTGTAACACGTGCTTTAACGATAGAACCTTTAGGATAACGGTTCATGATCGCTAACCATGGATCTTCGCCTAATTGCTTAAGACCTAAAGATACACGATTACGTTCTTTGTCAAACTTAAGTACTTTAACAGTAACTTCTTGACCCACTTCAACAACTTCTGAAGGGTGTTTGATGCGTTTCCAAGCCATATCTGTGATATGTAGAAGACCATCAATACCGCCAAGGTCAACGAATGCACCGTAATCAGTAAGATTTTTGATCGTACCAGTAACTGTTTGGCCTTCTTCCAATTGAGAAAGAAGCGCTTCACGGTCAGCTGAAGATTCAGCTTCCATTACAGCACGACGAGATACAACAACGTTGTTACGTTTAGCATCAAGTTTGATTACTTTGAATTCTAACTCTTTGCCTTCAAGGTGAGTTGTATCACGAATAGGGCGAGTATCTACCAATGAACCTGGTAAGAATGCACGAACTGGACCGATGTCAACAGTGAAACCGCCTTTAACCTTACCAGAAATAACACCAGTAACGATTTCGCCGTCTTCAAAGATTTTTTCAAGTTTAGTCCAAGTTTCAGCACGTTTCGCTTTTTCACGTGATAAAACTGTTTGACCCATACCGTTGTCAAGCGCTTCAACAACAACATCAACTTCATCGCCAACTTGAACTTCAAGTTCACGTTGTTCGTTTAAGAATTCTGAACGTGCAACAACACCTTCAGATTTAAGGCCAGTGTCAACAGTAACCCAGTCAGAGTCGATGCTAACAACGATACCTTTAATAACGGCACCTTTGTCGATATTGAGAGTTGATTCGCTTTCTTCAAAGAGGGCTGCAAAAGATTCGGTCATGATATACCTAGTAAAGTCAACGGTCTTGGATCAGACAAGGCCGGTTTAGTTAAGCCATCCACATAGTCCGTATAAACTGATCAAGCTATGCTTTGGCTAATATTTGGTTAAATATTCTTTATTTAGCTAAATGTAACTCGACATAATCAGTCATCAGTTTAAACACTTCATCGATGTTCATTTCTGAGCTATCAATGATATAAGCGTCTTCTGCTGGCTTGAGTGGAGCGACTGTGCGTTCCATATCTCTTTTATCTCGAGCTTGTATATTTGCTAAAATGTCGCTTATTTTAACATCCAGCCCCATTCCCTGCAACTGTTTTACACGACGCTCTGCACGGGACTCGGCTGAAGCAGTGAGATAAATCTTCGCTTGTGCTTGTGGAAAAATAGAAGTGCCCATATCACGCCCATCGGCAACCAAGCCAGGCAACTGAGCAAAAGCATGTTGTCGATCTACCAATGCCGCTCTAAGCGCTGGAATTGCTGCGACTTTTGAAGCAAATTCACCAACACGTTCAGTACGAATCGTTTGTGAGACATCCTCACCATCTAACAAAATCATGATTCCGTTATCAGCACTCTTAAATACGATATCTAAATTTGTTGCAATGGTCACACTTTGTTGCAATACAGATTCAGTATCTAATGCGTCTAACAATTCTTTTTGATGCAATGACAATCCAAGCAAACGATACAGCGCACCAGAGTCTAATAAATGGAATTGATAGTGATGCGCAAGTTTTGCTGCAAGTGTTCCTTTACCAGAACCACTTGGCCCATCGATTGTGATAATTTGAATTGTCATTGAATTTCCAATTAAGCTACAGACTTAGCAAGTTTCTTAAATCCAAGTGTAATCGCTAGTTTAAGCTGTGCAAGTATTAATTTACTCACAAATGGTGCACGTGCTTGTAATTCGATCGTATAGTCAACACGGGTTTTGTTTGCAGCAAGCGCTGTAAACTCAATAATTCCAATATGATGTTTAATCAATGGATTGTTAATTAACTTATATTCAATACGTTTATTGACATCCAGATGCGTAATTTGCTCTTGAATCGGCTTGATCGGACCAAACCCCATACGACGGATAGAACCCAATCCATCTGGGCGTTCAGGATCAGCAGCATCTTTTACCCGTACAACTTGAATGGGAGCAAAAGCCACATTATAGGTTGAATGTTTTGATAACAAGTCAAAAACCTGATCGATTGGTGCATTAAACTCTTGTTTTACTTGAATAGAATTCATTGTTATACCCTTTTAAACTTTAACTATATTTTTAAACCCTTATTTTGACAATTTTCATTGTCACTAAAATCTTGTGTATTCTAGATCATTTTAATGAGTCATTTAAGGTCTTTTGTTGTAACTTTAATTGTTTTTTTTGCTCACGACGCATTTTAAAAAAATCAGACAGTTGGCTTGAGCACTGCGTTTGTAAACAACCGCCTTCAAACTGAAATATATGATTGTAATAGCCAATCTCTAACAGTTGGCGGCTACTGATAAGTGAACCCGCTTTAGGTTCAGTCGCGCCAAAAACCACACGTTTGATTCTTGCATGGATTAATGCACCAACACACATGGTACAAGGTTCAAGTGTGACGTATAAAGTGGCGTCTTCTGGCAGGCGATAATTTTCAATCTTTTGACACGCATTGCGCAGTGCCTGAATTTCCGCATGGGCTGTTGGATCATGCTGAGCAATCGGTTGATTATAACCTTCACCAATGACTTGCCCCTGACTTACAATCACTGCACCTACAGGAATTTCACCGATAGATGCAGCAAATGCAGCTTGCTCTAAAGCCAGCTGCATCCATTGTTGATCTATGTGTTGTTGAGTTTTTTCAGTCATATGACCTTAAATGATACCGTACTGACTTAGCAGCGCATTCCAACTGTCAATCGTTGTGACGGGTGGATTTTTAGCAAGTATTCCACGCAATGTTCGAGACTCAACCTGTTCCCACTCTGGTGATAAATCTTTATCCACCAAACGTGCGCGTACCCCTTCAACAAAATCAGGATGACGAATTTTCCAATCAGAAATTTGTTTTTCTAATTCAAAAACCTCAGACCACGGATGAACTTGACGTCCCCACTGCCATAACAACCAGGTAATCGCAGCAGTACTTGGTGAGCCCTTTTGTAGATTCTCACTGGCTTGACGCAACCAATCACTACGCGCATCACTTAGGCCAATAATCGCTTCATAATCATGTTCAAAGTTTACACCACGACAAACACTATGAATCACATCCAAAGAGTTTTGCAACGGTCCCGGTGAAACAGGACGATGTAAACTATTTAAGGTGTCATCTAAAGCACGGAAATCACCAGCAGGATAATGATCCCAATCAATATCAATCAGTTTCTGCAAAACCACATCACGTTGGGCATCACAAATATGAGTTGCCCAGCCAATCCCATAACCACCCGCTGCAGTCATGATCGAACCAGTTAAACCTGTGAATAAACCTATCGGACCACGATCTGCCAAGAAACGTGTAGCCCCCACATCTGGATATAGACCAATATTCACTTCAGGCATAGCAAGACGCGAATACGGAGTAACTAAACGAAATGGGGCAGCCATAAATAAGCCTAAGCCACCACCCATGACATAACCTTCACCCCAAACCACTATAGGTTTAGCATAATTATGCAACAGTAAATCTAAAGCATATTCCGTTTCAAAAAACTTATTGGCTGTTTCAACTTCATTGTTGATCACCAATTGGCGAAGTTTACGAACATCACCACCTGCACAAAAAGCTTTTGGCGTGGTTGAATCCAACCAAATTGCCTTAACTGAGTCATCATGATGAAAATCCTCAAACAGCTTCAATAATGCCGCAACGATAGATTCATCAAGTGCATGAAGCGACTTAGGACGATTTAAGCGAATAATTCGCCATCCCTTTTTCGCTTCTTCGATAATCAGATCTGGGTGATAATTATTTATTTCGGGAGAGTTTGTCATGCGTCCAGCTGCCAGTCGATTGGCTCAATGCCATATTGTTTCAGATAATTATTTGTTTTTGAAAAAACCTTACAACCAAAAAAGCCACCACGATTTGCTGCCAATGGAGATGGGTGCGCAGCTTTTAATACCAGATGCTTCGTTTGATCTATACGTTGTCCTTTTTTCTGAGCATATGCACCCCAAAGTATAAATACAATGTGCTCTCTATGCTCATTTAACACATCAATCACATGATCTGTAAAATTTTCCCAACCGCGTTTTTGATGTGATGTCGGTTGCCCAGCTTCCACTGTCAACACACTATTTAAAAGCAATACACCCTGTTGAGCCCATTTAGTGAGATCACCATGTCGGGATACAGGCACAGCTAAATCTGTATTTAACTCATGAAAGATATTACGTAAAGACGGAGGCAATGCAACACCTCTTTGTACGGAAAAACTCAAGCCATGCGCTTGATCAGGGCCGTGATAAGGATCCTGTCCTAAAATGACCACTTTTACATGATTCAATGGCGTTGTGTCTAATGCATTGAAAATACGTGAGCTCGGTGGATAAATGGTTTTATTTGCATTTTTTTCAGCAACTAAAAAAGAACGCAAATCATCCATTTGCTGACTCAAAAGAAACTCAGCTAAACCTTCTTTCCAACTTTGATCTAACCGAACTTGATTTAATTTTGTTTGTTCGAGTTCAGATAATTGCATCAACTTTCATCCTAAATTTCATTTTCCTAAAAATTTATTTGTCCTAAAGATGGATTTCACTCAAGAATCATCATTTAAATTTTAACCTGTAAATCCACTTCAGGGTTTTGAAACGGAATACCTTGTTTCAATTTTTCATACATTTCTGGGTCAGACCATTCAGATATGACCTGCTCAGAAAAAATAATTTTATCCAGATTCAACAGTCCCATCTGAGCATTTTCAATATCTTCTTGAAAACTTTGCGCATAACCTGTATCGGTTTCATGCACAATCACAGAGTAGACTTCAACATCCCCTTCCCCATTTTGGGTAATGGTGGATTTTAAAATCTGTTGCGCGAGAAAAAAGAATATCCGTGAAAACTGTTCAGCCGATGGAGAAACTGGCAAAGCCACCCAACGAGCACTAAAAGTTTTACACGCCTGAATATATTCAGAGTTATCTTCTTGCCAAAAACAGATCGCATGGTCAAAACTGTCGAAAATTTCTTTAATTACACCTTTAAGCAATCCAAAGTCATATACCATTTGACCATGATCAAGTTTTGAAGCTTTAAGTAGTAATTCAACTTTATAGCTGTGCCCGTGTATAGACCGTTTGCAACGATCTGACGTGCAATTGCGCACAATATGTGCATTTTCAAACTTAAATAACTTACGAATTAACATGAGCCAAATTTTATAAACAAATCGGTAAAGAATCTCGATTATAAAGCAAAACTCGAACCCTGAGCATTAATTTTCACGTTGATTGCAATTAGCAAAAAGCATGATCTGCTTTTTTAGGCCTATTTAGCTTATCGAATCATGTTTACTCAATCAACCAACCTTTTGACTACCTTTTAACTATTTTTTATAGTTATTTAAAATCATATAGTTAAAATAAATATTCACTAAAATTTTCAAAATGGCGCAAGGCTACGCGAATAAACATAAACTTGCGATTTATCATTACGCATAAAGCGCGTAGTAAATTGACGCTTTCGATTGCTTAAAGATACTTCGATCTTGGCTTTAAAATAATTGGATGTCACACCGAAAATCTTATCTGCCTCGGTTTTACTTGCAGCTTCCAATGTGTCAAATGGTGCGACTTTCATCAACTCACCTACATTGGCAAAGTGCTCAAGTTTTTCTTGTCGCGCTTTTAAAGCTGTTTGTATGCTATTTACGTCTAGTTTTTCATCCATGGCTGCCAAAACCATTGCAGGTGCTGTATTAACATTAATTCGTGTGGCAATATCAGGCAGTGCCGATATATAAGGTGCGATTAAATCATACTTTTTTTCTTCAAAACCACGTACTTGTTTAAGTTCTTCAACACTGGAAAATTTTCGATTTGCAGCCAAATATGGTTTAGGTAAACCTTGGTAATAACTTGTTTCGGCGCCGAATGAACCTATGGTTTCATTATCTGGATCTTGCCAATCAATCACGGCTTGGACAGCATCAGCAGGTAAACCGACACGAACCAACAGTTTAGAAAAATATTTCTGTGCTGCATCGTTGGGCTTACCTTCATTGGTTAATAAACTGTTTAAATTGAATTTACCTGACTCATCTTCCAACACACCTGTAACATATCCATCTTCAACGGGAAATGCTGGCATTGGTTTTGCCCAAGTTTCCTGTAAATAATCTGCCTCTTTGCTGTTTTCGCTGTCTTGTACCAATATCTCAGAATAAAATGCTTCCGCACTCTTTGCATAAAAAAGTGCTTGGCTTTGCCGTTTTAAAAACCCTGTACTTTCATTGGTGTAATTTTGACGTTTAGCAATCGTCGCAGCAATAATGGTTGCCAAAGCGACCATCACTAAAATCGTAATTAATGCGATACCTTTTTGCTGCTTTAATTGCATGAATGATTTACCTAAATTTATTGATCCACATCTAACACAATACTGATTTAATTATCTGTGCCGGTATTGATCAGATAGTCAGAATTAAGCAAACTAAAAATCCATTCATATTCTATATCACGAATCATTACTTTAATTTTAATCCCACGTGGCAATTGCCCATCATTTTTAATCATATCGTTTGGCCAACGATCTAATTCAGTTGGATTTAAAACATCAATACGATACTGATCAACATCTGCCAATAATACACTCGATAAGGGTTGTTCTGAATTATTTCGATTTAAATTTGAATATTTTAACCGATAAAGTTTTTTCTCTTGTGCATTGTAAACATATTCAATTCGTTCATAGGGTGACAGCCCCTGTTTAAGCGGGTCGGTTACACCTGTTTTACTGAAAGAAAGTTTTTGATTGTCTAAGCGTAAAGCAGGTTCAATTTCCTCACCACTTCTCGCAGAAATAGGAACAATCTGTAAGGTATCACGCTGAATCTGTTGATAGGCACCTTGCAATTGACCTAAATTTTCCTCATGTATGACATTACGATCTTTAACCTTAATCAGATAGTCAAATATTTTCCAGCCCAATGCTGACAAAACAGCAAAGATTGCAATAGCCACCAAAAGTTCAATTAAGGTAAAACCCGTACTTTTCTGTGAATACACAGTTTGATTTTTTTTATGTTTGATTAGATTCATCATTATTTTTCTTTGATCGGATAATTAAAGAACACCATATTGGTAATCCCTGCTTCTACTTTGCCCGTATCAGGATTAAAAAGGCTCACTTGCACATCTATTTTTTGTACATTTGGGCTCAGTGTAGATTCTGCTTTTTTATCTACCTGCCAAGTTTCACCTTGTGTGGTGATTTGTTTGGATGATGTTCCTGACAGCCATTCACGATTAATCATCATCATTGAGATTTCATTCTGTGCAACAAACTGAGCTTTGGTTCGTAAAATCGCGTTGGCTGTCGACTGCGTATATTGCATCGCGACTTTAGTCAAAGCCATTGCTGCGACTGCAAAAATCGCCAAAGCCACAACCACCTCAATTAAAGTAAAGCCCTTATTTTTCTTCATCTACTTTACCCAAATAATCAACTCGAATCACCCCACCCACTGGCTTTTGCTGATAATACATTTGAATTGTGACAGGTTTGACTTCACCATTCCCAAACCAAATCAATTTAGGTGCATTATTCCCCAAGAGTTCTGAGTTATTTGCATTTTGGAATTGATGATCTTCCGTTTCAATAGAAAATGAAACGTATTCTGGCAACGCTCTTTTAGGAAAGTCTGTCACTTCTTTCCAAGGTTTATTATCAACCACTCGGATACGTTGCTCAGCGTCTTCTTTGACTGGAATATATTCAATAACACCATACTGTGCATCTGCAACATCCGTAGCATTGTGTAAATCGAGTGCATAAATACGCGCTTGATCATTGGCTTCACGATTAATCTGCTTTAAATCGAGCAATAACATCTCGCGTGCTTGCATAGCTTTACGCTGATCTACGCCATCAATATTTAAAATGATCAATGAGGCAATAATACTGATGATGACGATCACCACCATCACCTCAATTAAGGTAAAACCTCGTATTTTTTGAGATGATCGTAGATTTTTCATTGCAGCTAAGCCACCTGTTCTGAGGCTTGTGGATGTTTTGGCACAGCCAACGCCTGATCAATCAATGCGACACGTAAGGTATCTCGACAACCTAAATAACGCTGATAGAAGCTTGAATTCAGTATCGCTGCTCCACCATGCGTAATTGACCAAATCGAAGCCAAATAATCACGTACCGACATCAAACTTTGAATGGATTCTAGATAGTTTTCTGTCATGCGAATAATGATACGTAAACGTTGTTTACGCACTTGATAGAGTTCGCTAAATAAATGATGGATGCCTTGTCCAGTGGTGGATAATCGCTCTTCGATCTGATGGAATAACACTGCACGTTCAGGATGGTGTAAATGGTGCAACATAAAAAAAGCCAAATGCTCAGGAAATGCTTTTTCAGTATCACGTACCATTTCAAGTAACATACGTTCATTACGAATGATGAGCAGTATATACAACTCATCCTTACTCTGAAAATGCTTATAAAGTGTTCCCTTGGCTAGATCTAATTCTGCAGCTAGGGCATCCAATGTCATCCCTGCTTCACCATTTTCTAAAAGCAGTTGTTCAGCAACCTGAAAAATCAATGCTTCTCTTGCTCTAAACTGAGCCTGTCGATCCATCTTCACCCGATAAACTCTCTTGTTAATTCTATCCGTTAATAAATTGACGCACTTCTATTGATTGCTTTTTAAATCAGTGCTTTTCAATCACTTTTGTTGAAGCAGATTTTCAAAATTTTGTGTGGTAATGAAAGCGATCTCTTCAAGCGTTTTATCATATACATCACTCAGCGCTTTGGCTACATAAGGAACGTATTTTGGTTCATTCGGTTTTCCTCGATAAGGCATCGGCGCCAAATAAGGACTATCTGTTTCAATCAACAAGCGATCTAAAGGTACCTGCTTTGCAACATCTCTTAAATCTTGCGCATTTTTAAATGAAACAATTCCAGAGAAGGAAATATAGTAGCCACAATCTAAAACGGCCTTTGCAGTCTCCCAATCCTCTGTAAAACAATGTAAAATACCATGTGTTGATTTTTCAGCCCGAATAATGTCTACAGTTTCATGCTTTGCTGAACGGGTATGGACAACTACAGGTTTTTTAACCTGTTGCGATGCGTGAATATGTCGTGCAAAACAGGCTTTTTGTTCAGCAATAAATTCAGTACTATGAAAATAATCCAAGCCTGTTTCACCCAAGGCCCAAACTTTTTCAGCCTGCGCCAGTTCAACCAGTTTTTCAACACTTGCACGTTGCATCACTGAAGGATCTTCACATGGGTGCACACCAACACTATAGCCCACATCTGAATGTCTTGCGGCAATTTCTGCAAGTGCGATATGGTCATCCAAATCTACAGAAATCCCCATAAATTTGGACACACCAGCATCTCTTGCTTGTTGTAATGCGGCATCGAGATCCCCAGCATAAGGTTCAAGATTTAACATGGTTAAATGGCAATGCGTATCAACAAACACAGAAATTCCTAAATATTGAAAATTGGCTTACATTGTAAAGCTAGGACGGTCTAAAGACATACTGCCTGCGAGTAGTTTTTCTGCTTCCATTTTGTAATAGATGCCTTTTTCGCCAGTGAGTTGAATTGCAAAACCTTGTGGCTTAATTCCATTTTGCTTTTGCGAAATCCAAATCACTTTCCCTGTTAAGGGAACTTTCTGTGATTGATCTGGCAAACCTGCCAATACGAACACTTCATCGCCCATTTTTACAGCATTCTTTGATGGTACAAATAAGCCACCACCTAAAATATAAGGCATATAACTGGCTTGTAAGGTTGCACGATCATTGATGTTGACTTGAATCAAACCGCCCATACGTGGTTGCATGATTATTCCCCCTGAATATTCAAATTTTATGTCACATTCATTAACTGAATCGACAATTGATCAATAATTAGATTTGTTTGTACATTTTGATCAACTTTTAGCTTAGATTGTTGTAAATCCTCATAAATAGAGAACAAGCTTTGCAATTGATACTGCGCTGCAAGCTCATCCAATTGCAAATCTGAATTCTTTACAACTTGATTCAGCTTGACACAAATTATATCTGACAACAAGTATTCAAACATTTGTAAAAAATCATAAAAGCTCAGTTCTTTATTCCATTTTGAAGCAAACTGTAAAGGCATGCTTTTTTGACTGACCAATTTTTGCCAATCTTGTAAAAATTCCCCACGTCGATTTAACCAATCCAGCTCAGCAAGCGCCAATGCTTGCAATGGCATATTATTGGATAAATTCATCAACAAGTTAATTTTAGAATGCATTTCAGCGGGTAAATGTTGTTGCAAATATTTTTCTGAAAGCGTGGGGCTAATTCGATCCATGGCAAAGTGCTGTAATCGACTACGAATCGTTGCTGGGAGCTTTAGATAATGTTCCGCAAGTAAAATAATCTGTACTCGATCACCTGGCTCTTCTAGCGTTTTTAATAATGCATTTGCAGAAGCAATGTTTAAAGCTTCTGCAGGTTCAATCACAATAACGCGCCAACCATCTACTGTTTGCTGCACAAATGGTAGTAAATCACGGATCTTCTCGATCTTAATTTTCGCGTTTTGCTTCTTATTCTCTTCATCGGTCGTGATATTAACATAGTTAGGATGGGTATCCGATTTGAGCCACTGGCAACTTGCGCACTCGCCACAAGCGCCTTGTGGTGTTTTATTTAAACACAAAACCCATGACAAAAAATGTTGGGTAAACGCATGTTTACCACAGCCTTTTTTACCATAGAACAATAAACCATGCCCTAATTTTGGAAAGCGACCTGTTAAGGTTTCCCATGCTTGTTGCTGCCAAGGATAAACCTGAGAATTAGAAGCATCCATGAATCAAAAACCTAAATACAAGTGAGGTAAAAACAAGTGACGCAAAGACAAACTATTCAAAAACCGCTACATCCAAGGCATTTAAGCGATCCAAATCAGCTTGAGTATCGACACCGGGTGGTAAGTTTACTTGTGCGATATCAATCGCAATACGATGTCCATTTTCTAAAACGCGTAATTGCTCTAAGCTTTCCAACTGTTCTAAAACACCCATATCCCAAGTAACATATTCTTGTAAAAGCTTGACACGGTAAGCATATAAGCCCAAATGACGATAAGCATGCTGATGTAGCTTTTGCTCAGCCTGTTTAATACCCTCTCGATCATAAGGAATTTGCGCACGACTAAAATAAAGCGCTTCATTGAACTTAGACATCACCACTTTCACAATGCTGTCACGCTGAAACTCGTCAAGCTGATGTATCGGCTCACATAAGGTCGACATTGAACAATCCGCTTTCTGCGCCAATAATTCCGCAACTTGAATCACCAATTGTGCAGGCAACAAAGGCTCATCGCCCTGTACATTCACAATAATATCCTCAGCATCCCAACCTTTGATCCGAGCAACTTCACTTAAACGGTCTGTGCCTGAAGGATGATTCGGATCAGTCATCACAACATCCACACCTTCTGCTCGGCAAAGCGCTGCAATATGAGGGTCATCTGTTGCCACACAAAGGTCATCAAACCCCTGTACTTTTTTTGCTTGATCGACCACACGTAAAATCATGGCTCGACCATGAATTTCTAAGAGCGGTTTACCCGGAAGACGTGAACTCGCAAAACGCGCAGGAATAACAATATGTTTCATCAAATTAACCTTGTATTAGATCAATACCAAGTTGAGTAAGTTGTTGGTTGAGTAATAGATAGCATTCATCAGACAAGACCGCTCCAACTGGAACCACCCAAATCTCACGACTAAATGTAGAATGATTTTTCAATAACGGTAAAAGCTTTACTGCATCTTTTTCAGTAGTGATAATCGGATTGTTATCTTCAAACTGCAAATCATCAATTTCATAATCATAATGGTCTGGAAATTCATGACATTGAAATTGAGTTACACCTATACTTTCCAAGGTGTTATAAAAACGTTGAGGAAAACCAATTCCAACGACTGCATAATAATCAAGTGTAGGATCAAACTGCTCAGATTGGTCAAAACTTGGATTTAAAAGATAAGGTTCTGTCACTTCTAAATGCATATTCAGAGCTGAATGTGGCTGATGTGCATGTTCAATCACGGTACCGTGTTTTAAACGGCTCACAGGCTCGCGTAAATAACCTTCAGGAAGTAGCTTCTGATTACCCAAACCACGATTATTATCAAGTACAATCCATTCGATTTGACGCGCTAAAGCCCAATGCTGTAAACCATCATCACTGATGATTAAATCAAGCTGGTAATGTTGCAGTAGTAACTCAATATTGGCTTGGCGATTGCCACCCACCACCATGGGAACCTCAGTAGACTGAACGATTAAACAGGGTTCATCGCCTACTTGATCAGGCACAGAATCTAAAGTAACCAGTGCAGGGAAAGGCCCTTGACCGCCATAACCACGGCTAATCACACCAACTCGGACATGCTGATGTTGCAAATATTTAACCAACTGAATCAATAACGGTGTCTTCCCACTCCCGCCCACAGTAATATTTCCAATAATCATCACTGGGACAGGTGCTTTATAGGTTTTTTTTATACCTTTTTGATACAGTTGCTTATTTACCGTAAAACCGAACTGATATAACCATGACAATGGCCGCAATGCAATCAACCACTTGGACTGTTTATTCCAAGCATCTTGAATGATTTGCGCAATAGACATGTTCGATTATTCCTCAAAGTTACGTTCATACAATTGATAGTAAGCGCCATGCTTCGCCAATAACTCAGTATGAGTACCTTGCTCTATAATACGCCCTTTATCCATAACCACAATCTTATCCGCTTTCTCAATCGTGGATAGTCGGTGAGCGATCACAATCGTGGTTCTATTTTGATCAAGCATCGCTTCATCAAATGCTTTTTGAATAAAGTGTTCAGACTCATTGTCCAAAGCACTGGTGGCTTCATCTAGGATAAGAATCGGTGCATTTTTAAGAATTGCACGCGCAATGGCAATGCGTTGACGTTGACCACCTGAAAGACTTAAACCTTGCGCTCCTAATGGTGTGTCATAACCTTTTGGTAATTCCATAATGAAGTCGTGTGCATAAGCCGCCTTAGCTGCTGCAACAATAGCTTCATCGGATGCTTTTTCTAACTGACCATATGCAATATTTTCACGCACAGTTCGATCAAATAAAACCACTTGCTGGTTGACCATCGCAACTTGTGTGCGTAAACAACTGAGTTCAATATCCTGAATAGGTAGTTGATCTAGATAAATTTGCCCTGCACTAATTTCCTGAAAGCGCACCAACATATTCACCAAAGATGACTTACCAGCACCTGAACGCCCAACCAGAGCAATGGTTTGGCCTGCTTGTATGTCTAATGAAAAATCATCTATTGCTTTTACATTATTTTTATAAGTTAAAGACACATGCTCAAACTTAATATCACCCAATAATTTTGGTGTTAAAGTTCCAGTATTCTCTTCTTGAGGTAAATCTAAAACTTCAAATACAGAATATGCCGCAGCGATACCGCGTTGTAATTTTTCATTGATATCTGTTAGATTTTTAATAGGCTTCGCCAGCAACCCAGCTGCTGTGATATAAGCAACGAACTCCCCCGCTGAAGTATCGCCTAAAATTTGTGGACGCAATGCCAACCAAATAATGATACTTAAAGCAAAAGCCATAACCAGTTGAACCAGTGGGCTATTTAAGTTCTGTACAACCACCATTTTCAAACCACGTTTTAAGTTCTCTTCTGAAGACTTATAAAAACGTTTTTGTTCATTTTCCTCACCAGCAAAACTCTTTACAACAGCATTACCACTGATTGTTTCCTGAACAATATGGTTCACATCTCCCATGGTATTTTGTACTTGAATGGAGAGTTTACGCATCCGTTTAGAAGCTTTTCGCACCAATAAGCCAATAATCGGCATAAAGATGAAAATACATAAAGTTAAACGCCAATTGGTATACAGTAAATAGCCCAACAAGCCTAAAGCAATTGCACCATCACGCACTAATATTTTTAATGATTCAGATGAAGCTGCGGTTAGTTGCTCCACGTTATACATTATTTTTGCTGTGATATGACCAGATGAATTATCCAAATAATACTGCGCTGGAAGTTTTAGGAGCTTGGCGTAAACTTCTTGACGAATACTAAACACCAAACTTCTTGAGATGACTGCAGTAAAGTAGCCACCCATAAACAAACCTAAACCACGGAAGAATATCAATAGAATAATCAGTGCGGGAAACCAATCAAGATCGCCACGATTACCACCTTGAATTGCATCAATAATATATTTAAGTAACTTTGCTACGGAGACTTCAGTTGCTGCATTTAAGCCAAATCCAACAATAACGAGTAAGGCTGCCCCCCAATACGGCTTTAAATACGCCAAAAGACGGACATAGACCTTAAAATCCTGATTCACTAATTAATAACCTCGAGATGGAACTTTGGTACTGATATTGATGTTAACGAAACCTAGCTGTCCTGCGACGTCCATCACTCGAATAACATCTTGATGCGTCGCTTTAGCATCTGCAGCTATCACAAACATCAGATCACGATTATCATTTGCTGCATGCTTAATTGCAGTACTTAAATCAGCCGACTCTTTACTCGAAAGTGCCTGCCCATTTACTGCATAATGTCCTGCCGAGTCTACCATGACTTCAATTTTATTTTTGTATTCTTTTGGCGGAACACCTTGTGCATCCGGTAAAGAAAGATTGATCCGGCTTTGCTGATTAAAGGTGGTGGTCAGTAATAAAATCACCAATATAAATAACAAGCAATCAATCAATGGCGTAAGATTAATATGAATATCTTCAACTGTTCTGCGTCTAAATTTCATGAAACACCCCTAAAACGGATTTAACCAGCTTTCTTTTTTTCATTTTCAAGGTGTTTCTGAAAAAATAAGGCGGCATGAAATAAAGTCGACTGTTGCTCGAGTTCAGCCACATATTCCTGAACTAAGCGCTGAAAATAACGGTAGGCAAATAGTGCAGGAATAGCAATCACCATACCGGCAGCTGTGGTAATTAATGCCTTAGAAATACCAGGAATCATCATGGTTGGATTGGCATTCGTACCTAAATCAATGACTAAAAAGGATTCGATAATTCCAATCACTGTGCCCAATAGACCCAATAACGGTGCAACAGCGCTCAATGTACCTAAGAAATTGATATTTTTTTCTAAATATCCAATTTCACGTGAAGCAGTCACTTCCATCTGAGCACGTGCAAATGCTTCACCTTGAGCGTAAGCATCTATACCATCTTTAAAAATATAGCCCAATGCAGTTTGGCAAACAGCTTGATCTTGTTCCATTTCATCTAAAACATCGTCAACATTACGACCTTTTTGCATCATAAGCGACTTAGGTAGAACTAAAGATCGTTTCAGCCGTATAAATCTCTCGATTGAAATCGCAACAGTAAAAATTGAACATAAAACCAATGGCAGCATTAACCAACCGCCGGCTTTAACAAGTTCCCACATCTTTAGTTCCCCAAATTAATTAAATCGCTTAAACATTATTGTTCTGGTAAACAGATATTTAAAATTCCATCTAACTCATCAAGCGAGTTATAACTGATGACCAGTTTCCCTTTACCCTGTTTGTTATAGTCTAATTTTACACTGGCACTAAAACGCTCTGACAGTTTCTGAGTCAGTTGTTGTACATCTGGTGCGAGTGGGTCTTTAGATTTTTCCTGCTTTGGTGTATTCCAATCACGCACCAACTGCTCGGTTTGACGAACAGATAAACTCTTATCAATCACAATTTTTGCAATTTGCAATTGATCTTTAGCTTTTAGTGTCAGTATCGCACGGGCGTGTCCCATGTCTAACAAACCTTGCTGCATTAAATCTTTGATTTCATCTTCTAGGCTTAATAAACGCAATAGGTTACTCACGGTAGTACGTGCTTTACCTACGGTATCCGCAATTTCTTGATGACTAAGCCCAAATTCTTCATGGAAGCGTTGTAATGCTAACGCTTGATCAACAGGGTTTAAATCTTGACGCTGAATGTTTTCGATCAATGCCAAGGCAATCGCAACTTGATCGGTCAAATCACGTACAATTGCAGGAATTTCAGTTAAACCCGCCAATTGAGCAGCACGCCAGCGGCGTTCGCCTGCAATGATTTCATAGGGTGTTTCGTCATTTTCAATCGGACGAATCACAATCGGCTGCATTACACCATGTTTTTTAATTGACGCTGCAAGTTCTTGTAAATCTTGCTCACCAATAAACCGACGGGGTTGATATGCACCACGTTTTAATTGGGTTACATCCATCTGTTTTAATTGGCCATGATCCAATGCTTGAACTTCAAGTTGTAATTTTTCTTTTTGGATTGAACCTAATAATGCATCTAAGCCACGACCCTTTGCCAACCCTCTTTTTTTCACGGTCATGCTTTATTTCCTTTTTTCACTTTACTCTTTTTCAACATTTCAGCTGCTAAATTTAAATATGCAATTGCACCTTTAGAGCTTTTCTCAAAATAAATAATCGGTAATCCATGTGCTGGCGCTTCGGCCAACCGCACATTACGCGGAATCACTGTATCATAAAGTTTCTTACCAAAATACTGTTCTAATTCGGCAGAAACATCACGAGTGAGTGCATTACGTGCATCATACATGGTACGAAGCACCCCAATAATTTCCAATTCAGGGTTTAAAGCCTGCTGAATTTTATCAATGGTCTGGGTCAGATCTGCCAATCCTTCTAATGCATAATACTCACATTGCATTGGAATAATCACTGCATCGACTGCGGCTAAAGCATTGACCGTAATTAAACTTAAACTTGGTGCACAATCAACAATAATATAATCAAAGTCTTTTTCAATCTGCTGTAAAGCATTACGCAAAATAAACTCACGT
Organism: Acinetobacter sp. Root1280; assembly: GCF_001425285.1. Lineage (NCBI taxonomy): Bacteria > Pseudomonadati > Pseudomonadota > Gammaproteobacteria > Moraxellales > Moraxellaceae > Acinetobacter > Acinetobacter sp. Root1280. Next base: position 226,866 of record NZ_LMED01000001.1, on the reverse strand, counting down.
CCATCTTGCTCTGCGATTGCCAATTCAACACCTGCCAAATCACGATTTGAGCCAAGCACTTTATAACCGACTTCAGCTTTACTAATTGCAGTTTCAATCGGTACTTCACCCAGAAGTACATCGGTGACTGAATACAACAAATCATTTTTCTGAATACCCGACCCCATGGTAGCATTACCCTGTGAGTCCATATCCACCAATAAAACACGCTTTTTCAACACTGCCAAAGAGGCAGCCAAATTCACGGCTGTCGTGGTTTTACCTACGCCACCTTTCTGGTTTGCGATAGCAATAATTTGAGCCATGGTAACCCCAACCCTTAGTCTGTTTTAAATCTGTTTTAATAAAAGTAAATGACGTTGTTCGTCCAACCGAGGTACATGCAATTCAATAATGTCACAACTCCACTTGTCTTTTAAAGCATCAACTTCTTCAGTGGGAATCAAACCTTTCATTGACGCAATGATACTGCGTTCATGCATATAAGGTTCTGAAGCTGTCACAAAATCTGTCAATGAAGCAAATGCACGACTGGTGATCACATCAAATTGCCCTAGATCATGGATACTATCTTCATTTTCTACACGTGTCTGAACTGCGACAACATTTTTTAGTTTTAAATCTGCAATAAACTGTTTCAGAAAACGAATTTTCTTACCATTTGAATCCAACAAAACACATTGGCGTTCAGGTTGGCACAGTGCAATGATCATCCCTGGCATCCCCCCGCCAGTACCAATATCGAGTAAACGACCAGCGGGTAAATCATTTAAAATACTTAAGCTATCCAATAAATGTTTAACCAACATTTCTTTTGGATCGCGAATCGCTGTTAAGTTATAAGCTTTGTTCCACAGGACGAGTGCATCTTGATATTGCAACAATAATCCTAATGCTTCATCACTAAGTTTTAAGCCAAGCTTTAGACTGCCTTGCTTTAACTCTTGAAAAAATGGATGCATGATCAAATAACATCTCTAAAAAGTTAGCTGAAAGTATACCTATTTCTCGCCCGTGGAACAGTAGTTAACGATGAGTTAATACGCACTTAGGCGTATTTATCCTCACTTAAATATACTCACCCTGTCTTATTTGCAAATCCAAGGCTGTTAAACGTTCAGGTGTACCCACATCAACCCACGCTGCCTGCATTTTCTCAGCAGAGATTTTACCATCTAGCATGCCTTGTTTAAGCAAGGGTGCAAGCGGTCTTTTACCATGCTCCAGACCATCAAACATTTTTGGGTTGATCACAGCGACACCACTGTAAGTTAAATTTTCACCTTGCTGATTTTGATCAAAGGTATAAGCGCGACCATTTGCCAAGGTAAAATCGCCCTGAGGATGCTGTTCAGGATTATTAACAAAAACCAAATGCGCAAGATCATCGGCAAGATTGATATCTAATAATGATGCAAAATCAAAAGTGGTCCATACATCGCCATTGACCAGAATAAAAGGTTGATCACCGAGAAGTGCTAAGGCATTGATAATCCCACCTGCAGTTTCCAAGCCCTCATCTTCACGCGTCCAGCGTATAGTCACACCAAATTGTGAGCCATCACCCAAGGTGCCAATCAGAATATCTGCCAACCATGCAGAGTTAATCACGATTTCAGTCACACCCATTTTTTTTAATTTTTCAATATGCCATACAATTAGTGCTTTGCCGCCTACTTCCAATAAAGGCTTTGGCTTATAGAGGGTCAAAGGTCGCATTCTATTGCCTAGACCAGCAGCTAAAATCATCGCTTTCATGCTGCAACCACCTCATATGTGCCATATTTTTCTTCAAATTTCGGCAAAACCCGTGCATGGATAAAATGCATAAACGATTGTAATTCTGGGTAAGGTTTTGCCTCTTCCAGTAAATACCACATGACACGAGGCAAGTCCTTGAGATAACCAGACTTACCATCACGCTCAAACAAACGAACGAAAATACCTAAAATTTTGATATGGCGCTGAATTGCCATAAAGTCAGCATCTTGTTTAAATTGATCAAAATCACGATCTTGCTTCGCAGATTCTGGCAATAAGTCATAAAATACTTTAAACCACGCATACACACGCTCAGGACCCCACTGTACGTAGGCATCACGGGTAATCGAAATCAAGTCATAAGTATCCGCACCGATCACTGCGTCTTGAAAATCAATCACGCCTTGGTCTTTCTCACCTTCAAGAATCATCAGATTACGACTATGGAAATCACGATGTACGATTACTTGAGGTTGTGCCAAAGCAGCGTTGGCAAGGATAGCAAAAGTTCTTTTAATTAACGCATGTTCTTCATCTGTCACTTGGATTGCTAATGATGGTAACAACCAATCCGTTAACAATTCCATTTCTGAAATCAACTTTTCATAGGCATATGCTGGCAATTGTGATGAAGCAGTAGCAATAGACTGTAACTGCACCAACTGCTTAAAACTTTGCGCATAATGTACATCTACCGTTTGATCATTCAATTGTGTAGATAGCAATACATCGCCAAAATCTTCAAGTAGCAACAAACCTTGATCTAAGTCCTTGGCAACAATATGAGGTACACGCACCCCATTTGTGTCAAAGAATTCATCAATCGCAACAAAAGGACGACAATCTTCCTTCTCAGGAGGTGCATCCATAAGCATAAATGTTTTATTATTCAAGGTAATTCGTGCATAACGACGGAAACTCGCATCGCCTGCTAAAAAATTGATTTCAAATTGATCTGAACTGAGTACAGATGTTAACCATGTTTGTATCAATTGTTCACGTTGTGTATTCATTTGCAATTTAATCTAATTCAGGCTGAATTTTTGAAGTGCTAAGTGTAGCTACTTATCGACTTTTTCTCTATGATGCGACAATAATTAATTGCGATTAGCATATTTGGTTAATGAGACAAATGAAGCATCAGTTTAAATTTAATCCTTTAGCGACTGCTATTTTGACACTTCTTTGTGGAAGTTCAGTATCCAGCTATGCTGAATCGACAGACACTGTTTCTGAAGTTAATAATAAGCAACTGAATGCAGCCATCAAAGAAAGCTTTGCAGGGCAAAATTTCTTTGAACAATATTATGTGGACAAAAACTCACCTGAAGCGCAGGTACGTGATTTAAAAAATCCAAGTACCCGTTATTGTGAAGGTGTCTGGGTAACGCCTTTTAGTACTCAAGCTAAATCGACAAATCCAGAAGAAGCCTCATCTGTGATTACCGCAGATAATGGGTATTACAATCCCAATGGCGACTCCTTTCTGTCTGGTGATGTGGTCATTGATCAATCTGGACGCATGATCCGTGCTGATGAAGTGACCATTGATAAAACACAAACTTTCGCCAAAGCGAAAGGCAATGTACAAATGGCGCAAGGTGGTATTATCGCGCAGAGTGATCAGATCGATTACAACCTCAAAGATGAAACTGGGCGGTTAAATAATAGTTTCTATATTGCAGAATTGACTCACGCACATGGTCATGCAGAAAAAATAGAAAGAACCTCACCAACCAATATCATCCTTGAAAATGCAACCTATACCACCTGCCCACCTGATGAAAAACCCACTTGGAAAATTCAGGCCAATAAAATTGAATTGGATCAAGATACTGGTCGTGGTGTAACGCGCGGCACTAAACTTTATGTTAAGGATGTACCTGTACTCGCAGTTCCATACTTTAACTTCCCGATCGATGACCGCCGTACAACCGGGATTTTAAGCCCGAGTTTCGGCTTTACCAATGATGGCGGTTTTGAACTCGCAGTTCCTATTTATTTAAATTTGGCACCTAATTATGATGCCACCATTACACCACGACTGATTACTGACCGTGGTCTTATGGCTCAAGGTGAATTTCGCTACTTAACTGAGAACTTTGGTGCTGGTAGCGTTTGGGGAAGTTACTTACCCTCTGACCGCGACTATAATGATGAAGATCGTAAAGACCTCCATTTCCTACACAAGTGGGATATCACCAAACAGTGGTCAACCAATTTAGAATATAACTATGTTTCTGATAAAGACTTCTTCTCAGATCTAGATAGCAATCCAAATTCCCGCACAGAGCTTAACCAACGCCGCGCTTGGGAACTTAACTATAATCACGGTATTCCTGGGTTAAAAGCTCAGCTTAAAGTTGAAGACTTTCAAACACTTGATAAAACCATCAAAGATGTAGATAAGCCATATGCCCGCCTACCACAGTTTTTACTGAACTATGTCGCTGGAAATCCGCAAGGTTTGGAATACGAATTTAATAACGATACTGCGTATTTCCAAAAAGACATCAACGATGCTGATTATAACAACCAGCCAAGTGGTACACGTTTATATAACCAATTTGCGACACGTTATAATTTCCGCAATCCATGGTCTTTTGTGATCCCTGAAGTTTCTGTACGTAGTTTAAATACTTTCTATGATCAAACCACGGTAGATCAACTTAACTTAAATAACCAAAGCCAAGATAGCAAAAATAAATCCGTTGTTGTTCCTCAATTTACCTTGGATACGGGTTTAACTTTTGAAAAGGACGGGAAATTCCTCCAGACTATTACACCTCGTGCTTTCTACGCTTACGCACCATATAAAAATCAAACAGGTTATCCAAACTTTGATTCAACAACAGCTTCTATCAGCTATGATCAATTGTTTAGCCCGTATCGCTTTTATGGACACGACCGCTTAGAAGACAATAACTTTTTATCTTTAGGCTTAAGTTATAGTTTATTTGATACGGTGGGCTTAGAGCGTTTAAGAGCCAGTATTGGTCAAAGTTATTATTTTGATGATCGAAAAGTTACACTGCTTAACAATACTGATGATTTAGACAGAGAAAAACATACCGGCCCTGTGCTGAGTCTTTCTAGCCAACTTTCACAAAACTTCACATTGAGTACCAACTCAGCGTGGATGTCAAATGGTGATAGCGCACAACATGACTTCCAACTGTATTATACAGGCCAGCGTGGAAACCTTTATAACGTCGGTTATTTTTATCGCAATAACCTTCCTGACCGTCAACGAGAATATGATCAAGCAGTTGCATCATTTATACAGCCTGTAAAAGACAACTGGCGTATTATGGGGCATGTTCAATATGACCTTGACAACCATGTCGCACGCGAATATTTATTGGGTGTGAATTATGAATCTTGTTGTTGGGGAATTTCCGTCTATGGTCGCTCGTACTTTAATGATCTAGATGACGTTTCTCTTCCTGATACAAAGCCAAAACGCGCAGTGATGGCTGAGATCACACTAAAAGGACTTGGTGGTTTGAACAACAAGTTAAGTTCATTACTTGAAAATCGTATTTTAGGTTTTGATAAAGCTAATCAATCTTGGACACATTAATGAAGACGCAAAAATTTAAAAAATTATTTAAAGCATCAACCTTAGCTTTACTCATCTCCACCTCGGTATCAGTTTATGCTGCTCCGCAGGACCAAATCATTGCAATTGTTGGTTCTACAGCAATTTTAAAAAGTGATTTAGACCAAGGTGTTGCTGAAGCGACACATCGACTTCAGGCACAAAAGAAAGAAATCCCACCACAAAACATTCTGCAACAGCAAGTACTGAGTCAGCTCATCACCCATGATGCACAGCTTGAACAAGTAAAGAAGTATGGCTTAAAAGCAGATGAAAAAAGCTTAAATGAAGCCGTATTAAAAGTTGCTCAACAATCTGGTGCAAATTCTTTAGAAGCTTTTCAAAAAAAATTAGATGCTGTTGCACCCGGTACCTATGAATTACTTCGTAACCGTGTTGCAGAAGATTTACTCATTCAACGATTGAGTCAACAACAAGTGATGTCTCGTATCAAGATCACTGACCTTGATGTTGAAAACTTCTTAAAATCACCTGAAGGTCAAGCTGCTGTTGGTAGTCAAGTCCATGTACTACATATGCGTATTTCAGGAGAAGCGCCTGCAAGTGAGTTAGAAAGTATTGCAAAAACAGTTCGTACTGACTTAAAAGACAGCAATGACGTTAAAAGCTTAGAAAAGAAATTTAGCACAGCCCAAGTTAAAGTCGATGGTGCTGATATGGGCTTCCGTCCGCTTTCAGATATTCCAACAGATCTTGCTGCACGTGTTACGACTCTTGAGCCAGGACAAACCACTGACTTAATTCCAGCAAAAGATGGTGTTCATGTTTTAAAATTATTAGAAAAAAAATCGAATGAGCAAAAAGCTTTAGTTCCGCAATTTAATACGCGTCATATCCTGATTAAAACATCAGAAGTTGTTAGCCCTGAAAATGCAAAGCAAACCATTGATAGTATTTATAACCGCTTAAAAGCAGGTGATGATTTTGCTACGCTTGCTTCAACCTATTCAAATGACCCAGGCTCTGCTCGTGATGGCGGGAGTCTTGGCTGGGTAAGCCCTGGTATGATGGTTCCTGAATTTGACAAACTCATGCAGAGTTCGCCAGTCAACGAAATCAGCAAACCATTTCAAACTCAATTTGGCTGGCATATTCTCCAAGTCACAGGCACACGTCAACAAGATATGACCTCTGAATACCAAAAGCGTATGGCTCGCCAAATTTTAGGTGAACGTCAATTCGAATCAGAATATGATGGCTGGTTAAGAGAGTTACGTGCAAATACTTACATTGAAATCAAAGATCCAAGCCTAGATCCAAAGAAAAATGAAAGTTAAGTCTGCGCTCAGTCGTTAAATTAAAAACCAGTGCCTTGCACTGGTTTTTTTATCTCTAAATTTAGCAACACCAATAAAAAAGAGACGCCAATTTGGCGTCTCTTTTACAATCGTTCTTGTTAAATCAAGAAATTAACGATTGTTTTCATCTTCTTGTGAATCTTCAAATTTTGTTTCGCCGCCAAAGTCAGTACCTTGACCGCCGAAGCCGCCTTGACCACCGAAGCCGCCTTGACCACCGAAGCCACCTTGACCACCGAAGCCACCTTGGCTACCGAAACCACCTTGACCACCGAAACCGCCTTGTTGACCACCAAAGCCGCCTTGTTGACCACCGAAGCCACCTTGACCACCGAAGCCACCAGCTTGACCACCGAAGCCGCCAGCTTGACCGCCGAAGCCACCAGCAGCGCCTTGAGCACCAGCAGGAGCACCAGCTGGACGTGGATTACGTGCAGGTACTACAGTTGAAATAGCATGCTTATAAACCATTTGGCTTACTGTGTTTTTCAACAAAACAACATACTGGTCAAAAGATTCAATATGACCTTGTAATTTAATACCGTTTACAAGAAAAATAGAAACAGGAATACGTTCTTTACGGAGAGAATTTAAGAACGGATCTTGTAAAGTTTGACCTTTAGACATTTTATACTCCAAAAAAAATTAAAATCAGCGCAAAAACTACCTTTATTTTTCAATTAAAATTTATAAAAAAGGTAGTTGTTAAATTTTGCTTTATCCGTATAAGTTTCGCAAGTCTTCTTGTGCTTGGTTTATCGTAAAAAAAGTTTGAAAAGAGTGTGTTTCTTGCAAAGATCGTAACCATGTGTATTGACGTTTTGCTAATTGTCGTGTCGCAAATAGTGCTTTATCCTTCATTTGACGCTCACTTTCTTGACTCAAATCACTGTTTTTTAAAAAATCTATCGCCTGTCGGTATCCAACAGAGCGTGAAGAAGGTAAATTTTCTTCGAGATCGTATTTTTTCATAAGATTTTCAACCTCATTTAAAAATCCGATTTCCCACATTTTTTCCAAACGAAGTTCAATTCTCTTGTGCAGCTCTAGGCGATCAGGCAATAAAGCATAATTATGAAAATCATATCGGTACGGTTGATTCTTCGGTTGTTCCGCCTGTAGTTGAGTAATCGGACGACCAGTAATTTTATACACTTCTAAAGCGCGAATGATTCTTTGCTTATCACTGACTTTAAATTTTTCACCTGCCAATACATCAACAGATTTTAATTCATCATACACCGATTGCCAGCCTTCCGTTTCACCTTTTAACTCAATCGCAGCACGAATCTCGTAATCAGCACTTGGTAAATTTGTAGAGAGCCCCTCAAGCAACGCTTTAAAATATAGCATTGTACCGCCAACTAAAATAGGTGTTTTACCGCGTGCATGGATATCATCAATCAGTCTACAAGCATCCTCGACAAATTCAGCAGCAGAATAAACCTCTAGTGGGGTAATAATATCAATCAAATGATGCGGATAACACTCCTGCTCCGCTTTGGTTGGCTTTGCAGTACCAATATCCATATCTTTATAGACCAAGGCAGAATCTACAGAAATAAGCTCATAATTCCCATGATCATACAGTTCACATGCCAAAGCAGTTTTACCGCTTGCGGTTGGTCCCATTAAATTGATGACGGGCAATTGATTTGACATGTACAACTACTCTCCTCGAGCAAATAATTTATCTAATTGGGGTAATGGAAATGCTCGCCATGTTGGTCGACCATGATTACACTGACTGGCAAATTCTGTGTGTTCCATTTGACGCAACAAAGCATTCATTTCGGAAAGACTCAGCATTCGATGAGCACGCACTGCACCATGGCATGCCATGCCTGCTAAAATTTGATCACGCTTTTGCTGTAGCGCCTGCGCTTCATCATTTGGATCTAAATCATTGAGTAATTCAGGTACCAAGGATTCAAAATCTGCTTTATGTAAAATCGCAGGCACACCACGTACAATCACTTGATCATCACCATATTGATCAATTTCTAGACCTAAGCGTTCCAACTGTGGTTTTAAATCATCAACACGGGTTGCCTGCATACGGGTAATCGAAATAACTTTAGGAATAAGCAACTGCTGTGAGGTCCAAAATTCTGGTTTATCCCATGCAGATTTCATTTGTTGTAACAAAATACGTTCATGCGCTGCATGCATATCGACAATAATCAGTCCTTCCGTATTCTGTGCAAGAATATAAATTCCATGTAATTGCGCTATTGCAATTCCCAACGGATATTCATCAACCTGATGGACCTGTTTATTTTGGATTTCTTGTACAGATCGCTCATAGGACGCTTGATCTGTTAATTCTTGATCAGCATCCCCAGACTCACGTAAAGGGGCTAAATAGCTTTTCAAGGCGTTATTGAGTTGTTGAGTGCCTCGATACTGCTGTTGTGGTTCATAGTGGGAATAATTGACTGTTTGGGCATGTCCATCACTAAAATCTGTTAGACCACTATGCTGTATAGACCCATCTGAATTGCTTCGGTTATTTTGATCACTTACATCTTGCTCAGCTGGCGCATTGCGATGCAAATGAAATTGTTCCTGATAACGTGGCTGTGCTGGCAATGCTTGATTTTCTTTTGCGCTATCCTGCTTCATTGCAGAAGACAAATCCGCAGTTGCAGTTTGGAATTGAGATAAGGTGTCTTTAGCAAAATGTCGTACAAACTCATGCACTTCACGCTGATTTAGGAAGCGAATTTCATGCTTAGTTGGATGCACATTCACATCAATATTTTCAGGATCAACTTCTAAAAACAGCAAATACGCTGCATGTTGATGCCCATGCAAAATACCATCGTATGCCATACGCAAAGCATGAGAAATGGTTTTATCTTTGACGATACGACCATTCACATAGACATATTGCAAATCGGCTTGTGCACGCGCATCTGAAGGATGTCCTAACCAACCTGATAAACGCATACTAATACTGTCTGCATCTATCCAGTAAGCATTTTCAGTGAATTGGCGACCTAATAATTGCTGTACCCGTTGAAATCTTAGCTCACCACTATCTGCAATCGGCAAATTAAGGCGAATATTGTCATTATGTTCTAAAACAAAGCGGATATCGAAATGCGTAAGTGCCATTCGACGTACAATTTCTTCAATATGACCAAATTCAGTACTTGGTTTCTTTAAAAATTTACGCCGCGCAGGCACATTAAAAAACAAATCCTGAATACGGATATGTGTACCTTGTTGGGTTGCTACCGCTTGAATATCTTGATGATCAAATGCTGTACCATTGACTTCCAGTTGGTAACCAACACCTGAATCATCCTGACTACTGGTTAAGGTTAAACGCGAAACCGCTGCGATAGATGCAAGCGCCTCACCACGAAAGCCCAAACTCACAATTGCATGTAAATCTTCAGCAGATTGAATTTTACTGGTTGCATGACGGGTGACTGAAAGTGCTAGATCCTCAGCGTGAATACCTCGACCATTGTCAATAATTTCAATCAGGGTACTGCCGCCATTTGCCACACGAATAATCAGCTCAGTCGCACCTGCATCAATCGAGTTTTCAAGCAACTCTTTCACTACCGATGATGGTCGTTCAATCACCTCACCTGCAGCAATTTGGTTGGCCAGTGCTGGATCTAGATTTTGGATACGTCTTAAACTGATATCTTCGCGTTGCATTCAATTAACCTAAAAATTTAAATAAATTAAAATATATGATGGGCTTAAAATGCTGAAAACATTGATCAAGTCAACGCTTCAATCAATTCAGCAGAAATACTTTCAATGACCACTTCTCGTGCAGCTTCATCTTCTGTTTTTAAAATGCGAATGACGTGATCTGGCTGTGGAATTTCATCACCGCCCTTAGAAGGCCATTCAAATAAGAATAAAGCATTCTTGACCTCTAAATAATCACGAATACCCATCAATTCAAGCTCATAAGGATCATTTAAACGGTATAAGTCAAAATGAAACACCTCTTTCGCATTGATATTATAAGGTTCCACCAAGGTATATGTTGGACTTTTAACCGCACCTTGATGACCTAAACTTTGCAACCAATAGCGTGTAAGTGTGGTTTTACCTGCCCCCAAGTCACCGATTAAATAAATCACGCCTTTTGCAATATGTTGAGCTAACTTTTGTGCCAACATTTCGGTGTCTTGTTCATTGCTCAGACTTAATTTATATGAATATTGCATAACGCTCACGACATGATTCAAACCAGACAATATGATAGCATTGCGTGACTTTAAAACCTATGTTGCATTGTTTAGAAATCATGTTTTGATACTTTCCAACACGCTTAGACAACTCACTTTAAACTTATCTGCATAAAAAATACGCTTATGAAACCCGTCACCGCTCTTTCAGAATATCAACCACCAATGAGAGATGGCGTAACTGCATCAAAAGTTTATCTCCCCAAGCTAGCAGCTTTACCTAAAAATTTATTCAGTTATTTATGTGAACATTTTCCACATATTTCAGCCAATGAATGGCAACAACGTTTTCAAGAGCAACTCATCATCGATATACAAGGTCAAGCATTAACGGTTGATCAGCCTTATCTAGAGAATACCCATCTTTACTACTATCGATTTTTACCCCATGAAATTCATGTGCCATTTCAAGAAAAGATATTGTTTGAAAATGAAGATTTAATTGTCGTAGACAAGCCTCACTTTTTAACCATCAGCCCATCAGGGCAATATATACAAGAAACATTATTAGTTCGTTTAAAAAAAACCACAAACAACCCAGACCTCACCCCAATCCATCGCTTAGATCGGGAAACTGCTGGCGTTGTATTGTTTTCTAAACGCCCTCAAACACGTGGTTTATATCAACAAATGTTTGCTGAGCGACAAGTCAATAAGACCTATCAAGCGATTGCTCAATTCAATGCTGATTTAAAATTTCCATGTGCTGTTGATTTGAGAATGGAAAAGGGTGAACCCTTTTACACCATGAAAGTTGTTGAGGGAAAATCAAACTCATATACCGAAATTAATCTAATTGAACACAATCAAATTTGGGCAAAATACTTACTAAAGCCTACTACAGGTAAACAACATCAATTACGGGTACATTTAAATTGGTTAAATATTCCAATTAAAAATGACCCTTTTTACCCGCAAGTTCTACATAAAAATGCTGCTGATTTTTCACAACCCTTACAGCTGTTAGCCAAAAAAATTGAGTTCCTTGACCCAATTACACAAGTCGAATATTGCTTTTGTTCTGACTATGAATTGACACTGTAATTTTGACGTAATGACAAATATATGACTTTTTGACGATTAAGCATTGAAATTCCGAAAGCTTTGATTAAAATAAGCATTCAAACTCAAATTTTGTTTGGTTACTATTCATGAGAAAAACCGAAGTCTATCAAGTACGCCTTGATTCACAAGAAAAAAAACTAGCATTTGCTGTTTTTAAACAATTGGGGATTACGCCTGCACAAGCAGTTCGACTGTTTTTTAAACAAGTCGTCATCACAAAATCCATCCCTTTCGCCATAGAAAATCAAAATATCAATATGGATCAGTTATTCAAGCTGAGAAAACTTAAGCAAGACCAACAAAACGGGCAACTCAATTCTTCTGTTGATTTAAATGATGACGATGAAGATCTATTTGCAGAGTTAAATGCCATCTTGGGTGAAAGTGACAAAAAATAACACTGTCGCATTTTTAAACAAATAATTAAGTTTACTTTTCTATTTTTTGGTTATGCTCTTTTGCAAAGATAAAAATCATTGCAAGGAGTAATAAATGATCGTTAGACGAGCGACCAAAGAAGATTTAAATCAACTTGCTACTTTATTTGATGAATATCGCCAATTTTACGGCGCATCTTCCAATATCCAAGAGTCCTTTAATTTTTTAAAACAACGTTTTGAAAATCAAGAAAGTGTTATCTTTATTCATGTAAAAGATGATGTTTTTACAGGCTTTGTGCTGTTATACCAAGGCTTTTCATCTGTTTCTTGTTCAAAGTACTATATTTTAGATGATGTTTATGTAACACCTGTTTTTCGTCGACAAGGTTCTGCCAAACAACTGATTGATACTGCAATTCTGTTTGCACGCCATGAAGATGCGCAACGGATCAGTTTAGAGACCCAGAAAAACAATTACCATTCACATCAGCTGTATGAACAAATGGGCTTTGTTAAAGACAATGAATTCCAGACATTTCATTGTTTCCTCAAGTAGTTTTTTTACAATGCATTTTTTAATCAATTCAACGTAGGTTTCCACATCTTTGCGAATTTAAGTACATTGGGTACCGTGTCCTGTGAAATAGGAAAGACCACAGCACAGGATTTTTTAGCATCCAATACTGTACTTTCATGCCCTAAATAACACTTTAATTGAGCAATTTTATCAAATTCTTTTTGATTCACCTTGACCACAACTTTACGAAAAGAATGTTCTAACCAATTTTTATAACTTTCGACATCAGCATCTTGAACGAATTGTAAATGCGCAGCCAAGACTGCGTGTGCAACAAGGGTTGGAACCATAAAGTCTGGCATTTCATCTAAAACAGCAATATAGAGCTTTAAAGCCATGATCAAATCACTATTTGTTCATTTTGACTATTTCTAGCAGCATTCACCTGATCTTCTGTCAAATAAACCCACTCACCTTCAACTAATTCTTTGAGTGCTAATTGCCCGACTTGTGCACGATGCAAGCTTTCAACCTTATTCCCCACAGCAGCCAACATCCGTTTGACTTGATGATAAACCCCTTGGTGCACAGTGATTTGTAATGCATATTCAGCCAAGCGCTGTACATCTGTTGCTGCAAATGTACCCTTTTCATTGCGTAATTCTACACCCTGTTCAAGTTGTTGAATCTGATCATCTGTAATCGGATCTGCTGTTTGTATTTGATAAACTTTAGCCACATGCTTTTTAGGATGAGTCAATGCTTGCAAAAACTGCCCATCATCCGTCAGTAACAATAGACCCGTCGTGTCCTGATCTAAACGACCAACAGTTTGTAAACCACGGTTCATAAGGACATCATCGAATAAATCAAAAACACTAAAATGGTGTGTTGATTGATGGGAACATTCGTAGTCCTGCGGTTTATTTAAGGCAATATAGACTTTTTCACGGTATTGAAATGTTCCGCTATAGACTGAAAATACTAGGTTTTGAGGATCAAGTTTAAATTTGGGGTCGGTAACGACCTCGTTTTGGATTTGAATTGCACCATTTTTAATGAGTTGTTGGCAATGCTTACGTGAACCAAAGCCTTGTGATTGCAACATTTTTTCCAAGAACATAAATCAATACCTTAAAAAATTCACGATACATTTTAAAGTATCGTGAATTGAAACCCAAACAACATTCAGGCTTTTTTTAGCCTTATTGATTAATCAATAGATGCTTTTATCAGGTATTAAAGATAAATGACTTATGTACAGCAACACCTGCTAGTGCCCCATCTGCGACTGAGAAAGCAACTGACCCACCTGAACGGGTAATATCGCCACAAGCATATATCCCTTTAAGATTGGTTTCTTTCATGGCTGTGGTTTGAATGGCTTCACTATATTCATTTACATCAAGCACTATCCCCAGTTTTTTAACCCAAGGAGCGTTGATGCGCATAAAAGTAGAGACGAATAATCCATCTAATTGAACCTGCTCACCATCTTCAAAAACTAAATCACAATGATTGTGTATTTTGACAATTTTGCGTGTATCCAATTTCACATTTCTTTGTTTAAGTTGCTCAAGTATGACGGGATCTAATTCAGCTTGTGAAATTGCATCATTTAAAAATAAAGTGGTATTGCCCCAGTCGGGCAACATCAGTGCCATATGGATCGAATGTAAACCTGAACATAACATTCCAAGCATCCCCAGATTTAACTCATAGCCATCACAGTATGGACAATGAAAAATGCTTTTCCCCCACCGTACTGCTAAACCATCGATTTCAGGTAAATCATCTTTAACACCTGTAGCAATAATTATTTTTTTGACTTGAATGGTTGTACCCGTGTCATCGGCTTGGTCTATTTGAATCTCATATTGCTGCCCGACAGCCCTCACATCGGTGACTGATGCGTTAATACATGACAAAGTTTGATATTTGTCCAACTGTAATTTTGCATCACGAATAATTGCTGCTGGCGTATTGCCATCTTGGGTTAAGAAATTATGCGAATGTTCAGCAAAACGATTACGACGCATGCCTGCATCAATCATTAACACTTTTTTTCTAGCACGAAGCAATGGTAATGCTGCTGATAAACCTGCATAACTCCCACCAATAATTACAACATCGTAGTTCATTTTCAACACCAATAAGTAACTTTAAAAGTTACTATATTGAGTTATTTTTATATTTGCAACTTTTAATGTTACAATTAACAAAAGAGCGTTGACTTAAGAACTATGCGTAAAGACAGTAAGCTTTCTCGAATGTTGCATGTGCTATTACATATGGCCCGTGAAAAAAAACCGTTCACCTCTGAACAAATTTCAATCATGTTAGACACCAATCCTGTCGTAGTACGTCGTACCATGTCTGGTTTAAAAAAAGCAGGCTTTGTCCATGCAGACAAAGGCCCCGGTGGTGGCTGGACCTTAGTACAAGCTTTAGAGGAAATATCTTTATTTGATATTTATCAGGCTGTTGGAGAACCTACTATTTTTGCCATTGGCAATGAACAAGAAACACCCAACTGTCTGGTTGAATTGGTAGTGAACAAGGCTTTAAACCAAGCCATGCAAGAAGCACAAAATATTTTAATACAACAGCTTAAATCAACAAATCTGTCTAAACTGGCCCAAGACTTTGAGTATGAGTGGAATTTATTGGGTGCTGAAACTGAAAAATTTATTGTCCATTAAATCCGCACTCGGCGGAATTTAAATGTGAATCATCGCCTGACAAGACAAATTCACATGCTGCTTTTCAGTATAATGGGGTGATGTATTAATTTTTAATGATGAATATTGATGAGTCTTTCTAGTCTGGACCTAAATTTAATTGTGCTCCTTGTTTTACTGGCCTGCGGTATCTTTAGTCACAATACTGCGGTCACCATTGCAGCTGGGGTTTTGATCGTCTTTAGAATCACACCTTTAAGTGAGTTTTTCCCATTATTACAAACTCACGGTTTAGAAGTCGGCATTATTATTTTAACCATTGGCGTGCTTACTCCAATTGCCAGCGGCAAAATCCCCGGTGATGTCATTTTAAAATCATTTATGCATTGGAAATCATTAACAGCCATTGCGATCGGTTTATTGGTTGCATGGTTAGGTGGTCGTGGCGTTTCCTTAATGACCAGCCAACCCAATGTCGTTGCAGGCTTATTGATTGGAACAGTCGCTGGAGTTGCATTACTCAGAGGTGTTCCTGTGGGTCCCTTGATTGCTGCAGGAATCCTATCTTTACTGATTGGAAAAACTTAAGGTATATTAAAATGTCCTTACTTAAAGCTGATCTGACAGTTATCGATATTCTATTGAGGCTGTCAGGTTAAATTTGAGCTACATTCAATTGATAAATACTTGTACATACTTATTTGCAGATACTTTCAATGCATATGCTCCAAATAATTAATATTAAACAAACCTAAACTTCACTAAAATTTATTTCCTATTAAAGATCTTAAATCTCAAGTATTTAGATTAATCATTTTTCTAGAACGTTTATGTTCATACATTTTAAGGTCTGCAAACTCAATCAACTTATTGAGTTCAATACCATCTTCAGGAAATAAAGCCAGACCTACACTTGCACCCATAGTCAATTTGACGTTTTCAAATACAAACGGTAATCCACACGCCTCAACAATACGATTCATGACTTTTTTTGCCAGCTCTTGATCGCCAAGACTACTTAATATCACTGCAAACTCATCACCACCTAAACGTGCAACCAAATCATCATGTCGGGTAATATTGACGATACGTTTACCAATTTCTTTTAACGCCTCATCACCTAAACGATGTCCATATTGATCATTGATTGGTTTCAAACCATCCATATCAATAATCAAGATTCCAAGTAGCTTTTGTGTACGTTTAGCCTGTTCAACACCTTGTCTTAAACAATCAAGAAACAAAGCACGATTAGCAAGTCCTGTTAACTGATCCTGTGTCGCAAGCTTATAGAGTTCTTGAGCACCAAACTTACTGGCATGATACATCGCAGCAGCAATCAGTTCAGACATGAGTGTAAGTAAATTGATATCACTTTCTTTAAAGGCATTTACCCGTTCTGAATAAATTTTTAATACACCAATCGGTTCATCACAATGAATTAGTGGTACAACAGCCATAGAACGCAGCCCAACCCGTCTACATGCTTCACGATCTACACGCTCATCAGTTTCACTGTCTTTACAATATAAAGTCGTATTCTGCGCGATACAAAGCCCTGAAAGGCTAGAATCCATCTTCAAACGTAGGCCTAGAAATTGATTTGCACCATTCGAAACGGCACGATAAACCATATCACCTTCTTCAGCGAGCTCTACAATTGCACCTTTTGCATGGGTAATCAATTGAACTTGCTCTGCCACTAAGGTCATGACAGCATTGATATCTAAGCCCAATTTTGCAATTGCTGTCTGCGTCTGAATCACTGACAGTAATTGTTTTGAGGTTGGTTGTTTCGTTTTAGACATACATCATCCTAGACGAGTGTGATCCAATTTAAGTATATAAGCTCAAACTCTACACTGATGAAATAAATGCAAGTGCCTAACGCTGACTTAATTTCAAAGCTTGAACACGTAAAATATATCAAATACAGAGTTTGTGGCATACATATTATGATGATTCATATTTAAAGTATATTACTGTGTTCATTAAATTTTTGAGTAAAACTTCAATCCGTTACATCCTTTAAGCGTTGATCTCGCTCAAATATTCAATTCCTCATCTAAGTGTTTTTGAAAGTTTAAAGTCACTAACAGAAAACCTTAGTCTAAATCACGATTTACTACACCTATATAAATCTTATAAAACAGTGTGAGATTCAATAG
Source organism: Acinetobacter sp. Root1280 (assembly GCF_001425285.1). NCBI lineage: Bacteria > Pseudomonadati > Pseudomonadota > Gammaproteobacteria > Moraxellales > Moraxellaceae > Acinetobacter > Acinetobacter sp. Root1280. The sequence goes on along the minus strand of NZ_LMED01000001.1, from coordinate 209,151 downwards.
AGTAATGATCAAACTGATTTAAATACAAAAAACAGCCACTTTCTTGTGGCTGTTTTTTTCAAATCCTAAAGTCATCACATCGCTTTTTCTAAAAGAACATTTAAAAGAACTTTGTAATGGTTTGAATGACCACAGCATTCACAATATCAACAAAAAATGCGCCCGTTAGAGGAATAATTAAAAACGCTTTATGTGATGGTCCATAAGTATTCGTTACCGCTTGAATATTGGCAATGGCAGTCGGTGTTGCACCTAAATTTACCCCACACTGACCTGCACACAATACTGCAGCATCATAATTTTTACCCATAACTCGAAAAGTGACAAAAAATAGATATAAAGCAAGAAAAACAGTTTGAACGATAAGAATAATTACCAATGGACCAGCTAAATCAGCAAGTAACCACAATTGCAAAGACATCAAGGCGATAGCTAAAAATAATGCCAGCGAGGCATTACCAAACACATCAATGCAACGGTCAAACAGTTCAATTTTAAATACATATTCCAGTGTATTACGTAAAAACACCCCACAACCCAATGCCCATACAAAAGTCGGTAACTCAAACCATTGTCCTTTAGCAACACCCGTCATGAAATTAGCAAACACGATACACAGTGCAAACATTCCTATGGTTTTAACCGCATCATCGGCGGTAATCAAACGGGTTTTTTCTGGATATTCAAATGGCGCTGTTTCAGCAGATGGAGGAGCTTGCATACGCGCTGCTGATGGCGCTATTTCTTCAGCCAATTGATAACGACGAATCAGAAATTTTGCAACTGGACCACCCATCATTCCACCAATGACCAGACCAAATGTCGCACTCGCCATTCCTAAGACAATCGCACCTTTGATACCATAATTTTCTTCAAAAATACTGCCCCATGCTCCAGCGGTACCATGCCCACCAGTTAGAGTGACGGATCCTGCAATCAAGCCAATCAAAGGGTTTAAATCGAGTGCGGTTGCCAAACTTATCCCAACAGCATTTTGCAGTAGCACATAAATCACTACGCAGACCATAAAAAGAAGCAGCGACTTGCCCCCTTCTTTTAACTTAAGTAGACTTGCACTCAGTCCAACAGAAGTAAAAAACATCAACATAAAACTTTGTTGAATATTGGCATTAAAATTTACGGTTAAATTAAATTGCTTAAAAAGCACAAAAGTTACAGCAGCAGCAATTAGCCCACCCACGACAGGTTCAGGAATATTATATTGCTTTAATATACTGATCTTATTTACTAGAAAATAACCAATAAAAAGAACGGCTACAGCAATTGCAATCGTGCCAAAAATATCAACATTAATGTTCATTGTTAACCATTCAAAACTTTTATGGCGTTATTAATACTTAAATTTACTCAATAATTCATTAAAAAATATGTAAAAAATAAATTTAAAACTCTTATTCGGCTATTCGTTGGTCAAAATATTTAGAAGAATTTTCATCGTTATACAGATTGAATTTATCGTTGTTATTGTGAAGCACTTAGCGCAAATAAAGCGAGCATTGATTCGTCTCAGCCAATTTAAGAATGGATAGTGCTATGCAGATGATGACCTAATTAAACCTTGATAAAGGTACATAAGAATAGAAACAAGGAAGCGCTGCGCTTCCTTGTTTCTATTCTTATAAAGTATTTATCTATTTTTTAACTTCTATTTCAGCAGCAGAATTTGAATCATTTTTATACTCTGACATTGTCAATAATTTAGAGCTTTCTAAATGATCATCAGCATCAAAAATCATTTCATAAGAAGTTTTCTTCCCATTAAAAGCTGATTCTGTTGGTGTGCCAATAATTTCCCAAAGTCCAAAAGTGACAACATCTGCCGCACCATGCCAAACCGCACGGCTTATTTTATTGGCCTTTGAATACCCTTGCATAAATGTGTAAATTTCATAACGTTTACCATTTTTAAATTCAGATGTAATAGGTGCCCCAATTTCAGCAATAATTAAACTACGATCTACACCTTTATTAAATATTGATAAATCTTTTTTTGTCGGTTGCTTTGTTGCCATGACAGCAGCGCAGCCTGTATTTAGAGAAATTACAGCACATAAAATAATTTTTGATAAACTTTTGATTTTCATACTTCATTACAATCCAATGCGTTATGTCGACAATCCATTCTTTTGTTCAGTTGTAATTGCCTGATCATTTACATTGTATCTGAAGTGTAACTTTAGAAAAAGTTATTTTTAATCGTTACACTTCACTTTCTCATTTATTTTTGATTGTATAAATCCCTTTTGAATCATACTCACTCAGGTAACTTATAACCGCAATTTGGACAGAAACAATACTTGTTTTTTTCTCTTTCCAATTCCTGTTCTTTACGTTCACGAATCAGTTGTAAAACAATATCTCGCGTCTGTTCAGCAGATAAGCCAACATCTCTACGAATATCATCAATCTTGTCTTCATCATGAATGATGTCAATTTCACAGCTTTCTAACAGATCTCGAAACTTTAACTCCAGTTGTTGCTTTCTTAATTCCAACTCATTGGCTAAACCATTTGCCAAGATACCAGCGGGTAAAGCAGCCAATCCAACACCGAGTATGGTAATCAAAGCACCAAGGAAACGTCCAAGTGGGGTAATTGGCGTGACATCACCATAACCCACTGTAGTGAGCGTCACCACCGCCCACCACATAGATGCAGGGATTGAGCTAAAGACATCGGGTTGCGCACGACCTTCGACAACATAAATGCCAGCTGCCGCCATCACGATCATAATCACCAAAATAAAAATCACGGCTTGAAATGAACCTTTTTCACGTTCTATAACGCGCAGTAAAATCTGTAGTGAAATAAAATATCGAGTAAGTTTTAATAAACGCAGTAAGCGTAAAATCCGCAAAAATCTCAAATCAATATGTACAAAGAAGTTGATATATGCAGGTAAAATCGCCAGTAAATCGATAATCGCAGCGCCACTAGTCACATATTTCCAGCGTACTCCCCACTCAGAATCAAACGGTTCCTTTTCTGCAACACTCCAAAAACGTAAAATATATTCAACTGTAAATACAATGATTGAAAAATCCTCAAAAGCATCAAAGTAAAGCTGGTAGGCTTTATAAACATCATTGATTGATTCTAAAAGTACCGCGACAACATTACCAATGATTAGAAAAATCAAAGAAAAATTGATCGCACGACTAAACCACGTTTCATAATCTTCATTATGCAAATTGTCATATACAAATTTTCGGAGTGTGTACCAAGCTGTGAATCGCATGCATTATTCTTTATTTTAAAGATAAATCATCTTAATACTTCTCGATTTAATTGCACATCTTCAGCTGCTTGAGTTTACAATTTTGTTGATTATTTTGACTGTTAAAGCATCGAACTCAAAGTATAAATATATCTTATTCATTGCATAATTTTTTGTTATACAATGGGGTCTGTTGATAATTCGTCTATGTTTGCGACTACGTGTGTTTTTTAGGCGATACTAGGCACGAAATACGAAATTTAGTCATTCTAAATAAGTAGTTCGTAACGACGTAGCGGCAAAAAACACGCTAGTCCCCCGCTGCGCCTTGCGCTGCAAACAAAGCAGTGCTTTGTTCTTGCTCAGGGTTGTGGCTAAAATTATCTCAGCCTTCGTTATGAAACTCGAAAATAGTCTCGCTATTCTCTTCGTTTCATGCCTTGTCTGCTCAATTTTAACCTACAACGCAAGCCATTTATGAAATGTCTACAGACCCTAAATAAGATTACAATGTCTTATTGAATCAGATGCAATTTGTGAAGGCGCGGTTGAATTTTATCGTTTTAAAACTATTTTTATAATTTTTTTAAAGCGTAGAATAAGGTCGCGGACAGTATCGTTAAAGGCACCCTTTCCTCTAAAGATACTATCCGCTAAATCAAAGCCAGTCTCCCAAATGTCTTTGATTTGATAAGTTTATTCTAGCGTTCTACTGAATAGAATGTTTCCCGTATTTAATATAAATCTCCAGTATTTTCGGAATGATTTTTCATATATTCCATTATTCTCGAAAATATTTTCTGTGGTAAAGCTCATGAATGAAAGTCAGTACACTTTAGATAGGATTGATCGCAAAATTTTATCGGCACTTCGAAAAGATGGTCGCTTAACGGTCGCTCAGCTCTCTGAACTGGTTGGACTCTCCTCTTCGCCATGTTGGACACGTGTTAAACGTCTAGAATCTTTAAATGTCATTGAAGGCTATACTGCAACCATAAATGCCAAAGCCATCGGGATTAATGAACTATTTTTTATTGAGATCACCTTAGAACGTCATGATGACGAGATCTTAGAACAATTTAGTGATGCACTCAGTCAAATGCCTGAGGTTGTAGAAGCGCATTTGGTAACAGGTGATTATGATTATTTGGTCAAAGTTGCGGTGAAAAATGCTGAACATTATGAGCGCTTTTTACGTAAAAATTTATATTCAATGAAAGGGATTCGCCATACTCGTTCTATTTTTGCTTTACGTCCTTTAAAGCTTGAAAATAAATCAGACCTCATGATGATTGAATAAGCAAAAAATCTTGAGAAGAGTTTTCATATTTAGGCTGAAAAACTCTTCTTTTCAGCATATTTTTTAGCCAACTTAAAGCTACAAAAAGCTTAACACCTACAAAAAATAGTACTTTAGTCTAAGACTTTTTTGAATATTTATTACACAAATATACTAATCAAATTTTAATCTGGTTGTTTTTTATACACATCTTTACAAATTTAAAAACAAATTATTTCATATATTTAAATCATTTACGAAAAAAATCATTACACAAACTAACATTTATGTAACTTTTCTACATTACAATATTATTAAAACTTGATGAAACAGGAAATATATGAAGAGATTTTTTAAATACCTACTGATTGTCATCGGGGTTATATTTGTTATTGGATTGATCTTTTTATTCAGACCAATTGCTTCTAAAAAAGTCAACACAACAACAGATGAACCAGTTGTAGATGTGGTACTTGTTGGTGGCGGTATTATGAGTGCAACCTTGGGGACTTACCTCAATGAAGTTGAACCAGACTGGACCATCAATATGTATGAACGTTTGGATCAGGTAGGTCAAGAAAGTTCTGCGGGATTCAACAACGCAGGAACGGGACACTCTGGCTTTATGGAAATGAACTATACCCCTGAGAAAGACGGTAAAGTTGATATTAAAAAAGCCATTGATACTGCTTCACAGTTTGAAGTAAGTAAACAATTCTGGGCTTATCAGGTCAAAAATGGCGTGCTGGGTCAACCAAACAGCTTTATTAATCCTGTACCACATATTGCCTTTGTTTGGGGCGATAGTGTGAACTACATGAAAAAACGTTATGAAGCGATGAGCCAAAGTCCAATGTTCGAAGGATTAAAATATACTGAAAATCCTGCTGAAATTAAGCAATGGGCGCCTTTAGTTATGCAAGGCCGTGATGCAAACCAAAAAGTTGCTGCAACACGTATGGACGTAGGTTCTGATGTAAATTATGGTTCAATTACGACCCAATTAATTGATCATTTGAAAAAACAGCCTAAATTCAAACTTGAAACTTCATCTGAAGTAACAGGTATTAGTCAAAATGCAGACAAAACTTGGACTGTATCGTTTAAAAATCTAAAAACCAACACAACCAGCCATGTTAAAACTCGTCATGTGTTTATTGGTGCGGGTGGTGCTGCGATTAGATTATTACAAATGACAGGTCTGGAAGAAACTAAGCAATATGCTGGCTTCCCGATCGGTGGTATTTTCTTGATGACAGACAATCCGGCTGTTACATCACAACATACTGCAAAAGTCTATGGTAAGCCTGAATTAGGTGCACCTCCAATGTCTGTACCACACATTGATACTCGTTATGTTGATGGTAAAAAGTATGTATTGTTTGGTCCATTCGCAACCTATTCAAACAAGTTCCTAAAAAATGGTTCTCAGTTTGATTTGATTGATGCGACCAACAAAAACAATGTGATTCCGATGGCAACCATTGGAATGGAAAATCTGGACTTGGTGAAATATTTAGTCAGCCAAGTGGCGATGTCTAAGCAAGATCAGTTCAATGAATTGAAAAAGTATTATCCAGATGCAAAAATTGAAGACTGGACTTTAAGCCAAGCTGGCCAACGTGTTCAAATCATCAAAAAAGCACCGGGTAAACCTGCAACACTTCAATTCGGTACTGAGATCTTCACCTCTAAAGATGGTTCAATCACAGGTCTTCTTGGTGCTTCTCCTGGTGCATCAACCTCTCCATACATTATGTTGAGCTTGATGGAAAAAGCGTTCCCTGAGCAAGTTAAAGGTAAATGGAATCCAAAATTGCATGAGATTGTGAAGTCTTATCAACAGGATTTAAATACCAACCCTGCTCTGCTTGATCAAGTGCGCACATATACCAGCTCGACTTTAGGTTTAAATTACACACCTACTCGTAAAGCTGCAAATGATGCGACAGCTGCTCCTGCTGTAGCAAATGCACATTAATTTTCTTGTGTAAAAAAGATGAGCTACGGCTCATCTTTTTTATGGCTGAATATCTCATTTTGTGTTTTAATACGACCAGTATGAGATGAGCCTTATATAAGTATAGAGTGATCTATACGACTAGCCCCTGAATAAGGGGCTTTTTATTGTCTAATCATTTGATCAATAAGTTAAATGAGTATTATTATTTTAAAACACAGTTAGAATATAAAAGTGATAAATTTCAAAGACACATACGGCTTCATTTTAATTATATCAAGTTAGATTAAATTGTTTAAAATCATTATGCATAATGAGATAAATAGAAAATGAAGATCAATCGTAGAAGATTAATAAATATGAGATATAGAATTAGGACTTATTTTTAATCAAGCTATGTATAAACTGTTTTAAATTATCTTGAATATCTTTAGGCAGTGGTATAAATAGTCCATCTATGGGTATCTGATCCCAGTTCTCAGCAATGCTTTCATCGTCATCAAAACTCTCTGCCAATAAAAACAATTGCGCTACAGTGTAATTAAATGCTTCAGCAAGGTACTGGAGTATTGCAGGACTGTACCCTTGATTACCGTTCTCAAGATTGGAAATATTACTTTTTGAAGTATTGGAAAAATCGGCTAATTGCTGCTGAGTCCAGCCCTTCCGTTTTCTCAAATAACGTATTGCATGACCGATATTCATTCTATCTAGTTTTAAATACTCAGAATATGCAAAAAAAAGTTAATTATTATATTGAGTATTTTAATTCAGGCACCCCTTGTCTTATCGATAATTTTGATATCACTCCACTAACAAATACATTGTTTGATTCTGTGAACACTGATTTTGATCCATCGAGCATCAATCATTATGTCGTTATTTTAGATTTTAAAAATATGATGACTGATATTCTAAAAATGTATATTTAACAGATTTTTATTTTTATCAATAACATATTAAGAATATGAGTATTCCACATTTAAAGAAAAATACTCATCGATACCTTTTATTTTATTAATATCTAATAATTTATAGCAACAGAAACTTTAGCCTCAATATCTCCAACAATTTTAATTGGTGCGATTACAAAAAGAAGCATCTCCATTAAATATGGCTTACTGCCTTTCCCGTAAACCTCAACTGATAACTCTTTCATTAATTTACAATATTCTTGATAAGCACTTTTATTGCTTCTGTACACATATTTTTTCTTACTTAATCGAAAAATAGTTTGCATGTCATATTTAGCTAACTCAGAGCTTCTCCCTAAAGGTTGATAAAACAACTCCATTTCAGGTGCATAATTAAAAATCAACCAATTTAATGCATAAATCACTCTTGAATCATAAATTGCATGATTATCAGGATTAATAAATGAAGCAACTTTAGAAAATGAAGAAATACAATCAAATGAATTTTTAGTTAATTTATCTTGCCCCATTTCAATTATAAATTTTTTGATTCTGGCATCATTAACGTCATTTTGTTTAAAAGAACCGATGCCACCCCACTGTTGGATAATCCAATAATAACAATCTAGAGAGTGCTGTTTTAATAAAAAATCTTTTAAATTTTCTTTTAGGTATCTATTTTTTTCAAAATTAGAGTCATTTAGTTCTGGAATTTCTATTGGACAACTGCTTGGAATTCCCCAGTCATAATCTTCGAGATTAAACTCTTCTGATAAATCCTTTAAAACTGTTATTAATTTTTGCATCATTTCAATTCTGTACACACTATATCTAAAAACTAAGGGCTGATTAATCAGCCCTTAGTTTTAACTCAATTTAATCTATTTTTCAATAAATTAGCTCAATTGAGCAGCAGCAATTTTCTTAGTATCAATGTCTTTAGCAGCATCTGTATACTCGCCCATCTTGTCGAAGTTCAAGTATTGATAGATGTCAGCAGACATGCTGTCGATTTGAGCAGCATATTGTTGATACTCTTCTGGAGAAGGCAATTTACCAAGTACCGCAGCAACAGATGCAAGCTCAGCAGAAGCTAAGTATACATTTGCGCCTTGACCTAAACGGTTCGGGAAGTTACGCGTAGAAGTCGATACACAAGTTGTGTTCGGAGCTACACGTGCTTGGTTACCCATACATAATGAACAACCTGGCATTTCAGTACGCGCGCCAGCTTTACCATAAATGTTATAGAAACCTTCTTCCATCAATTGATGCTCGTCCATACGTGTTGGTGGAGCCAACCATAGACGAGTAGACAATGAACCACCAGGTACTTTATCAAGTAATTTACCAGCTGCACGGAAGTGACCAATGTTCGTCATACAAGAACCAACGAACACTTCGTCAATCTTAACGCCTTGAACGTCAGAAAGAAGTTTAGCGTCATCTGGATCGTTCGGGCAGCAAAGAACTGGTTCTTTAATGTCAGCAAGATCAATTTCATACACTTTAGTGTATTCAGCATCAGCATCAGCTTGAAGAAGTGATGGATTCGCTAACCATTTTTCCATGTTCTCAACACGGCGCGCCATAGTACGTGCATCGCCATAACCTTGAGAAATCATCCACTTCAACATTGTGATGTTAGAGTTCAAGTATTCAGCAACTTTCGTTTCAGAAAGTGTGATTGAACAACCAGCAGCAGAACGTTCAGCAGAAGCATCAGAAAGTTCGAATGCTTGCTCTACAGTTAAGTCTGTTTCCATTTCTGTTAAGTCGATTTCTAAGATACGACCAGAGAAAATGTTTTTCTTACCTTTTTTCTCTACAGTTAAGTCACCCGCTTGAATCGCGTAGTAAGGAATTGCATGTACAAGGTCACGTAGCGTGATACCAGGCTGCATTTTACCTTTGAACTTAACAAGTACCGACTCAGGCATATCCAACGGCATAACACCAGTTGCAGCAGCAAACGCGACAAGACCAGAACCCGCTGGGAATGAAATACCGATTGGGAAACGTGTATGTGAGTCACCACCAGTACCAACTGTATCTGGAAGAAGCATACGGTTTAACCAAGAGTGAATAATACCGTCACCTGGACGTAATGAAACACCACCACGGTTCATGATGAAATCAGGAAGCGTATGTTGCATTTGAACGTCAACTGGTTTTGGATATGCAGCTGTGTGACAGAAAGATTGCATCACAAGATCAGCAGAGAAACCTAAGCAAGCTAAGTCTTTCAATTCATCACGAGTCATCGGACCAGTCGTATCTTGCGAACCAACAGTCGTCATTTTCGGTTCACAGTAAGTACCTGGACGAACGCCTTGACCTTCTGGAAGACCACAAGCACGACCAACCATTTTCTGAGCTTGAGTAAAGCCTTTACCAGTGTTTTCAGGTTGAACTGGAACACGGAATAAAGTAGATGCTGGAAGACCTAAAGCTTCACGCGCTTTAGTTGTCAAACCACGACCAACGATTAAGTTGATACGACCACCCGCACGAACTTCGTCAAGAAGAACAGGCGTTTTCAACTCAGATTCAGCGATTTGCTCGCCTGCTTTAAATGCAGTGACTTTTGCAGCAGCATGATCAATTTTAAGAACGATTTCATCGCCCATGTTCATGTTAGCAACATCAATTTCTACAGGTAACGCACCAGCATCTTCCATTGTGTTGAAGAAAATTGGAGCGATTTTAGAACCTAAGCAGTAACCACCGTCTTTTTTGTTCGGGATGTGAGCAATGTCATCACCAAAGAACCAAAGCACTGAGTTAGTCGCAGATTTACGAGAAGAACCCGTACCAACAACGTCACCAACATAAGCAACTTGGTTGCCTTTTGCGATGAGTTCTTTGATTTGGTTTAATGGACCAACTTCACCAGGAACTTCTGGGTTGATACCATCACGTACGTTTTTAAGCATTGCGTTTGCATGCAATGGGATATCTGGACGGCTCCAAGCATCTTGTGCAGGAGACAAATCATCAGTATTTGTTTCGCCAGTTACTTTGAAAACAGTAAGTTTGATTTCTTCTGGAACGTCTTTACGGCTAGTAAACCATTCAGCATCAGCCCAAGATTGCATAACGGCTTGTGCATTTGCATTACCCGCTTTGGCTTTTTCAGCAACGTCATGGAACGCATCAAATACAAGAAGCGTTTTCTTCAATGCTTCAGCAGCTAAGCTTGAAAGTGCAGCATCATCAAGCAATTCAACCAAAGGTGCTACGTTATAACCACCAAGCATAGTACCTAGTAAGTAAACCGCACGCTCTTTAGAAACCAATGGAGAAGTCGCTTCACCTTTAGCAACAGCAGTCAAGAAAGCAGCTTTTACATATGCAGCTTGGTCAACACCTGCTGGAACACGGTTTTCAAGCAAATCTACTAAAAATGCTTCTTCACCCGCTGGTGGATTTTTTAGTAATTCAACCAAGTCAGCAGTTTGAGCATCGTCAAGTGGCTTCGGTGGGACTCCGAGTGCGGCACGTTCTGCAACGTGTTGGCGGTAAGCTTCTAGCACGGTGTAATTCCTCTTTTTAAAAATTTACCTGTGAATTCCTGCTTATTAAAGCTTCACAGGCAATATGGACTGTCAAATTTTACTAAAAATCAAGCCAAAAGTTAATGCAATGAGCGTATTAATTCGTGATGACCATTATTTTATAAATAAATACTCATCACTTTTCGCTTCATTTAACTACAGATCTACACAGTACGCTTTCATCAGACGTTTATGTAAATTATTTCTCAAATTAATTTGAAAAAGCTCTAAAAATATTATCTTTGTAAAACATGAACTTCACTTTAATAAGATTGAAGTTATGTTTACCTTGCCTTTAGACTGTTTCAGCCATAAAAAAAGCAACATATGTTGCCTTTTTTTTAGAACAAAGTACATTCCACCTTAGTGGACTGTCGTACTGTCTACATACTTTTGGAATTCCGTACGACAACCTTCAAATTTCATTTGCACTTCATCTTCATGAAACATTGAATGTTCAGTACACGCAAATGAAATTTTTACTTGGTATAACTTTGCTCGTTCATCAATGACTTCTTGAAAAAAAACTTGATCACCTAAACTCAGCACATAATGACTTCCGCTAATCACAGCGACACCATTGTCATCTTCTAAGAGCAAATCTGCATTATGTAAATAAGCAACTACTTCCATTGTCTCACTCCTATGCTACTTTTTGTTTTCTATTTCTATATTGTATATATGCTTTTCAATTTTTATGCTAATCATTTTTTGTGACGAGGCTTGTCGATTACTTATATATTCTCGATAACTCAAGATAAAAAAGACCATGTCATGGTAATCTTCATGCAAAAACACACATAAACGATTTAAAGCGATGAGCACTCAAAAGCCTGCATGTACTGATTACTCAAACTTCACGTTTCTAATGTACACAAATCGTATTCTTTCATTGTCTGCTGATCAGGTATATAGCCTGCTTGTTGTGCTTTAAGCCATAAAAAAACCGCTCCTTAGAACGGTTTATAATCTGGCATTTTTGTCGGATCATGCGGTGTATTTAGACATTGTTCAAATGCTTCGTTCTTAAACTTTGCTTGAACTGCATCTTTATCCGCTTTTAGCTCTGCATCTGATAATGCATAGACTTTCTCTAAATACTCAAGTACAAAGCCCTTAGTTGTTGGATCAGTGACTTTATTTGCATATTCAATTGCTTCTTTCTTGGTAATTCCATTTTGACGATCTAAAGTAATAGAACGTGCAGCATTACCAATACTGGTACAGTAACCTTTCCAAATTTCTTCAGGAGTTGCAGGCTTTTTCTCAGTACAACCCGCCATCAATAAAACAGTGCTTATCGCACCTAAAATTACGAACTTCTGCATTAAAAAATCTCCAATTCCACACTATGATACTTAATTTTTCAGTAAATTGGAGAGTTTCTTGCTTTGAAATCTTACATTCCTCGCCAATCTACACGTGCATTGCGCTCAGTGGCGTAAATTCTTTTCACGTATTGCCCTAAAGGCAGTTCTAACAAATGTTGGCTAAATTCGGTAAATTCTTGAGAAATATTTTCTGCATATTCCTTTTCCCACGGTGTAGCAGGCAATTCTAATAACGGTGCAAGGATTGAACATACCGAGATATCTGCCAAACCAAGGCGATCGCCAACAAAATAACGGCAACCGTTATCAATCAAAATCTTATTTAAACTGTCGATAGTCAGTTCTAAATTGTATTTAGATTCTTCGACTTTCTCTTTGTCCAATTGATAACTTTTTGAAACCATGGTTTTAAGAATAGGCTTTGAAATTTTTTCAAATTGACGTAAATAGCCTTTTTCACCAATCATAATTTCTAGCGGTTCATCGCCTTCTGCTAAAGCATGTGCCAATCCCCAACGACGTACATGAATACCTAACTCATTGGCAATCAAATCAATTTCTAAGGTTTTTTCGCGAAGCGTGTGATCTGTACGAAGCAGTCGATGTTCAGGATAAACGTCATCTAGATACAATGCGATTTGAGTTGACCCCGCAATAAAACGTTCTCCATCTTTTAAAATAGGCAGCTTGTTTTGCCCTGTTTTAAGTTGTGCAAATGCTCGATGGACACCTGGGATTAAATTCTGCGCAACAAAATCCAATTCTTTATGATCAAGCAACCAACGGGCTTTTTCACAGTAATGCGAGAGTGGGAATTGGTACAACGTACGCATGTAGTCTCCAAATTATTTTTTTAATTAAAAGCTTAGATAAATCTAAAAGTTAAGATTAATCCTGAGTAATCTTGTGTACTTTAGACATTCATCACCTGAATTACAATGTACTTTTTACTTCAATCGCTCGTCATATGACCCAATGCTTATTCTATGGTTATATCAGTTTCTTTATTCTTTATTCGTGATAGGAATAACAAAGCTGCTTCAGACTAAGAGTTCGACCAGAGAAATTCAAAACAAGTTATAAATTTCAATTATTTAACATATATTCAATATTAAAAAACTTTGCGATTTTTATCCTAACAATAATTTTAGATAAGTTAAGCACAATAGTTCGTTTAATTTTTACCGCAATATTGCTTAGCGTTTTGGTATCTATTGAAAGGTGCCAATATGTCTAGTTTGAATTCTTCTACCTCAGCCTTTGTGATCCAAAACGATCAACAAGCAATAAATGCAGCTTACCAAGTTGCTGATTTTGCTTTGGTAGAACGAAATATACGTGATCAACAACGAATTTTACCTGTTGATGTCATTCAAGAATTAAGCCTCAAAGGATTAGGCGGAATTCGTATTGCCAAAAAATATGGTGGCGCTCAAGTTTCAAATAAAACTCTTGCGCATGTTTTCCGTATTTTATCCAAGGCAGATGCCAGTGTTGGTCAGATTCCTCAAAATCAATTTGGCTTGTTAAATGCCATTGAGCATATTGCCAATGAACAGCAAAAACAGTTTATTTATACTGAAATTTTAAATGGTAAACGTCTTTCTAATGGTGGCCCAGAACGCAATACCAAAGATACCCGCACTATTGAAACACGTTTAGAACAGATCAATGGTCAATACCTTTTAAATGGTGAGAAGTTTTATTCAACGGGTTCATATTTTGCCGATTGGTTGGCGATACGTGCAATTCATCCAGATGGTCATATTGTTTTAACGATTATTGATGCAAAAGCTGACGGTGTTGAAATTGTTGATGATTGGGATGGCTTTGGACAACGTACAACGGCAAGTGGCACAGTGCGTTTAAAAAAAGTTGTGGTTCATCCAGATCTTATTATGGATGAAAAACCACTTGCCGATGCGTCAAAATATCGTGGGGCGTACTCACAACTGATTCAGGTTGCGATTGATGTGGGCATTGCAGAAGCTGCCTTTGCAGATACTTTATCTGCAATCCATAAAGCACGCCCAATCATTGATGCCAATGTGGATAAAGCCAGTTTTGAAGCGTATACCCTACAAGAAGTCGGTAAGCTCAATATCTTACTCGATGCATCCATTTTATTGCTTGATGAAGCCGCAGAATATTTAGATCAGTTAGATTCACAAGACATCGTCAGTCCTGAACAAGCCAGTAAAGCCTCCATTATCGTTGCTGAGGCAAAAGTGTATGCCAACGATGCAGCACTCCTTATCTCTGAAAAGCTACTTGAATTAGGCGGTAGTCGTTCAAGTCTAGAAACTCATAATCTCGATCAACACTGGCGTAATGCTCGTGTACATACCTTACATGACCCTGTGCGTTGGAAACTTCATGCCATTGGAAACTATTACTTAAATGGTACGCAAAATCAGCGCCATGCATGGATTTAAAGTTAAACGACTTTGTTACTCATCAGGGAAATATATATGACAACTTATCAAGATATCAATAAAACATTGGATGTACACAATCATCCCTTTGCGCAAGCACATATTATTCAAAATGATCAAGAAGCTTTAGAAATCGCGCAACAGTTGAGTCAGCAATTTAAACAAAATGCAGTACGCCGTGATGCTGAAAGAATTTTACCATTTGATGAGGTTGAAGCTTTTAGTCAATCAGGGTTATGGGCGATCACAGTACCGCGGCAATATGGTGGTGCAGAAGTATCTAGTCATACTGTTGCTAAAATAATTGCATTATTCAGTGGCGTAGATGGCTCTATTGGTCAAATCCCACAAAACCATT
This sequence comes from Acinetobacter sp. Root1280, assembly GCF_001425285.1. Taxonomy (NCBI): domain Bacteria; kingdom Pseudomonadati; phylum Pseudomonadota; class Gammaproteobacteria; order Moraxellales; family Moraxellaceae; genus Acinetobacter; species Acinetobacter sp. Root1280. The sequence goes on along the minus strand of NZ_LMED01000001.1, from coordinate 194,079 downwards.
TTTATGCATTGGAAGTATTACGTAATACGGGTACAGAGCAGCAAAAGGAAAAACTCTATAGCGAAGTACTTCAAGGCGCACGTTTTGGCAATGCCCTCGCTGAATTTAAGACCAAGACTGCTGCACAAAAGCATACCCAAATTAGTCAAACTGAACATGGTTATGTGGTCAATGGGGAAAAGTTCTATTGCACGGGCAGTCTATTTGCCCATCGCATTCCGACATTAGTCCGTGATGCTGAAGAACGTGAATATTTAGCTTTTATTTCTGCCGATGCACAAGGCTTACAACGTATCAATGATTGGTCAGGCTTTGGACAAAAAACCACAGGCAGTGGCACCGTTAAATTCAATCAAGTTTTTGTGGAATCTGAATATGTCATTCGTTTTGACACCGCATTTTCTGAACCCACCCTCGTTGGGCCATTTGCACAAATTATGCATGCTGCGATTGAAACAGGCATTGCACGTGCAGCTTTTGAAGAAACAATAGAACGGGTTAAAAAAGCACGCGCATGGATTGATGCCAATGTAGAACGTGCAGACCAAGATCCACTGACTATTTATGAATTAGGTCGTGTTGCTGCGGATGTAAGAGCAAGTGAGGTTTTATTAAAACAAGCTGCTCAATCTATTGATGCAGCAAAACCACAACCTACAGTTGAAAATATTGCCAAAGCCTCACTAGATGTAGCTAAAGTCCGTGCACACAGTACAGAAACAGCATTAAAAGCGTCTTCAAAATTGATTGAGTTGGCTGGAAGTCGTGGTAGCCAACGTGCCGATGGTTTAGATCGACATTGGCGCAATGTACGGGTACATACACTGCATGATGCATCACGCTGGAAATATTATTTTATTGGAAACTATGTATTAAACAACATCCTTCCACCACGCAGAGGGACATTGTAATGACAAATACATCTCAACATGCAACACAAAAAAAACAAATCTTACTCAATGCTTTTGATATGAACAGTGTCGGTCATATCAATCACGGCTTATGGACCCACCCACGTGATGAATCTCATCGTTTTAATGAGCTCAATTACTGGACTGATCTCGCTAAGACCTTGGAGCAAGGTTTATTTGATGGGTTGTTTATCGCAGACATTACCGGTGTTTATGATGTCTACCAGAATGGTATAGATTTAACCTTAAAAGAGTCCATTCAACTGCCGAGTCATGACCCATCTACCCTGATTTCAGCAATGGCAGCGGTAACCCAAAATCTAGGTTTTGGCGTGACCGTAAACTTAAGTTATGAAACACCGTACCAATTCGCACGGCGCTTTGCGAGTTTAGATCATCTGACACAAGGTCGGATTGGCTGGAATATTGTGACGGGGTATTTGGACAGTGCTGAACGCTTGATTGGACAAAAAGGTCTAAAAGATCATGACTTACGTTATGAACAAGCTGAAGAATTTTTAGAGCTTTGCTATAAGTTTTGGGAAGGTTCTTGGGAAAATGATGCAGTACAAAAAGATAAGCAAAAGCGTATTTTTACTGACCCGAAAAAAGTTCATCAAATTAACCATCAAGGGCGCTTTTATCAAAGCCAAGGTGTTTTCCAAGTCTCACCTTCACCACAGCGTACCCCTGTGCTCTTTCAAGCTGGCGCTTCACCACGCGGTTTAGCATTCTCCACACGTCATGCAGAATGTGTCTTTATTGGCGGGGACCAACCTGCAAAAATCAAACAACAAGTGGATAAGATTCGAGAATTGGCTGTACAGCAAGACCGTAATCCAGAAGATATTAAAATCTTTGTGGGAATCACAGTGGTTACAGCAGAAACAGATGAATTAGCTCAAGAGAAATTAGCTGAATATGCTCGCTATGCAAGTCCAGAAGCAGGTTTAGCACATTTCTCAAGTTCAGTCGGTATCGACCTATCCAAATATGCTGATGATGAGGCCATCCCATATCAACAAACCAATAGTATTGCTTCAGTCAATAATAAATTTAAGGAAAACCAGATCACGCCTAACGATCTTAAAGCACAGCATCAACTCGGTGGTCGTTATCCACTGATTGTTGGAAGTGGTGAAACAATTGCTGAAAAATTAATTCAGTTGATTGATGAAACAGGTATTGATGGCTTTAACCTAACGCGTACTGTTGCGCCTGAATCACATCATGACTTTATTCATTTTGTTATTCCTGAACTGCAACAACGTGGCAGATTTAAAACCAAATATGAAAGTGGTTCTTTACGCAACAAAATCTTTAAACAGGGTGATCATTTAACCCAACAACACCCTGCTGCTGATTTTCGATGTCAAAACTCAAATCATAACAACAGCATCGAAACGGCAGATCGGCAAAAGCAAACTGCCTAAATAACCTAATCAGCAAACATGATGAATTGAATAATTTCACTTTAAGGGGTGTCACATGACTCAAATAAACTCACCTGCAAATGGTAATCCATCCAAAAAATCAGGCTCCACGAATAAATTTATTTTGCTTGGCGTGATCATTATTGCCGTGATTGCAGGACTTTTTTATTGGAACCAACATAAAAAAGCCAGTTCAGAAGAAATCACCATTGGTATTAGCCCACCCTTTGCCAAGCCTTTACAAGTTGCAGCAGAGGAAGCCAAGAAACAAGGGATTCATATTAAACTGGTGGAATTTTCAGATTGGAACACACCGAATATCACACTAAATCATGGTGATATTGATGCAAACTATTTCCAACACCAACCATTTTTAAGCAATGCGTTAAAAGAAACTGATTTTAAACTGAAACCGATTGCCACAGGTGTTGCAACTCATGTGGGCTTATATTCTAAAAAATATGATTCTTTAGCGGCGGTACCAGAAAATGCACGTGTAGTAATTCCAAATGACCCAGTCAACCAAGGTCGTGCACTGTTACTTTTACAACAGGCTAAACTCATCACCTTGAAAGATCCGAATAACCATTTATCAAACTTACAAGACATTAGCTCAAATCCTAAAAACTTTAAATTTATTGAAGTTGAAGGACCTCAAACTGCGCGTGCTGTAGATGATGCTGATTTAGTATTTAGCTACCCACTTTATTTACGTCTTGCAAAAACCATTGATCCAAACAAAGCATTATTACTCGATGATAATACCAATACACGTTATGCCATCTTGTTTGTTGTAAAAGATGACTATGAGCAAAAGCACCCAGAAAAAGCCAAACAGTTAAAAGAGTTTGTAAAAATTTACCAAACTTCGGACAAGGTCAAACAGGCTTTAAATGATGATATTGGTGAAAATTTATGGTTCCCAGGTTGGAAATAAGGAATAACTCATGTCCCAAGTTTCTAAACTCAAAAACAAGAACCTGCTGATTGGTCTTGCTGTTGTCATCGTATTATTAGGACTTTTTGCCTATCGTTATGTACAAAATCAACAAAAGGATAATGTACTCACGATTGGCATTAGCCCACCTTATGCCGAATTACTACAAACGGTTGCCAAAGAGGTAGAGAAAGATGGTATCCATGTCAAACTGGTCGAATTTTCAGATTGGCAAGCACCCAATGTTGCGGTACAAAACCGTGACATTGACGCTAACTTTTTCCAACAAAGTGTATTTTTAAAGAATGCCATTAAGCAAACCAATTACGATTTGCATGCTTTTGGTACAGGTAGCGGCAGCCATGTCGGTTTATATTCAAAACAATATAAATCCTTAGCAGCCTTACCTCAAAATGCTCGTGTTGTCATCCCGAGTGACCCCGTTAACTCTGCGCGTGCTTTGATCCTGCTACATCGTGCTGGGTTAATTCAAATCAAAGACATCAACAATGAACTTTCCACACTTCAGGATATTGTTTCAAACCCTAAACAGTTGAAGTTTTTAGAAGTCGAAGGTCCACAAACAGCTTTAGCTTATGATGATGCAGATCTGATTTTTGGTTTTCCACATTACTTAAATATGGCAAAAAAAGCCGATCCGCATAGTGCCCTGTTTTTAGATCCCGTTGATAAAAAGTACGCCATTCTTTTTGTGACACGTACCGATTATCAAGACAAAAATCAAAAGTTAGAGAAATTTATTCAAGCTTTCCAAAACTCACAGCAAGTTCGAGATATTTTAGATAAAGATTTCGGCAAAGATATGTGGTTTGCAGGCTGGAAATAAGGAGAATAGAAATGGTGAGTTTCGGTTCGCATGTTGATTTTTCAGTCCCTCATATCAAAATTCGTGATCTGAATAAATACTATGATGGGCAAGATCAACAGATCCATGCGTTAAAAAATATCAACTTAGATATTCCTCAAGGCAAGATTTTCGGCATCATCGGTAAAAGTGGCGCAGGTAAATCTTCCTTAATTCGAACCTTAAATGGTTTAGAAGGTATTTCTGAGGGCAGTATTCATATTCATCAACAAAATTTGGCTGAACTCAGTCATGCTGAATTGATTCAAACACGTCAAAGAATCGGGATGATTTTTCAGCATTTTAATTTAATGTCTGCCAAAACGGTTTGGGACAATGTGGCTTTGCCCTTAAAAATTGCCCATGTCGATAAAGCTGAAATTGAAACACGAGTCAACGATGTTTTAGACCTGGTCGGATTGGGAAATAAAGCGCATAACTACCCTTCACAGCTGTCTGGTGGTCAAAAGCAACGTGTTGGTATTGCTCGTGCGCTGGTGCATCATCCAGAAATATTATTGTGTGATGAAGCAACGTCTGCACTTGATCCTGAAAGTACCTCAGTGGTGTTATCCTTGCTGAAAAAAATCAATCGAGAATTGGGAATTACCATTGTTTTAATTACCCATGAGATGCAAGTGATTCGTGAAATTTGCGATCAAGTGGTGGTGATTGAACATGGTGAAATCGTTGAGTCAGGACAAGTCTGGTCCGTGTTTTCACAGCCTCAGCAGAAAATCACACAAGAATTGTTAAACCTAGAACAACTCGATTTGCCCTTTCCAGTGCATACAGAGCTGCAACAAGATTCAACCCATAGCATTTTAAAACTACGTTATGAAACCGATCCGAAAAATTCACCTGATTTAGTGGAACTTTTTCAAGTTTTTGAAGAATCCGTACATTTATATCAAAGTCATATCGACAATATCCAAAACCATTTGATTGGAACGCTGATTGTCGGTACTGAACAAACCCATTTAGACCTGCATAATTTACAAGAAAGGTTAAAACATCAAATTGCGCAAATAGAGGTACTTGGCTATGCAAGACCAACTCATTGATTTATTGCTGACAGGAACCATAGATACCTTACTGATGGTTGGCGTATCTGCCATTGTTGCCTTTTTGATTGGCTTACCTTTGGCAGTGATTTTGGTCAATACATCTGAACAAGGGATTTATCCATCTAAAAAGATTAATCATGCATTAGGCACGGTGATCAACATTACCCGATCTGTTCCCTTTTTGATTTTAATGGTGGCGCTGATTCCTTTAACCCGTTGGATTGTCGGAACCAGTTACGGAGTCTGGGCAGCTGTTGTTCCATTAACTTTAGCAGCGACACCTTTCTTTGCCCGTATTGCAGAAGTTAGCTTACGTGAAGTTGATCAAGGTCTAATTGAAGCTGCACAAGCGATGGGCTGTAACCGTAAGCAAATCGTTTGGCATGTACTTTTACCTGAAGCGTTACCCGGCATTGTGGCAGGTTTTACAGTCACAATTGTCACCATGATTAACTCCTCTGCAATTGCGGGTGCAATTGGTGCTGGTGGCTTAGGTGATATTGCCTACCGTTATGGTTACCAACGCTTTGATATGCAAATGATGTTTGCTGTGATTGTGGTCTTGGTGGCTTTGGTCATGATCGTTCAAGCATTTGGTGACAGTTTGGCAAGCCAGTTGGATAAGCGGAAGATTTAAGTTTTTCCAATTAACTTCATTTGCATCAATATAAATAAAATAGATTCCGCTTTTGCCTTGTTGAATTATACAAGGCTTCTCCATCTGTAGGGCGACATGGATGTCGTCGTTAGACGAAGGATAGTAACTTTACTTAATTGATCCACTTATAAAAATTATGCTAAATCAATTGTCACTCCCCTAGAATGCTCATTTTGTTCAATAAAAGTGCTGATCTCAGGCAAATATGTAGCACTTGATATATTTGAGATGATCTGATTTTAAAACTTATAGGTCGTAGACCTGACTTTGTCATGGCTTTCATGTAAAATCATCCGCAATTTTTATATAACACTTTGTGAGTTATTTCATGGGTTTTAATTGCGGTATTGTCGGCTTGCCGAACGTTGGTAAATCTACACTTTTCAATGCATTGACTAAAGCTGCTATTGCTGCGGAAAACTTCCCATTCTGTACCATTGAACCAAATACAGGCATCGTACCTGTACCTGATCCACGTTTAGACAAATTAACAGCCATTGTTAAACCACAACGTGTTATTCCAACTACGATGGAATTTGTGGATATTGCAGGTTTAGTTGCGGGTGCATCTAAAGGCGAAGGTTTGGGTAACCAATTCCTTGCAAACATCCGTGAAACTGATGCAATTGCTCACGTTGTACGTTGTTTCGAAGATGAAAACGTAATTCATGTAAATGGTAAAATTGATCCATTAGATGATATTGCAACGATTAATACTGAACTTGCACTTGCTGACTTGGAAACTGTAACTAAAGCAGTTACCCGTTTGGCAAAATCTGCAAAAAGCGGTGATAAAGAAGCCCTTGCAACAAAAGCAGTTTTAGAAAAAATTCTACCTTTACTTGATGAAGGCAAGCCAGCTCGTGCGGCTGATTTAGATGATGATGAACGTAAACTTGTGCGTGGTTTTGGTTTAATGACATTAAAACCGACCATGTATATCGCAAACGTTGCAGAAGATGGTTTTGAAAATAACCCACACCTTGAAGCTGTGAAAAAGTTAGCTGCTGAGGAAAATGCAATCGTTGTTCCGCTTTGCAACCAAATCGAAGCTGAAATTTCATTGTTGGATGATGAAGATCGTGCTGAATTCCTTGAAGCATTAGGCATGGAAGAACCAGGTCTAAATGTGGTAATTCGTGCAGGTTATAGCTTACTTGGCTTACAAACTTACTTTACAGCAGGTGTTCAAGAAGTTCGTGCTTGGACTGTAAAAGTGGGAGCAACTGCACCTCAAGCTGCGGGTGTAATCCACACTGACTTTGAAAAAGGCTTTATTCGTGCAGAATGTATTGCATATGATGATTTCATCCAATACAACGGTGAAAACGGTGCTAAAGAAGCAGGAAAATGGCGTTTAGAAGGTAAAACTTACATCGTTCAAGATGGTGATGTATTGCACTTCCGTTTTAACGTATAAACGGATCTCATGCTTTGATGAGACAGGTTGAAGACTTCTTCAACCTGTTTTTTTTCATCATAGAATCTTTCACTGGTTTTAGTTTGGTTTATAAATGTCTGACGAATATTTAAAACTTGTTTTCTAAATGTAGATTCAACGATCTGTTGATTGATTTGCAGATCACTTTGACCATTCGCCTTATCGATCTAATTTTAACTCCGCTTTTTAATGAAACACGTATTCAGGTTTTTATAAAAAAATATCAACATTTAAAATTATAATATTCCAGTAAATATACGCGATATTTATTTACATCTTAAAACGCGCCAAGCGTCTATCGCTAAGCCCCTGCCTCAATTGATCATCTCTATTTTGAAATCAGCTACACAATAATAAAGTTAAGTTGGTTGCACTTTTGATGCTCATATATAATAATGATAATTATTAGCATTATCACTATACTTAACATCACAGGATTGATTCATGGCTTACTCGCTTCCACAACTGCCTTATGCATACGATGCACTTGAACCTAATATTGATACAAAAACAATGGAAATCCACCATACCAAGCACCATCAAACCTATATCAATAATATCAATGCCACAATTGAAGGCACAGCATGGGACAAGTTGTCGATTGAAGAACTGGTTTCAAAAGTGAATGAAGTTCCTGCTGATCTTAAAAATAGCGTGATTAATAATGGTGGTGGACATGCTAACCACTCTTTATTCTGGACAGTAATGAGCCCTCAAGGTGGTGGAGAGCCGATTAAACAAATCGCTGAAGCAATTGACAGAGATATTGGCAGTTTTGAAAACTTTAAAGAAGCCTTTACTAAAGCAGCACTGACACGATTTGGTAGTGGCTGGGCATGGTTAAGCGTAACCCCTGAAAAGAAAGTCATCGTAGAAAGCAGTGCCAATCAAGATTCACCACTAATGAATGGCAATATCCCGATTCTGGCTTTAGATGTCTGGGAACATGCTTATTATTTAAAATACCAAAATCGTCGTCCCGAATATATTGCGGCATTTTATAATGTTGTGAATTGGGAAGAAGTGAATCGCCGTTATTTAGAAGCAATCCAATGAAATACTATACAGACCATATGACGATGCCAATGTTCAATTCTTCACTGATTAAAAAAATAAAATTTTATATTGGTTGCGCCATTTTTTTCTTTGGTTTAGTGATATTTATCAAAGAATTCTTATTCTAAAACAAACAAAAATATAGAAGTCGATACCCTTTAAGTCAGTTTAAATTACTGACTTAAAGGGTTTTATCATAAACTAGATTCTTTATCTTTCAAATTATTTCGCGTGTAAAGCGTCTAATGATTTTTCATCCATTGCAGTACGTTGCTTTCTGGCTTCTGCTAGCATTTTTTCTTGTAAATCTTTACGAAAACCCAGCAAGAATACAAACTCAGCTAAGACAAATAATGGACCAATCGCTAAACCGACTAAATCATCAACAAATGCAGGTTTTTTCTTTTCATAAAAATGCCCTACAAATTGGAATACCCATCCTACAACAAAAGTACCAATGCTGATACTTAGCCAAGTTCCCATGCCTAATTGAGCAATTTTATAGGCAAATGGATAGGCTACTGCATAAATAAGCAACATTAAAAAGCCGAATAATTTATCCAGACTAAAATAATAAATCACACTTAAAACCAATAGAATCAATGCCAAAGTGATTTCAAAACCTGAAAGCATCACCCCTGCTCTAGCCGTTAGACACATGATTGAAAATACGATCATCGGAATACCAATAAAATGCGTAAATACATTTTTATGGTCTAAATGATAAGCTGCGTACTGGCTAAGAAGTTGCTCTAATCTGTTCATTTTCAGCGTCCTTGTTAATCTCTTCATTTCACTATATAAAAGCGCTAAGATAAAAGTTGTCGTCTAGCTGACAAGTTGAATTGATTTTTCATTTAAATTTGCAAAGAAGTAAATAACAACAGCTTTCACAATAAATTTATTGATACATTATGGCCAGTGACTCTGTCATATTTACGCTAAATTGCTGCTCTTAAAGGAGGATTGTAAATGGTTCTACTCAGTGCTTATCGCTACTGATTTTATCTAAGGAACTTTCTATCCTACTGACTATGCTGTTAGATATATTTGAAAATCAAAGCAAAGATTAACAATGATACATAAAAGGACATATTGTGCTGAATTCAACGGACCTTGAATTATTATCAAAGAATTTATGGTATTCACAACTGCCTATTCCTTTTCAACAATTGATTCAACAACAAGCCCATTATCAAAAATTTGAGCGTGATCAAGCGATTTTCAGATCAGGCGATCTATTTAATGGCATCTATGCGGTCTTAGATGGTCGGGTACGCTTAGGCTATATTGATATTGAAGGAAATGAATCCGTTGCTGCTATTGCAGAACCGATTATGTGGTTTGGAGAAATTTCTTTGGTGGATCAACAACCACGTTCTCATGATGCCATTGCTGTTGGAAAATGTTTAGTTTTACATCTCCCCAGCCAAGCGATTCAGAAAATTCTAAATGACTATCCGCAATATTGGTTCCATATCGCCCAATTGACCAGTCAAAAACTTCGCTTTGCTTTTTTAGAACTCATTTCAATTCAAACCCAGCATATACAACAACGATTGGCTCAGCGTTTGATGTTTATCTTAAACGGCTATGGCAATCATATCCGTATTGAAAATAACATCATTCATTTATCTCAAGAACAATTGGCATTGCTGCTCAAATGCTCACGTCAGACCATTAACCAAGAATTACATTTACTCGAACAACAAGGCGTTTTAAAAATTGCCTTTAAAAAAATAGAAATTTTAGATATCAAGCAATTACATTCTATAGCTCACTCACTCGGCCAACTCTAATTTAACTCATTACTTTTCTACTTTTAGACAAATATTAAATTCACCTTAAACGGCTGGAATATATAATCATTTTATAAATAAAATATACAAATTATTTATTCTACTTTGTGAAAAATACAATTATATTTTAGCGAGGCGCTAATGCCATCTCAATAAAAGTTGAAATAAATGAAAAAAATCACAACATTGCTCACAGCGGGATTATTCACTGTACTTAGCGCTTCTGCTTTTGCTTGCCCTAAAGGTACAACATTGGTTGGTGGTACAGGCCCAAACCATAAAGGTGGCAAATGCGTCGCTGCAAATCCTGCAGCTCAAGCGACTCAAAAAGCAACGGCTGCAAGTACAAAAGCCAAAGCTGATGCAACGCAAGCAAAAGACAAAAGTGTAGCTGCAACAAAAGCTGTTGAAGCGAAACCGAAAGAAGCAGCGGCAAAGGTAAAAACTGAAACTGCTGCAAGCAAAGCAAAAGCTGAAGCAACAACCAAAGCAGTGAAAAATGACGCTGCTGCAAAATCAACTGCTGCTAAAGACAAAGCAGTGAAAACAGCATCGACCAATCCGTTAAAACCTTAAGTAACACCGAACGTACTTAACATAGATCTATATCAATAAAAAAATGGCGCATATTTGCGCCATTTTTTCTAAAATCATTTAAAAAATATTATTATTTGCTTTGGTATTACCTAAACTTGGATTTTCAATTGCATCTTTGCACTGGGCTTTATCACGTTCATATTGCGCTTGATTTTTTTGCATTTCACCATCTTTTTCCAATGTCGATCTTGCCCAAGTGTCTAAACTGGTCATGGCTTTACGACACAACGCGTATTTACCTTCTGTCACTGAATCGGTCATTTTGACATTGATACGCCAGTCGGTACTGAGCTTTCGTAAAGGTTTACGTACACTGTCTTCAATCAAATTTAATTGCTTACGGTAGACAAAGGGTTCCACCTGATTGATCAGTTTCCATGCTTCGTTGGCATAGGTTGTCGCATCATTGGTTAGTTTTGGCGCAGCTTTAATTTCAACTTTTTCTTTAGGTTCAGAAGATGAATTACCACATGCTTGTAAACCTAAAACACCTAACACCAAGGTCATACTCAATAATAATTTCGACTGATTTGCGAACATAAAGTTACGCCTAAATAAACATTTCGCTACTATGCTAGTAAATTCGGGTAGAATACACAATCTTGATTTTACCTTTTGTTTTACTCTCGTTTTAGGTGTCCTGTGTCAGAGCACAATCCCTCAGTCCAAACTGCTGGCTTTTGGCAAGGCGCTAAAGACAGTCAAGCCATCATCTTTACTTATCTGCCTGTATCTTTTGCCTTTGGTGTATCCGCGACCCAATTTGGTTTTAGTGCATGGGAAGCCTTATTTCTATCTTGCTCTATGTACGCTGGTGCTAGCCAATTTCTTGTGGTTGCATTATTGGGCAGTGGCACATCTATTTGGATGACAGCACTTACAGTCATTGCACTGGATATTCGCCATGTACTTTATGGGCCAGCCTTACAAAACCTGATTCAAGACCGTTTAAACCTAAAAAAGACCGCAGTATGGGCATGGGGTTTAACCGATGAAGTTTTTGCGGCTGGAATGATTAAACTTTCCCAACGTCGTCAGGAATGGTCAGAGTCTTGGATGTTAGGACTCAGCTTGTTTAGCTGGATGTCATGGGCCTTAGGTTCCTTTTTAGGTGGTTTATTTGCAGATCAAGTCAGCGACTTGCCGCAATTTTTACAAGCCGCTTTAGACTTCTTGTTACCTGCATTGTTCTTAAGCTTCTTACTCGCAGCCTTTGAGAAAAAACATACTTTTGTGGTTGCCGTATCTTTAGTGGTTTCCGCATTGGCCTGTTATTTTATCAACATGTCGGCAGCAATTTTTATTGGGATTGCATCTGGGATTTTAGCGGGATTATTTAAACATTATGTTTTAAAGCAAACTGATGAAGTGAGTATTTAAAATGGATTTACAGATTATCTTGGTGGGGATATTGGTCGGTATTGCAAATTTTGCTTCACGCTTTGGTCCATTCTATCTGCTGCAAAAAAGCCAACAACACACACAAACTCGTGGCGCAACATGGTTAAAAATTGCATTAGGCAGTATTGGAATTGCAGCAATCAGTTCAATGTTAATTGTCGCCACTCTTCCACCATTGATCGAAACTCCAAATAAAAGTTTTGCGATGTTGGTGGGCTTTATTGTACTCACAGGATTGTATTTTAAATTTAAAAGAATCGTTTTGGCGACACTCACAGCAGCATTGGCCTATGGCTTGGTCTATACCTATCTGTAGTTTTGTTGATTAAAGCATATTTTAATGCATCAGCAGATCAGCGTGTAAATTTAAAGTCTTTCGGATTTAAAATGCTTTCATCTAATTAATTTACAATAAAAAACCATGTGAATTAATTAGTTGTGTATGATTGCTTTCAAATAAAATATTTAAAATACGCAACTTGATATGTTTATCGCACACTTACCTTCTGGCTATATACTGGCTAAACTTTTACTCAAGAAATTTAAACAGACAAAAATCACCAATAAAGCTTTTTTTACGCTGATTATGCTTGGTGCAGTTTTTCCTGATATTGATCTATTCTATTTCTATTTATTCGATCATAGATCGGTACATCACCATAAGTATTTTTTACATTGGTTTTCATTTTGGATTCCAATCTTTCTAATCGCTTTATTTTATTTCATCCATTCAAAATACACGGCTAAACCTGCCCTGATGATCAGTCTTTTTTCGGGTGCTGCCCTGCTACATATCGGCTTGGATACTTTTGTAGGTGATGTTTGGCTTTTTGCACCGTTTATTGATCAACCCTATGTGTTTTTTGAAGTCAGCTCACGTTATCAGCCGTGGTGGTTAAACTTTATACTGCATTGGTCGTTTTTTGTAGAATTACTGATCTGCCTAATTGCGTTGATTCTGTTGGTTCGTAAAAAGAATTGATCAAAAATTATTGATCAGTTTTCTTGCGCAAATTCAAAGCCACTTCATTTGTAGTGGCAAACCGCCTATAAGCTAAAAACTTTATAAAAAAATCTGTTAGACAATATCATTATTTTATGTCAATCAGCCCTTAACACACGCCTGAGTTCTGCTATGCTAACAGTCCATAAGACAAGCATGGAAGAATAGCATGAGCGTTACTATTGGTACCCCACTTCAATCATCTGCATTTAAAGTTTTACTGTTAGGTTCAGGAGAGCTTGGTAAAGAAGTGGTGATTTCATTACAACGACTTGGTGTTGAAGTTCACGCGGCAGACCGCTACGAAAACGCACCTGCCATGCAAGTTGCTCATTTCTCTTATGCCTTAAACATGGCAGATGCAACAGAATTAAAAGCTTTAATTGAAAAAGTAAAACCCAATCTTATTGTTCCAGAAATTGAAGCGATTGCTACTCAAGTATTAGTCGAAATCGAACAACAAAATATTGCAACCGTGATCCCTTCTGCAAAAGCAGTGAATTTAACCATGAACCGTGAAGGGATTCGTCGCTTAGCGGCGGAAGAACTTGGTTTACCCACTTCCGCTTACCGTTTTGCCAATACCTTAGAAAGCTTCCGTTCTGCATGTGATGACATTGGTTATCCTAACTTTGTTAAACCTGTAATGTCTTCCTCTGGTAAGGGGCAATCTCGTGTCAAAGAATATGCAGAAGTAGATGCGGCTTGGGAATATGCTCAAACTGGTGGTCGGGTAAATCAAGGTACAGTCATCGTTGAGTCACAAATTGACTTTGATTTTGAAATCACCTTACTCACTGTACGTTCGAAAAATCCAGAAACAGGTGAAATTGAAACCGCTTATTGTGATCCAATTGGGCATCGTCAAGATTCAGGCGATTATGTAGAAAGTTGGCAGCCCCAAGCAATGACAGAAGCAGCTTTAAATGAAGCCAAACGCATTGCCAATAAAGTCACTGTAGCACTTGGTGGCTGTGGGATTTTTGGGGTAGAACTGTTTGTAAAAGGTGATAAAGTATGGTTTAGTGAAGTATCACCGCGTCCACACGATACAGGCTTAGTCACACTTGCATCACAATTCCAAAGCGAATTTGAATTACATGCACGTGCGATTTTGGGTTTACCTGTCAATACTGAACGACATAGTATTGCTGCAAGTGCTGTAATCTATGCAGGTATGGATGCAAAGAATCTTTCATACTCAGGCTTAAATCTTGCTTTGCAAAATCCTGCGACAGACTTACGCCTGTTCGGTAAACCTGAAGGATTTAAACGTCGTCGTATGGGCGTGGCAACAGCACGTGCTGAAACAACAGACCAAGCACGTGAACTTGCACAAGAAACGGCTGCAAAAGTCACTGTTCATTTAAACAACTAGCCAATATATTTGCGGACAAGACATCCATGATCAACACCTCTCCTCTATTGGAATATGTAACTGATATACATGACATTAAAGCGATTAATCAATGGCGTAGCGATGTTGAGCAACAGTTAAATGAGGCCTATGATCATGGTACAACAATACGCGAAATTGTCCGTACCCGTTCAAATGTGGTAGATGAAGCCCTTATGTTTCTCTGGAAGCATTCGGGGCTAGATCAAACAGATCTCGGTTTATTTGCTGTTGGTGGCTATGGGCGACGCGAAATGTTGCCCTATTCCGATGTCGACATCATGATTCTTTCAGAAGAAGATCTTTCTCCTGAACAAGAACAAACAGTGACGCAATTTATTTCTACACTTTGGGATGTGGGGAATTTTAAACCGGGTGTCAGTGTACGTACCATCCGAAGTTGTTTTGAACAAGCCACCAATGATCTCACTGTGGCAACCTCGCTGATTGAAGCGCGATTAATTATTGGCAATCAACATCTGGCAAGATGGCCTCGTCGTGTCGTTTCCCAAACTTGGACAGATAAGACTTTCTTTGATGCCAAGATGGATGAACAAGCACAACGTTATGCGCAACATAACAATACTGAAAGCAATTTAGAACCCGATATTAAAAACGCACCCGGTGGTATTCGGGACATTAACCAAATTGGCTGGATTGCCAAACGGCATTTTCGGGTCAATCGTATTTACGACTTGGTTCATTTGGGTTTTATTTCTGAATTTGAATTGGGCGTCCTAGAAGAAGCTGAAAACTTTCTTTGGGAAATCCGCCATCATTTACACCGTTTAACCAAACGTGATGAAAATCGCCTATTGTTTGATTATCAACGTGATATTGCAGCTAAATTTGGCTATACACGAGAAGATGATCATCATCCAAATTATCCAATTGAACAGTTCATGAAGCGTTATTATCGTACCGCGCAACAGGTTTCGACCTTAAATGAAATGTTATTGGCTTATTTTAATGAATCGGTGATTACCCCACGCTTACCCGACTATGAACGTAAAATCGAAAATATTAACGAACATTTTAAATTGGTTGATGGCAAGCTTGCCGTTCAACAACATAAAACCTTTTCCGAAAATCCAAGCGCTATTTTAGAGATTTTTTATATCTTGGCGAATCGCCCTGAAATCGAGGGTATTCGTGCACGTACATTGCGTCTTTTGACTTTAGCAGCAAAACGCATTGATCAAGCATTTCGTGATAATCCGACCCATCAAGCATTATTCATGGCGATCATCCGCTCTCCATATCGTTTATATGAAACCATGGTGGCAATGAAGCGTTATGGTGTATTAGGAAATTATATTCCTGCTTTTGGGCAAATCATGGGGTTGATGCAATATGACTTGTTCCATATTTATACCGTCGATGCACATACCTTACTGTTAATTCGTAATTTAAATCGTTTTAAAGAACCTGGCTTTGCCAAAGATTATCCTGTTGTCAGTTCTGTATTTCAACGCTTAGTCCGCCGTGACATCGTATTCCTTGCTGCATTATTCCATGATATTGCCAAAGGCCGTGGTGGAGATCACAGTGAACTTGGCGCTGAAGATGCAATTGAATTCTGTCTTGCGCATGGGTTTACTGAGCGCGAATGTAATCTGGTTGCTTGGCTCATCCAAAACCATTTACTGATGTCGATGACCGCACAGAAAAAAGATATTTCTGACCCAGATGTGGTGAAAGAGTTTGCTGAAAAGCTTGGTGATATGGAGCATTTAGATTATCTCTATACGCTGACGGTTGCCGATATCAATGCCACCAATCCAAAACTTTGGAATACATGGCGCTCTTCTTTGATGCGTCAACTCTATACCCATGCGCGTGATGTAATTCGTTCTGGTTTGGGTCGACCTGTTGATTATCAAATGCTGATTGAAGATACCAAATTCTCTGCAAGCGAAGTCTTGGTGGATGAGTTTCCACTCGATCAAGTTGAAAAGGTTTGGCAAGAGCTTGGGGACGAATACTTCCTTAAAGAATCCGCAGATGAAATTGCATGGCATACTCGCGCCATTTTGCAACACGGCGACAACCCTGCACCATTGGTGCTCATGCGTGCGCACCGTAAAGCAGCACAAGATGCTGTACAGATCTTTATTTATACTCAAGACCAACCCAATCTGTTTGCCACTACAGTGGCAATTTTGGATCGTATGAATCTGGATGTCCAAGATGCACGGATTATCACTGCAACCAAAGCCTTTAGTTTAGATACTTATGTAGTCTTGGATCGTTTCGGTACCTTATTAACCGATCCTGAACGTGAAGAAACAGTCAAACAGGCGTTAATTAAAGCCTTAAGCGAATCAGATAAATATCCGGGTTTGATGCAACGTCGTATTCCACGTCAACTTCGCCACTTCGATATTGAAAATACCGTGGATGTAACACTTAACGAAGCTTTGCAGCAAAATATGGTAGAAATCTCTACCCTCGACCAACCGGGCTTACTTGCACGCGTTGGTGGTTTATTTATGATGCAAGGTTTAGACATACATTCTGCTAGAATCGCCACGCTGGGTGAAAAAGCAGAAGATATTTTCTTTGTCACCAAAAAAGATGGCACCCCCCTCACTGAAGCTGAGGCTGAAGTCTTTACCGCAAAATTAAAAGCGGCATTAGATGAAGCATCAAATCAAATCTGTGGGCAACATTAATCTTACTTTCTATCGTGGTAATTGTTTCATGAACTCTAGTTTGTCTTTATTACATCCTTATCCATTTGAAAAGTTAAGCCAGCTTTTTCAGGATGTAAAACCTGCAGATTTACCTTTGATCCCACTTTCAATTGGAGAACCAAAGCATCCTGCTCCTGAGTTTGTGAAGCAAGCGATCATTGATAATTTTCAGCACCTTTCAACTTATCCAAACAGTAAAGGTTTACCAGAACTTCGTGAAAGTATTGCTCAGTGGCTAACCCGTCGTTTTAAACTGAATGCGATCAGTGCCGAAGATCATGTTCTTCCAGTTACAGGTACACGTGAAGGGATTTTCTCTTTTGTACAGGCCTTGATTAATCGTGATGACGCACCTTATGTGGTAATGCCTAATCCGTTCTATCAGATATATGAAGGTGCGACTCTTTTAGCTGGTGCCAAGCCATACTTTGTCAACTGTACCGAAGACAACAATTACCTCGGTGATTTTGATGCTGTACCTGCTGAAGTTTGGGAAAAAACTGCACTTTTGTTTGTTTGTACGCCGGGAAATCCTACTGGTGCGGTACTTTCAAAAGCACAATTTAAAAAGCTCATTGCACTTTCTGACCAATATGACTTTGTGATTGCGTCTGATGAATGTTACTCAGAATTGTGGTTTGATGAAGCACCGATCGGCTTATTGGAGGTCTGTGCTGAATTAGGTCGTGACGACTATAAAAATTGTATCGTATTCCATTCTCTGTCTAAGCGTTCAAACCTACCGGGTATGCGCTCAGGTTTTGTTGCTGGGGATGCAAACTTACTTAAACCTTATTTAAAATTCCGCACTTATCACGGCGCTGCAATGCCAGTCCAACATCAATTGGCTTCAATTGTTGCTTGGAACGATGAAACACATGTTGAAGAAAATCGCAGACTGTATCGTGCCAAATTTGATTTGTTCCAAAATGAACTCGGTCATCTTTTACCATTACAAAAGCCTGATGCAGGCTTCTATTATTGGTTAAAAGTCGATCATGATGAAAACTTTGCCAAAATGTTAATGGAAAAAGCCAACATTAAAGTTTTACCGGGGCGTTATTTGTCTCGTGATACTGAACAAGGCAATCCTGGTGAAGGTCATGTCCGTATGGCATTGGTCGCAGATATTGCTCAATGTGAGCAAGTGATTCAACGTCTAAAAACCATTTTATAAAAATATACTGTTATAAAAAATGCCCCAAATTTGGGGCATTTTTTTATGGTATTTAAAAATCAAATGCAGCACTTAACATGAATGTACGAGGTTGCCCAGCAACCAAGTAACCGTTATTGGTGTTAGAAGTACTGTTGATGTTGTCAAATAGACCAACTGATGACCAATAGTTTTTATCGAAAACATTATTTACACGGAAATTAAAAGTTGTCGGTGTTTGCCCCAACTGAGTTTTATATGTCGCACCAAGATCTAAAGTTGTCCAATCACCTACTTTCAATTTGTTGTCTAAACTCGCATAAGTCGAACCTGTATAGGTGACTTGAGCATTTAAAGACACATCGTGAACTGTTGGCAATTTCCAATCAGCACCAACATTTGCTTGAAATTCTGCAACACCCACTTCCTTTTTATTATCGTAGTTAACATTTCCTGTATTTTTTTGCTTTGCATCAATCCAAGTTGCACCACCTAACACTTTTAAAGAATCCGTCAATTGACCAAAAGTATTGAGTTCAACACCACGATGTACATATTTACCCGCATCACTAAAAATACTGTTTTCAAGTACTGCGCGCTGCTTATCGATATCAAACAAACTTAGGCTTGCACCAAACTGATCATTTTCATATTTGGCACCAATTTCTTTTTGTTTAGCAACGAATGGTTTGAGTGTTGTGGTTTCTTTCGTCGTTGAATTGGTATTACTCAAACCTTTAGCTAAAGATTCAATATAATTTGCATAAACTGAAACTTCAGGCAGAATTTTATAACTTAGACCCAAAGCAGGGGTAAACTTACTTTCATCATACTCACCTGATTTAGTTGAAGTTCCATAATTATAGTTTTCTTGCATGATGGTTTGATAACGTCCACCGAGCATGACTGTTAATTTATCATCTAAAGCTTTGAGGTTATCGCCAATGGCAATACTTCTTAAACGCGTCCGAGTCGTTAATTTAGGTGTATCTAAGTTATTCCCAAACAACGCATTTTGTGAATAAGCAGGTTGATCATACTGGATTGGATTATAGATATTGTTGGCTAATGTATTTTTATAGTCCATCACATAAGCATTGCGGGTGTTCTGTTGAAATGCCGATGCAGATAGCACTAAATTATGTTCAATTGAACCTGTGTTTACTTTACTACGCACACCAACTTCACCAGTATTGACCATATCTACACGCGCATTGTCAAATCGATAAATGGTTCCCGCGCCTGTTGTCTGATTGGTCAATGTCATATTTGCTAAACTGTTTTGCTCTTCGCCATGTCGAAAACCATAAGCAGCATAAGCTGTTAAATTATCTGCTAAATCATATTCAGCACGATAACTTCCGAAGATATCCTCTTCATTTGAATACGTCCATTTTTGTGCAAAGTTATCTGAGCCATCAATTGCTTTCGGAATCTCGGTAATACCCGCGCCTAAAGTCACGTTTGGACGAGTCGCTTTTAAACGATTATTCACATAACCCATATCTCCAGAAAGACGTAAACGATCACCACGGTAATCCAAACCTATAGAAGCTAAGCCTAAAGATGCTTCTTCATTATCAACAGCAGTATCACCGCCATGATATGCTGTGTTTACTCGTACGCCGAATTGTTGATCTTCACCAAAACGGCGAGAAATATCATTGGCAATATAACCGCCATTAAAGTCCGTACCTACTGTGACACGATTAAGTGGTTCGTTACTTGCACGTTTCGGCAATAAGTTAATTGCACCACCAATCCCACCATTACTTGGCATTGCTCCATTTAAAAATGAGGATGCCCCTTTTAATACTTCAACACGTTCAAACAGCTCTGCAGGAATATACTGACGTGGTAAAATTGAATATAAGCCATTATAGGCTGTGTCGTCTGAGCCCAAGTTAAAGCCACGAATATAATAATTTTCTTGGAAATTACCAAAACCGCGTCCGACACGAACACTTGGATCCGCTTTTAAAACATCCCCAACACTTTTTGCTTGTCGCTCTTGAATATATTGATTGGTATAGCTGGTTAGATTAAACGGTGTATCTATATTTTTCTGATTGCCAAATATCCCAACTTTACCACCAGAAGCCACCTGTCCTCCAGCAAATGCTGGCATTAAACCCTCTGCTGATGCATCTGCACTCGCGACTACTGTAATCGTACTCAGTTGTTTTGCATTACCATTGCTCGACTGAGACAATGAAGCATCTTGTTGTTCAGCATGAGCAATTGCAGCACTTGTCGCCACTGCCATCATCACAATTAAGGGTTTAATTTTTCGCATAGGAGGCTCTAAAACAGTCATCTAAATTAAGCCGCCATATTAAATGATAATCACTCTTACTTAAACTTACTTTCTCATTTTGTAAGCGTGATTTTTTAAATAAAAAAGCAAGATCTCATGGTATTTATTTATTAAAAAATATTATAAATTGTGAATGGTCTTGTAGTTTTTATACAAAATTATGCTGATCTTGATGGTTTCTATATTAAAAACATATAAATAATTTTAACCACTCAAGCCATCTAATAATCAAGGCCATAAAACAACAAATATCACTAACTTCAACGGCCTCTCTATAGCAAAATTTAACTGCTTAACTTTCAAAAAATCACATTAAGCGCTGTATTGCAACTTGACCAAACATAGAGCCTTTAGAGATACTCAACTTATCTCTACTCATTTAAAAAACTAAAATGAAATCGCATGACCCAATGAAAAAAAAGCGCATAAACTCAAAACTCGGGATCATTATTGCAATTATTTTTATTGTGCTAATCGTGGCTTTTATTGGATGGAAATCTTCAAATAAAAAACAGCCTTCTCCAGAAAATGCAGCAACATCCGCTTCTAGTGCAAAACCAGCACTGACTGTAACGGTGATGCAACCCGAACTGCAAAACTGGAAGCAAAACTTTACAGCCAATGGCAATATTGCTGCATGGCAAGAAGTGGTGATTGGCAGTGAACTTTCGGGGCAACGAATTACCAAAGTCAATGTCAACGTTGGAGATAGCGTACAACGTGGGCAAGTTTTGGCTGAAATTAACAGTGAAAGTATTCGTGCTGAATTAGCGACAGCAAAGGCCAATTATGCAGAAGCGAAAGCTGTGCTAGCTGATGCCAGTATCAATAATCAACGTATTCAACAACTCAAAAATACTGGTGCAATTTCACAACAAGAAGCGACAAAATACCTGACTTCTCAAAGTACAGCACAAGCCCGTTTAGATGCTGCTAAAGCCCAAATTGACAGTAATCAGCTTCGTTTAACACAAACCCAAGTGATTGCACCCGATCATGGGGTTATTTCAGCACGTACAGCAACAGTTGGCTCATTGGCACAAACGGGACAAGAACTGTTCCGCTTGATCCGTGATAACCGTTTGGAATGGCGTGCCGAAGTAACCTCGACAGACTTATATAAACTTAAAAAAGGCATGACAGCGCATATCATCTCACCTGATCCTAGCCGTTCAGCCGTTTCAGGTAGCGTTCGGATGATTGCACCAGTCATTGACCCGCAAACACGTTATGGCTTGGTCTATGTGGATATACCTACCACTGATGCTGTTCGTATGGGTATGTTTGTCAAAGGTGAGTTTGATCTAGGCGAAAAGCCAGCACTAACAGTGCCTCAAACCGCAGTACTCTTACGTGATGGTTTCTCTTATGTGTTTATTGTCAATAAAG
Source organism: Acinetobacter sp. Root1280 (assembly GCF_001425285.1). NCBI lineage: Bacteria > Pseudomonadati > Pseudomonadota > Gammaproteobacteria > Moraxellales > Moraxellaceae > Acinetobacter > Acinetobacter sp. Root1280. The sequence continues at coordinate 171,957 of NZ_LMED01000001.1, read as the reverse complement.
ATAATCGAGTAACTCAACAGAAAGTCACACTTGGTCGACGTTTAAATGATCGTGTTGAAATTGTTGATTTAGCAGCAAACACTCAACTGGTTGCCTCTGGAACAGGATTCTTGTCAGATGGTGATTTAATCAAACGTGGTCAAGCGATTCCAGATACACCATTGACCAAACAACTCGTTAGCACGCAGGAGAAATAACATGAATTTCTCCGCTTGGTCGATTAAAAATCCGATTCCCGGTATCTTGCTTTTTATCATGCTTGGTTTAGCGGGTTTGATGTGTTTTCATTGGATGAAAATACAACAATTTCCCGATATTGAATTACCAATGGTCACGGTCACAGCGGCTTTACCCGGTGCAGCACCACCGCAACTGGAAACAGAAGTTGCACGTAAAATTGAGAACTCGATTGCAACTTTACAGGGACTTAAAAATCAATATACCAATATCCAAGATGGTGTAGTCACCGTAACCGCAGAGTTTCAACTGGAAAAACCACTGCAAGAAGCTGTTGATGATGTCCGTAACGCGGTTTCACAAGTACGTTCAGATTTACCTGCGGATCTTCGTGATCCAATTGTCAGTAAAATCAATCTTTCAGGTTCACCGATTCTCACCTATACCATTCAGTCCCCTCGTATGGATGAGGAAGCATTGTCTTGGTTTGTGGATTACGATGTTGCACGTGCAATGTTAAAAGTCAAAGGCGTTGGTGCGGTTTCTCGTGTAGGCGGCGTCACGCGTCAAGTTGATGTTGAATTAGATCCTGAAAAACTCTTAGCATTAAATGCCACAGCAACAGACATCACCCGACAATTACGCCTTGTTCAACAAGATGCATCTGGCGGACAAACCAAAATAGGCGGCAGTGAACAGTCTATTCGTACCATTGCCACAGTAAAAACTGCTGCTGAAATTGCAGCAATGGATATTGCCTTGAGTGATGGTCGCCATATTCGGCTGGATCAAGTTGCCAACATTCGCGACGGCATTGCTGAACGACGTTCTGCTGCACTGTTAAATGGCCACCCTGTGATTGGCTTTGAAATTACCCGCAGTAAAGGTGCAAGTGAAGTTGATGTTGAAATCGGAGTAAAAGAGGCACTTGAAACATTAAAAGCGGCGCATCCTGATATTAAAATCACTGAAGCATTTAACTTTGTAAATCCTGTGGTTGATAACTATAAAGGCTCAATGTCCTTGCTGTATGAAGGCGCACTTCTTGCAATCTTGGTGGTTTGGTTATTTTTACGAGATTGGCGTGCCACGATCATTGCGGCTACTGCCCTGCCTTTGTCCATTCTACCTGCCCTAATTGGCATGTATTACTTAGGTTTTACTTTAAATATTGTCACACTGTTAGCCATGTCGTTGGTTGTGGGAATACTGGTTGATGATGCCATTGTAGAAATTGAAAATATCATCCGGCATCTTCGAATGGGGAAAACACCTTATGAAGCGGCCATGGAGGCAGCCGATGAAATTGGTTTAGCCGTGATTGCCACCACTTTCACCTTGATTGCAGTGTTCTTACCCACTGCCTTTATGAGTGGTATTGCAGGTAAATTCTTTGTGCAATTTGGCTGGACAGCGGCTTTGGCTATTTTTGCCTCACTCTTGGTGGCACGCTTACTGACGCCTATGATGTCAGCCTATATTCTTAAACCTTGGGTTGGTAAAGTTGAAAGTCATCATGACAATCAAGTATTAGATGATCAAAGCCAACCAATCAAAGATCATGGTGATCTTGAACTTCAACATGATCGTGCCAAAGATGGTCGGGTGATGCGCGCATATATGCGGATGGTCACGTGGTGTTTAAATCATCGTTGGATCACCTTAAGCAGTGCCATCATATTTTTTATTGCGTCTCTCATGCTCATCCCTTTACTCCCTACGGGCTTTGTTCCACCACCTGACACTGGGCAGACCCAAGTGCGTGTAGAGCTTCCACCAGGTTCACAATTTCCAGACACCTTAAAAGCAGCAGAATACGCCCGTAGTTTAATTAAAGATCATCCTGAAATTAAAAGTGTCTATACCACGATTGGTGGTGGTTCAGCAGGTACAGATCCTTTTGCGGGTGGTGCATCAAGTGAACCAAGAAAAGCAACCTTAACCATTCAAGTCACAGCACGTTCAGACCGCGCTGCGAGTTTGCAAAAAATTGAAAATGACTTACGCCAACGTTTAGCTCCACTGCCTGGTGCACGAATTCAAGTCGGTATTGCAGGCAATAACAGCCAATACCAAATTGCGCTGTCAGGTGATGACCCTGATGTACTAATCACGACAGCACGTCAAGTAGAACGAGAAATCCGTACTATTCCAAATATTGGTAGTATTACCTCAAGCGCAGCATTGATTCGCCCTGAATTGGTGATTCGCCCTGACTTTGCAAAAGCTGCGGATTTAGGCATTACCACACAAAATATCGCTGAAACTGTGCGTATTGCCACGGCGGGAGATTTTGATCAGAACTTGGCAAAATTAAACCTTTCGCAACGACAAATTCCAATTGTCATCAAACTGCCCCTGTCTGCACGTCAAGATCAAGATCTGATTAAACGCTTGATGATTACTGGTAGTAAAGGTCCAGTGATGTTAGGCACCATTGCACAAGTTAATATTGAAAGTGGTCCTTCACAAATTGACCGTTTTAACCGTTTACGTAACATCAACTTTAATATTGAGCTCAATGATCAGCCTTTAGGCGATGTTGCGGCTGCTGTAGATAAACTTCCAACCATCAAAAACTTACCTCCGACAGTAAAACGTACCAATCTGGGTGATGCCGATGTGATGGAACAGCTCTTTGCAAGCTTTGGTTTAGCTATGCTAACAGGCGTATTGTGTATCTATGTGGTTTTAGTGCTCCTGTTTAAAGACTTCTTACAACCGATCACCATTTTAGTGGCATTGCCTTTGGCACTGGGTGGTGCGTTTGTGCTACTGCTTTTAGCAAAAAGTAGTTTTTCGATGCCAAGTTTGATTGGCTTAATCATGTTGATGGGAATTGCCAGTAAAAACTCGATTCTTTTGGTCGATTATGCAATTATCGCCCGCAATGAACGGCAGTATTCGCGTATGAATGCGGTATTGGATGCCTGCCATAAGCGTGCACGCCCCATTATTATGACCACTTTGGCGATGGGTGCAGGCATGTTGCCAATCGCATTGGGGATTGGTACAGATCCAAGTTTTAGAGCACCGATGGCAATTTCTGTAATTGGTGGACTGATTACCAGTACCTTCTTATCGTTATTGGTTATTCCTGTTGTATATACATTTATTGATGATATTCACAACATGTTATTCAAACGCAATAAAGCCAATAAATCGAACGAAGCAAGCGTATCTCATTCTTGATTTTTAAAATTGAATCAGATGACAACATAATGTAAAAGAGAATGCCTATCTAGATCTTTATTAGATAGGCATGTTTTTATTTGAGCTAATTTTATTTGATTAATTCAACAACAAAGCCGCAGCAAATAAGCCAAAGCAAAAGGATGAAAGATAATAAATATATTTGATTTTGGTTTTAAACCAATGCATAGCTTTATTTTGAGTCATCAATCGCACCAAAAACAAGTTCCAGATCAAAACTACACTCACCATCCACAGACAGGTTAAAGTCAGTTGAACAACATTATAGTGTTGATAAATTGCCATAATAATACTGCTATAAAACAGAATATTTTTAGGATTTAATAAACTCGACTGTACCCCCAGTAAGACATATTTCATCCATGCAAAGGTTGGTTTATTTTGGTGTTCTAGATGATAATCCCCTATTAGCTTAGCTTGTTGTGCAAATATGAAACACCGATAAGACAAATAACTTAAATAAGCAATACAGCCCCATTTTACCAGCTTTAAAATTTCATCATCGAGTTTGCCAAGAAAAAACAATGAGCTCAAAATAAGACCAATCACGGCAACATTTCCCAAGACGATCCCTAAGCAAACAGCCGTCGCTGCATGTGGTCCATTTCGAAACAACGAAGTTAAAATAAGAAAAAAATCAGGGCCCGGTGAAAGCAAAGCAATGAAATGGGTGACAATCACAATAATGAACAGTTGCATTACTCGATCCAAAAAATATTTAGATAAGCTTAAATATTTTTAGAACCTATTATCTTGTAGATAATTGCGCAGTTAGAGCATGACAAACTGAGCTTGAAACTGCTTCGGTGTGATTCCAGTATGCGATTTAAACACATGATGAAAATGACTTTGGTCTGTAAATCCCAAATCATGTGCAACTTGAATAATTGCTTCTCCAGACTTCAAACGCTTTCTGGCTATATTTATTTTTTGATTTAATTGATACGCATGTGGTGTTAAGCCAAAATTATTTTTAAACAAGCGAATAATGGCATAACGACTAATCCCTAGACTTTGACTGAGATCTTCTAAAGAAAGCATCTGTTTAGTGTGATTCATATCATCAATCATTGCACCCAAATGCTTTTGAAAATAATCAGACTGCTTTAATAACGTAAATTCAAAATTGGGCAATAATATTTCACTCAGGACTTCAATTAATTGTTGTTGTTTGAATAAAATCGATATGGTTGGATCAAATAACAGCTGATTTAACTGCGTAAATGCTTGGTATATATGTGGGTTTGTTAAAATTTGTGGTTTTAGCAACGGAATATGATGGGGATAAAGCTGCTCAATATCTTTGACTAATTCTGAAAAAAGTTGAGCAATCCAATGTGCATCTAGATGCATCATTTGATAACTCCATGCTTGATTTTCCAGTGGATTACATGCGTGTTCCACCTCAGCAGGAATGATTACTACGCTTCCTGTTTGAATTTGCTCTTCGCTGGCAAAATAGCTACTAAAGCGACTTATTCCACAATCCACAGCACCAATCGAAAAGGTCGGATGGCTATGTGATCTATAGCAAATACGGCTTTGACATGCCCTACGTGTTTCGACATAGGGCATTTGCGGATCAGTCCAAAATTCAACTGCAGTGTCTAATTGCATCATATCCTCAGTCTTATTTTGGTCTGTACAACAGGTTATTCTGCTAAAGCTTTTTCAATATCGTGTTCTATATCCTCAGGCTTCGTGGTTGGTGCATAGCGGTTAATCACTTCACCTTTCTTATTTATTAAGAATTTGGTGAAATTCCACTTAATGCCACTGCCGAGTATGCCCTTACTGTTATTGGTTAAATAACGGAATATCACATGCGCTTCAGGTCCTTTTACATTCACTTTAGCGAACATTGGAAAAGAAACACCATAATTGCGTTGGCAATAAGTGCCGATTTGCTCATTTGTACCGGGGTCTTGTCCACCGAACTGGTTACAAGGAAATCCTAGAACTTCAAGACCTTGGTCTTTATATTTCTCGTAAACCTTTTCTAATCCTGCAAATTGTGGGGTAAAGCCACATTTACTTGCAGTATTTACAATCAATAAAACTTTTCCTTCATAATCAGAAAAAGATTTATTTTCACCCTCTAACAGCTCAGCCTCAAACTGATAAATGTTGGTCATGGATACGTTTCCTCGTCGCCTTTTTCTTGTGATTTTAATTCTAAAGAAGCGGAATTTACGCAGTAGCGTAAGCCCGTTGGTTGTGGTCCATCTTCAAATACATGCCCCAAATGAGCGTCGCAATGATGGCATATAATTTCTACACGTTCCATACCATGCGAATGATCATCTTGTTCTTCTATAACAGTATTATTGATTGGTTTAAAAAAGCTCGGCCAACCACAACCACTGTCATATTTGGTTTCTGAAGAGAATAATTCTTCCCCACAACATCGACATACATAGGTTCCATGCTGCTTGGAATTCCAATACTTTCCAGTAAAGGCAGCTTCTGTGCCCTTTTGTCGAGTGATTTTAAATTCCTCTGGTGATAACTCTCTTTGCCATTCTCGGTCTGTTTTATTGAGTTTTCCCATCATTAAACTCCTTTAAATCTTTGACATTCAATGTCATGCTTCAGTACTTCCATATTTACGCTAGAGCTTGGAAAATTTCTAGCTAAATTTCAACATAGATTGTGATATTTCAGTAATCTATTTTTTTAACTCAAAATAATTGGATAAAATTATGTCCGTTTTAGGTAACACAACCCCACGTGAAATCAAGAAATCGTCAAAGCTAGAGCATGTTTGCTACGACATTCGTGGACCAGTGTTACGAGCGGCCAATGAGATGGAAGAAGCCGGTCATAAAATTATTAAATTAAATATCGGTAACCCCGCCCCGTTCGGCTTTGAAGCCCCGCAAGAAATTATCAATGATGTGGCTTTAAATTTGCCTAATGCTGTCGGTTATACAGATTCAAAAGGAATCTTTCCTGCGCGTAAAGCCATCTGTCAGTATTATCAGCAAAAAGGTATCTTGGATTTACATGTTAAAGATGTGTATATCGGGAATGGTGTATCTGAACTGATCGTTATGGCGATGCAAGGTTTATTGGATGATGGCGATGAAATGCTGGTTCCAATGCCGGATTACCCATTATGGACGGCAGCCGTAAATCTATCAGGTGGTACAGCGATTCACTATAAATGTGATGACCAAAACTATTGGTATCCTGATATGGCGGATATGGAAAGTAAAATTACCCCAAATACTCGTGGTATTGTGGTGATTAACCCAAATAATCCAACGGGTTCAGTCTATCCGCGCCATGTTTTAGAACAGATCGTCGCATTAGCAAAAAAACATGATCTAATTTTATTTGCAGATGAAATTTACGACAAAATTGTGTATGACGGTATCGAACATGTCTCTGTTGCAGCATTAGCAGGAAACCATTTATGTGTTTCTTTTAATGGTTTATCTAAAGCCTATCGTATTGCAGGTTACCGTTCTGGTTGGATGGCGATTACGGGCGATAAGTCTCGTGCAATGGATTACATTGAAGGCTTGGACATGCTTGCCTCTATGCGTTTATGTGCCAACCACCAAGCCCAATATGCGATTCAAACCGCTTTAGGTGGCTATCAATCAATTAATGATTTGATCCGCCCAGGTGGTCGTTTATATGAACAACGCAATATTGCTTGGGAAATGCTTAACGATATTCCTGGCGTGTCGTGCGTAAAACCAGAAGGTGCAATGTATTGTTTCCCTAGGCTGGATCCTGAAATCTATCCAATTGAAGATGATGAAAAATTCATGTTAGATTTCCTCAAAGCTGAAAAAGTTTTACTGGTTCAAGGAACAGGTTTTAACTGGCCTACACCTGATCATTTCCGTGTGGTATTCCTTCCTGCAGAAAATGAATTACGTGAAGCAATGAACCGCTTAAGTCGTTTCTTGGCAAAAATGCGTTAATCTTTATAAAGTAAAGATAAGCTCAAAAAGGCATTCAAAATTGAATGCCTTTTTTAATTGCTCAATTCATCTGTACAACTAAAAACTTAGTCATTGACGTTATATTGCACAACATCTTCATTGAATGCTGAAAAAACGCACTGGCAAGCACTTTATCCAGTTTTAATAGTATGTAACTATAAATTTGAGTGATTATTTGAAAAAATACATTTTTAAATAAGTATGGGCAACAGCTCAGTATTTATATAGATTTAAAAACTGGTACAAAAAATGCTTATGACCAGAACAATGATTGAAAAGGATAGTTTATGAAAAAGACGGTTACTGCACTTACACTTGCAATTGGCATGCTTTTACCCTTTACGAGTTATGCAAAAAATAATGTCGTTGTCGTCGCAACTGGCGGTACGATCGCGGGTGCTGGAGCAAGTTCTACAAATAGCGCAACATATACTGCAGCGAAAGTTCCTGTAGATGATTTGTTGAATGCAGTTCCGCAAATTCAAAATCTTGCCAATGTTACAGGCGTACAGGCTTTACAGGTTGCTTCAGAAAGCATCACTGACAAAGAGCTTTTAACCATTGCACGCAAAGTGAACGAATTGGTTAAAAAGCCTGATGTGAATGGCGTGGTGATTACCCATGGTACAGACACTTTAGAAGAAACTGCTTATTTTCTAAGTCTTACAGTTCATACAGATAAACCAATTGTCGTTGTTGGTTCTATGCGTCCACCTTCAGCGCTTTCAGCTGACGGCCCTTTGAACCTTTATAGTGCTGTTGCGCTTGCTGCCGCAGACAGTGCCAAAGGCAAAGGCGTTTTTGTGTTAATGAATGACGATATTTTTGCAGCACGTGATGTGTCAAAGACCATCAATATTCATACCGATGCTTTTGTCAGCCAATGGGGTGCTTTAGGTACACTGGTTGAAGGTAAACCTTATTGGTTTAGAAACGTTGCAAAACGTTTTAACAATAGCTCTGAGTTTAATATTGAAAATATTCAAGGTGATGCGTTACCAATCGTTCAAATCGTTTATGGTTCAGGCAATATGCTTCCAGATGCCTATGTGGCCTATGCGAAAGCGGGTGCTAAAGCCATTATTCATGCGGGTACAGGTAATGGTTCCGTTGCGAACTATATTGTTCCGACATTGAACCAACTCCAGCAACAAGGTGTACAAATCATTCGTTCTTCGCGCGTTCCACAAGGTTTTGTGTTACGTAATGCTGAACAGCCTGATGATAAATATGGTTGGGTCGTTGCTCACGATTTAAATCCGCAAAAAGCAAAACTTTTAGCTGCTTTAGCACTGACCAAAACCAAAGATGCAAAAGAAATTCAACGGATGTTCTGGGAATACTAAGTTTAATATCTGAATCAAGCTTAATACTTGAATCAAGTTTAAAACCAGCACAAAGTTAATCGTAAATACATTCATTAAACCGCCAAATTAATTTGGCGGTTTAATTTTATCTTGTATGAATAAATACTTAATCTACTGTTAAATCCAATTGATCAAGGATATAGAGTGTATTGCCATCAATGATATTTTTATCGTGATCCAAATACTTTTGTTCCAATACTCCATCCGTTTCAGAAAAAGCATAATCATCATCATTGAGAACCCCTAAATGCTGTTCATCAATCACCCATAGACCTTCAATTTTATCGTGCGGATAGTGTAAACGCGCAACCAAATCCACCACTAAGGTTTTTTCTACTGGGTAGATACCCTGTTGAGCCAGACCACTCCAGCCTGCTGTTAACACATATTGTTCCAAGGTTTGTTCCGCTATCAACAGACCGAATTGTTCATCTTGCCGAATCGTTGAACTTGGCTTTAGCTTTTCCAAATCAGTGGCATGTTGCAGATTGATTTTATAAATCCGTTTAAATGCTTGAGGATTATCTTTATAGAAATCATCATCACGTTCTGCTACCAAAAATTGCGTGGAACTCAAGGCTGTAATTGCTGTATTTGAATAGGTCTTTGCACCCCCTTCTTGTTGATACAAATACTGAGAAACGACTTTGCTTTCTAAATCAATCATCACAATACGCACAAGATCTGATTTGCTTACCGATGCATCGGGATTGCTCATGGTGGATTGCATGATGCCCACCAGCTTTTTTTGATCGGGTGTAATGGTTAAACCTTCCATTCCTCGATTCTGGCGTCTATTGGCATATTCTTGAGGCAATAAATAACCCGATGTTCTTCGCTCATCTAAAACATAGGCATTGATACGATCAATTTCTAGCCCATCTGCATTAAAATGCACAATATGAGGACCATATTCATCGCTGACCCAAAAAGTACCATCTTTGAGTGCAACCAAACCTTCAGCATCCAATCCAAATTCATCTGTCCCTATGGCTAATTTCTTTCCATCTTGGTCATAGGCGATTTCTTTACTTGCGCCAAAATGCTGATTAGGCAAACCTGTAATATTTCTGCCCGTTGGGTCTTTTAATAAAATTTCTTTTATTTTCTGAATAGTTCCATCTTTTTTTAACTCAAATAATCCAATTTTAGGGGTATAGTCAGGCTCTAAAAAGATTTTGCCATGATCTTGATTAACGTTATACGTGGTATTCGGCCCACGATCTGTAAGTGCATAGAATTGATACTTTTCTGTAGGGTGAGCTGAAATTTCTGAACCAAACCCACCACAACGAACCTCGATAAAATGGCCGGGTTTTGCACCATCAGGAATATTGTGAATGTTTAAAACCTCATAAGGTAAACGCACACCTTGGCTAAATTTTTTATAAAGCTGAAGATCTGTGTCAATATTGCTTAGGTTGATATGCTGTTCAGAAGACAATAAGTCCATATGCCAATCTCATTTTTTAATATTCTGATTATTTTCTATCATGAAATCAGATAAACCACAGTAAAAGAAATGCGATAAACTGTATAAATACACATTCAAAGTCAGTATAAATGAAAAGATTTTTTGCCCTATCGCTGATTGTTTGTTCTGCATCACTACAATTGGCATATGCTGGGACGACGTTTAAAAAAGTTTCTGAGTGTCAGAGTGATTATTTTAATGGCGATTATTGTTCTAAAGCCAACCTTGCCAAATACAAAAATGCGCTTAAATCAATGCAGCCTAATTTTGATAAAAAATATATTTTACTCAATACGGGAACTTCAGATTCTTTAGAAATGGTTGCTATAGATACCCAAACAGGGATTGTCTATCCACTCAATTATCAGTTCACGGGTTGGGAAGATAATGAAGGCAATGTCAAAAAGAAGCCCACTTATACATTTGCATTGAATGACTCAAAATTATGCTTAATGGGTTCACAATTCGATGGTGATCACCCTGGCACACATGAAACCTATAGCAATATTAAAAATTGTTTTAGCATCAGTCATCAATATGGCCATACAAACTTTGAATCAAATTACGATGATCAGGTTCAATATAACTATGATAACAAAAGCAAAACATGGAAACCTTATTCGCGTTAAATTTTAAATCCATAAAAAAAAGAGGCTTTCGCCTCTTTTTTAAATTTAACAATCCGTTCAATATCGGACTTAAACTAATTCAGGTTTAGTCAATTCAGTCATTGGCCAACGTGGTGTTGTCGTCACCGATAAACCATCTTTTTGTCCAGCTTTTAAACGCTGATAACCTGCAAACGCAATCATTGCACCATTATCTGTACATAAAGCAGGTTCTGCATAATAAACCGTTGCTTTAATTTTAGCTAAATCTGCTTCTAAACGCTCTCTTAAACGTTTATTGGCACTGACACCGCCCGCAATCACCAAACGTCTTAAACCCGACTGTTTTAATGCTTTAATCGACTTTTTGACCAAAGTATCCACTAAAGCTTCTTGGAATGAAGCTGCAATATCTGCATCACGTTGTTCTTCACCCAATTTTTTTAACTGCACTGAAACAGCAGTTTTTAGACCACTAAATGAAAAATCTAGCCCTTGATGCAACATTGGACGTGGAAATTCAAAAGCATTTTTGTCACCTTGTTCCGCCAATTTTGAAATATTTGGACCACCGGGATAAGGTAATTTCAACATTTTAGCGACTTTATCAAAAGCTTCACCAGCAGCATCATCAATCGACTCACCTAGAATTTCGTACTCACCAATTGCGTGTGCTGCCATCAATTGAGTGTGTCCACCTGACACTAATAATGCGACAAACGGAAATTCAGGTGGATTTTCGGATAATAATGGAGCAAGCATATGACCTTCCATATGATGCACGCCAATTGCGGGTTTATTCAGCGCAAAAGCCAAGGTGCGACCAAATAATGCCCCTGTCATCAGTGCACCCATTAAGCCAGGGCCGCGCGTATACGCCACTGCATCGATCTCTGATTTTTTCACACCGCTTTGATCAAGCAACTGATTAATCAAAGGAATTAACTTTCGAACATGATCACGAGAAGCCAACTCAGGAACGACACCACCATACTCTGCATGCAATTTAATTTGACTATATAACACCTGTCCTCTTAAGCCGACTTCATTGTCATAGAGCGCTAATCCTGTTTCATCACATGAAGTTTCTAAGCCCAGAACGATCATTAAATTGCCTTTTACCCATTTCAAAATATTGCTAAAGCTATTATAGACTTGTGGTATGAGATGTAAATGAGTAAAATACTGACCTTCACTTGTGATCTAGGGTAATTCGACCCTGATCTTATCCATAACTTAATGAGGATTCTTCATGCCACAAGTTAAATTGAAAGAAGGCGAACCAGTAGACGTAGCTATCCGTCGTTTCAAACGTTCATGCGAAAAAGCTGGTGTTTTAGCTGATGTTCGTAAACGTGAATTCTACGAGAAACCTACTCAAGAACGTAAACGTAAAAAAGCTGCTGCTGTTAAACGCTACCAAAAGAAATTGGCGCGTGAATCAGTACGTACTACTCGCCTTTACTAAGATTAATTTGTGATTGATTGACTCACCTGGACAGATAAATGACTACTTTAAAAAACCAAATAACTGATGTTTTAAAAGCAACAATGCGTGCTAAAGAAATGGGTAAGTTAACGGTAATTCGTGGTCTACAGGCAGCAATCAAGCAAATCGAAGTCGATGAGCGCATAGAGCTTGACGATACTCAGGTTCTTGCGGTCATTGAAAAGCAAATCAAACAACGTAAAGAATCGGTCAAAGCCTTTGAAGGTGCAGGCCGTGAAGATTTAGCTAGTAAAGAACAAGCCGAAATTGAAGTGTTATCTCAGTTTCTACCTGAAGCTATGTCAGAGGACGAGCTTGATTCTCTCATTGCGCAAACTATTACTGCGCAAGGTGCAACTAGCATGAAAGATATGGGTAAGGTGATGAATTCTCTACGTCCGATCATAGCCGGACGTGCCGATCCAGCACAAGTTTCTGCAAAAATTAAAGCAAAACTTGGCTAAACCCAACGTTCTTAAATCTGAATTTCTGTTTGATTTGGTCTATTTAACAACTTAAATAAAAATTATTTTGCAATGAAATAGTTTCTTGTTAAATAGCCCAAAATCGTCAATCTACAATATCACTTCATTTATTTTCTATCTGATAATGGCAAATATCTCTAAAGCCACCATCGACTGGATTCCGTACAGATTGATATTGAATATTTTTAAGTAAAAACCCAGCTTTTTCACATAATTTTCGTGCCAATATATTTTCTGCATCGACATAAGCATTTAAACCGACAAAATTCCATTTCGAAAATAAACTACTTACAAATAGTATTAGCGCTTGTGACATGTAGCCTTTTTGCTTAAATTTTGAGTTTCCCCAAAACCCAATAGATGCAGTATTTTCCAACCAATCAATTTCATGGATATCGACCACCCCTAAAAGATCATCAGTTTCTTTTAAACGGATAATAAATACAAAGTTCTCTTTATTTAACAACGCCACCAAACGAGATTGGCAAAATGCCATTGAAGCATGCAAATTAGGTTCTTCCAATGCCCATACTAAACTTGCAGGAAACTTTCTAAGCTCGGTTAAGCTATTTGTTATTGCGCTATATAAATCTTCAGCATCAGATACTTGAATGATGTTGAGAACAATTTGCTCATTCTCAATTTGAAATTGGCTAAAATCCATAAATAATATAGCTCAGATGTAAGATGTTAAAGATAAACCTATTTCAAATCACACTGAATATTATATTTTTTAAGTAACTGCATTTCAGGTGACAACATCACTTTATCAATCACATTTTGTTTGGTCATAGATTGCGCTGATGGTGGGAGGTATTGACGATTTTCATCTGTCGTTTTATACATATCATCGACATATTTTTTAACAATGCCACAGAATTGTGACTCTTGTTGCGGGTTAAACTGGCTCAATTTCGGATCTAGACTACGTAAAAAAAATTTCATATCGGCACTGTATTGCGCCGAAATACGCTCCACTTCTCGAACATAGCTTTCTGGTACTGCTGCAAATGTTGAGTGAGCATAGAAAAAAATGCTGCATGCGATTAAAATTTTCTTCATGTGAATCAAATACTTTATTATAACTTTAAGTGATTTTAGCTTAACCTGTTCACGCAAGAATAGAAAGTAAATTTTCTTTAATGGCACATTTTAAATCACCCATTATTTTTAGTTTTTAACTCAAGTTTTAAGTTCTTTAAATCAAGCTTTTAAATTTTTAACTTTCGTTCATCTTGCATCACCTTTAAGCGTGTATCGATACGGGCACTCATCGCATTATTTTCTTTAGCCAAACGCTTGGCATGTAAAAGTGATTTAATTGCATTTTCTTCATCACCAGACCAATATTGAACTTCCGCCCTATTTCTCAGCACATTGACTGTACGCATTGGATTCTTTTTATCTAAATTTGCCGCTTGTTGTAACAATTGCCAGCCAATAATGTCCTTATTATTTTTATTCACAAAACGATTGACCAATTGCTCGGCTTCTTTGGGCTTCTGCTGTCGAATATAAACTTCGGCTAATTTATAACTTAATGCGCGATTTTCTGGGGTTATGATTTGCTTAGTGATGATGGTTTGATAGGCATCATCTAATTTATTTCGCCCTAAATAAATATCAGTTTGAATCAAAGTGACCAAAGTATGTTCTGCGTTGACCTTCTTGGCTAAATTCAGCTGTGTTTGCGCATTGTCATAATCACCTTGCAGCAAATAAAACTCACTTAAAGCCAATAAACCCGCTAAATTATTCGATTGTGCTAAAGCCAGCAATTGACGGTCAGTGGCTTGCCCCGAAATCACTGCGGTATACCATTTAATAATATCAAAATCAGATTGCTGGGCACGAAAAGGAACTTTTGGAAATTGATTTGCCCTTAATCTTGCTTCACTCATACGCTCTGTTGTTAAGGGATGAGTTAACCAAAAATCAGGTAAAAAACTTAAACGACTGGTAGAACGATGCATGGTTTCAAAGAAATCAGCCATACTTTCTGGGTCATATCCAGCCCCATACATAAACTGCATGCCGATCCGATCAGCTTCACGTTCTTGATTTCGGCTATAACTGAGCTGCTTGTCCATCAATGCAGCTTGTGTACCCATCATCACCGCGCCACCAATATCACCATCCGCTTTGGACGCCAATGCAGCACCGACGATAATTCCTGCAAGCGCCAATAAACCTTGACCTTTAAATGCTTCCTGCGAACGGCTGTAATGACGTTGTGTGACATGGGCAATTTCATGTCCCATTACACTAGCAACTTCATCCATATTACTTGAAGCTGTAATCATCCCACTATTTAGGGCAAACATGCCCCCAGGTACTGCAAATGCATTGATCTGAGCATCTTTGATCACCACCAAGCCTACTGGCTGTGAAAGCTGGGTCTGACTGAGAATTTTTGAAAAAACCAGCATAAATTGGTCTTCAAGCCAAGGATCTTGCAGAACTGGCATTTGCTGTTGAACTTGACGATAAACTTTTTCACCAATGGTTTTTTCTTTTTGTTGATCAATAAATCCCACCCCACTGCCAATTTCAGGTACTTCAAATTGAGTACTATTTTGAGTTTGCAGAAAATCATCAGCTGAGCTAATTGAAGTGCTTAAGCAGAGACAAAGGCTGAGGAAGGTCTTGTTCAATTGATCGTCCCAATTATTTTAATATTCTAAATATAACATTGAATTTAGTACAAATTCGCAATGAAGTGTTAGGGGGCTGTAAACATTTCATTGCGAATTTGCATTGTCAGCAAACATTCAACATCAACTAGAAGTTTTCATTGACTAAATATCTTGGTGTGCGTTGCTCCAAAGCATCGACTAAATTTTGAAAAGCCAGTTCCGCCATTTTCTTGCGCGTCTCGGCAGTTGCTGAGCCGATATGCGGTAAAGTCACGACATTATCCAACTCAAACAATGGCGATTGTTGCAATGGTTCTTTTTGGTATACATCTAGACCCGCAGCAAAAATTTGACGGTTCTGTAAAGCCTCTGTTAATGCCTGTTCATCCACCACCGAACCACGTGCAATATTGACAAAAACAGCATGCTTTTGCATCAAGGCAAACTCTTGAGCACCGATTAATGCTTTAGATTGGCTATTTAAGTCTACCGCAACCACAACAAAATCAGCTTGTTTTAACAGTGCTTCAAGACTTTTATATTGTGCATTAAACTGTTGTGCAACTTCGATTTTTTCACGGCGATTATGATACAAAATATTCATATTAAAGCCATAAAATCCACGTCGTGCAATTGCTGCACCGATATGACCTAAACCGATTATTCCTAAAGTTTTACCAAAAATTTCTTGACCAAATTGTGTCGCATTGACTGTACGTTGCCACTCACCTTGTTTGGTCCAGTGATCTAGACTCGGTACTTTACGTGCAGCACTCATCAACAAAGTAAACGCTAAATCCGCAGTCGTTTCGGTCAATACGTGTGGTGTATTCGACAACCAGATTTTCTTTTGATTTAAATAATCAACATCGTAATTATCATAGCCTACACTGACAGAGGAGATAATTTTTAATTTTTCTGCAGTGGCTATATTGCTTTCATTAATCAAACGACCCGCACCAATCATTGCGTCTGCATCAACAACCGCTTGACGAATTTGTGCATTGATATCGCCTTGCTTAGGATTCAATACAACCAACTGATATTTTTCTGCTAATTTTGCTTGAACTTCTGAGTCGATTTGACTAAATACAACCACTTTTTTATTCATATCCCAGAAAACCTCTCAGTACAGATCTTGAAAACTAATTCAGTTTATTTTGCATAAATTGCCATAGACGGCGTTTTAATAAAGGTTGCTCAATCATCTCTTGTAAACTTGCCAATTCAAACATTTCAGTATTGTTTAAATAAGGCAATTGACCAAGACTGATGACTTTACGCTCTTGCCTTAAAGCATCAACAAACCCTTGGATATACATCGCAGCCCCTCTTCCATCTTGAAGCTGCAACATTGGAAAAGGCCATTTTAAATCATAAAATTGCCCTACAAGCGCCTGCTGTATATTGCCCCATAGTGTTAATTGGTCAGCGCTGATTTGAGTACAATCGACAAAGATGACACAGCTTTCAATGCAATAGGCTTGGATTTCAAATGGCGCAATTTGTAATGCAGGCTCAACAGTAAAGTTTGTCTGTTGCTGAATTTGTTCAGGCGCTGAAATTTCTTCAGTTTGCTGTGTTTCTGGATTTCGTTTTAATAAAGAAACTTCAGGCTGATGTGCTTTTTCAATCTGTGACGGCTGTACATTTTGATTTTCTAATTTTGCATCAGATTGAGTTGAATGCGTGTTCAACTCAGGCACAACAGCAATATCCCGTTCAACTTGAGCAATATCACGGTATAGCGCATTTTCATAATGACGTGTTTGAACATCAACCTTGGGGATCCAAAGCTCTATTCCCATCGTAGCCAAAATGCTACGCTGATGTTCTGATACGTTCATATTCATTATGGATTCAATACACACTATTCAAGCTATATTTTAGCTGTGTTTTGACTTTTTTGTCGCACTAATCAAAGTAAAAAAACACGATAAATTAAATTTAAGCGCAAGAATATGTTACATGCTGATTTTAGCGACAATCGTTGAGCACCAATTCACTATAAGGATGTGATTAAAATTCCGTACTTTGCCGTAAGATACATCCCATGACGAATGATATCTGTACCATTGGCATGATGAACTTTGAGTTCTTGAGTCAACACATCAAATTGAAAAGCATCATAACAATCTTGATGTTGGCATAACCAATTTAAAGTATCAGCAAGATGTTCATCGACAATATAATTTTCAGCTAAAAAATCTTTAGACATTATGATTCAAAGACAATAAAACAAGAGTAGCATTATTCTAACGTAAATTTAGCAATACTTAAAAAACCAAGACAGCCTTAAGCAATAAAACAGCCATATGCAATCAAACGAGGACATCTACCACCATAAGATTGAATGAATCAGCTTGCAAAACTAGATTTTTATTATTTTCATTTAGAGATATAACGCTTTCTAAATATCACCATATTTTATCGAATGATCATAATACAGTGATATTTTGCGATCGCTTCTAGAAAATTAATGATGAGCACCACACTTACGGCACTCTTTAACCACAATATTATGTCCAATCTCATATTCAAAACTGTGGATACACAATAATTTTCTGATCTTTTGAAACATTCTAAAACTCCTTTTAATATCTCACGTCAATATAGTTTCATCCTAAAACATCAATGCCTTAACAAGACATGTAATATGTTTAGCACATATACATATATCTGAATAATACTTTCTCCTAGTTCTTTAGTCTGATATCCCAAATTTCATCATCAAATTTTCAAATTGTGATAATCCAACTAAGCTATTGTTTTTTATTGGTTAAAACAACAAAAATGTTGCAAAAATATATTGTTTTTAAGCTTGATTTAATCTGACTTTTATATAGGATGAAATGATAGCTTTTTCTATTTAACAATTTTTTTCACTTAGAAAGCTTCTGAGAAAAATACAATTTAAGCCTATCAACAAGATTATAAAGGAATTTTATATGCAAGGACGTATGATGCAGCAACCATTATTAATCAGTAGCCTCATTGAGCATGCTACGCGTTATCATGGTGATACTGCGATTATTTCAAAAAATACCGATGGCACGATTACAAAGACAGATTGGACACATGTAAGCGAGAATGCGAAACGCTTTGCCAATGCACTTACTGGACTGGGTTTAGGCTTAGGTGACCGAGTTGCAACGATTGCATGGAATAATCATCGTCATCTTGAATCTTGGTATGCAATTTCCGGAAGTGGCTTGGTCTGTCACACCATCAACCCTAGACTCTTTCCTGAACAATTGATCTTTATTATCAATGATGCTCAAGACAAAGTGGTGTTATTTGATAAAACATTTTTACCGCTAATCAAAGCAGTGAAAGCCCTTACCCCTCATGTAGAGCATTTCGTTTATCTGGGTGCTTTTGACCAAGATATTGCCGATGCCCTCCCAGATGTTAAGTTCTATGATGTGCTGATTGCAGAACATTCTGTTCAGTACGAGTGGCCTAATTTTGAGGAAAATACTGCAAGCTCGCTTTGCTATACCTCAGGGACAACAGGCAATCCAAAAGGCGCATTGTATAGTCATCGCTCAACCATTTTACATACCTATGCGATCGCGCTACCCGACTCTCTAAATTTATCTGCAAAAGATATTATGTTACCTGTGGTTCCCATGTTCCATGTCAATGCTTGGGGTACACCTTATGCCGCAGCAATGGTTGGTTGTACGTTGATACTCCCGGGGCCGGGTTTAGATGGCGCCAGCTTAGTACAAATGATTGATGAATATAAAGTCAGTATTGCACTTGGTGTACCGACTATTTGGCAAGGCCTGCTTGCCGCAGCAAAACAATCTGGCAGCACTCTTGAAAGCCTTAAACGCAATGTCGTTGGCGGTTCAGCTTGCCCACCTGCGATGATGAAAGCATTTAGAGACATCTATCATTGCGAAACTATTCATGCATGGGGCATGACTGAAATGAGTCCATTGGGCACAGGCAACCAACTCAAAGCCAAACACCTAAATTTAAGTGAAGAAGAACAATTTAAAGTTCGCCTGTCTCAAGGTCGCCCACCTTTCGGCGTAGATTTACGTATTACCGATGAAGAAAATGGTACACACGAAGTTGCTCGTGATGGACATAGCACGGGGAATCTGCAAGTAAAAGGCCATTGGATTATTGAATCTTATTATGGCAAATCAGAAAAAGCATTAAGTGCTGATGGTTGGTTTGATACTGGTGATATCGCCACGATTAATGAAGATGGCTATCTGCTGTTAAGCGACCGTGCCAAAGATTTAATTAAATCAGGTGGTGAGTGGATTTCTTCTGTTGAGCTTGAAAACATTGCCATGAATCATCCTGAAATTGCTATGGCTGCCGTCATTGCAGCAAACCACCCGAAATGGGATGAACGCCCAGTGGTGATTGCGATTAAACAGCAAGGTACTCACATTACTGAGCAAGATCTACTGGATTACTATGCAGATAAGATTGCAAAATGGCAAATCCCCGACAAAGTGATTTTTGTTGAATCCATTCCTTTAACAGGAACGGGTAAGATGTTAAAGCGTGATTTACGTGAACAATATGGTGATGTGCTATTAACTGAATAACACCATTGAAGTGCTTTAAGGTGTAACGCCATCTTCAAATCAGTTTTAAAAGCCCAATATTTCATTGGGCTTTTATATTTCTATAAACAATAAAGCAAGATAAACAATAATCTAAAATTTGAATTGAATGTTCAAGCTTAAATAATTTTAGCATTTGCTACGCGTTTAATTTTCTTTTTGATCTTGTTATTTTCCACAACATCAAAACTCAATAAAAATGTTTCACCTGGAAATGTGACATTTTCATGCAAGACTTTCGCAGTTTGTACAATTGCCTCAGGATCAACTTTCCCAAACCCTTTTTTCAAGCTAAATCCTAAAACATAGCAAGGAAGATGAACCAGATATTTCATTTCCTTTTGAACGAGAAAAACCTGTTGAATATTTGAATATTTGCTTAGCTGTTGTAATAGTTCATTCAACACATCTTCTGATAGCTCATGTGCAATAAAGTTATCTTTGAGTAATACATGTTCACGCTCACTTAAAGCATGCTGTTCCAGTTCAACTCGCGCTTGTCGTAGTTGCTGATATTTTTTTGCATTGAATATATCCTCCTTTTCATCATAAAATTGATAAAGCATCTCATAAACTTTCACACAATAAAATTCATTCAGTTGTGTAGATTTTTCTAAAAGCGCACAACCCAATTCATTTTTTCGCTCTATTAAAAAACGTCCATATACATAATTGGCTAAAGCCGTTTCTGTATCTTCATGATAAAGTTTTTCCATCATTTCAAATGCTGCTTCTGGTTGATGCAAGGTCAGTTCAGTCAACTCTACACGTGAAAATTTCTCTTCTGTAGATAATTCAATACCTTGGGCAACTTTTTCATCCAATTGGCTTAAATATTCTTTTTGTTGCTGAATGCTCTGATGATGGTGTTGCCAAGTTTCCAAAACATCCTTTTGCCATTTACGATCAAAAGTCACAGTAATCTCTGCTAAGCATTGACCCAGAAGCTGATCTGCCGTATGTCCTGCTACTGCAAATACAACATGAGCAGTTTGACCAATCGCTTTTAAGCGATCTTGTAAAGACGGATGTGTATCTTCAAAATTGGTTTGTAATCTTAATGACTGATCTAGCCATTGCTTGGTTTTATTCGGTTCAGTAAATTCACTTAACTGTTTCACGTAGCCGAGATAAGGAGAAATGGTTGGCTTCGGCATATCTTCTGCATGTTTAAATATCGTTGGCCAAAATTCTTCATTCAAATAACAACCAATCACATTGACAATCGTTAACGTCTGAGCAACTGTCTCAGCAGAAGTTAATTCTACAGAAATTTTATCTGCTTCATATTCATTTGCGCGTGCGACTGGAAATGAGAAAGATGCAAGAAACATTGAAATTGTTAAATGATTTCAGAGCAATGGGACTTGCTAATACACCATCTTATGATTTAACTTTAATTGGGCATATTTATTCAAGCAAAACTAGTCAAACGCAGTAACATAAAACATTTACGTAAAGTGAAGTCACCATAAGGTGACTATTTTATTGCAGTATGTGAAAAGGTTTTGCGTATGATGTAAAAACCTTTAGAATGATAGAATTAAGCTATAATCTAATAAAAGGTAACCTAATGGTCGCCCCAGTTCCTAAGACAAAAGCAGTTGAACTACTTTTAGAACTTTCAAATGTTGAAATAATGCATCTCGTTCTGAATGAATTTTATGCAAATAAATATTTGGCTAAAATTAAAAAATTACTTGAAAGTAATGTTGATATAGCAACCCTGTGGGTTTGTAAAGGTTTTGTCTATTCGTTAGCTAACCAACCAAAAGCTATGTATGATGCTTTTGCCAATGCACAAAAGCTAGGTGCTACAGATGCATATTCAATGATGAATCAATCTACACAATATCTTTTAAATGGGTTTATTGATGAGGCTATTTTTGCCTTAAGTCTAAACAAAGATCCAATGTCACAAAACCAAATTGAAAGAATTGCTATTTCTACTTTTGCTTTTAGTAAAATTGAAAAATACGATTTCATACCAGAAACAAAAGAAAAACTTTCAAAAATTGAATCCCGAATTAAAGATGTGAACATTGATATTGCTCAGGCTGAAACTTTGTTGAGAGTTTTCTTTAATCTACTCCAAGCGCAAAAGATTAGATTTGGCTTAGTCCGTCACAGTATTATCGATGAAGAATACTATTTGCACTTTGAAGCGGTAACTCAACTAGATGTAACGCAAACTGTTTTAAAATATTTTGATGAATATATAGCTGATCATCCTGAACTTTATGATGTTAATTCTAAGATTAATGTTGTTCTTACTCCAGTTTCTTCTATTTATCATAAGTTCGTAGCGTAAAATGAGTTTTAAGCCACTTGAAAGACTGAGTTACGCTCAAGAGTTAAATCAGTCTGAAAAATCTAACGAGTTGCATTTTAGGTGCGTAATTCATCAAGCTTATTATTCAGCACTTAACCAACTTCAATATGAAATTGACAATAGATTATTTTTTGATGTCGATGGTGATGATCGTTATACTAAATCCCATAAAGCACTCATTGAAGCATGTGAAAATCAAGTAAAAAAATTACACCCTACAGATAGTCGAGTTAAGTTGTTATTTCGTATAGTAAATAATATGCGTAGAGCAAAGAGAATGCGAGAAACTGCTGATTATCATATAGAATCAAATGTGGATAATGTAACTGCTAAAACAACAATACAATATGTTCAGGAAATATTTGATTGTCTTGAACAGTACGAGTAAATTGGAATAATAGAGGGTGTAAAATTGAATAATCTTGATATTCAAATTCAAAATATGCAATCAGGTGATAGTGCATGGATCGGAAGTGGTTATAATTCAAATGAAATGCAAAGCATTCATCACTATCTACAAAGCCTTGAAAATGAACGAGTGATTCAAATTGTCATCGTTCACAGAGAGTCTACTTCTGGTCTGCGCTTAGTAGATAGAGTAAAAATCGAGAAGCTATAGTAAAACTGCGATGGTGGCTTTGTGATAGAGAATTTTGCAAAATTGTAAATTGATTCTTAAAACTTATGTGTTACCTTATAGAAAATGATAAAATTATTATTAAAGGGGAAAAGGTGAAAACTATGACTAATAAACTTGATTATGAATTTAATCGTTATTTACAAGAGCTACCAAACTTATCATGTAATGAAGGTATGTATGTTTTGATTTTTAAAGATGAACCTTTAAACTTCTTTAACTCATATGATGATGCTTTGAAGGTTGGTTATGCTAAATATGGTCTTGAGCCGTTTTTGGTTCAACAAGTTACTATTAACCCTACACCTATGAATTTTTTTAGAGAAGTTGGATTGCAATGCCGAGCGTAAATCTTCCACTTTTCAATAATTCAGCAATAATACAAGCTCTTGTTTTACCTTCTGTACCTAGACTAGAAGAGTTAACTCGACAAGGGCTTCCACCTCCGCCACCTCAACATGTAAATTTACTCGTAGATAGTGGGGCGAGTGGAACTTGTATAGATGCTACTTTTTTACAACGCCTTAATTTAAATCCTACATCTAAAGTTCCTGTTTTGACACCATCGACTAATGGTGTTCCATTTTATGTAGATTGTTATGATGTACAGTTACTCGTTTTTCATAATAATATTCTTGATGGAACCCAGACGGTACAAACTCCTATTTTAAATCACCATCAAAGCTTAAGAGTTACTGGAAACTCTATGGCAGGTCAAGGTATAGATGGATTATTAGGAATGGATGTATTAAAACATTGTTTATTTACAATTAATGGTAAAGTAAATTCATTCTCACTTTGGTGGTAATGAAATTATTCAGACATGAAAAAGCCACTGATAAGGTGGCTTTCATTTTGTTTAAATGATCAGTTAAAAAATTTACATCAACTTGAACATTCACGTCATCATTCAATCAATAACTTTATGGTGAATATGATGGCTGCTATAATAGTCGCTTATTGTTTAAATCCTAATAAGTCAACTTTCCGAAATATGCTAAATGGCTAAAATATTTCTTCGAACCCAGATTACTATTACGTATACGAGCCTGTGACAGCATAATAGTAAGTTCATGTGGATTAGGAGGTTGCCTAAACTTTAACACCTAATGGACGTTCGTAAGTAATATTCCATTTAGGTACACGCCCTATTGGCTTTTAATAGCATGTGCAAAATCTTTGCACTACTCATATTCCATGCATTTTACGATGCGCTTTGCATAGCTCAATGATTCATCTCATTTGATATAAACATAAAAAACTCGGATCGTAATCCGAGTTTTTCAATATTGATCAACTACATTTCAATGCCGATTGCATCTAAAATGTTTTATCAATGTCTAGAATCTCCAATGATAGAACACGTCAATGGCTTTTTCTAAAGACTGGCTGGCTTCCAGATATAAACGTTTATTCATTTGATAACGTAAAGTCAGTTTATTCACTGGTGTAAATACCCCCACTCCATAGCGAATATATAAGTCTGGCGTAATATAACCCGTCAAACTGACCTGCGTATCATCGCCTGTACCTTGTGCATCAAATGACAAACCACTTAAACCAAATGTACGTCCAATTTGGTTGGTAAACGCACGTGTTCCACCTAGCCCCAAACTGATCCCTGCTGCTGCAATCGTATTGTTTACATCCGATTTAAATCCTTCAGCATTACTTAAACCACTGGACCCTTCATTAATACGTCCTGTAATTAAAGCATTCATCGCTTCCTGATCAGACAAACCAGCATCATTATAAACTTGAATGTTTGGACTAGAAGCTGTGCCTGTAATACGTAGACCTACCGTACTGCCAGAAATACTCTTATTGGTATCGACATCCAATGTAGGATTAGACAATGGGCCATTAAAACGAGCAATGGCACGATTTAAGTCTAAGCGCTGACCATAAGCCTCAACGGTTACTTTTTGACTGACACCAATCGCACCATTGGCACGCATTGCAGTTTCCAAACCACGTTGAGAAAGATAAAGACGCCCCACCAATGGAATACGACTGTTAAAGCCTTGGAAAATAACTTTATCGCCCAAGTTTACTGAAACATCGGCACGTATAGACCACGGCTGTGCTGCTTTAAGCACGGCCAACTGATTTTGACCTTCTTTTACAATACGGACATCAGGTGACACATTGACTACGGTTGCACTGGATTCAGGCATTGAAATTAATGCACTAGGTACATCAACTTTACCTTTCACGGTCAGTTTCTTACTTAAAGGTAAAGCATCCAGTTCAATATCGGTATCGACAACCGCAGTAATCAACGGTGCTTGACGAATCAGCAATTTATCGCCATTGAGACGTAATTGTATATGTGGATCATTTTTCCAATCGATACTGCCATTAATTTTACCGACACCACGACCACTGTTAAATGCACCGTTAACTGTTGCCACATCTTGACGAATTGAAGTGTAAATCTGAACATTATTCAAATTCACAGGCAGTGAAATCATACTAATTTCACCATTTTTCAAGCGCATTTCACCATCAAACAATGGTTGTGTCAGCGTACCGTTAATTTTTCCTGCAAGCGACAAAGTCCCATCGAGTTTACGTACATCGGCAATAAATGGCTTTAAGATTTTCAACTGAACTTCATTAAATGCCACCTCACCACGCATCGGCTTAGACTCGACATATGGGTTGACAATGACGCTGGCATAGCCTGTTCCGACATTCGGTGCTTTTAAATCAACACGCAACAACAAGCCATCTTTTATGCTTTTCGCGATTACACTGGCTTCGTCATAGTTCATCGAAGTTGAAGGGTCATTTGGATCTTCTGCAGCAATACCAATTTGCCCATTCCGGGTAACCAGCTTAGCATCTAGCTTAGGTTGTGCACCTTTCGCCCATGATGCTTTTGCATAACCATTTAACTTACCCGTCAGTGCCAAACCTTCTGGCATAAACGCGGCAAAATCATTCAGATCTAGGTTTTTAGTAACAAAGGAAACATTACCATTTTGCTGACTTGCGCGGATCGGTTGATCAAAACACAATTGGCTTTGCTGACTTGACCAACAATGCTGTCCAACATATAACTCCGATTTTGAGGCGTTAAAAATAACAGGTGCATTTTGTTGTTGTAATAAATGTGCTCTTACTGAGTCAAACTCACCTTTTTGAATCTGACCTAACCAATCATTTTGCGCATTAAATCCACCTGCAAGCTGCACATAAAACTTAGAATAATAGTTCCATGCTTGAAGCTGTAATAAATGTGCTTTACGTGTTCCAGAAAGTGTAATCCCTGCATGCTGAATCTCACGGTTTCCGCTGCGTAAAGTTTCCATTTGCGCCACCATTTTCGACGCTACAGTTTCAGAGGTTGGCAATTCACCCTTTAAGCTTAATTTTTTAATGCTTAGACTATCATTAAAACTAAAATTATCGACTGTGAGGTTTGCAGTTGCACTTAAACGCGGTTGTGCTTGTAAATTTAAATAACCATATGCTGTACCACGTAATCCTGGATAAAGTTCATATAATGCAGGTGCATTAACTTTTAATCGTAGATTCTGTGCATTTCCTGTAGCCTGAACTTGGTTATTGGCATAAGACAAAAATAAGTTATTGGCTTCAAATTGCTGTGGCATCAAGCCTTTTAAATCAGAATTTAAAACAACAGCAAGGTTACCGCGTCCTCTTAAGGGCTTGTTATTGATCATGCCTGCAATATTCAATTGTTGAATATTAATTTTCTTCAGACGATCTGACCAATTACCTTGAGTCTTCACATTCCCAGAGACTTCACCACGTACAGAAGAAACAAAATATTGCGGTTTAAAACGCACCAAAGATGCGTTGATATCCCAACCGATGCCATTGCTGATATACACCAAGCCATTGGCTAAGATTTTTCCTGCAATACCATCATGCTGTAGTTCAGATATTTTAATCAGCTCTGGTGTACCCGCAACTCTAATCTTTAATAAGCCACTGCCTTGTTTCAGCTGTGACGCATTTAATGCGCCATCATAATTCACTGCAAAGCCTTTAAAAGCACCACCTGCATTGGCATCGTTAAAAATAACTGCGGCTGTACTTTTACCAGTCAATTGGATTGTTTCAGGGTTGGCTTGATTTGCAAGTCGGCCGGTTAAATTAATCGCATCAAAATTAATCAATTGTTGATTTGGTTTTGCAAAACCATTGGCTTTTATCTGCCCATTGATTAAATCTACTGGTGCTGTTGCGACAATACTTTGTGGATTAAAATCTTTTGCATTGAGCAAGGCATTCCATTTTAACTGGCGTTTTTCAGTAGGTAATTCAACGATTGCATTTCCAGATAAACTACCTTTCGTTGCCACATATTCAAATGCTGGTACGTGTAGATCATTGCCTTTTAGGTCTAACTGAGCTGTGTATTTGCCCTCAGGTAAACTGCCTTTTTCATGTTGACGTACAACGGTTGCCACATGAATATTTTGCTGATCGTCAACCAGTGCAACTTCAACCTGACCTTGTTCACTGCTCAACCAGCCCACATAAGGCACTGCTCGGTCAATATTTTTCCAGTTAACACCCAATAACATCGGTTCAGGCTTTTTACCCTTTTGTTCAGCTTGATCTAATTTAACGTTCCAAGCTTCATATTTATCAAAATCAACATTGGCGGTTAAATGCATGCCTTGTTTTAATTCGCCCACTGAACCAATTTTGGCATCAAGGGAAACAGGTAAAAAGTCTTGAATCACTTGTGGGATAATTTTATCTTTTGGATTGATTCGATCTAAACGGCCTTGCACATCCCAATGCACATGATCTTGCCAGCTGACCAAACCTGCAAGATTTAAAGCACCACCCATCAATTGACCATTTAAATTATTAATATTCAACTGATTGGTTAAATCGGTATGTGCTAAAGCGGTATATTGACCTTGTGGGATATTTTTACCACTAATGTCTGTATTGATATCTAAGCTTAAGCCTTTAACATCGCCTTGAAATTTCGCCAAGCCATTTTTAGACAGTAATTCTTGTTCCTGCAACAACGGCCAATGATAATCTTTAAAAACCAAAGCACCATTCATTGGAACATCATGACGCATCGGATGGATCACCGCCCAACCCGTTAAAAGATCGGGCGTTTTAGTCGCAACACCTGCTTTAATTGTGTCGAGTGAGCCACGCGCATGTACATAAATATCTTCAACATTTAAACTTTTTAAACTTGGGATCCGCAAAATTGCCTTGGCATTCAGCGGATAATCGCCTTGTTTAAAGTTCATATTACCTGTCGCGTCTTTTACAGATAAATAGCCCATGTCCATTTTAGAGTTTTCAAACTTCAACTCTGTACCCGACCACAATGCATTTTCTAAATGAATATCGTTAAAATCAATTTTTGTAGATGCGGTTTGAAACTGCATATGATCTACATTTGCTTCATCTAAACGTAAAACAAAGGGTAACTTGATTTCGCTAAACTTAAAGGGTTCATCGCTTGGTGGTGTTTTGCTGATAATTCTTAAATTGTTAACATCAGCATGGCTCAAATGAATTTCTTTATCTAATATTGCGCGCCAACCCAAGGAAACATCCGCACGATCAATTTTGACATCAACCGCAGCGAGAGTGACCAAAACATTTTTAAGTATGATCCCTTGAAGCAAGTTACCGCTTTCATATTGGTAATCAATAATTTTCTGGCTTGAAGCAACCCGATCCAATAAAAACTTACTGCCTTTATCGGTACTAAACATCACAGCCAATGCAGCAATCAATAAAATAATGACCAAAAGCAATGACATCAGAATATTACGCAATATATTGCGCTTCTTCGGCGTCTGCGCTTGCTTTAGTTGATCATTTTGCTGTTCATTTTGAACATCTTGATGTTCTTCATCAGCCATAATATTTCCAGTAATTCTCTTATATTTTTAGTTAATTAAAGTTGTGAACCAATAAAGAAGTGCAGTCGAATTGGGCGAGCAGGATCTGAAACACCTGATGCAACATCAATTCGAATCGGACCAATTGGTGACTTCCAACGGATTCCTAAGCCTAAGCTATATTGGGTATCGTTACTAAATGATTTATCGTAAGCATTACCAAAGTCACTGAATATTGCGCCACGCCAACCCTCTTTAAATTGGTAATTGTATTCCAATGAACCGACAGCCAAACCTTGACCACCGACTTTATAGCCATATTCCGTTGGGGATAGACTCTTATAATCGAAGCCTCGCAAACTCTGATCCCCACCAGCAAAATATCTTAAATTATAAGGAACTTGTTCAAAATCTTTTGCAAAAATATAGCCGACATTCAAACCACCAACCACCTGATGATTATCATTTTGACCAAATGAATATAAGCCTTTCCAATCTGCACTGGTGATCGCCATATCCGTATCTGAAAGTAAAGATTTACTGCCAAGTTGAATTTTATAACTTTGCTTATATCCGCGTGTTGGGTTGATCCGATTATCACTGGTTGTTTTGGTTGCTTCATAACCCAACAACAATGACTGCTGTTCTTGATTTGAACCAGGAATTAAAAAAGCATCAGGAATATTGGCAATATCTACAGGACCATTTTGAGTAACACGGTCTAAGCGGTAACGCACACCAAGAATATGCTGCCACTCTTTTCTTGAACCTTTAATAATACGGTCTACCCCGGCTACCGCAGACTCAATAACCAAATCCATGTCATTACCAATACCATCACGGGTTTCTCGTTCATAACCCGCAACCAAACTGAAGTAATCATTTAATGGATGTTTATAAGGAATGTTATAGCGAGCATCAATCGCTTGACGAATTTGTGACAATTCCATATTGGCATCAAAAGAATGCCCTAAGTGGTTAACAATCGCACGTCTATATTGGCTACGTAAACGTACCCCTGTATCGGTCCCATAACCAATACCTGTCTCTAAACTGTTTAAGCGATCCGCATTTAAAGTCACAATCACAGGAATCTTTTTATTCTCACGTGCCTGATCTTTTAATAGATCATCATCAGATTCTTTTTCTTTCTGCTGCGCTTGAAGCTGCTTTAAGTTCGGATTGACCTCTTCACCTTGCGTTCCCGCAAACTGATTTTCATTGACCACATTTTGAGTCACTTCTTTATCTGACAAATGTGCTTTATCGGCATTGGTTTGCGCAGACAATGTTGTTTCAGTGATTTTTTGCTGATCTACTAAGGCTTGCAGATCAGCAGGAAGCTCAAGTGGTTTTACAATTGCATCCGGTTTAATCGCATCAACCAAGGTATAGTTAAAATAACGTGAGTTGGTTAAGTTATTGGCCAAACCATTGACACGCCATGCGGTGTAATCTGCACCATCTTCCCACGGCGCTAAGGTTTTTAAGATTTTTAAATCGATTGGGAGCGGCTTAGAAGGATCACTCATTCTGAACTCTACATCTTCGAGTTTATAACGATCGCCCGTTTCGTATTTTAAATCAATTTTGGCTTTGTTTTGTGGTTGTTCAACTTTGACATCATGTAAACGCCAATAACCATCAAAAAATCCATTATTCGATGCTGCATCTACTATTCGGCTTTTGGTAGATTCATAAGCACCATGATTGAGAATATCACCTTCTTCTAAATCAGGAAGTACGCCAATAACTTGGAACTGTGCCAGTTTAGAGCCAGCCCCTGTAAACTCAATATTTTGTTCAGCCACTTTGACTGGATCATGTGGAGTGACTTTAACCCCTAAATGAGTATCATCAATTTTAGTAAACTTGAATTCTGCATTGTAATAACCTACTGCTTGGGCAGCCTGTACCGCCAATGTTCTTAACTGTGGCACCGAGCCATTAAAATCAGAATATGCTTCTTGGGTAAAGGTTCCTAATTTTGCTTTTAAGTTAGTTGCAAGAACCGTAGGCGCACCTGTTACGGAAACACCGATTTTTGGAATAGGTACACCGTTGTCTTGCGGTCCACGTATTTTATTGACTAAACTTTTAAAGAAACCAGGTTTAGCTTTTTCTTCATCAGTATTGCTCTGTGTATTATCAACCAAGGTTTTACCCGATTGATTTTCCTCTACAGAAATTTTATTGTCTGCACGAATAGTTTGTATAAGCTGATCGACATTGACTGGCGCTTGCGTAATTTCATTCAATTCTTGCTGGGTCGCATTAGTCACTTCAACTTGAGGTGCTTTGGTCACCCCATTACGAAAATTCTGTGCATCCGTTTTTGCATCTTCTGCAACTTTATAAATTTCATTTGCTAAAGACTGATCCACAGCAACAGCGGGTAACTCTTCAAGATCTTCAAATTGGATCGGCTTAAAATCATCTTGCACCCCCATATTTTTTTCTTGTTGTTCAAGCATTTTAACGCTATCGACTTGATCAGTTTGTTGAGCTTGTTGAATTTTCTGATCTAACTGGTCGATCTTTTCGTTGGGTACGCCTTGTTGAATGGCCGCTGATTCTAATTGTTCTTGAGTATTGCTGATTTTTTCAGAACTTGTACTGATGGTTTCAGAGCTTGATGGCAAGTTCTGATTGCTTTGTATTTGATCGGCATAACTGACAGGGATCGCAAAAACACTTAAAAAAACACTTGAACATATCAGTTTATTGATATGATAACGGTCAAAGTGTAAATGTACACTATGTGAAAGCACAGATTTTTTAAAATTAATTTTTGCTGGCATACCAAGCTCGAATGACCTAAATTTATTTGTAGAAAGATCAATTATTAAAAATCTTTCAAATACCCAAACCAATTGGTTTTACACATGATTTAAGTTAAAAACATGATACATGATTTTGAGAGATAGTTACCATTTCAACACATTTCTTATATATAACTAAATGAAGTCGTCTACAATGGAAAAAAATGAGCATATTTTAGGGACAAGACGTTTTTTACCGATGTTCCTTACCCAGTTTTTTGGCGCCCTGAATGATAATGTTTATAAACAATCATTATTACTCGTCATTACCTATGGTTGGATTCATCATCAGTCTGCCAATATCAGTACACTCAACAATCTCGCTGCGTTACTGTTTATTCTACCCTATTTCATCTTCTCTGCGACCGCAGGTCAAATTGCAGATAAATACGAACGCTCATTTTTAGTCCGAAGTATTAAAATTTTAGAAATCATCATCATGCTGATCGCCTCAGCAGGTTTTTTATTGGGTAATCTTTGGATTTTACTCTTCGCCTTATTTTTAATGGGCACGCATAGTACTTTTTTTGGGCCAATCAAATATGCGATTTTGCCTGAAATTTTAAAACCCAATGAACTGATGTCTGGTAATGCCCTGTTTCAGTCAGGCACATCCATTGCGATTCTAATTGGGATGATTTTAGGCGGCGCAGTCATTTCGCTGTCACAAGGCAATATGATCTGGATTTGCTTAACCATCGTATCTATTGCAGTAGTAGGTTATTTATCCAGTCGTTTTGTCCTTAAACAATCTACTTCAAATGAAGACTTAGAGATCGATTGGAATTTCTTTCGTACCAGTTTCCAAACCATCCGCTATGCTAAAAGTTTACCGTTAATTTTTATCGTACTTTTAGGCAATTCTTGGTACTGGTTTTATGGTGCAACTTATCTCACACAAATCCCGCAGTTAACACAGCAAAACCTACATGCCAATGAAAATGTTGTTAGTTTATTGCTTACATTTTTTTCTGTCGGCATTGGCGTAGGTTCGTTACTGTGCCGTAAAATTGGCGGTGCAGAAGTGAATATCAAAATGGTACCACTTGGTGCGATTGGCTTAACACTATTTGCGCTTTATTTAGCAGGCAGTTTGGCCTTTGTTCCAGAACGAACAGGTGATCTGATTGCAATTTCTGATATGTTTAATTCAGGGGCAATTTATTATCATGTCATGCTTGCGGTGACCTTATTGGGTATAAGTGGAGGTTTTTATATCGTTCCACTTTATGCCATGATGCAAGCCTATGCCCCTAAATCACACCGTGCACGTGTGGTTGCGGCAAACAACATTTTTAATGCAATATTCATGGTTTCATCGGCAATTTTTTCTATTCTCATCTTAAGTATTTTGAAAATAGATATTAAAATCTTATTCTGTATCACAGCTGTGCTGAGTGCTATTTTTAGTACTTGGTTATTAATTCGTTTAAAACCATTAATAGCGACAACTCAGGTTTCTTTGGAGGACTAATATGCGTCAATATACTGGCATCGATAAATTGATCAATTCATTTGACCAAGCTTTAAGAAGTTTAGTACCTGGTGCAACTTCAGCACAAAGAAGCAATCCGTCCAATGCAGTTGAAACCAAACTGGCTGTCAGTGAAGCACGCCATGTTGCAGGCTTAATGCGCGTCAACCATAGTGGTGAAGTCTGTGCTCAAGCGCTTTATCATGGGCAAGCATTAACGGCCAAACTTCCAAATGTACGTCGTGAAATGGAATTTGCAGCAATTGAAGAACAAGATCATTTGGCTTGGTGTGAAGATCGTTTAAAAGAGCTCGACAGTCATACCAGTTTGCTGAATCCTGTATGGTACGGTCTTTCTTTTGGTATGGGTGCGCTTGCAGGTATTGCAGGCGATAAATATAGTTTAGGTTTTGTGGCTGAAACTGAACGCCAAGTCAGTTTACATTTACAACACCATATCAGTCAGCTTCCAGCTCAAGACGAGCGCTCACGTAAAATATTGGTGCAGATGAATGAAGATGAACTGCATCATCGTGATACAGCATTAACTGCTGGTGGTGTAGAGCTGCCTATTCCAGTGAAGATCACCATGACTGCTATTTCTAAACTGATGACCAAGACCAGTTATTTTATCTAATTTATCTCACAGCATGATTTAACTGATTTACAAGCCCACTTGCTGGGCTTGTTTTTTAGCATTTTACTAAGTTCTGTTTAACCCACATTTTGATATAGAGATGTGGGTTAAAATAAAAAATTAGTCAGCAACACCCAAAAGTAATTTAGCTGTATTCGGTGGCAATTTTGCAGTTGCGACAGGCAATAAAGATGGATTGAGCGGATATTGAGTTCCATCAAATTTCAACATCACCTGCCCATGCTTTCGGCTATAAACCAGCACTTGCTTCCAACCATTATGCATATATGTTGTAGAGTAAACTGGCGTATCCACCAAGGTTGTTTTACTTAAAAAGTCAAACTGGTGATTAGATTTTCCTTGAAAGATCAGCATTGTACAACCACCAGACCCACACCAATCTTGCCCTTTTAAAAGCACGATGGCTTCATCTTGCCCATCTTGATTGAGATCATCAAATGCCACATCAAATAAAGCTTGATCTTGTGTATAAGCATTCACTTTTTGCTTAAGATTGTTATCCCGCTGTTGTAAGCTTTGCACTTCACTTACAGCTTGTACTGGTGTAACAGATTGTTCAGGTAAATGGCGACATGCACTAAATAAAAGCACACAACTGAATAATGCCAAGGGCTTAAAATACATTGTTTTTTAACCTATTTATTTTAAAGACTATAAAATGATAACTGGAAATTGATCTGCGGAATGTTTGAATAATGCATCTTCCCAAAGATCAGACATCGGCACTTTAACATCCAACGCCAATGGTAGTTTCTTTGGATTAAATTGCATTGCAGTTAAATGAGATCCCCATGCAATGAGATCAATATCCAAGGAAATTTGATGTGATGGGCGTACACGACCTGAGTCTGCTTCCATCTTTTTTAATAAAGATAGCATTTCATCTACAGACAGCTGGCTTTGAACCAAACATGCAGCATTCCAATAATCTGCACCAATTCCATCACGGCATGGAATTAAATAGATTGGAGAAAATGACACCATTCCCAAATGGGCAATCTGAGCAAATGCTTTTTGAAAATTTTGTTGTGGATCGCGATTACTCGCTAGAGCTAGGGCGAATATCATTTCGGTGTCGTTCAAGACGAATTCCTACAGAATTTGCTTGCGGGATAATGGCAGGCTTACGGATCGTAATCATAATCGATTCAATAGGCGGAAAGGTAGAGAAAAGCGTATTCAACACCAATTTGGCTGCATGTTCGATCAATTTTGGCGCAGCATCCTGAATCACTTTGGCAGAAATTTCACAAATTTCAGCATAGTTCAACGTATCGACCAATTCATCTGAGTTAGACGCTTGTTCTAAACTGGTTTGAATGTGGAGATCCAACATTAAAGGTTGGATAATTTGCCGTTCCCAATTGAAGCAGCCAATCACCGTCTCAACTTTCAACCCTTCAATGATAATTGCATCCATGACGTTTATAAATTCTCAATTTAAATAAAAAATGCCCTTTTAAAAAGGGCCAAGTAAGATTTTACAATCAAACTCAGCCAGCTTTTCACAAAGGGGAAACATCTATATCAATGTTTTAACAGCGACACAGGATCAATATTTTGCACCATCTGTAAACGTTGGTCAGCATAAATATCGGTATATGGCGCAAGGACACGCATAAAACGATCAAAATAGAGCATTTGCTTAAATAATAAGGCAAAGTCACGAGGGAAACGAATACCATGACGCTCGCCCACACCCACCATATCCATCATGATGTCATTTAAATCAGATGGGTTTGACGTCATAATTTTTTGTGGATCCGCAAGCAGTACACCACTAAATAAACGTTCTAAATCTTCTGCCAAAACCTGAGTGTCGACTTGAGTACTGGTCATGCCCATACCCAACATATTTTCAGCCATCAACTTGTAATCAGTCTTTTGCAAAGCATCCATAAATGCCATACATGCTTGCCAAACTTCAGGTTTTAACTGTCCAACGATACCAAAATCAATAAAACCAATACGGCCATCTTCAAGCAACATCAGATTACCTGCATGCAAATCAGCATGGAAAGACTGGCATAACATCAAACTACCAAACCAAGTATTCATGGCGGTAATCAGCACTTGAGATGGATCTTTCGCAACCTTTCTCACCACATCAAAATCAGTCAGTGGCACACCATACAAGCGTTGCATGGTAAGTACACGACGTGTTGAAAATTGATGATAGACCTTTGGTGCTGTTGCTGCAGTGTTTTGCGACACATTGAGATAATTCACAAAATCATCTAAATTTTGTGCTTCTTCAATAAAATCAACTTCACGTACCATCCGTGTTTTAATTTCATCAACAATATCGGCTAATGAAGCGAATTTTACTTTTGGAATTGCTTTTTCCAACACCTTTGTTGCCCAATGCAATACATTTAAATCGGTATAAAGAATAGTTTCTACACCTGGTTTTTGCACTTTAATTACAACATCTTCACCGGTCACCAATTTGGCCGCATGAACCTGAGCAATGGACGCTGAAGCAAGAGGCTTTTCATCGATGGATGCAAAGATTTCACTTAAATTACGTCCAGCAAATTCTTGTTCCAACACGTCTTGAACATAGCTAAAAGGTAAATAAGGCGTTTGATCTAAACAGCCTTGAAACTCTTCAACATATTCACGAGGAAATAAAGATGGTGTACTGGCAATAAATTGACCCAATTTAATATAAGTTGAGCCTAATGATTCAAAAGTTTCACGCATCAGTTTGGCATTACTTGGTTTTTCAGTGGCGTATTTAATGCCAGCTTTGGCTGCGATAACGGCAGTTTCCCCAACTCGGGCAACTGAACGCAGACCATCTAAAAAGATATTATTTTTCATAATGTCAACATTAAATTGAATTTGTATAAGTGTAGCAAATTAATCAGCATTTGCAGTATGGCTTGCCTGACAGTTTGTACAATCTCTATCTTTTTCAAAGGCTAAAATTCGTTGTTTCATTGTTAATCCATCCCAAAGCATCAGTTTTTGTTTCAATGGGGTTTTTGCTAAACCTAAATATAGAAGTGCATGATGTGCCTGTAAACTTGCCATGACATTGGGTGTGGTGGCCAATACACCTGAATCAGCACAACGTAGACTTTCATTATGTTGTTGCGCTTTGGAAAATAAGCATTCATAACAAGCTGAGTCACCTTCAATCATAAAAAGCTGACCTTGGAAACCAATCGCAGATGCACTAATCAGCGGGATATGCAGCTGGGTACAGATGTGGTTCACCAGATAACGGGTAGTAAAATTATCGCAACCATCTAAGACTAAATCTTGCTGAGCAATCAATGCCTGCGCATTATTTTCATCCAATTTACTGGTATAGCTTTCTACTTGGATAAAAGGATTAATTGTTTGCAATCTCTTGGCCAAGATCTCCGATTTATAAAACCCGACATCTTGCGCAATATAGGCAATTTGTCTTTGTAAATTACTGATTTCTACAGTATCAGCATCGATCAGACTAATTTTTCCAACACCTGCACGCGCCAACAATTCGGCAGTGGTACACCCTATTCCACCGCAACCAACAATCAGCACATTGGCGAGTTTTAATTTTTCCTGTGCCTCAATATCCCAACCATCCAGCAGAATTTGACGGGAATAGAGATGCATTTCAGATTCGGTAAGTTCTAGATCGTGTTCAAGCATTGGTGGATAAACTTTTCAATTTTAATCAGTATAAAGTAAAAATTTTATAGAGGAGCAATAACTAAAAATAATCTTTAATCCTTTGGCTTAAGTTTTAGCAATTCGCTCAATGTTTTCAACAGGTCATTTGCAAAATCATCATGATATGGTTCAACACAGAATACAGTTAGACTTAAACTCATTCCTTTTCTATAACCTAGCATTTTATGATATTTATTCTCAAAAATGATTCAAATATTGAAAAACTATAAAAATCAATCTACATTAATACAGAAAATTTTTTCAAGCTGGATAAAAATATGGAATTGGATCGTTACGACAAACAAATTTTAGAAATTTTAACCCATGAAGACATCAATCTAAATGAATTGTCAGAACGTATTAACCTGTCGGTAAGTTCTGTCCATCGTCGTATCAAACACTTGATCGAAACCGATATCATGACCAATCTAAAGCGTGATATTAATTTTGAAAAATTAGGCTTTAAATTACATGTCATTTTACAAATTTCCCTAAGTAAACATGATACTGATACCTTTGCTAAATTTTTAGAAGAACTCGAAAACATCCCTGAAGTGATTAACGCCTTTTTAGTGACTGGGCAAACTGCTGATTTCCTTGTAGAAGTTATCGCAAAAGATATGGAGAATTACAGTGAAATTTTACTCAAACGTATTGGTAAAATTGAGCACGTGGTTGCACTACATTCAAGCTTTGTGATTAAAGAATATAAACGCGTGTTTAATTGTACTGGCCTACTCAATCGAATTTAAATTATGTATTGAGTCCGTTTAGTTTCCACACGATGAATAGAATGGACTTAAAAGTTTACGAAGCAAAGCTACTCTCATTGGTCTTAAACATTGGTTTTATGATGTTTTAAATAAGTAGAATTTAAAAATCAAAGATATCATATTGTATTTGAATGGATCTTTTTATGAGATTTTATTTAGCCGAAGAATATCAACCACTATGTCATGCACGGTTTGCGTATTATCAAACTCAAATCAAAGCACTTTTAACCAATGCAGAGATTGAGCACATTGGCGCCTCTTCGATTCCAAATGCAATCTCTAAAGGAGATTTAGACATTTATATTGCAGTGGATCAATCTGAATTTAATGATGCAATTCAAAAACTTTATGGCTTAAATTTTCAAGAAAAATTAGCAACACTGAGAACGGATCAACTGTGTATGTTGGAATCGCTCAATGGTGATGATGTCGCCTTTCAACTGGTTGTCAAAGGTTCTGAATTTGAGTCATTTATTAAGTTTAGAGATCAACTCAGGCAATCGCCTGAACTAGTGCAAACGTACAATAATCTAAAAAAGCGTTGTGAAAATTTAGATATGATCGATTATCGGATTGAAAAAAATAAATTTATTTCCGCTGTTTTAAATCAGCAATAAATTCTCTCAATAAAAAACGCACCCAAAGGTGCGTTTTATCAACTCAAATCAGACTTAACTGTCTAATTCAGCCAATACTTCATCTGTGAATTCAACGTTAGTATATACGTTTTGAACATCATCAAGATCTTCAAACATATCAATCATTTTCACAATGAGTTTTGCTTGATCCACATCAGCAATCAATGCTTTTGTTGATGGGCTCATAACCACTTCTGCATTATCAGATTTTAAACCAGCAGCAGTCAAAGCATCTTGTACATCACCAAAACTTTCTGGTGTAGTGATTACTAAGATTTCATCTTCGTTCACTTCGATATCTTCAGCACCAGCTTCCAAAGCCACGTCCATGATTTTATCTTCCAAAGAAACATCTTCAAAAGTAATCTCACCACGTTTGGTAAACAAGTATGCCACTGAACCCGCAGTACCTAAGTTACCATTGGTTTTAGAAAAACAATGACGTACATCAGGCACAGTACGATTAAGGTTATCTGTCATGGTTTCTACGATAACCGCAACACCACCCACACCATAACCTTCATAAGTGACTTCTTTTAAGTCATCGTTATCTTCACCACCAGCACCACGTTGGATAGCACGGTTGATCGTGTCACGTGTCATATTCACTGAAAGTGCTTTTTCGACAACAGCACGTAGACGAGGGTTACTTCCCATATCAGGACCGCCAAGTCTTGCTGCTGTGGTTAATTCACGAATATATTTGGTAAAGACTTTACCACGACTTGCATCTTGTTTTGCTTTACGATGCTTAATATTGGCCCACTTGGAATGACCCGCCATGCGAAATATGCTCCTGTAGATTGGCTTTATGCCATATCAAATTGCGACAATTCTACCATAAGCACTTTTTTATGAGAAAGTGCTTATTTTTTAGATTTAATGCAAATTAAGAATTTTTTGCTTCAGGAATCACAATATCGAGCCCTGTATGTTCTTTATATAGACGTTTAATTTCTGCTAAGTCTTGATCTAGATCTGTTGGGTAAATTTTTCCAAAGATCCCGCCCTGTTTTGTTTTGGAGTTTGCATACATCAAAACAATAGGAACACCGGCTGCTTTTGCGATATGCCAAAAACCAGTACGGATCGGTTTACGTGCTTGCCCACGTTCTGCGCGAGTCGCTTCTGGCGCAATCACCAAATTAAATTCTTCATTACTCTGAAACAGATCAACCATTTGTGAAACGATGTCTTTGTTTGACTTACGGTCTACAGGAATACCACCAATTTTTTCTAAAATCGGTTTTAAAGGACCTTTAAATAATTCTTTTTTAATTAAAGTATGGATTTTAATGTCATGAATTTGAAAAATTGCCAATGACAACACAGCATCCATCATGGATGTATGTTCAAAACCGATGATGACTTGTTTTTTTTCTAATACACTTTGATCAACTTCATATGACCAACCTGAGAGCTTAAAAGTAAGTTCTCCCAACATCTTTTTCATAAATACCTGACATCATAAAATCATAATTTGCGAATTGTCCGAGTAAAAGCTTAAAAAGACAATCTCTATTGTGCTTATTTTTTACATTTGTATATTTATTTTTGTCATTTTAAACACTTGTTTTGCTACACCGAAATGTATGCTTAAAATAGAAAATCGTTAAACTCACCAATATCATCTAACTTCCTCTAGAACAAAAATATAAATTTTTCATAAAAAACATCCATATAAATCATAATCTCAATAATAAGACTCAAATCAATATTTTTATCTTGTCAAAATCATTTAGACTTTAGTCTTAATTGCGCCATAAGCTCAAAATTTTACCTGCAAAAGGATTGCAATATGTTGATGCCTCTCTTTGGCGTAAGTGCCTTAGTCTTTGTTTTGATTTGCACATGGAGCATATTTGAAATTTATTTAGAAAAACGAAAAAAGTAACACTGCATACTATTCCCGCTCAATAGCCATAAATCTGACTAGATCATCGTATACCGCAACACATTCAGCAACAGCTCTCACTGACTCAAAACTTAGATGATTGTTAGACCCCCCTGATTAATTTTCAATTGTGGTTAAGTTTCTAATCATTCATTTTTATTTTACCTCCCCTCCAAAAATTAAATCAGAGCCATCAAGCATTAAAACTGCTTCTAAAAAATTTCGCTCGACAAAGTTTAAAAATCACTTTAAATAGATACACTTAATTAAATACATCTAAAGCATATAAAATAAATGGGGATCTATGAATAATCTACTACATATCTATGCATTTTGTGTGGTTTTGCTTTTTTTTAAAATGCTTGTAATCTCTTGTTATCAAGGATTTTATCGTATAAAGAATAAAGCGTTTAAAAATGCCGAAGATGCTAATTTTGTCAGTGTCCAAGCCCGACTCGAAGAGCTGCCACAAGTAACCAGAGCCAGCCAAGCTTGGGCAAATGATTTAGAAAATATTCCCGTGTTTTGGGTGTTTGGAGGGCTTTGTATTGCATTAAACCTAAGTAGTGATTTTATTGTCTGGATCTTTTGTATTTTTACGATTGCAAGAATCACACATACAATCACCTATCTCAGTGCAATGCAACCATGGCGCAGTATTTCTTATGCTGTTGGAATAATCTGTCTTATTATTTTGGCGATTCAAATCATAATCACATGTATTGGATTTTAAATAAATGCAAATCAATAGGCATTAACTGATCATTTTATGCTTTATTCGCTATTTTATAATAGTTAATTTCTTTATAATTTGTATTTTATAGTTGGAAAAATAATACAACTTATATCGATAATTCACCAAAATATTCTATGAATAATAATTAAATTTAGATTTACTAATCTATGCTGTAATTTTTTTAATATAATCAAAAGTAAAGTAAATTTATCAAAAAGTAAAACTATGTCACTATTTTGTAATACTTTATTTATATGAAAAATATACTTAAAAATACATTATTTCCAAACAACTCTATGATTTTATGTTTTTTATATTACTTTTCAATCATTATTAATTAACTTTTAAGTCTTAATGCTATTTTTAAATTAGAGTTTTTACTCTACTTATTAGTTGTTTTATGTAATTTTAATAATCTCATTGTCAAGAAGACAGTGATTGTATTTAAAAAGGATGAATTCAAGTGAAAACAAAAAAGATCTTTCAAAAAGCCATCGTTACAACCTCACTCTTTTGTATAGCGGGAATAAGCCAAGCTGAAGATTTTAAACGCTTCTCGGTTTCTTCAGGTTGGTTACATATGTCATCAATGGGGAAAGCACAACCTTTTAGGATTAATACCTCTGTGGGTAATGGTACCAAAGCTGCTGTGGGTGTAATTTCAGGCCAAACCATTTTAAATAATGTCGATCAATCTCGTATTGATGCGATGGATCCCAACCTAATTAGCTTGCTCAATGCGCCAAGTAATGAAGAAGGACGATATTTATTTGATGACCTGCTGGATGTAATCATGGCAGACGACCCAACCTTAATCGACCAATTAACAGGAATTGCTGAAATCAATGGGATTGCTCACTGGTCAGCGGATGCTGGTTTGGAAGTTGAGGATGTAGACACATTAGGTATGATGTTTACTTATAATGTCACCGACAATGTTGCTGTTCAATTGATTGCAGGGATTCCACCAAAAGTTGATCTAAAAGGGAAAGGTACTGTCTATGCGCCCTTTTCAGCATCATCTCAGCCACTTCAGGGCTTAGTAGGCGATTTGTATTTAAAAAACAATCTTTTGATTACAGATTTGGATAGTTATAATACTGCTGCATCTGCTAGAGCCTGGACGCCTGC
This sequence comes from Acinetobacter sp. Root1280, assembly GCF_001425285.1. NCBI lineage: Bacteria > Pseudomonadati > Pseudomonadota > Gammaproteobacteria > Moraxellales > Moraxellaceae > Acinetobacter > Acinetobacter sp. Root1280. The sequence continues at coordinate 129,329 of NZ_LMED01000001.1, read as the reverse complement.
CATACAAGCGCAGTACTATTTTGGTAAATCGGGTGTCAATAAGTTCAGACCATTTGTAGGTGCTGGTTTAATGTATGCCTACTTCAACGAGATTGAAATCAATTCAGGAATTGAAAATGATTTGATACGTGCTGGACATATGATTCAAAACATTCATGATGGTAAAGCAGGTGCTTCTTTAGAAGGAAAGCCATCGAGCGGCAACATGAAAGTTAAAGTAGATGCAACTGATGCCATTGCTCCGATTGTTACTGCTGGTTTTACCTATGACTTTAAACAAAACTGGTTTGCTACAGCCTCTATTTCTTATGCGAAGTTAGACAATACGGCAACCATTACTGTCCTAAACACCAACAACAATGCAAAGCTCATTCAGGCTAAAACTAAAATTGAGATCGACCCACTGATCACTTACCTTGGTGTAGGTTATCGTTTCTAAGTTTATCTGTTAAAACCTGAAGCCATTACAGTTACTTAAATACTGTAATGGCTTCATTTATAATTAATTTCAAAAAATTACCATGTATAAAATTTAATTCATTAAGTAATTATTTTGGATGTCTTGTAGCCTTTTCATTTCAGACCAAGACTCACCTACCTATTTCATATAAGGTAAATATTCAAATCACATTTCAATAGGAAAGTATCAAATGACTTCTATCAATGTTGAAAGTATTAAGAATCATGCCGATGTTATTGCGTCTTGTGGAACCAAAGTTGGTGAGGTAGATCACCTTGTGGGAGCAGACCAAATCAAACTGACCAAACATGGAGATGGACATCACCATCTCATCCCAACATCTTGGGTTGGTGAGATAAAAGGCGAAAAAGTGATCTTAACTAAAGATTCTCAAGAGGTTAAAGACACTTGGCTAGAAGTATAGATTTGGCCTATTACAACTGAGTTTTATTCAATTTATGTGTGTCACGTTCTGAAGTAAATTGACACTTATTCCATATAAAACGCTCGATGAGTTTCATTGAGCGTTTTATATTTGATTAAATCTTATTTTTTAAGACTTTCGTATCTTCATCCAATCTTAATTGGCGTTGTCTTTCGCCTTCATTGATAAGATCGAGGCGTTTGCCCCAGTATTGAATTGCATATTGATATTTTGCAAAAAATGCAAAAAACATAAAGGTTAAGGCTGGACCTAAAACAATTTTATCTGCTTGACCTATGAATTTCTCATAGATCGCCATGCCGAGCGCACAAAAGGTTAAAACCATAAACATAAAGAAGCTAAATTTTAAAAAATTATCGAAGCTTTTACCTTTAAACATAATCAAGAATACATATCATTATCATTTGATAGCTTATTATAGGAGATAGGATCTAATTTTCAAGTGATCACTATTGGTTTTGTATTGATGGCTTTGTATTGATATTGAGCAACCTTATTTCTGATTTAGATCCTTCATCAATCATTGTATTTTGATTGGCATGCTGATCTAAGAACTTGCTTTTTAAAATCTGTCTAATAAATTACACTTTGATATTCGCTCGGTTTGCATGTTGATATATTTTCTATTCTAGAATTTATGAGTAGTAATATGGGTAATGAATAACGGCGTAATGTTTTAAATAACGAGCACAGATAATCCTATAGGCAAACTTTAAAAATCATCTTTATAACTCTATTATTTAATTTTTCAAAGTTAGCAGTTTATTTAACAAATAAAAAATCCACCGAGGTGGATTGAATCAGCTAAGAGTGGCGTAATTTTTTCCCACCTCCATCCTGCTTATTTACGGTCGCCCAAGCAATACGTTGTGCATCTTCATCCGAACGGCCTTGTTTTTTCTCACTTTCATAAATATGTTGGGCTTGTCTTTTCTGCTTTGCTGTATATGCAGATTTATCTCCTATAGGCATAATCACGTCTCCATATAACGATAAATATAAGGATTATCTTTATAACATGGATTATTTTATTCGCTGTTTAGTGTTGTAAGTTCTTGTGAATTTGAGTCATGCTTATTTATTTTAACTCAATATAGAATACCAATTAACACTATGTTTTTATTTTTAAAATAACTAACCCTTATTTTAAAGTATCATTTCATTTAATACTTAAAATTTCACTTAATCTACATTGATCACTTTTTAACAACATTTATTCACACAGTATTGATGAGATTAGTCCACCATATAAATTAATCACTTGATAAATCTTAGAGGTTAATATGCAACCTGATAACAACCCATCAACAGCTCAAGAAAGATCAGAAAAAGCACAAGAAAAGCGTAGAATCCCAAAATATATTTTACTCATAGTGGGTCTATTTTTGCTTGCGATTGTGATCTATATGCTTGCGAGTTGGCAAGGCTAAGTTAGAGTAATTTGCAGCTATTTTTATAAGCTTAGCGTTTTAAAAATGTTTAAAGCAGATTAAGAAAAGCAAGGTGTTTCCTTGCTTTTCTAATAGTGAATTTAATTAAAATCCTATTTAAAATAAAAAATCTTAAATTAAGATGCTAATCACACTTCCAAATACCGCCCTCTTTTTAAACGATCTATTTTTGATTGTATAGTCTATGATTGATCTTGCTTGAAAAGACTCTAAATTGAGGTAATCCATAAAAACTTCGTTTGCTCTAGCTACTGTAGACTTCTTCTTCTCGATATTTAATTGTTGTTGCTGCTCTGATATTTTTGCTTTTTCTCTGGGTTGGGATTTATCCCTTATGCCATTTGCAGCAATTTTCTCTCTACCAATTCATACGCTTAGTCTAGATCGATATTTCCATATAATCCGAAGTTGAGCAAATAGATCGACTGAGAACTTTCTTTTCAGCGATATAAGTTTTATCGCTGTTATTTACACGTACAACAAAGCCAATCAACTTATTGTCTCGATAAATCGCAGATCTAAGCTCCAATTGATCAATAAATGTCTTTTGTCAGCTTTACTCTTGGTGTTGACATATATAGAATCTCTAGCTGTCGCAATGCTAAATACTATATCAAGCTATTCTCTACAGTCTACTTGTAAAAAAACTTGATAAACTCTAAAATCTTAGATAGTATTGCACACGTTCCAAGTAGTTGATAATTAATCAATTCACTTGATGAAGGGCCTGTAGCTCAGTTGGTTAGAGCAGCGGACTCATAATCCGTTGGTCCCCAGTTCAAGTCTGGGTGGGCCCACCAAATTTAACCTCGTAACTCTTTGAGTTATGAGGTTTTTTAATGCCTGCTATTCTTAGACCATCGGATTTTACGGTCTATTTTGTGGTCCATCCGTTCAATAGTCCGATGGTCTATTTCCCACTTTTAATCAAGTTCCTCCCCCATTCAACGTTTTCTAGCACTTCGGCTTTCCACTCGATATACGATGAAGATGAATCTTCTACGATGAATACCATCGAGGCGTAAAGCGAGTGGAAAACGATTAGGCTTGGGGGGATTTTGACTTTCGGCTGTTTGACCTTTTTCCCCTATATGCATAGGCGATTTCTAATTGATGTATGGGGAGTTTTCTATAAAGGTATTTATCTTGTGTAGAAACTGATTGAATAAAAATTTTAGCATTTAGATGATTGCTAGTTTTACTGATATCAGAACTAGGATAGAACTTCTGATTAAACCCTGTGTAAGCGGTTTAATCAGAAGTCCTGAAAATTATATATAATATCTTTTTGTGGTACTCCCACATAAGCTAAACTTGAGAAGCATCATGTTCTTTCAATAGGGACTCAGCTTGAGCAAAGATTTCGCTTTTACTTATCATTTGGTTGCAAAAAAACGAGTACTGAGAATTTGGACGTCTAAGATCATTCATAATATCAATTGAGTTTTGTAGTAACTGAATTTTTCTTTTTTTGTTGGGTTGAGTCTTAGCTTCATTGTAGTCCTGTATTGCTGTTTTAACATTTGATTCGTATGTCTTAAATTGAACCAGCAAATCTGCAAAAGGTCGCCAGATTCGCATTCCGCTTAAACCACATACTTCAATAGTTTTATTTCCCTTCTCATTTTTACCTTTTAATTCAATATCATCAATTTCTAAATAATCCTCAGGGTTGTCATCATAAGGATTTATGATTGGCTCACTCAACGTGTCATGATCATCTTTAGCACCATTACATTTTCTACAACTTGGTAAAAAATTAGTCCACTCAAACGCTTGGTGAGGATATAACGACTTTGGATTAAAATGTTCGACCTCAATATTGCCACTATCTGCGGGAAAAGATTCACAGAATGCACATTTATTTGAAGTAGTACTAAATAAAATATCTTTTATATCTTGATGACGGTAATGTACCAACGCTGCGTCTTTAGTAGGTTTTGGAATATCTTTATAACTCCCATGTTCAGTAACAAGGGCTAGTAAGTTATCAGTCCATTTTTTTTGATTATCAACTAATATTTGCGGCACTTTTTCAATTCGGGAAAGCTTTATCATTGGTTCAACTCCAACGATGCCATCTTCATTTTTAAAACTTGTAAAATTGTGTCATCAGAATGAGTAATAGTTGCAAGAGATTCCATTAAACCTCTAAGCTCTTGTTTATCTTTTTTATTATAAGCTTCTAACGCATCTGCAATTAATCGTTCATAGTCTTTATTTACAAGACTTTTAACCCCCATTACATCTTCTAAAATTTGGTCAGTACTCCAACCAGAATATGTTTTAGCACTTGGTCCAAAGAAATATTCCGTTACTCCAGTTTTTCGATCCATGATAATAACTTCACCTGCTTTTGCTGAAGCCAATAAATGAGGAGAATGAGTTGTAACGATAAACTGAAGGTTAGGGAATAGAGCTACTAAACCATCACGTATGTTAAACTGCCATTCAGGATGCAAATGTAAGTCCAATTCATCAATTATGACAGTACCATAAGCATGCTGAATATTTTTAGCACCTTCAACATTTGTTTTTTCAATCCATTCAATAATATTTCCAATAATTGAAAATATTGCTTGAAAACCAGCAGATAATTCCTCTAAATAACACTCTTGATTATATAGGGTAAATATTGGCTCTAAATCTCTCTCAATTTTCACAAATTTAAAATTACTACCAAATGGTGCGATTTTTGGTAAGTTCTCTAAAAGTAAATTCCAATTTTCTTTTTCTTCCCAAGCCCAATCTTTTCCGATGATAAAGTATCTATTTATAAGCCATTGTTTTACATCTGAAATATTGGATTCGATTCCTCTGCTAGAATACTGTTGCCTTAAAGACTCAACATTAGTTTCTTCTCTTTTAATTCCATCGACTTCTATATAATCAATACTTCTTTTAGTGCCAATGAATAGTGGGAAAATTTTATTTTCAGGTGTAATGTTACTTGGAGTGTATGCTGTGTAACTTGTTTCTCCTTCAACTGAGGGCAAATTATAAGTATATAAACTTATTCTCCGATAGCTATTTGTATTCTGAAAAGTATTTTTTCCTAAGCCTAGATAATAAAATCGATCATTTTTAAATACTTTAATATAAAATGAACTATCTTGATTTAATCTTGAAGATTGCCAACTATAATCTAAGCAATGATGTATCCCAACTAAAATGCTGCTCTTACCACAACCGTTAGGCCCTGTTATGAAATTGAATTTATCATTGAATTTCATAGAAATTTTTGAAAACTGTCTAAAGTTTTCCGCTTGGAATTTTGAAATATAATTTTGAGACACTTGGTTAAAATCTCTTATAGGTAAGTAATAGTAGATGATTTTACAATCAATACTTGTGCGTTTGAAGATAAATATAATTTTCTAACTATTTATGATGTAGTTTCCAATTAAAAGATATATCTTCTTTTGTCTAATGTAAAATTCTAGCTGGATGTCTAAGTATTTTTCATGTTTTGGTTTAAGGTGAACTAGCAGAACATAACTCAAATAATAACTGGAAAATACTTTCTCTGGACTCAATGAACTCAAAAAGCGAAACGCTAATATGTAGCTAAGCTATTTTCACACACATATTATTTTCATGGTCTTTAAGCACTATAGGAGTGACCATGAAAAAACATTATCCAAAACTTGAATCTGTATCTAAAGTCATCGGGACTCTTCCACATCCCCAATGTAAATCTATAGCCAAAGCGATTCGTGTCTGCAATGATAAAAAGACAGACTTACCAACAAAGCTTTGTGCTGTTGCTCTTGTGTTTATTTGAATGGGGAAATCGATGATTATCTTGCAACAATGGTTGACTGAGCAACGTCAGGCAAAAAACCTCAGTTTGGAACAATTGGCAGATCGGTTAAATAAACCATTTACCTATGTTCAGGATGTAGAAAGCGGAAAATATCAGTTGGATGTTGTGGAGTATTTATTCTACTGTAAAGCTTTAGACATTAACCCTAATCACGGAATTGAACTGATTCAATCAAATCTAACCTCAATCTAGACTCTCAGTCTTGAGACTCTAAGAGCATCTGTTCAATCAAAAGCAATCCATCTTGTGGATTAACACCTAGCTTGCGGCAATACCAAACATATTCAACCACATCTAAACGGCGTTCGCCTTGTTCAACTTTCTGAACAAACGAGTGTGGTTTATCCATGCGTTCTGCTAATGCGCGCATAGAAAAGTTTTGGTCCTGTCGTGCTTGCTTTAACCAGTTCGTCAAAGCCTGCATTTCTTTCGTATTGATACTTGCTGTCATGCGCTCATTATCGATACAATGTGGAGTGTACCCAAATCAGGTACAATGCTTTGATTTGGACTGTGGATTGATATTAAGTTATTACTTTATAAGCATATTTAAAGGAAAAATATATGGGGTTTTCTAATTTACTTAACTCCGCCTTGACAGCGGTAGCGACCTTTTCAGGTAATCCTGATGTACAACGTGTAGCAAACTCAGCCAATGATCTAGTTGTGTCTTATCAAACGCAGCAACAGCAAGCCATGGCTGAGCGTATATTGAAATCTCCAGATGGGATTATTCCAGTCACAGAAAAGGGAGTCACCGTATGGCGAGCATTGCAATATAACGGAAATGGTGAGGTTGTTGGCTTTTCTGACTTTAATAGTAAAGAGGAATATTTATTGTTAAAGCAACAAGAGCTCAAAGCACAACAATTGAAACAGCAACAACGTCAAGCAGAACAAGCGGAAGCTCAACGTAAGTATGCAACTCAACAGACCAAGAAACAAGGTGACGTATCCATCTCTGATATTGACGCCTATGGACAAACACTGGGCGGTTTAGAACGTGCGGTTATGGCTTGCGCAAAATATCGTGAAAATACACCGCCTTGGAACGACTGTATTTATCGTCAAGTGAATTAATTAAATCGTGAGATCATTTATGAAAAATTTCAAACTTTTATTTTGCCTTTTAACTGGTCTTGTTATTTCTAATGCTGCATTAGCAAAGACTGAACAAGTCACCCTTAAAAAGAACATCGTTTTTAGTGGTGAAGCAATAATTATCCAAACAACCAAAGGTGAAGTTATTTTGAATGCTTATATGCTATCAGACAAAGTAGCAAAGCAAATGAAACCATTTAAAAAGGGTCAATGTCTACAGATTCATTCTAAAAACGGATTTTTCAAAGATACCAATGATGGTCAGTACATTCAAAGCATTCAACCATGCGTGAAGAAGTAAAAGCTCTTCTAAAGAATAGGATTATTTATGAAAAAAATACTGTTTGTAGCATTATTGGCTGTTACTGGATTCACTTATGCAGCACCGAATGTATGGCAATCTGACTATGCTCAAGGCTTCTCTGAATATTCAATTCAAGATGTCAAGGACAATACGCTTTGGGTGACTTGCAACGAGGGTGCAGGAGATATGTTTGATCATTCTGTACGCTTCCAAACACCGAAGAATAGCTATGCAAACTCTGATTCCAAATATCCTTTAACTTTCTTATTGGATGGAAAAAGCAAAGTAGCTGCATCTGCTTCTACTAAGTGGCGCAATGGTGCAAATGCTTGGTATGAACTTTCACAAGGAATTTCTAAAGCCAAAAAAATTGATGTGTACCTAAACAATAAAAAGGTCACAACATTTACCCCTAATCAACAAAGCATCAAATCAGTAGCGAAACATATCGCTGCATGTGAAGCAATGTTCTAACCCACAATCTTAAATTTAGGTCCCGATGTGCTCTTGCAGTACATCGGGATTTTTTTATGCTTAAAGGAAGCTATTATGCAACCAAGAATTTTTGACAAAATGAATCAGACTCTCATTAAAACATGGAGTTGTAATAAGTTATCGGACAGAGCTAAAGGTCAGCTTAAATATCAACTCTGGCAAGATAATGACGATCAAAGCTTTGGTATTGCCCTAAGCGAGAATGAATCATCAGGGGGATTCAGTACAGAATTGATCAAAGTTGATCAGATCATTTTATCCTTACAGAAGCTTTATCAATCAGCAAAGCCATTCCATGCTGTTGCATTGAAAGAACTATTCGTAGGTAAGTCAGTCAACAATGCAAGTTTTCTAGGAGCTGCCTTAGTTGATCAAGGTGTAATCCGACTGCATCCACAAACTGCACGATTACTTGAAGTAAATGATGAATATGAACTTTGGCCAATTTCATTTGATGATGTTGTGCAACAAAGTTCATCACCCTCTGAATCTTCTCATGATATTAAACCTGCAAGTGGGAAACGCGGTCCTAAACCAAAGAATCAACAATCAACTCAGATTGATGACTCTGATGCCTTAGCCAATGTGGGGGATGAAAATGCAGTACATCAAGAGCCAATCTGACTTACAGCAAGTATCAGATGAGTCAATTCGAGCAAGTATTTCACTGCACATACAGACACTTGAACATCAGTATGATGAACCTTATCAAGCCACCCTGCATGGGTGGTTTTTTATTTGTGAAGATGACAATGATTTAACTGAATCTTTTCCTCAGCTCAGTTTCAGCTTATCTGAAAAGCTGTCATTAGGTGAAGTTGAATTTGTTGAGAAAAAGCATGATTGGTATGAGGTGTATATCATGCTGAACGACAATGAAGGCATTTTGATCTATGTACCGACTGAGATTTTAGAGCGCCATAAAATCAATCAAATCTAAACCTCTTCACAGACCACCGTCCGCACATTTTTCTATTAATTTTTATGTGAGACTTATTTATGACAAGGCAACGACTATTCGCTTTGGGTCAAGTTGTGTCTACACCCAATGCTTTGGCTTTTGCAGAGAAAAATCAAACTGATTTACTCCAATTACTTTATCGTCATCAGACTGGTGATTGGGGCGATTTAGAAGATGAAGACAAAGAATCAAATGAGGAAGCATTAATTAATGACACTCGGATATTCTCTAGCTATTCGATAGCTGAAGATAAAATTTGGATCATCACGGAAGCTGATCGTTCTTTTACGACATTGTTGATGCCAAGTGATTACTGACCTAACCGTAAAATAGACCCCAAGACCGTTCTGGCCTTGGGGTGATTTTGTATCGTTTTCTGTGAGACAACCAATGATGCTTTGTACAAATAACCTGTCGGACGTTCTACTAGTCCTTGGGTTTCATTCTTCATAGTCAGGAATTTTGCGTACACGCTTTTGAGTATAAAAGCCTCTATCCTTTTTATGCTTACTTCTGCAAATTCTTAAAGTTAGCTTTTTGAGCTTGATTTTGTTTCTTTCCCTGAAGCTCAAAAATAGCTTATTAAATGTACATCTTGAGCATTTAAACTCTAATTGTGATTTTTCATACAGCTCTTTGGTGCTTTTAAAGCCACCTCTTCTTAAAATGCTAAATAAAAACTGATCAAACGTCTCATCTTCCACTCCTTTTTTATGAAAGTTAGTCGCATGTCTTACATAGAATTCTTCTGTAAGATCAATAGTTTTAAAGATTTTAATGTAACGATAAGCTGAACTTTTAGGCGTATTAAATTTATATGCAATTTGGTTTGCATTCATTTCAGGGTTACTTACTAATTCGATAAATATCTCAGGAGGTATATGCGCCATTTCAATTGATTAAAAAATAGTCATTCATTTGATTTTTAAAAGTATGACAGATCCACCAATTTTATCCAGTCCGCATAGGAGAATGCTTGCGCAAAAGAAAGTACCAGTGATTATTTTGATAAAATATATCCATAAAATACAATTAAATAAATAACTTTTACCCTGATTTTACCAATCAAAAGCAATATGAGATTATCTTTTTCGTTGCCAACAGCAACACCTAACTCACTTAACTGAATGGATGATATCTTAATGTCAAAACTTACGAATAAACCCAACTTTGATGATTTACAAGACAAAGTAATGGAAAACCAAATCTGTAAGGAACAGATGCAAAAAAGCATTAAACGAATTGATATTGGAAATAAAAATGTCCGAAATCAATTTGATCAAGGTCGAAACGAGAAACTGAAGTCTATTTCTGGCGTTAAACCTTCAGCTGTTTACTCTGTCGACGTTCAAGACCATAGACAAATGAAATATGCAGAAGGTACTCTGATTGGAGTCGAAATGGCCATTTCAGAATACGCTAAAAATGCTGATACTCATTTAATCATTGGCGGTAACAGTCTTAAAAAAATTTGGTTAGATGGACAAGATACTGATCTTAGTACGCTTCCGCATTCTTTAGATGATTTCACATCAGTGTTATGTGACCAAAAGCCTTCTAAGATTGTTTATTTTACTCTTATGCCTTACATGCATGTCGATTCTGTATTTGGGTTTGGTCTTTATTTGTTTGATGAAGCAGATAACCTTATTTCTAAGTTGGTCTACAAGTTTATTGATGAAAGCATCGCCCCTGAAAATGCTCTTAGACTGAATACACCAACTACTTTTGAGCAGCTAGATGACAGCTCAAGACCTTTCTTCTAAGTCGTAATTTCATCGGCCTAGCTTAACTATCTAAACGTATTTATTTCCTGATTCTCTGAAACATGGTCTCACGATCAGGAATAAGTGCGCCTATTTTTTATGAGGAGAGCTCATGAACACACCATTTTCACTTAAGTCATCAGCGAGTTTTGGGATGTCACAGTTATTCAATATCGAACAACTTACGCTACCAGAGGATAAATCCAAAGTCGAAATCTCGGTTCCCCATGTGAAAGGACTAAAAGTTGTTATTTCTAATGTAAGTAAGACTTTTATGTTCAGAGCTGTCTTTAAGGGAAAAAAGATCAGCACGACATTAGGTAAATATCCTGAAGTGTCCTTACAGCAAGCAATTAGTATTGTAGATAGCTACCAACTTATGCTGAGTAAAGGCATTAATCCTCTTGAGGAGAAAGCACGTATTGAAAATATCCCTAAGCTTGCAGATTTCTTTTATAAGGTCTACATGCCTATGGCGAAGTTAAATAAAAAGTCTTGGAAGGATGATGTTTCAAGATTCAAGAATCATATTGAACCCACTCTAGGGAATATCCAATTAAATCAGATTACAGCAGCAATGCTCAGTGATTTGATGCTTGAAATCAAAACCGAAGATCGTGCCAACGCAACAGTCAATCGAACACGAGCACTATTAAGCAGTATGTTTAATGTGGCTTTTGAACGAGAGATTATCGAGCAATCGCCAATGAGCCGTGTCAAGAAATTGGTTGAACTAAATCAGATTGAGCGATATCTCAGTGATGATGAGCTAAAACGTTTAATGCATATTCTAGCCAATCATCACGCTCATGACATCGATAATCAAATCATTGTCGGTATTGTGGAAATGCTGTTATTGACTGGTGCTCGCAAAGGCGAAGTATTGAACCTCAAATGGAGTGATTTAGATGAGAACAACCATCTTTGGAAACTCAATGAGAATAAATCAGGTAAACCGCGCATCATTCAGCTCAATAGCGAAGCTCAGCAAGTTATTCGCAGAATGTCACGAAAGTATTTGTATGTGTTTGCTAATCCAAAAACAGGACTGCCTTTTAATGATATACGCAAATCTTTTCAGAAAATTTTAGAAGCTGCTCAGATCGAAAACTTTCGAATCCACGACCTACGCCATAACTTTGCCAGTATGGCGGTTAATAATGGCTGTGACATTTATGTGGTTCAACATTTGTTAGGCCATGCTTCACCCACTACGACTCAGCGTTACGCACATTTACGTCAAGATACGTTGCGTAATGCTTCTGAAATGCTCGCTGAACGTATAAATAGCGCTCGTCCAAATCTCTAAATCTTAATTTTTATAACTATCAGAGCATATCGTAAATCGATATGCTCTAAGGAGTTCTCATGCTTAAATCCCAATTACAGCTTTGCAAAAATCAATATTTAACTGATTTATATTTGGAAATTGAGCCAAATAAATCAACATTTCTAGTTGCACCCACTGGTGCAGGAAAGACTACGTTCACTATGGAGGACTTAAAAGCTCAATTCAAACTGGTACTCATTCTAGTACCTACACAAGCTAAAGTCATTGAATTACAAAATCAATATCTGGTTGAGTGCGAGTCTAATTGTGTGCCCCATAACCATATTGAGGATGAATTTGAGGACGAATTTGAGGACGAATTTGAGGACGAATTTGAGGACGAATTTGAGGATGAATTTGAGGATGAATTTGAGGATGAATTTGAGGATGAATTTGAGGATGAATTTGAGGATGAATTTGAGGATGAATTTGAGGATGAATTTGAGGAAAGGTGTTATTGTTGCGACATATGATAAATTCGACAAAATCTTTCAATTAATGAGCAATTCACAAAAGAAAGAAGCTCTACTCGTCATTGATGAAACCCATAAATTATATTCTGCTGGTTCATTTAGGGATGATGCTTTAACGCCTATAATTTGGCATCTACAAAAACGTTCGATTCCTACGAGTCTATTCTTAACTGCAACCAAAACGGCAGAGCTATTTGATCAGCTTAAAATAGAGATTGATCAAGAAATTTTTGTGAAACATAAAAATCCTCCTGTACGTGATATCCGTGTTACCTCTTTACCAAATGGGGACCAATACACAGCTATCGCAATTATTGAGCAAAAAGTTAGAGAACTTATCAAATCATCGGATTCATCAAAAGGAAAATGCGGTAAAACAGTTATTGTACGTGTGAATTCTAGGGATAAATGCGAAAGTTTTAAGCAATACTTTGAGCAACGCTATAAACTTAACTGTATTGTGGTACATAGTAAAACCAAGGGTTTAGCAGATGTTAAAGATATTTTTGAAACACAAAAAATTCCAACTGGTGTAGATATCGTATTTACAACCTCAATCATGGATGAAGCTGTCAATCTGAATAATCCTGAAATTGAAATTGATTCAGTATTTGTTTTGGGTAAACAGGCTCATGTTGAAGAATTGGTACAATTTATTGGTCGATTGCGCATTGCAAATGTACCCTGCCACATCTTATTGCACACAGGTTTGACTAGATCTGAACAAGACCCTGAAAAACTACACCGTAAGCACCAAAAACGCTTGAATGACTTTATTACTCGTGTCAATGATATTGCTCATGCATTAGCAAGTTTAGCCGAGGACTATAAGTTTGATTTTCAAGATAATGATAAACCAAGCATTTATGATAAAGTCAATCGAATGAATGAAAGTTTCAAAGATTGGTTTGATTGTAAACTTTTTGCTGTATATCAAGGGAAATCAATTCAGAATACGGCCAGTCTTGTTTCAGCCTTGTATTTAATTGACACAAGCTACTTTTATAGTAGCTATGAATATATGGCGTGGCGTATTAAGCAATTCTTGCCGAACTGTAAAATTCAATTCTGCGAAGATACAACAGCTACACCTAGCTATATCACTCATTTTTTTGATGAGCGAAAAGTTAATGCTGACAAGGCTTATGCTGAAAGTATTAACCCTGCGCTCAAAATTTTTTTGGAAAACTTTCAAATAGGGTTAAAAAAACCTGAATCCTTAAAGCAGTTATCCACTAAGTTTATTGAGCATAAACAGCAAGATGAGGAATACATTAATAACTTAGCTTATCGTGGAAGCAATCCTGCTCCTTACCCTGACAAAGTTGCCCAAATTTTGAATGAAATTGTCTACTTAGCTCAACACATTGGCAATGTCCATGATATTCATCAGATTCTAACCCTGAGAATTTTCAATACAATTTCTAAAGTGGCTAATGCATATAAAGATAATGAGTTTGTGCGGAATCTAACTCATAAGTTTTACAAGCTTAATCCCGAAAAATACTTAACCAATCAGTACAAACTGAAAGGGCCACAAGCAAGTAAATTACTGTGTAGTACTTTAAAGGCAGTGCAGAAACAGACAAACCTTCCAATGAAATCCATTATTAAAGCTTATCTTATTAAGGGGATGACCTATAATTCTAGCTCTGATTCATTTGAAATTGAAGAAAGCAAAGCACTTAACTATCTTGCGACATATTTTGATGTTAAAGATCGGAATAAGAATAAACCTGAGCGACGTTATCTTGAGTTTCAAGGAATTGCTCAAGGTGGTTTTGAATATCTGCATCTAAAAGATTGGCAAGGTAAACATCTTGTTCCTAAAGAGCCATTTATTATGGATGGTAAAACCTATGATGCTTATACAGGTGCGACGAATATGTTACGAAAAGGAACCGTAGAGGAATTAGATTAAATATTTGGTTAAGTTGGCCTAATCAGCTTCTTAACTTGATTCCAACATTCGCATAGGCCAATGTCCACAAATAAGTTACTTTCAGCTCTTACGCTTTCATAGGAGGCTCTATCTGAAAGTAACTTATTTCTGCACGATGTAGCAGAATTTTTGTGGGGGGAGTTTTTTCTAGTGAGGGAAATTTTTGGAAGTGTGTTCCGTTCCATCGTATTGTGTGGAGATGTTAAGGGGGAGTTTTGTTAATTTTGGAATAATATTAGGTTACAATTTGAGATAAAGGTATAATAGTAAACATTAAAATTTAAAAGTAGTATAAATCTATTATTTTAGTTAAAGTTAAATGAGCCTTTAAAAAATTACTCAAAATTTGAATTTTAATAAATATGGTTTTTAAATTTTATGGTGTAGCATGGAAGTGTTTTCGCAAGCATTAGATGTAAGTAAAGATTTGCATATTTTAAAAGTTAGTACATACGATGCAAAACTAATAAAATTAATCGATAAGTATTTAGTTAAAATTTGCGAAGGGGAAGACTCCGAAGGGGTTGTAAGAGTAAAAAAGAGATTACTTAAATTTATACTAAGCAAACATGAAAATACAAAAATGGGAGCAGTGGCAGAATTTTTCATACATTTGTATTTAAATGATTGTGAATATAAACAAGAGTTTCTTTTTTTTAATTTGGAAGAAACCTCAATAAAAAAAGGGTTTGATGGTGTTTATACAAAAGATGATAAAATATATATAGTTGAAAGTAAATCTGGAAATGAAAAAACAAGTGGGATATCACATATAAATAAGTTAAAAGAAGCTTATAGTGACTTGAAAAAATACTTTGACGGTACCAGTAGTAAGGGGAATAATAATCCTTGGAGAAATGCATATAATCATGCAAGTCATGGTGATATTAAAGCAAAAGATTCTTTAAAAAAGCAAATCAGAACTCTTGCTAATTTATATGATGATGAATCATATGGTAATATTGAAGATTACAACATAATTCCTTGTTCAACAATATTTTTGAATGATAATTGGAATGAGGATTTTATTATTAATTTCATGGATTCTATAGATGACTTGAATGATTTTAATGCAAATAAAATTGATTTAATTGTACTTACAAAATTAAAACTACAGAGTTTTATTAACTTTTTAGAATCGGAGGAAATTAATGATTAATTTATCATTGTTAAAAGAAAATGAAAGATTTTCCACGAATATCGAGAAATTATTTTTAAATGAAAAACTTAGTGAAAGTGAGTTAACTTTTATATTGAGTTGTGCAATTCTTTTTCTAAAAAAATATGAAAATGATAAAATAGAAAAAAATTGCCTTACATTTGCGTATTTTATTCTTTTAAAAGTAGCTTTAGTTAATGATTATTATACTCCTTTATATGATATATCAATAAACATGGGCTGGTACCCTATTTCTAGGTTTATTTTCGATAAAAATCTTAATGCATCAAATAACTTATCTCAAGTCATTTCTGATGCAAAAGTAGATAAATATAAATTTGATGAAATCATTGAGACATTTAAGCAAAAGACAAATAGAGTTGATTTATTAGATTCTAAATATATAGAAAAAGCATATATTGCACCAACCTCTTTTGGAAAAAGTAAACTTATTCAAGAATTTCTAAAAAGAAAAGAATATACGAAGATTGCTATTATTGTTCCAACAAAATCTTTATTAATGCAAACATTTAATACAATAAAAAAACTTTTTAATGAAAGAAAAATAATATTTCATGATGAAATGTATATGGGTGAAAATGAGTTTATTTCTATATTCACACAAGAGCGAGCTTTACGACTACTAAGTAAAAATAAAGGATTAAGTTTCGATCTTCTTGTCATAGATGAAGCACACAACCTAATGGATAAGGATATAAGAAGTATTTTACTATTACGATTAATACGACTAAATGAAATTAGAAATAAATTAAGCAATGTCCTATATTTGTCACCATTAATTGCTAATATTGAAAATATAAAGCACAGTGGTGATCAAAAGGTTTTTGAGCGGAGGATTGATTTTAATATTAAAGAAGTATCAATACATCTTTATGATCAAGATCAAAATCATTACATCTACAATAAATATCTGGATAAGTATTATAATATTAAACGATATCATAATTATTTGGATTATATTTTTTCCAAAGAAAAAAATAAAAACTTTTTTTATCTTAGAAAACCTAAAAGTGTTGAATTACTTGCTGAAGAAATTTGTTCAAAAAAAATCTATAAAACCTCTGATAATTTAGATTTAATTAGCAAAAGCTTATCGGATAATATTCACAAGGATTTCTACTGTGTGGATTATGTGAAAAAAGGATTAATATATTTACATGGAAAGTTACCAGATATAGTTAAAGAGTACCTTGAATATAAATTCAAATCAATATTTGAAATTAAATATTTGGTTTCTAATTCAGTTATTTTAGAAGGTGTAAACCTTCCAATTGATAATTTATATATTTTAAATACTTACATGTTAGACACAAAAAAACTTATAAACCTAATTGGTCGCGTCAACAGATTAAATGAAGTTTTTGACTTGGATAATAACAACCTGAATAAATTAAACCCTGATGTTCACTTTGTCTATGCAGATAATTTCACTAGTAAAAATTCAAAGTTAAGGAGTACAATTTCAAAAATAAAAACAGGTGTTTTTACTGACGTTGTGGCTAACCCTGTTTTATTGAATTATAGTTTTAATAAAAATGATAAAAATAAAACAGAAATGACTACTGATAAATTGGTTGAATTGGAAGTTGAATCAGAAAATATGATCAAATTTAGAGAAGATTTTCTAATCAAAAATGATCATAATGAAGAATTTAAATTAAAGTGCTCTCTAATTGAATCTAATATAGATTCTATATATAAGAATTTTGAAAAATCCTATAATATATTAGAGTTGAAATTTAAAATTTATAAGAATAACCATGAGTGGAACGAGAAAGATGTTTTAGACAAAATATCACTATTTTTTATTGAAGACCTTGAAGATGAAATTAATGAAAAAAATTTATTACGCCTAGCTAAAGTTGAAGCAAAAAAATTCTATAGAGTTTTTAATGAAAATAGGCAAAAACTAAATATGAGTGAAAATATTAAGAATATGCTTAGATATTTTTACTCAATTAGAGAAGAGTTTGCTGGTAAAAATTTTTATGTTGGCTCATCCTATGGAGAGTTTTCGATATCTGATGATAGTTATTTTAAAAATTATATAGATCTTTCTGAAAAAAATGAAAAAGAAATGGTTAATATCGCATTAGTTAAAATAAAAATGGAGTCAGACTTTTTATCATTTAAACTTTATAAGTTTGCCAATGTACTATTTGATATTAATTTATTGAATGAGGATGAATATAACCTCTTTATCTATGGTACAGTTAATAAAGAAAGTAATGATTATATCAGATTGGGTTTAAGTAGTAATATTGTTTTTGCTTTAGAAAAAAATAATCAACTTAAAAACTTAGCCTTAAACAAAAATGGTGCTATTATAGCAAATGAGGAATTTAAAAGATTTATGCTTGAACAAGATGATTTATTCAAATTTGAACTTTCAAAATTTATAAGTTAAATATCTTTATTATTGAGGTCTAGTGTTTTACTTATAATAAGCATGGCCTTTGCGGTCTATAGAAAAATCTTTATATTTCTGCGGTCTATCTTTGCTGTCCAGTTGTAGACCGCGGTCTTTTTGCGGTTTTCGTGAGTTTTTTGCACAAAAAATAGCTTATTATTCTTATACCTAGAAAAACTGATATTTGGGTCATTTTTGTCTTAGAAAAGTCAAAAGCCTTAATTTTCTTAAACTTCCAAATTTATCTGTGGTCTCTTTGATTTTATTCGCTTTTACTATTTTCATAAGCTACAAGCTATTGTTTTATATTATAAAACCATGAAAATCTGTCTCCGCTCATAATCCGTTGGTCCCCAGTTCAAGTCTGGGCGGGCCCACCAAATAAGACAACCACTTAGGTGCATTAATCCTAAGTGGTTTTTTGTTGTTTGCTATTCTTGATTAACTATTTTACATCTGCTTTATCGTCAATTAGCTTTTTTCTTTTAATCGAAGTGTGGAACTTGCGCCCCCTCATTTTTCAGCATTTATACATTTCTCTCAATTTACAACAAATATTCATCATCCTTCCCTTAAAAGCATTGAAGTATAAGTCAATTAATCAAAATTTTAGCTTAAATAAATTGACTAGAATCTAGCATTTGCAATGTAATTTTCTTTACCTCATCACGGCTCTGTTTGATATGCTCTGTAGTCGCATTTAGCGCAGAATGCCGTTCTTTTCTAAAAATAAAACCTAAAATAGTCTGATGCTCAGCATAAGTTGCCTCTATACGATATTGTTTGGAGAAATCTAAGCGACGAATAATTCTAATTTTTTCACTCAGTTCTCGATGTATTCGTGCCATTTCCTGATTACCTGCTGCACGAACAAGAGAACAATGGAAATCTTCATCTTGTTGAGAAAGCGCCTTAATATCTTTTAGGTATTGCTCAGGTTCGATACACCATAAATCTTTTAATACTGCCAACTCAATTGATGGCTCCCCAATATGAGCGCAAAGTATTTCGATGGCTGCTTTTTCTAAAATGATGCGAAGATCATACAGTTCTTCATAATATCTAAAGTTCAGTGGTCTCACCTGCCAACCACTTCGAAAACTAACCTCTACATAACCTTCCTGCTGTAAACGATATAAAGCTTGACGTATAGGGGTACGACTCACTTGATAAGTTTTAGCAATTTCTGACTCAGTAAAACGCTCACTCGGCATAAGTTTAAAATCAAAAATATCATTCTTGATTCTTCGATAAACCAGCTCAGACAAATTGTCTGAGCTTTTTAAAGAATTCTTTATTTCAGTCATATCCTATTCCATATAGACCAATGGCTCACCACTATGTACTGTCTGACCAGCGCGACAAGTCACAGCTTTTACAATACCGTCTTCAGATGCATATACAGGTAATTCCATTTTCATAGCCTCGATGATCGCTACAGTTTCACCTTTCTTCACCACTTGACCATGTTCAACCAATATTTTCCATATATTGCCTGTCATTGATGCATTTAAAGCGACAAAGTGACTAAAATCTTGCTGTTCAATGTAATCCTTTTGGGTTTCTTCTGGATGGATAAAATCTTCTTTCCATCGTTCAACTTCAGTTTTAAAAGCAAACTGTTGTTTTTCTTTAAAGACCTCGATGCTGTCAGCTTCATCCTCTAAAAATTTACAGTATTGCGCATAATCAAATTCAGTTTCTTCAATTTGAATTTGAGCTTGACCATTGGCAAAATCTAAACGCCACTGATCTAATTCAGCTTCAGTAACCTCAAAAAATTTGATTTGGTCAAAAAATTGCAGGAACCATTGTTTATCGCCAAATTGTTTATTCTTTTTAAATTTATTCCAGATCGGTAATGTGCGACCAATTAATTGGTATCCACCTGGTGAATCCATTCCATAAATACACATGTACATACCACCAATTCCCACAGTCCCTTCTGCGGTAAATGTACGTGCTGGATTATATTTAGAGCTTAATAAACGATGACGCGGGTCTATCGGTACTGCGCAAGGTGCTGTCAGATAAACATCTCCTAATCCAAGCACAAGATAATTTGCATTAAATAAGATTTGTTTAACTTCATCACGGTGTTTCAAACCATTAATTCGCTGAATAAAATCCACATTATTTGGAAGCCATGGTGCTTTGGCGCAAACACTTTCCTGATATCGTTCAACTGCACTCAGGGTGGCACTATCTTCAAATGCCATGGGTAAATAAACGATACGTGATGGTATTTTTATTTGGCTTAGATCTCCCATTTGTTCTTCTAAATAGAGCAGTTCAGCGATTAGCGTTTTTTGCGGGATGATCAAACCATCATATTTAATTTGCAAGGAACGAACACCAGGTGATAATTCTAAAATACCTGCGATATTGTGAGCACGTATCAGCTCTATCAATTTGTGGACACGTAACCTAAGGGAAAGATCCAGAATATTGTCACCATACTCAAGTAAGATATAACTATCTCCGGCTTGACGATAAACTGTTTTTGGAGAAAGCTGCATAGCCTCTCTCTGTGCCAAAATCGTCGTACCCATTTCCGCTTTAGAAATAGGGGCTACATCTGGAACAGCAGTTGAAAAGTTTTCAATCAAATCTAGCTGCTGTTGTTCTAATTGATTCGCTTGTTCTACGCTTAATGGATAAAAAGAGATTTTATCATCTGCTTTAAGTTGTCCGATTTTCCATAATTCTGCTTTAGCAATCGTTACTGGGCAAACAAACCCACCAAGACTTGGTCCATCTTTAGCTAAAATAACAGGGAAATCACCTGTAAAGTTGATTGCGCCAATGGCATATTCACAATCGTGTACATTGGAAGGATGTAATCCAGCTTCTCCACCATTTTCTCGTGCCCAACTAGGCGTTGGCCCACTTAAACGAATTCCTAAACGGTTTGAGTTAAAATGAACCGTCCATTCTGAAGCAAAGAATTCTTCAATATATTCTTGTTTAAAAAAATCTGGTGCGCCATGTGGGCCATATAGCACTCCGATTTTCCATTCGGTGCTATAGCTTGGAATTAAGTGGTTAGACAATGCTTGTGGTTGTGCAATGGCAATAGGTAACTCATTCATAAGTAAAGTCGGATTCACCATTTTAATCGTATCACCTGCACGAAGTGTACGACCAGCATGACCTCCAAAATTACCTAATGCAAAAGTCGAGCGACTGCCTAAATATACTGGGACATCCAAACCATCCCGTACTGAAAGATATGTTCGACAACCGGATTCAACTTGCCCTAACTCAAGTATCTGTCCAGACTTGACTGTGATCGGTTGCCAAAAATGAATAGTTTGATCGTCAAGATATGCAGAACATGGCGCACCTGTTAATGCAATGGTGGTATCAGCATGAAATTTTAACGTAGGCCCCATCAAGGTAAATTCAAAACCCGCAGCTTTAGCATCATTGCCTACAATTTTATTTGCCAATTGGAAAGCAAAATCATCCATAGGGCCTGATGGTGGGACGCCAATATCCCAATAACCAATACGCCCAGGATAATCTTGAATCGAACTTAATGTTCCCGGCTGAACCACTTCAATCACCCGAGGTGTATATTTAAAATCGTCTAACATCCGTGTCCAGATTTGCATACTTTCAAAGCGAACATCTGAAATAATCTCACGCGCATAATCAAGATTGGTACTAATACCGTTGAGTCGTGCTTCAACTAATGCTTGTTTTAACTTTTGTATCGCAGCCTCACGATTTTCAGCATGAACGATGATCTTAGCAATCATTGGATCAAAATATTGAGAAATTTCAGTGCCTGTAGATACCCATGTATCAACCCGAATTCCTTCAGGGAAATAAACATCAGTTAAAACACCTGGACTCGGCTGAAAATTCTTAACTGGGTCTTCTGCGTAGACCCGAACTTCTATAGCTGCACCTTGGGGCTGTATATGCGCTAAGTCATCCCAATCCAACCGATCCCCTGATGCGACTTTTAGCATACATTCGATTAAATCCAGCCCTGTTACCATTTCTGTTACAGGGTGTTCAACTTGTAGTCGAGTATTGACCTCTAAGAAATAAAACTCATCTCGTGCTGCATCATAAATAAACTCAACGGTTCCAGCGCTACGATATTGAACCGATTTTCCGAGCTCAATTGCAGCTTGATGTAGTTTTTTTCGTGTTGCGTCAGGTAAATTTGCTGCAGGTGTTTCTTCAACAATTTTTTGGTTACGACGTTGTAGTGAACAATCCCGTTCTCCCAAAGCAACCACTTGACCTTGACCATCACCAAATATCTGTACCTCTACATGACGAGCCTTATCTATAAAGCGTTCTAAAAAGACGCCAGCATCCTTAAAAAATTGCTCACCTAAGCGTTTCACACTTTCATAAGCTTCCATTAAGGCATCTTTTGAGTCACAGCGGGTTAAACCAATACCGCCACCACCTGCGGTACTTTTCAGCATGATCGGATAACCAATTGTTTCCGCAGCTTCGAGTGCTTCATCTAAACTATTTAATAAACCTGTTCCGGGTGTCATTGGCACATTGGCTATGGCCGCCAGTTCACGTGCACGATGTTTTAGTCCGAATTCTAAAATTTGCTCGGCTGTAGGCCCCATAAATGCAATATCGTTTTCCTCACATGCTTGAGAGAACTCAGCACTTTCAGAAAGAAAACCATAACCCGGGAAAATCGCTTGTGCGCCTGTGTCTTTTGCAATTCGGATTAACTTTTCAATATTCAAATACGTATCTGCTGGCTTAATCCCCTGTAAAGCAACTGCGAGGTCTGCATCTAATACATGCTGAGCATAACGATCTGTGTCTGAATAGACAGCTATACTTTTGATGCCTAATTTCTTTAAGGTTCGAATGGCTCTTACAGCAATTTCACCACGGTTTGCAATTAATACAGTATGAAACATGATGCTTTCCCCCCTTAATTCGATACAGCTGGTACTGGATTATTTCGCTGTTGGATATATGCCCGCCATCCTCCCAAATGACTGATATTCTCTGCATCTTCCAAACCATAAGGTTCACAGATAAAGCCTTTTACCCAGCGCCCATCTTCAAGTTCCACATTTCCCATACCCAGTGGTGTCGGGATTTCTGCAACAAACTCCCCAAAACGAGCAGTTGGAATATCCCAAAGTTCTACAATAATGGCTTTCCCCTCAGCTTCATTACGTGCAAGGCCCGGTTTAGGCGGCACTGTCCCATTCAATGCATATAGAGAATATTTACTGGCAGTTTTGGTCGTTTCAATATGTACAGCATCTCTGTTGGTCAATTGAAAATTCAGTGGCATACCTGTTAAATGAGCCCCAACAACAGCCACACGGATATGATGATCAGATCGGGTTAAATCCAGTTGAGTAGATTTCAATTTTGCTTGTGTTGCCCCTAACTTTAAATCGAGATATCGCTGCCAGAGTTTTCCAAAATGAGTTAATGCAGCATCATGCCAAGCAGGTGCAATTAAAGTAATTCCAAAAGGTAAGCCGTCTTCTCGAAACCCTGCGGGTAAAGCCAGTGCACTTAAATCAGCCAAATTGGTGAAATTAGTATATGTACCAAAATGAGAGTTAAACTTAATGGGTTCAATTTTCATTTCTTCGATTGTGTAAATTGTGGGGGATGTTGGTACGATCAAAGCATCAAATTGAGCCAATTTTTCCTGAATTTCACGTGCCAAATCTTGTTTTAGATACTCTGCGTTGTAAGCATCAATCGCTGTGTATTGATAACCCTGTTTAACTATTTCTAAAACTGTTTGATCAAATGCTTCAGGATTTTGTTCGATAAAATCTTCTAAAGCAGCAGTTCGTTCAGCCACCCAAGGTCCTTGATAAAGTTGTACTGCGAGTTTTTCAAAAGCCGTAAAATCAATCTCTGTAATAGAAGCCTGAAAAGACTCAAGTAATTTTAGTGCTTGGTTAAACGCTTGTTCCGATTGTTGATCATCAAAAAAATTTAAAGTGTCGGGTATTGCAAAATTGAGTTTTGAGGTAAAGCGTGCTGGCGCTGTTTTTGGATTTTTCCGCGAGTAACTATCTCGCGCATCATATTTTTCTAATAGATTGGCAACATATTCAGCATCTACAACTGTTAAAGCAAAAATCGAAATACAATCAACAGTCTTACAGGCAGGCAATAGACCATGATTTGAAAAACGCCCTTTGGTTGGTTTTAATCCCACAATATTGTTAAAACCAGCTGGAACACGGCCAGACCCTGCAGTATCAGTTCCCAATGAAAAAGGCACCAGACCACGAGCCACTACGCTCGCTGAACCAGAACTTGATCCACCACTTACATAATTTGGATTAAAGCTGTTTTTAACTGCGCCATAAGGAGATCGAGTGCCAACTAATCCAGTTGCAAATTGGTCCAAATTTGTTTTACCGACGACAACCGCACCAGCATTTTTCAATAACTGGACAAGTGCGGCATCTTGTTCAGCAGGATGAGAGATGATCTTACATGCCGCTGTAGATACAAATCCTTTTACATCAATATTGTCTTTAACTGCGAATGGAATTCCATATAACGGAAATTGCTGATAAATATTCTCTAAGTCATGAGAATCGATTTGAAGATCTTCAATCTGTTGTTTGATTTGTTCGACAGTCGCAATTGAAATCCATGCATTATCCTGCGGATCAAACTCACTCACTAAGTCACACAATTTTTCGATATTAATTTCACCAGTTTGATAAGCCCGTTGCCAATCACTAATCGTCCAGCCACTCATTTTTTCTAAGTACATTTTTTGAATCCCATCTTGTATACAAGTTTGAATTACATTTGCAGGATCCATGCCAAAAACTAACAATCTGTTTTTTATATTCTTTTTATATATGTGAGACTGATATGCAATAATTTAGATCAATTTTTTTTAGTCAAAATGCAAGCTTGCTATTTATGAGTGCAATATAGGATGGTTTATAAAATTGGTGCTCTACTTAGGCAACTTCATCCACTTGTTCATCTGAATAGATTGAAGTCTGTAGCGGTCAACTGCTTTTTAGAGTGAGTCAGCATCACCTTTATGCTCTTTCAAAAGCTCAAGTTTTTTTATGATTTAACTTTATTTTATCGTGGCGATCTTTTACGTTTTTTATGACTTTTCCTACAAATTTTTATTTTCTTATGTTGAGAAATATGACGATTTACGCTCTAAATATTAACCTTATATTTTAAGTATCACTTCTCTATAAGTAATATGTGAGCAATCCAATAAAAAATGGGTATTAAATTTTTACGCAATAAATAATAATATATAAGACTCGTCCTACGCCTACATAAAACAACAGCTATATTTTATCAATGAGAATGCTATGGTTAAGCTAAGTGGTCAGTTAATCTGTGTGTCTGAACAAGAATTAAATATCGTAATCAAGTGTCTTCCAGAACATATCAAGTTAACCAGACAAGAACAAGGTTGTGTTTCTTTTGAGGTCAAACAAAGCCAAAATCCCTTAATTTGGGATGTACATGAAGTTTTTGAGAATCGACAAAGTTTTGAAAATCATCAACGTAGAATATCTGGTTCCGTATGGGGAATTAAAACCCAACATATTCAAAGATTATATGAAATAACCCTCGATTAAAGGGCTATCTCAAAAGTTTAAACTTTGCCTAGCCTGCTCTATTCACTTATTCCAACTCTTTTAATATCGCCTCATTAAAGGCAGGAATATCATCTGGATTACGCGATGTAATGAGTACCCATCCCCCCGTATTACAACGATGAACTTCTTCATCTATCCAGTTTGCACCTGCATTCTCTAAATCTATACGAATACTTTTATATGAAGTCAAATTTTTATCTTTAATTCTTTCTGCATTGATTAAAGCCCATGGTCCATGACATATGGCAGCAATCGGTTTCTTATGGTCTGTAAAGGATTGAATGATTTTCTTAGCATTCTCATCAATTCTCAATTGATCGGCATTGACCGTTCCCCCTGGAATAACCAGCAAATCATAATCACTTGGATCTACTTTTTCCAAAATCGCATGCGGACTATATGACACCGATTTTTCATCATCATGAACAACGGTTCGTACATCGTTTAATTCAATCGCAGCGTGTATGCTTTCTATGCCCTTGCTCGTCAAAAAGTCCAAAGGTTTTTTAAGCTCATCATGCTCAACGCCAGAATTGGAAGTGATGAATAGTACTTTTTTAGTCATTTTCTTACTCCAACAATACGGTATATTTCAAGCTAACAAAAAATACGATTGTAGATGTACAAATTTTAGCTTCTTATTGTTAAATGTTTTAGGATATTGTTTTAAGGCTTGTTATATATCCTTTTATTTTTTTGATCTATAAATAATTAAACACCACTATTAAGCAGCCTATGTATTAAACATCAAATACCGCCATAACAAAAACTACAGAAAAGACCAAAAATTATTCATTCAAAAAATGGCATAACTATTGCTTTTTCAAGTGACCTTTTAGTTATGAATCTCCTCAATGAAGCTTATTAAACGCTCTTTATTTTTACAAGTGATGATTGCATTGGTGATTGGTTGTTTATTCGGTTACTTTTTGCCTCATATTGCGATCAATTTTCAAGTGTTTGGTAATGGCTTTGTCAAACTTGTCAAAATGCTGATTGCACCGCTTATATTCTGTGTCATTGTGTTAGGAATCTATGGTGCAGGAGACTTAAAAAAAGCTGGGAAAGTGGGAATAAAAACGCTGATTTATTTTGAAATAATGACCACTATCGCTTTAATTTTAGGATTAGCCGCAGCCTACATATTTAAACCTGGGCATGGTATGCACGTGGATATTTCAACTTTAGATGCGTCCCAAATGACCAAGTACAATGAAAATATCCATGCAGTTACAGGCGTATCTGATTTCTTTTTAAATATGATTCCTCAAACCGCTGTGGGCGCATTTACAGGGAATGATATTCTGCAAGTGGTTGTCTTTTCAATTTTATTTGGCGTTGCATTATCTATGCTGTCTAAAGATGTCAGTGAACCTGTCGCCTCTTTTATTGACAAAATATCTCAAGTTATTTTTAAAATCATGTCCATCATCATCAAACTGGCTCCTATCGGCGTTTTTGGTGCAATTTCTTTTACCGTGGCAAAATTTGGAATAGAAACCTTACTA
This sequence comes from Acinetobacter sp. Root1280, assembly GCF_001425285.1. NCBI lineage: Bacteria > Pseudomonadati > Pseudomonadota > Gammaproteobacteria > Moraxellales > Moraxellaceae > Acinetobacter > Acinetobacter sp. Root1280. The sequence continues at coordinate 102,052 of NZ_LMED01000001.1, read as the reverse complement.
AATTTGGGCTATTTGGTCTTAATTTATTATGCAACTGTGATTTTTTTTGTGATCGTCATACTTGGTCTGGTATTAAAACTCTTAGGTTTCAATATTTTTAAGCTCATTCGCTATTTTAGAGAGGAAATCACCATTGTATGTGGAACATCATCTTCTGATTCAGTATTACCGCAAGTGATGTATAAACTAAAAAAATTAGGGATAAAAGACTCCACTGTAAGCCTAGTCATTCCATCGGGTTACTCTTTTAACTTAGATGGCTTTTCAATTTATCTCACCCTTGCTGTTGTATTTATCGCGCAAGCGACAGGTGTTCACCTAACAATTTCAGACCTCATCATGATTCTTTTAATCACCTTATTTACCTCAAAAGGAGCACATGGCATTCCTGCATCAGCGATCGTTGTACTCGCTGCGACTTTATCCAGCTTTCCTGTTATCCCGGCGATTGGCTTGGTATTGATCCTTTCAGTGGATTGGCTGATTGGTATTTTAAGAGCAGTAAGCAACTTGATTGGTAATTGTGTCGCAACTTTAGTGATTGGTGTATGGGAAAATGATGTTGATAAGAAACGTGTACATCAAATGTTAGATGATCCGAACTGGGCAAAAAATGAATTGAGCAGTTAAAACGCAATTAACACATAGTGGGGAAAATTAGAGTTTTATTCTGTAGCAAAACCAATGTACTACATAACCAACGCACTATTAGCAACACAATACGCTTTAGATAAAATCCTTTAACGCTATCTTAAGCACACATATTTCATAAAAACCATTTCCGCATTGAGTCGCTGAAATGGTTTTTTTATGAATCACAGTTATTCACTTAAACTAAAGCCCTCAATCGAAGACCACTCCAGGAAGCACAGCAAAAAGAATCGTGCTGATCATCATGACGGATCATTTGATATGGCTATGCTGTCATTAGCCATACGGTAATGTCCCCATAATACAATCACCAACACCATACCCCCTGCGCATAATGCAACGAGAAAACCCGATCTTAGCCCATAGCCATCAACCATTTGTCCAGAGATTGCTGCTCCTAGTGCCACACCAACATTTAACCCAGCCAGTAACCATGTCATACCTTCCGTCAGGCGATGTTTTGGCACAATGCGCTCAACCAGTGCCATTGCGACGATCATCGTCGGTGCAAAAAATACTCCTGCCAGTAAAACACTACTTGCCAACATCGTAATACTATTCACCCATAATAAGGGTAATGTACTCGCTGCAGTTGCCACGCCTCCGAGTAATAAAAGATGCTGTAAAGACATTTTCAATTTAACTGCACCAAATAATAAGCCAGCTAAACATGAACTTAACGCATATGCAGAAAGCACCAAACTAGCAGCTGCAGGCTGACCAAGATGTTCAGCAAAGGCGACACTAACGATATCAATCGTGCCTACAATGATCCCCATTCCAACCATTAACAATGTCAGCAAGCGTATCTGAACAAGCATTATGATTGAGCTGGAACGCTTATGAGTTAAATCTTGTATGTCGATTTGGAGTTCTGTACCTCGTTGTAACACCAGTAAAAATACACCGATAATCAACAACAATGTTGCAACCAGTAAACTTGCTTGTGGTAACACTGCTACCGATAAGCCAACAGACAATGGCGGGCCAATAATAAAGGTGACTTCATCAAGTACTGTTTCTAGTGAGTAAGCGGTTTGTAATTGAGCTTGTCCAGCATATATTGCCGTCCAACGCGCCCTTACCATGGCAGATATACTGGGCATAAAACCCGCCAATAATGCACCCACAAACAACGTCCAATCAGCTGCCCGCCACCATGAAGCAAATACCAATACTAGTAAACCAATACTGCTGATCGTTGTTACGATAGGCAGTATGCGGCTTTGTCCATATTGATCAACTAACTTTGATACTTGGGGCGACACTAATGCGTATGTCAATACGAATACCGCAGATACTCCTCCTGCCAGCGCATAACTCCCCCTCATTTGAGACAACATAACAATGATACCAATGCCGGTCATCGGTAAGGCAATCCGAGCCAATAGCCCAGCCAAAGCAAAACCTTGGGTCCCCGCGACAAAAAATAGTTCTCTATATGGACCAATCATCAGACTCTCCTGAATACAATCTCTTGCAAACATATAAGGATTCAGTAAAAATACATACATTGCGTATGAATAAAGCATACATTCATACGCAATGTATGTAAATAATCATACGAAATGTATGTAAGGAGAAATTGATGGTTCGTCGTACACGTATTGAAATGGAAGAAACCCGTGCTGCACTGATCGCAATGGCTCGAAAAGTCTTTAGTGAACGCGGTTATGCCGATACCTCAATGGATGATCTCACCGCACAAGCAGGTTTCACTCGTGGTGCGTTGTATCACCATTTTGGTGATAAAAAAGGATTACTGGCTGCAGTCGTCGCACAAATCGATCATGAAATGGATCAACGTTTAGATATGATCTCCGAACAAGCTAAAGATATTTGGTCAGGATTTAGTCAGCGTTGTCATACTTATCTGGACATGGCAATAGAATCAGAATATCAACGCATCGTACTGCGTGATGCACGGGCGGTATTGGGTAGTGCATCTATAGATTCGCAACAGCACTGTATTGATTCTATGCAAAGACAGATAGCACAACTTATCCAGCAAGGAATCATTGAGCAAGCTGATCCGCAAGCACTCGCCTGCTTAATTTATGGCAGTTTAGCTGAAACCGCGTTTTGGATAGCTGATGGTGAAGACCATAATCAAAGACTCAAGTCTGGAAGAACAGCACTAAACCTTTTACTCCGCGGGTTATTGATTAAAGTAGATCAATAAAAATTCTGATTGCTATGAGTTCAGGGATTAAATTGAAACTCGATATTCAGAATAGAATTAGAAAATTAGAATCGACATCCCTATTGATGACTTCAATTTAGGATTGGTTTTTAGCTTAAACTATCCTAATTTTAACCATGTAACTTTTGTCATCTATGCGATAAATTAACTGTAATTCTGAATTTTCGAGGTTTTTTTGAACTGGAATAATATAGAGATCCATTTTTCTCAAGTTGTTTTAAAACCATTTACATCTTTAGATGCTGATGAGGTATTTCAGCATATTACTCCCACCTTGACTCGATATATGGCTTGGGATCCTCCGCAAAGCCGTCAAGAGTTTGATGAGATCTGGCATAAATGGCTAGAGAATATTAAAGATGGGAATGAGTTAATTTTCGTCGTCAGAAACATTGCCAATCATGAGTTTCTTGGCCTTGCAGGACTGCATCAAATACAAACGGAAACACCTGAATTAGGCATTTGGATTCGAGAAGATCGACATAAGTCAGGATTTGGTAAAGATGCGGTAACAAGCATGGTTCATTGGGCTTCAGTCAATTTGAGTTTTAAAAATTTTATTTATCCTGTAGCTGTCGAAAATTATGCCAGTCGCCATATCGCGGAATCTTTAGGTGGGGTTATTTCTGAGTATAAAAAGAAACCTAAATATGATTCTGTAACCTATGCTATTCCTCCTCATACTGCATAATACCAATGGATAGATTAAATTGTTTATGATTTATTGATGCAGGATATTGAGCATCTTTGCAGTTTTATCATCAACTCTCACGGTAATAGTGGCATTTTCATGTAAAAGCCGATACGATAATGAGAATTATTGTTATTTATATGGAATAAATCATGGCGCTGAATGCACATCGCACTTTTATTCAAGTGAAAGAGAAAATATATCTAGGTCCAAACTATATCCGTATTATTTTTGACTGTGCAGATGTAGAGAAATTCAAACACACCAGTATTGGTGATAACAATAAAATTTTTATTCCAAGGCATGATCAAACCACAATAGAAATTCCTGATTTTGATTTTAATCAACGTAAATGGATTGTCAGTAATCCTGAGATGATGCCAGAAATTCGGACTTATACCCATCGAGATATTGATTTAGTCAACAAAACCCTAACCATCGAGTTTGCAATGCATGGTACAGATACGGTGGCTTGTCACTGGGCAGATCTTGCTCAACCTGGAGATCAAATTGGCGTAACCATGTCTACTGCCGCTAAAAATTCAATCCCTACAGGACTAAATCATTATCTCATTATCACCGATGGGACGGGACTTGCAGTCACTCAAGCGATCTTAGAAAAATTAACAGCTGATGCCAAAGTATATGTCATTGCAGAAGTGGCAACTGTAAAAGATCAAATCGAACTGCAGACGCAAGGTGATTTAGAGCAAATATGGCTGTTCAATCCGAACCCGCTTCAACAAAGCTTATTGGCTGACGAGTTGTTACGCCATCCTGAATTCATTAATCTACCAGCAAGCCGTTTTGCACATATTACCGCTGAACTACAAGCTGTACGCGCATGTCGTAATATCTTAAGAAAGCAAAGTGATTGGGGCAAAGAAGATTGTTATGCCTGTTCTTACTGGCAGATTGGGAAAGCAGATAATGAACGACAGTCTAAAGTGCTAGATGATTAAGTCAAAGTGAATAAATGATCAATCCCGAAATATCTGATTTATATTATTTCAGATAGATGCATTAAAACCTTATAAACTAGCATTTATAAGGTTTTTGATTCCCAAAAAAACTCAATTGAAAAAACACGAGTCTTAGAAATATAGAATAATTAGAGAATCAAGTTTAATACCTAAGAATTGACAAATTTCCAAACTCATTCATGAATGTAATAGAGAAAATCAGCTACACATCAAAACCAAACCCATATTATTGATTTAAAAATATTTAAATCGTTTTCTCATTCATATAGCGCCAATATCGCTTTGGTACATATTGAATATGCAGTTTAATGTTTTTTCGCGCTGAAATATTTACACTGTTAAAATAATCTTTCCAAAGCTGATCATATAGAACCTCTTGATGATCTAATTCAACACTAAAATCCTGACTAGAGCCTTGATGAATATTTTGATCAATTTCTAAGACATTCATATTGACTTGATGAACCTGTCTTAAATCATAATAGATACCAAAATTTCGTTTTTCATCATAAATAAGCCAGCGCTGGTCTTGATAGCGTGCTTTAAAATGCTTTTCGATCAAAGGCAAAACATTGAAATCTGGCTTAACCAAGCTTAAAAATAATTCATCTTTACATTTTTTAAAGCGAACAAAAGCTTCCATACGATGTTTTTCTCTTCCCACTTGTTTGGCCCATTTTGACAGTGCCAAAACATCTGGATGACCATAATCTCGATCAATCGCTTTTTGAGCGAAGAATGCATAAACACTAAAATTAAACAGATGTTGAAAAGCATCTTCCTGTTCAGATAAAAAAGTATAGTAAAAATTACGCAAACCACTTGCTGAAACTTTTAACTTTAGGCCTTGCCAAACTCTATTGGCTTGAGCGTCATTGGATTCAACAAAAATCGTTTCATCAAATAAAGCGGCTTGGGTGTTGTTTTCACTTGAGACAATGACATCGAACTCTTTAAATTGAAATGCACGAAATACACAGCACAAAATCCCTGTCATGGTCCCATCAAAAATATATTTCGCCATTTAGAATAACAAGTCCAACTGGGGTGAAAGTTGTTGAGTATATTTTGAATGCCCTGTCTGTAATATTTTCTGGCGAATTTGACTGGGTAATTGATCTTTTAAAAATGGTGGAGTATCTGCACAACGAATAAAATGCATTGCCCTATTATAAGCAATCCCCAATTTTTTGATTTGATCAATATGAATTTTACCAAAGCGACGTGCTTGAACAATCTTTTTAGCTGAACGTACCCCAATTCCAGGGACTCTTAAGATCATTCGATATTCAGCTTGATTGATATCGATAGGAAATTGTTCAGGATGACGTAGCGCCCAGCTCAGTTTGGGGTCGATATCTAAGTCTAAATTTGGATGCTTTGCATTGACAATTTCAGTCGCTTCAAAACCATAAAATCGCATTAACCAATCAGATTGATACAATCTATTTTCACGCAATAATGGCGGTGCTGAACCCACTGAAGGCAATGCTTTTTCTTCATCATTAATCGGAATATAGCCCGAAAAATATACCCGTTTGAGTTTAAATTCTTTGTAGTGATGATCAGCCATTAAGATAATATCCTGATCCGTTTCATTATGTGCGCCCACCACCATTTGAGTTGTTTGTCCTGCTGGAACAAACTTCGGCACAGTTTTTATAATTTTTCTTTCATCTTTAAATTGAATCAAACGATCTCGAATAATACCCAAATCTTTTTGCACTTCATCATGGGTTTTTTCAGGAGCAAACTTTTTAAGGCCTTCCGCGGTAGGCATTTCTAAATTGATACTCATCCGATCTACATAAAGCCCTGCCTCATGGATAATCTCCTGTGAAGCACCTGGAATCGTTTTAAGATGAATATAGCCATTAAAGTTTTCTTCTAATCGTAGCTTTTTAACGACTTGTAGCATGCGCTCCATGGTATAGTCTGCTGACTTAAAAATTCCTGAACTGAGAAACAGCCCTTCGATATAATTTCTTCTATAAAAATTAATGGTTAAATCAACAACTTCTTGTACCGTAAAAGCAGCTCGTTTGACATCATTAGAACGGCGAGAAACACAATATGAGCAATCAAAAATACACACATTGGAAAATAAGATTTTAAGCAGCGACACACATCGACCATCTTCGGTATAACTATGGCAAATTCCAGCCCCCGTATTGCCTAGCCCACTGTCTTTGTTTTTACGGTTACTGCCACTGGATGAACATGACACATCATACTTCGCAGCATCTGCTAAAATTTGCAGCTTTTCTCTAATACGCTCTGTCATCACTCACACCTAATTTTCCGAATGAACTTTAGTGATTATATAAATTATGAGCGGTCAACAACGGCGATTTCTTTATTGTTGCGACATGAGCTGTCGTATAAATTTAAAGCGTTAAATAGAAATTATTGTGCTAGAAAAAACCTGAATTATTGCCCATTCAATTGAATGGGCAAATAACTTAAGCAGAAACAACTACATTTTTAAGCTTGAGCGGAAAGTGGGACACCAAATAATCGATCAAAAGACCAATTAAAAATAAAGGTATAAATTGGAATGATAACAATTAAAGCCGCATCTAATAAAAATGCCTCTAGAAAACTAATATTCATCCACCATGCAATCAATGGAATAAGAAAAACCACCAAGGTTAATTGAAACCCAATCGCATGAGCTATACGGCGTTTTACTGTACGTTGACGTAAAGTTTGGCGTCTTTCCCATGCTTCAAAAATTAAGTTATAAATAAAGTTCCAGCTCACAGCAATCGTGGTAATCAGGAAAGCCAAAGGCCCCGTATGGGTTAATTGTGTACCCGAAAGTAGTGCCAGCCCTAAAGAAGAAATACCTAATCCAATGATTTCATAGGTACTTACATAAATTACTCTACGTTTAAGACCTTGCATAAACTTACCCAAACAGATTTTCAAAAAAGCTATTTTAATTTCAGTTATAATAATAGATAAAGACAATAGCTTTCAGTTTGACTGATACCAATTATGAATTTCACCAGCGAAAATATAGAATTATTTGTAAAAGTACTGGATACAGGCTCTTTTTCTGCTGCGGCTCGTGCCTTAAATCGAGTACCATCAGCCGTCAGTATGGGTATCGCAAATATCGAAGCAGAATTAGGCTTACAGCTGTTTGAAAGAACACCCCGCAAAGTGATTCCAACAGCTTCAGCACTTGCCTTAGCCCCACAAGCAAGAATCATCTCAGAACAATTAAAACAATTGAGTAAGCATGCTTATGAACTGTCCTTAGGTTTGGAGAGTACTTTAAAAATAGGTGTTGTATCGGATGTAAACAATCAGAAACTTTTACAATCTATTGATAAACTTGCATCAAAATACCCGTTGCTCAATATCGAAATCATTACTGCGCCACAAGATGATATTTTGCATTTACTGTATTCAGAACAAATCACAATTTGTTTAGCGGGTTCAGGGCAACATATCAAAATGCAAGAACATTTGCAGTTGGTCAGCATGGAGGTTGTTGTTGCAACTATATCTGCAAATCATGCCTTGATGAATCAAGCAGTTCATCCTATTTATATCGAGGATTTGGTTAATGTTCGGCAAATTGTTGTTGCGAGTAGTGCGCTTGATATTGCAGATTTGAGATCGGTAATTGCTGCATCTTACTGGCGAACCAATGATCTACAAACGGCGATTGATATGGTTGAGATCGGCTTAGGATGGGGAAATTTTCCATATTCATTGGTTAAGTCACATATTGATGATGGGCGTTTAATCCAAATTGATTTTAAAAATACCTACAATCAACTTTCTGTTCCGATTTATCTGATTTGGTTAAAAGATAAAGCACTACCTAAAGCATCGCGCGAATTAATCGAGTTAATTAGACAAAGTCTAAATGAACATAACGACTCTTTGAGTAACAGCAATACTCTCTGACTCAGCGCTCGATAGTGATTTTATTTTATCCAGTTTTCATTGTAAATTTATTAGAATTGAATGAAATTCTATAAAAAATTTGACTTGCGAAGCTCAGCACTTACAATACGCCTTTTAGATTTCTAGTATTACCTAAATCATGTCAAACGATCAAATTGAAGCACAAATTGTAGAATTAGACAATTTGCAAGAACACCGTGAAATTGTGACATTTATGCGTAGATCGTCACCACTCAATACTTCACAACGTACTGCGCTTGAACAACATCGTGATTTAATTTTGGAATACCCTGTCGGCGATTTACGTCAACACTTTGAACATCCTGAACGTCCACTTACGGTAGAAATTGGTTTTGGTATGGGCCGTTCTTTGGTTCTGATGGCAAAAGCCAATCCTGAACGTAATTTTGTTGGAATCGAAGTGCATGTACCTGGTATTGCGCAATGTGTTTATGAAGCAGGTATGGCGGAAGTTAAAAACCTCCGTGTTTTAGATGCAGATGCAATTCAAGTTTTACGAGAAATGCCTGACAATAGTATCAATACGGTTCAACTTTATTTCCCTGATCCTTGGCAGAAAAAACGTCATTTTAAACGTCGTTTTGTTTCTCATGATCGTATGCCATTGGTTGAAGAAAAACTTGAAATCGGTGGTACATTCCATGCTGCAACAGACTGGGAACCCTATGCTGAATGGATGCTCGATGTTTTAGACAATCGCCCTCGTTTAGAAAACTTAGCAGGCAAAGGCAATAGCTATCCTCGTCCTGAATGGCGTCCACAAACCAAGTTTGAACGTCGTGGTATTGAGGCAGGCCATAAGATTAATGACTTTATTTTTAAGAAAATAAATTAATGATCTAAGAAAACTAGACTGAGTCTACAATTAAATATTATAGGGTTAAATATCAATTATTTAACCCTATTTTTACATCTAAATTTAGGTAATTATTCGAGTTAATTCTTGTTCTAAAAATAATTAATTCAAACAATCAAAACATAAATATAAGACCTCATACGAGCCATAGTCTCTACTCAGCGCAAAATTCAGCCGGATAAGAATCAAGAGAAGAAATCAGGGCTAAAGGTCAATTAAATAATGGTCATTTTTTGATATTCAAACAAATATTGATAATTGTCAGATCAAAGTCTGAACGGCTACAAATTGAAACCGGTTCTAAAACAACATACTCCTCTTGCATGTAATTTTACATCAAGCGCTTTGACTAATACTTTCAGCATTCACTCAGCGTGACTATTATTTTATATGTTGTAATTTAATGACGATAGTTGGTTCATTTTAAAAGATTATTTAGTAAGGATTTTTTTTATACATATAAAGCTACCTTTGGCACCCTGCTCTTTAACTCCATTAAAAATCGTATTTTGGTTGATTTTAAAAACAAACAAAAATAAACTACCTACCGTTAGGTAGTTTTAAATATACAAATTTGGTGAAATTTTATGCAAGGTCACTTAAAGACTCACAAAATGAGTGCTTCATTTATCATATTACTCTCACTATTAACTGCTTTAGATGCCTTAGCAATTGATATTTATGTGCCCGCATTTCCAGTGATAGCGACCTCATTACAGGTATCTACCAGTCAAATTCAACAAACATTATCAATTTTTTTAGTAGGTTTAGCTGTTGGCCAAGGCTTATATGGACCATTTCTTGATCGTTTTGGTCGAAGAATTCCATTATTAATTGGTTTAATTATTTTTATTTTGGGTTCTCTGCTCGCAGCAGTCGCAACTTCACTTGAACTATTATTGTTCGCACGCTTTCTTCAAGCCATTGGTGCTGCGTCTGGTCTGGTCACACCTAGAGCAATTATTAGCGATATTTGTAATGAGCAAGATGCAGCTCGCCATTTTTCTGTGTTAATGCAAGTCATGATGGTCATTCCAATCATTGCCCCTTTGGTTGGAAGTCAACTTTTGAACTACGGCACATGGCATATTATTTTTTATACATTAGCCTTACTATCTTTTATGTTATTGGTGTGGAGTAGTATATCTGTTCCAGAAACATTAGCTCTTTCGAATAGACAACCCTTAAATCTAAAAAATATTTTCAAAAATTACTATCTTCTATGTAGAAATAAAAGCTATTTCAGTTTTACCCTTGCTGGAGGCTTTCTACTCGGTGGGTTCTTCTTCTACATTAGCAATTCACCCTATATTTTTATTCAACATTACTCAGTCAGCCCTGAACATTATAGTTATCTCTTTGCACTCAATGCACTGTGTTTCATCATCTTTGGTCAGCTTTCAATTTGGTTATTGAATAGAGGATGGTCTGCTTACCAAGTTTTAAAGCTAGGCTCTATTATTTTAATGTTTTTTACACTTATGCTTAGCCTAGTAACGTTACTGTATACACCAAGTTTATGGGCTTACACCCTATTACTGACTGTGGTTATTAGTTCTACAGGGCTTTTATTTGGTAATCTTACAGCACTGACCATGCAACAGGTACAACATCACTTAGCAGGAATCGCTTCAGCTTTAATTGGCTTACTTCAATATAGTTTCGGAGCAGTTATTGGTTTTATTGCCAGTCTTGCAACAGAAAATATCCTCGTCCTTCCTGTAACTTTACTTATATGTGCTTTTTGTATGATTATATTAAATACAATTGCTCATAAAAATGCTTAAAAATAGATAGTGCTAAATATCTAATATTAGATATTTAGCACCTTTTAACCGATTAACACCTCAAGTGCTTTTAAGATCGCATCTAATCTTTTTTTATATTTATCTTTACCACCATAAATGAGCTCACTTTGCAAAGCATCTACAAAACACATGCACAGTCGAGCCAAAGTTGTTGAATCAAACTTCTTGTTTTCTATATTTTCAGGGAATACGTTTTTAAAGATATTCTCCAAATCATCCATAAATATATGCATCGGATCAATCACTTGATCATAAATATGCTGTGGTGGGTTAATGAGCGCATTCATCCAAAATTGTACATCATATGAAGCATCAAATCGTTCACCTATGCTGCAGAAATATGCACAAAGTTGTTGATGAAAATTTTCTCCACCAGTTAATGTATTTTTTGCATAAGTCAGTTCATGATTAATCATAATCGGAATTAGACTCAAATATAAATCATCTTTATTTTTGAAATGTGCATAAATAGAGGGTTTTTTAATGCCAACGTCTTCGGCTATTTCATTCATTGATGTTGCAGTAAAGCCTTGTTTTGCGAATCGCTGCAATGCAATACTTTGAATTTTTTGTGCTGTCACAAATGAAACCTAACAAAAATTTTGCCTATTATATTAAAATTATCATCATTAAAGAAGAATTTAAGCTAAAGTCACCTGACTTCATTTTATAAAGCCATCACTAAAGATATATTCAATAATATATTTTTAATGGAGAGGCTAATTACTTATACATTTTTTGTGCGTAACTGATTGGCTTTAATATTCCACAATTTTGATCAAGCACATGTTCATTACCTCCTAATCTAATAATGGTTTAAAATTCATATACCTAGTTAGATAAGTTAAATGAATGTTAATCAAACCAAATTTTAGTTTGTTTGTTAATTGATCATTCTCATTTTAATCACCCTTTTTAATTAAACTTATAGGCTTGGTCCGAAAGTACTTATCAATACGAAAACCAGCATGTGTATTTTTGATATTTTTTACTTGAAGTAATCAGAATGTGATCATCAATTATTTAAATAAATGATTTTATAATCAAATTTCTACCTATGCTTTAAAAGCACATCATCTTAAAAATTTGACTACAAGGTATAATCTTTACTTTTAAAAACTATAAATATTTCTTTTTTATTCATAAAGATAACATCTATTTTATATATAACTATTCCATTTTTTCATATTTTTATTAATTTAAAATTCTCATTAAGATCGGAGAAATTTCAAAAACACTGGAAAGAAAAATGTTGAATACAACAGGTTTTCATTTTAAAAATTTGGCTTTGTCCCTCGGTATTCTCAGTTTTACACTTTTAGTTGGTTGTGGAAATAAATCGCCACAAAACAATGAACCCAAAGCTGAAGCGTCACAAACAGCAGAACAACCACAAGAGGTCCGTTTTGCTTGGGGTGGTGGTCCCCGTGTCTGGGTCCTAGGTAAAGCCGACGGAGATTTTGAAAAAGCTTTAGGCACCAAAATTAAGTGGGTTGAATTTGCATCGGGAGCAGATGTGATTAATTACTTTGCTGCCAATGAAATTGATATCGCCCGTTTTGGTTCAAGTCCTGCTGTTGCAGGGATCACTCGCGGATTACCCATTGAAGTCATTGGCTTAGAGGGTCTAATTTCAAGTGCAGAGCGTTTGATTGTTCGACCTGAAATTAAAACTCTACAAGACTTAGTGGGTAAAAAAGTTGCTTTCCCTGCAAACTCAACTGCACAATATGCATTAGAACAAGCACTTACATTAAATAAAATTGATAAATCAAAAATCAAATTATTACCACTTAAACCTGCTGAAATTGTTTCTGCATGGACTCGTGGCGATATTGATGCTGCCTATGTTTGGGGCCCATTTACACAACAATTAGAAAAACAAGGTGGCAAAGAGATTTATCGTACAACGACACTAAATGAACAAGGCATTTTGGTTTATAACAACTTCGCTGTCCGCAAAGAGTTTGCAGAAAAACACCCCGATCTTGTGATTAAGTTTTTAAAAGCATACCAAGAACAAGTTGATGAATATAAAAAAGATCCGAAATTAGCTTCTGAAAAAATTTCTAAATACTTAAACCTTCCATACGAGCAAGTTGAAACTACATTGGCAGGTATTGATTACATTCCTTTGAAAGATCAAGCATCTGAAAAGTACCTAGGTACAACATCAAACGATGAAAACTCAGGCTTGGCAAAAGCAACTCAAGATATTGCTAAATTTTTAGTCGGTATCGGCGAGCTAAAACAGTCTGATGTTCCAAAAAGTTATGCGCCCAATATCGACAGTAAATACCTTATCGAAGCAACTAAATAAGGTTATAGAATGAGTCAGTTGAACCCGTTTAAAGCAAAAGTAATTAGTGCATTATCACTAATCACTTTTGTTGTTATTTGGCAGCTTGTGTGTACCTTTAAACTTGTGTCACCCATTTTATTGCCATCCCCCTTACAAATAGTAGATACAGTTTTAGATTTATTTCAAAACGGTTATCGAGATGCTCCATTTTATCAACACATTTTAGTGAGTACGGCACGTGCATTTTTTGCATTTTTCATTGCCATTATTATTGGTGTTCCTTTGGGGTTGTTAATGGGCCGTAGTCCTGTACTCAATGCCATTTTAGATCCATTCGTACAATTTTTACGCCCTATTCCTAAAATTGCTTTAATCCCATTAGTTGTTGTGTGGTTGGGGATTGGTGAGGCATCAAAATTTTTCCTAATCTTTATTGCTACTTTACTTAGTGTAATTGTTGGCGCAACTGCAGCAAGCCAAAACGTTCCACAGGGTTTAATTCAAGCTGCACAAACAATGGGACTAGGAAAAGCATCAATCTTATTTCGTGTCATTTTACCCTCTTCACTTCCTGAAATTTTCACCACGATTCGCTTATCGATTGGTATTGGTTGGACCTCATTAATTGCGGCTGAGATGGTTGCTGCAACGTCAGGTTTAGGATGGATGATCATTAACGCGGGCTCATACTTACGTACTGATGTTGTGATTGTCGGTATTATTTTACTTGGAACAATTGGCTTTATTTTAGATTGGCTCATTGTAAAAGCACAGCAAAAATGGGCACCTTGGACAGGAAAAGTATAATGACTCAAACATTTATTCAGCTAAATAATGTTCAAAAAACATTCAAGCAAAACAAATCTGAAAATACGGTTCTAAAAGACATTAACTTAGAAATTTCTGAGGGTCAGTTCGTTTGTTTACTTGGTCCATCTGGCTGCGGTAAATCAACTATTTTGAACTTACTTGCAGGTTTTGAAAAACCTAGCTCTGGTAACATTTATGTAGATGGTCAACCTATTTCAGCACCAGGCATTGATCGAGCTGTTGTATTCCAACAAGCACAATTATTCCCTTGGCTTACAGTGAAAGAAAATATTTATTTTCCCCTTAAGCAATTAAAGGGAGAGCCTAAATACATTACCGAACAAACTGAATATTACTTAGAAAAAACAGGTTTAAAAAAATTTGAAAATCATCGCGTTTGGCAAATTTCAGGGGGGATGAAACAACGTGTTGCACTTGCCCGTGCTTGGGTCATGAAACCAAAAATTTTACTCATGGATGAACCCTTTGGTGCTTTGGATGCTCAAACACGTATTTTGATGCAGGAAACATTAACTAAGCTTTGGCAAGATAACAAAACGACCGTTTTATTTGTCACTCATGATATAGACGAATCTTTACTTTTAGCAGATCGCATTATCTTAATGGCAGGACATCCTGGGCGTATTGCAGAAGATATTCAAGTCAATTTACCCCATACACGTACGATTGAAAATATTGCTCCACAGCCAGAATTCATTGAAGCCAAAAAACATATTTTAGAAATTATGCGCAAAGAAGTTAACCGCATGATTGATTACATACACTAAATCTACAGGACACTTTTATGTTATTAAGTCATTTACCCCGCGTTAAACTTGTTCATGCACCTACTCCTCTTGAGTTTTTACCTAACTTAACCAAAGCATTAAACGGTCCTGAAATTTATATCAAACGCGATGATGCAACAGGTCTTGCTACTGGTGGAAATAAAACCCGTAAATTAGAATTTCTAATAGGCGATGCAATTGCAAAAGGCGCAACACATGTGATTACTCAAGGTGCAACTCAATCTAACCATGTTCGTCAAACCATTGCTGCAGCAAATAAATTCGGCTTAAAAGCATCTGTTTTACTTGAACAACGCGTCAGTGATGCTGCAGATGAATATTACAACAATGGGAACTTATTGCTGGACGAAATTTTAGGTGCCATATCAATTGAAGTTGTTCCTGGCGGTACAGACATGGCTGCTGCTTTAGAAGCAAAAGCAAAAGAATTAGAAGCACAAGGTGAACGCCCTTATATTATTCCAGGTGGAGGCTCAAACGCTATTGGTGCTTTAGGTTATGTATCTACTGCAATTGAATTAATTAACCAACTCAACCAGATCCAACTTGCCCCAACTCATCTTGTACATGCAACAGGGAGTACTGGAACTCAAGCAGGTCTTTTAGCGGGTATTGTTGCAACAAATTCTAACTTACCTGTGTTAGGTATCAGCGTTCGTGCTGAAAAATCTAAACAAGAAGAAAACGTCTATAAACTTACTCGCTCAACTTTAGAACATCTTGGTTTGAGTGCTGATCTTATCGCACGTGAAAAAGTTGTGGCAAATAGTGACTATGTTGGCGATGGTTACGGTATCCCAACAGACAGCATGGTTGAAGCTGTTGAACTCCTTGCCAGAACTGAAGGTATTTTGCTTGACCCAGTTTACTCAGGTAAAGGTTTTGCAGGTTTAGTAGGCCTAATTCGCCAAGGTTATTTCACTAAAAACGATAAAGTGATCTTTCTGCATACTGGTGGTGCTGTAGGCTTATTTGGGTACCGTAAAGCATTCTCTCACAAAGACGCATACCGCTTGTAAAATGATTGATTTTTCAGAATTTCCTACGCTCGGAATCCTAGGTGGCATGGGGCCAGGTGCTGCAGTTGATTTTCAACAGCGCCTGCTCGATGCAAGCCCTGCAACTAAAGATCAGGAACATATTCCAACTATTGTTTGGAATCATGGTGGAATTCCTGACCGACAACTTGCACTTAAAAACTTAGGTGAAAGTCCTTTCAAAGCCATGTTACATGGATTAAAAATTTTAGAACGTAGTGGTGTTGCTAAAGTGGCAATTCCATGTAACACCGCACATTTTTGGCATGCTGACTTACAACAACAGACCAATATTGAAATCTTAAATATGATTGAAATTACTGTACAACAGATTTTGGATCATTATAAATATGGTGATAAAGTTGGAATTTTAGCAACCAAAGGCGCCCTTTCTACCGAGTTATATCAACGTGAATTAAGTAAATATAACATCCCTTATGTAATGAATTCTGAAGAAGAAATTGAAAAAAAATTTATGCCTGCAGTTTATGCTGTTAAACGGAATGAATCAGAAAAAGCAGGTATCATTTTTCAAGAACTCAGTCAACGGCTTATGGATGTAGGTGCAGGTTCAATTATTTTAGCCTGTACAGAAATTCCCTTGGGCTTACACGCCATTCAATCTCCAATTTTAAATGTAAGCTTCGATACTACGCAACTTTTAGCAGATGCTTGTGTAAGGTGGTTTTACTAAAAATAAATCAGTCTTCATTTTCTATTTAAGAGAATACTTTGAATTATTTTCGGCTTTTTATTGCCTTACATTATATGGCATAAGCATGGATCAAGCAGTATATAAACCCATCTATAATCAATATAGATAAATACCTAGTGTTCGTAACATCAGCATGCATTGATAAAATTTAATTAACTATTCTTGATTCTAAAAGTTAAGCTTTGTCCCCAATGCCAAAACCCAAGCATTGTTGATATCATGTGTTGCACCAGGATGAACAATATATTGCAGGCTTGGACGTAACATCAGCCATTTTGTTGGATAATAACTATAATTTAATTCAATATTATATTCGGCATCAGCATTAATTTGCTTCTTATCATCTGCAAAACGATTATTGATATGAATACGATTAAGCGCAAAACCCAAATTATCCTCAGCTCGGCTGGTTATCACCCCATAATACTTTAGACCGATCTGTTGAGACTGATCCACCTTGTTGGTGGTACGGCTATGGAATGTAAAATTTGCAAAACTGTGTAAGCCCTGCTTTCCTACACCAACTGAAGTAAGTTGCTGGTCAAAATTAAACCAAGCGCCATAGGTATGATTTTGTTGCTGCCCCGTCCGTATATCCTTTTGATTTTTAGTTTCATCTGCAGTGTTATACATAGCCCCTATGCGATAAGTTCCTGCTAATGCATTGATCAATGATTTCGGTTGCCAGATCATCTCTAACGGAATGGTGACACCATCAGCTTGATGGGTACTCAGATTCCAGCCATGACGTTCTAAAGCATTTTGAGGGTTATATTCATAAACACCGATTTGTAAGGCGAGTTCTGGGTGAAATTGATATTTTAAACGACCACCCCATTGAGAAATTGGAGAGTTATACCAAATTCCGCTTTGCCATTTTCCCATTTGCGCAGCACAAAATGAATTATTTTGAAATTCACAAGACATCACATTGAAATCTGTACCCATTCCCAAACGCCCTAATTTAATACTGAGCCCCTGTTCTTTAAAGTTTTTCTCCAAAGAAAACTCGGTCAATCGACTTTTACTGTTGCCACGACCATAATTTGCTTGAACATTGGCAAGCTGTGGTGCGGATGGATCAGAAATATCTTCTGAAGATAAACTTTGTCCTTGTCTTGCTGTGATTGTTGCTCTTAATGTCATCCCTTCCCAATTTGCCAGCTTTTCTAAATCTAAAGTTGAACCAATTAAAAATTGACTGGCATATTTAGGATCACTCCCCGGATTGTAGCCACCATCAACTAAATAAGCGCTGTCTACAATCAAGTTTGCATCTAATTTAATGCCTTGCTTTAAAAGTTCAGTCCGTATCCCCTGCCAATCACCAAACAAATAAGGACTATTTTTGTCTAAGCTGTATTGAGCAGCATGTAACTGTATACTGAGCAATGAAACAATAGAAATTGTAAATTTAATCAAATTTGACATAGGTTTACCTTAATTTTACAAAGTCCATAATTTAAATAAATGACAGATGCTGGTTTTGCTATTCGACAAAACATGGTTTAATTTTTGGATTTCTCAAAAATGTGAATGATGAATGCGAGTTAAATCAATCAAGGCTTGATTTAACTAAAAGACGATTGTTCCAATAAATATTTGAGGGAATTTTTAAGCGCCTACGTGGTCACAATAATCATGACAAAACTCCATCAAGCATGATTACTCATTGACGTTTATTCATCATTGAGTCACTGGCTTGGTTGGACAAATCTTTGCTGGGCTGCTAGATAAGACAGATACAACACGGGTGCCACAAAGAAAGCGACACTCCAGAAATCTAGATACACATATAAAAAAGCACCTAAAAATGCGCCAATCACAAAACCCACCACAATGCTGAAACTGTGCTGTAACTTTTGCATATTGCTATGGTTCCGATCTCTTAAATAATTAGAAATATCTATACCTAACTGTGTTGTATTTCCCGTCATCATGGTGCTCGGACTAATATGTTTAATTAAGGTTTTACTTGAAGTGTTACGAATAGCTAAGGCGATCAGCCCTAAACCACCTGTAATTGCGACAGTGACACTATTGGCATCTTTAAACGGTTCAAAATATAAACCCGCAAGCATAAACCCAATTAAAAAAAATTGCTTCCCCCAAAAATAAATAACTTAAGGTGGTATGTTTTTGTACGCTACGATCAATCCAATATTTGGTGATGGCAACAGTCAGAATAAATAAGGGAATTGCCCCAAGCTTAATCCAAATCCCAGGCCCACCTTTGACCCAAGCAGCACCAGCTAAGACTAAGTTTCCTGTGACATGCGCAGTAAAAAAACCAAACAGTGCGATAAAGCCAATGGTATCAATTGCGCCACCCACAATTGTCAATAACAAAGGATCTCGACATGTTTTCCAAAACCCACTCGGCGGCGTCGTTTGTATATTTTCCATGTTCTACTCGTCATTCAATAATTAATTAGAATTAGGATCTTTCAAAACCTAAGCTTTTTTATAGTTGTCCCGATTGATGTAAATCATCAGCAATAAAACTGGGGGAAGCAAAAATAACCACAGTAGTGCAAATTTATATACGATTGCGGCAACTGCGCATCCCAGTGCAAAACTCAACATGGTTGGAAAAATTGCAACAATACTCTGTCGAATTTGCAGTCTTTTTTCCTGAGAAGGTTTGGAAAAAAGCTCGGCAATATTTAACATCAATTGTGTTGTAGCACCCGTCATCACGGTTGTTGGTGATTCTTTCGTCCAATGGATACGGTGCATCGCGTTTTGAATCGCCATAGCCGCCACCAACAACATGCCTACAGTGAAACTCATGATGGTATCGTATTTCGGAAAAGGCAAATAAAAGTAGGAACATACGGCGACTATACTAAAAAGCAAAAACATCAGTTTTAGAAAAAACGCATATGAACTGTTTTGATGTCGGATAAACTTTTGATCCAACAATTTGACCGATAAAACTGTAATACAGAACATCGGTAGTGCTGCCAATTTAGCCCAAGCACCTGTTTGACTCTCGGAGACTAAAGCCGCGCCTAATGTTACAAAATTACCTGTCACGTGGGCAGAAAATAAGCCATGCAATGCGAGAAAGCTTGCAGTATCGACATAGCCTGCATTGAAGCTCAATAACTTACTTAGTCTGAATTGCATCATTTGCCCCTTTCTCCTGTTATTGCATCACCCTATCGTTAGGATAATAAGTTTTTAATCATTGGCATGAGTTGTTCGCCAATAACCATCCCCAATAAACCGCATAGGGCCACAAAAGGAGGGGCTGGAGATTTCACATTTAATAGGTAATACAACACGCCAACCAACAACCCAACGGCCAAAGAGATCAGATAGATTTTCATAAATTTCTCCCCCAATAAAATTCCACCTAGTTTCAGATGGAATTTTTTAGGTTGGTTTTAAAAAGCAAAACAAGAACAGCCTAATGCGCCCCAAAATGATTTTTTATCCTGATCATTGATAGGAACATCAAGCATCCATGCATGCGAATGTCCATGCATGCCACAGCTGCTAGAACATGCACACACTGCTGAATCTTTTTGTAAGGGTTGTAAGGAAGGCGCATTACGATTTTCAGAGTGGCGCCACTGCCCGCCAAATCGCTTGACTGGTGACCAATCAGGCGATGCGGGTGGAATCGGTGGATCTTGTTGCTTAAATTCGGCACCCGCATAGACCACTTTACCGTCCATCACCGTCATGACTGATTCAATAAATTGAATTTCATCGCCCTCAACAGTGAGATAGTCATCTGAGAGTACAACTAGGTCCGCATGTTCCCCTGCGACTAAAGCGCCTTTATGGTTTTGCTCGCCTGAAAACCAAGCAGATCCTTTGGTCCATAGTCTTAACGCTGTTTGACGATCAAGTAAGTCTTTCTCATCATATAAAGTAAAACCACCCACGGTTTTACCTGTGGTTAACCATGCCAAACAGACCCAAGGATTGTATGATGCAACACGCGTCGCATCTGTTCCAGCGCCCACTGGTACACCCAACTCAAGCATTTTTTTTACCGGAGGCGTGTCTTTGGCTGCATCGGCACCATAACGCTGAACAAAGATTTCGCCTTGATACGCCATACGGTGTTGAATGGCAATTCCTCCACCGAGGGCACCAATCCGTTCTATGTTTTTTTCTGAAACCGTCTCTGCATGGTCAATAATAAAACGGGTTTCAAATGGCTTTTTACCATTGACACGTTCAAAAACATTGAGCAATCGACTAATGCTTTCATCATAGGTGGCGTGAATTCGAAACGGCCATTTCTTCTCAGACAAATGTTCAACAATAGCTTCTAATTCAGTTTCCATTTTTTCTGGAAGATCTGGGCGAGGTTCATAAAAATCCTCAAAATCACCAGCTGACCAAGTCAGGTTTTCACCCGCACCATTCATCATCAATAATGCATCACCATCACCAGGAAACGTCATTTCTGTCCATCGTTGATAATCTTCTAACTCTTCACCGGCTTTTTGTGCAAAGAGGTTATAAGCAATACGAACGGTCATTTGATCTTTTTCATGCAATTGATTGATGACTGCATAATCATCTGGATAGTTTTGCCCACCCCCTCCGGCATCTATCGCAGAAGTGACACCGAGTCGATTTAACTCACGCATAAAATGTCGAGTAGAATTCACTTGATCTTCGACGGGTAATTTGGGTGCCTTACCCAGTGTTGAATACAAAATTGCAGCAGAAGGCGTTGCCAATAATAAACCTGTTGGCTCGCCTTTTTCATTGCGTTCTATTCTGCCCCCGGGTGGATCAGGAGTATCTTTATTAAAACCTAAGACATCTAATGCTGCTCTGTTTAGCATTGCACTTGCATATAAGTGCAGAATAAAAACAGGGGTATCAGGTGCAGCTTTATTGATTTCAGCTAAAGTTGGTAAACGCTTTTCTGCGAATTGGAATTCAGTCCACCCACCGACAACACGTACCCATTGTGGTGCTGGCGTATTTTCTGCCTGCTCTTTGAGTAAGCTTAAAGCATCTTTAACCGTCGGAACCCCTTCCCAACGCAACTCCATATTATAGTTAAGCCCGCCACGGATAATATGGAGATGGCTATCATTTAAACCGGGAATAACGCGACGACCATTTAAATCAATCACTTTTGTCGAGGCTTTGGCCAACTTCATGATGCTATTTTCATCACCCGTGGCAAACACTTTTCCGTCAACGATCGCAATTGCATCTACTTCTGGTTGTTTCAGGTCGAGCGTAGTAATTTTGCCGTTCTTAAGAATTAACTGTACATCTGTCATGATCATCTCCATGTAGATGAATATTTATATCCATAAGGTTTATTTTGCTGACACAGGTGCAATAACTTCATGCTGCGTTGTGGTTCTTTCTGGCGCTTTATGTACCATGGTATATGCATAATCTACGCCCATACCGTATGCACCCGAATGTTCACGCACAATGTCCATCACTGCATCATAAGTTTCACGATGTGCCCAATCACGTTGCCACTCAAGTAAAACTTGTTGCCAGGTTACAGGAACCACACCTGCTTGAATCATCCGTTGCATCGCATAATCATGTGCTTCTTTTGAAGTTCCACCTGAAGCATCGGCAACCATATAAATTTCATAATCACCTTCCAGCATTGCACCAAAAGCGAATGTAATATTGCAAACTTCAGTCCATAAACCAGATACGATAATTTTTTTACGATGATTGGCTGCCAATGCATCACGAACCTTTTGATCATCCCATGAGTTCATAGAGGTTCTTTCGAGCAAAGGTGCTTCAGGGAACACATTTAATAATTCTGGAAAAGTGTGTCCCGAAAAACTTTCTGTTTCTACTGTTGTAATGGTGGTTGGAATATTAAAAACCTGAGCGGCTTTAGCCAATCCCACCACATTATTTTTTAAAGTTTGACGATCAATTGACTGTACGCCAAAAGCCATTTGTGGTTGTTGATCAATAAAGATGATTTGACAGTTTTGAGGTGTAAGTTGTTCTAAAAATGCTTTATTCATTTTGATTCGCAACACATTTATAAAGGAATTTATATAAAAGCAAAAATACACGTAAACCACTAGACACTATTTTAAATACAAACTGTATCCTAAAAAGATACAATGATTGATCAGCGTAGGATGATGCGTTACTTTAATCATTCAAGTGAAGAGTACTTTAAAATTAAATGGATAAATTAGACTGTATCAATACTTTTATTAGTGTCGTTGAATATGGAAATTTCAGCAGTGCATCACGTCACTTAAACATTACTAGAGATCAAGTTGCGAAAAGAATTTGCCATTTGGAAACTATTTTTAATACGGTCCTGTTCATCCGCAATACCCGCAAAATGGATTTAACTCATTCAGGTGAAAAATTTTATCAACACTCTAAAGTCATTATGAGTGAGTTTGAATGGGCAACCAGTGACTTTACCCACGACCAGAAATATCCCGAGGGTAAACTCAGAATCAATGCACCTCATTCATTTAGACATGCGCATCTTACCGAGATCATTTCTAAATTTATGACACAGTATCCCAACATCAAAATAGACTTGTTACTTTCAGATAAGTTTTTAAATATCAGTGAAGATCAATATGATATTGTTCTCAGAATCAGTCAGGATATTGATCAGCGTAATGCTCACCTGTTTAGTACCTATCATCGACATTTTTATGCAACTACAGCTTATTTTGCAAAATATGGCGTACCCAATACAATTGATGAGTTAAAACAGCACAGTTTATTGTTGTATTCACAAACCGATTCAAGTACTAAAATTGTGCTGAATAAGAATAAAAAAGAAGAAACTATTTACTGTACGCCGAAATTGACATGCAATAGTGGCGATTTCCTTTTAGATTTTTGTAAACAAGATCAAGGCATTATATTTTTACCCGATTTTTTAGCAAAAAAAGATCAAGATGCTGGAAAAATTGTTCGCTGTTTAGAAGACTATCATTCAAAGCAACTTTATTTTTATGCAATCACACCATCTCAACAAAAGATTCCAAAAAAAGTGAAGCTCTTTTTAGATCATCTCAAAAAACACTTATCTGATCGCTAAAATATAAAGCTTTAGACTAGACTTTAACCTAATAACTAAGTATTCACTGCTCATGTCGTATCTTTATAGATAGCAATTTAACAAAGTGTTGTTTATGCAATTATTCAGCATCTAAGCTTGCAAGCTTGACACAGATTTGAATTTTGGACTAAACACATTGTTCTGTAATCGTGTTTGCATATATTCAGCATAAACCGATAGTTTTTCATAAATATGTTCAGAATAAAACATATCTTCGACTAGGTTTTGCGCTTGAGCTAAATCATAAAGACCTGATAAATTTAAAATTTTAGCATTCATTTCTGAAAATTTACGACATAAAGCCACATGAAAATCATCTTTATATTTAAACAAAAGCTTCTGCATGTTTAATTTATGATCATGATGATCTAATTGCAGATTTAGACCATCTTGATCATTTTCGGGATTTACCAAGAAAATTCGAACCTTAAAAAAACATTCTATTTCAAACAAATAATCTGGATTGATCGGTTGATCTGTAATTAAAAAGATACGATAAATTTCTGCCTGAGTCAGTGCTTTGAACAACTGAAAATAAACAAATTCCTGTGCATCCCATGTTTGATCTTGTAGGTCTAAAAATAGATTTAAACTTTCTAGAACGACATCATCCTTGGTCAAGTTCATGGTTTTTTCCACCTGATAGTAAGGTTTTAAAATATCTTGAACTTGTGCAGTCAGAAGCGTTGAGTAAAGCACTGTTTGATTTAAATTCGCCAAAATAAACGGTGAAAACAAATAAGCCAAACTCAAATGATTTGAAGTAATTGCAGATTGAATAATCACTGTACTTTTCTTTTTTGAAAATTCACGTAAGACTTTGGCACGCAACAATGTTGCTTCTAAGTTTACAAATCTTTGATTGAGTTGCTCTATCACATTTTCAGAGCAACCATGCTCACATAAAACTTGTGTGAGCACATTCAACTGAGTCGTCACAAACATATCCCTGCCTCATTCTATACTGCATCGCGTGCGACTATTTTGGAAAGAAATCAAAAAGAAATATAGCCACAAAATTTTAGAAAAAATATATAACAGATAGAGCTGTACTGATTGCTTCTGTTATAGTTATTTTAAATACCCACTTGCATTGACCTATGTATAAATCTGAACAACTGGCCCATAGCCTAAAATTATTGATTGAAAATGGGACGTGGAAAGCACATGAAAAGTTACCCTCACTACGTCAACAGGTTGAACAATCAGGTTTAAGCCTGATTACGGTGATGAATGCTTATCAAGAGCTCGAAGCGCAAGGCCTGATTTATTCAAAAGAAAAGTCTGGGTATTTTGTTGTAGAACAAAGCTCAGGTCACCCCACTACATTACATGTTATTAATGAAACAGTTGAAATTAACTCCGTTGTTTTTAAATATTTAAAATCAACACAATCTGAACACATTATCCCTTTAGGTTCTGCCTTTCCCAATAGCCAGTTGCTCTACTCCGCTAAACTGATACAAACGCTCGGACAACTTGCTCGACAACGGCGTAGCTATGAACAAACACCCAGCCTCCCACCCGGAAATTATCAACTGAGAAAAATTATTGCTCAAAAGTATGCTATGCAAGGCATCCCCACTGATCCATCTGATATTGTGATTACGTCTGGAGGTTTAGATGCATTAAATCTTTCATTGCAAGCACTTACACAAGCTGGGGACTATATTTTATTACAACAAACGATTTTTTATGGGGCATGGCAAGCGGCTGAACGACTTGGATTAAAAGTAATTACTATTCCAGAGCACCCTGAACATGGCATTGATTTAGACGCATTCGAACAGGCAATTTTAAAATATCCAATTAAAGTGTGTTTGATGATGTTAAATGGTCAGAATCCAATTGGCTTTACTGTGAGTGACGAAATTAAATTAAAATTGGCGAAGTTACTCAACCAATATCAAATTTATTTGATTGAAGATGATGTCTATGAAGAACTTTACTATGACCAGAAAAAACCCCTCTCTATGAAGTATTTTGATCAACAAAATTGGGTATTACATTGTTCTTCTTTTTCAAAAACATTAGGTGCAGGTTTTCGTATCGGTTGGGTCTATGCAGGTAAATTCTCTGAACATATTCAACACACTCAACTTATGAGCACCCTTTCAGTCAACTCATTTATCCAAAATGCCTTGGTTGAATACCTCTCTCATCGTCATTATGAAAAACATTTAAAAACTTTACGATCCACCTTACAACGTTATAAAAAACAATATTTTAATTATTTAAAAACCCATTTACCTGAGCAATGCCATGTCAATTATTATCCTTCCGGGTACTTTCTATGGATTGAATTGCCTGAACAAGTCGATAGTAATGATATCTATCAGCACATGTTAGAACACGGTGTTAGTGTCGCGCCGAGCAGCTTATTTAATATTAGCAATCAACAAAATCACTTTATTCGGATGAATTGTTCATTTGAAATGAATGAAAAGATTCAAAATGCATTAAACCAATTGATTTATATTATTGGTAAATCAGTCGCAACATAAGCTGAATTTTTATAACAGATTCATCATTGCTTACTTATCTGTTATAGTTTTTTTCTAATTTTTTGTATCTACAGTGTGAATACGTTTCTATCCATAATGAATCTATATTAAGCAGAAAGAGATTTTGCGATGAATGATGACAAAAGCCCTAAAAAACCACAATATGCTGATAGCTCGATTTCAGACAAAGCCTTTAAACGCATGATCATCTGGTTTTTTATCTACTGTAGCCTGTTTTGTATTGGTGTTATTGTCACAATCGGTGCAGATCACGCTGCTTTAAACTAGATCTCAATTGATTTAAAAAGATACGATTGATAAAACACTCACTTAATCAAGTGAGTGTTTTTTCTGTATCTGTTTGCTTAAAAGTGTATAGGCATCTTTAAGATCTTCCCGCCCCATATCCTGTAACATACGCTGATGCATATTTAAAATATTCACATCTCCACGCCTTGCAGGACCCGTCTGCATTGTTTCAGGATCATTTTGAGTGGCTTTTTTTGCTGTTTCCAAAATTAATGGATACAGTAAATTAAAATTGACCTGCTGGGTATCGACCACTTGTTTAGCCATGTCATAACAATAATTTGTAAAATTACAGGCAAATACCCCTGCCAGATGTAAGCTCAGCCGCTGCGCTGAATTATATGGATAAACCTGATTACTTAGACTATTTGCTAGCGTCGTTAAAGTAGACAAATCCTCTTGCAAAGCCGTTTCAATAAACAACGGGGTATTCTGCCAATCCACTTCACGTTCAAAGCTAAAAGTTTGTAAGGGATAAAAAACCCCAGATTTTACATGGTGTTCAGTCAATATATTGAGATTGGTACTGCCAGAAGTATGAACAATCAAAACATCCGAAAGTTGTGAATGAATCGTTTGGATGACTTGAGCAATGGCTTGGTCACTCACCGCAATAATTAATAAATCAATTTCAGGGTCTATACAATCCACAGCATCAATTGCCTGAGCATTCACCTGCTGGGCTAAGCGTTGTGCATTGTTTAAATCACGACTATAAATCTGAACAATATAATGTTGTTTTGACAGTGCTTTTGCAAAATGTGTAGCAACACGACCTGAACCAACAATACTAATACGCATATCAACATCTAAAACTTTAAATATACTTACAGCATGCCAATAAAAAAGGGATGAATCAATTCATCCCTCTCAGATTATGATGATTACATCAATTTAATGCATTGTTTAAATAAATAATTCGCTCAGCGGTACGTTTATTAAAACACTTGGTATATTGCATCTCTTTATTTTGTTGAGACATCGCATCATCCCAATATTGACGTTGTTGCTGATAGGTTTCAATTTCACTGTCTGGAATATCACCAAAACTTTTCTGTGAAATGACTTTACAATCAACATCACGTTTTTCAAACCATTCTGTTTGATCTTGCTTAAATTGTGCTTTTTGTTCATCACTCAAACTATCCCAAGTCTGGTTTAAACGATCAACTTGTTTGAGCTTTTCTTCATCTAGCTCTTTTTTGCGGATATCCATGGCTTTTTGTGCAAGCGCTGTTTGCTCTGCATTTTCAATTTGGTTGACCTGCTCGCGTTCACGCATATCTTTATTTTCTTTCATATAAGCTGCGTATTGCACCGCTTTTACCGTAACAAAAGTTACCCCTTGAATAACTGCATCCTGATTAAGCACATCAAGGGTTAAACCATCTTTGTCTGTTTTCACAACATTATAGTTAAACTTGCCTTTTAGCTGATCATTGGCCAATACCAATTTAGATTCACCAGCTTCGATATACTCACGTATACTGCGATACCCATCACCTTCACATCCCTCCTCACAATCTTGCCCAAATTCTGCATATGAATTTTCAGCACGCTGTTGTAAGCCTTTCGGGAATTGAACCACTAACTGACTTTCACATTCCAGTTGATTAGTTTTAGACGAGTCTTCAGTGATCGTACGAACATTCTTCACTTCAAACTTTAAAGCATTGTTAATTTTCTGAAGTAGTGCTTGGTCAGCTTCATAACCAGAATTTTTAATATTGTCTACGACTTCACGCAAATACTCATCTTTCAAATATTTTTGAATTTGATTGATATTATCTTGATTGGTACAACTCCACTCTGCTAGTTCAGAATTACCTTCATCTTTTTTCTTTTTGAAGTAATCACAGCCTGACAGCATTAAGGTACTCGAAATCGCAGCAATCATAAATAATGGGTTTAATGATTTATTCATTGTTTATCCGATCATATTTTTATGTGGGTCATTTAACCAAATAATTGAAGAATTTTCGAGTAAAAAATAAAAAGCTTCTGGATATTCAGAAGCTTTTTATACAATTTATGCCTGTTTTAGCACCGAACATACCGCTCAAAAAGATTATGGCGTCGTTGCACCAAGTACTTCAAACTCAATACGGCGGTTTTTAAATTGCCCTTCTTTGGTTGAATTATCTGCAATTGGATTGTCTTGACCATGTCCTTCAGCAGTTAACTGCGAAGTATGTACGCCCTTTTCAACCAAATATGCAACAACCGATTTTGCACGTTTTTCAGATAATTTTTTGTTTGAATCCGCATTCCCAACATTATCGGTATAACCTTTAACCACAAGTTTTGCATCTGGTAGTTGTTTTAACAAATTCGCTGCCTTATCCAAAATCGCTTTATTGGCTTCTGGAATATCTGAAGAACCTGTCGCAAAATTAATCACCTGTAAATTCAATGCAGCGGCAATATCATTTACATTGGCTTTATCTGCCTGAATGCTTGAAAGTGCTTGGTCTGCTTGTGAATTACTTGTATCTACATTTGCAGCACTACTGGTTGGAGCTGCATTTGCATCGGCTGTTTGCTGTGCAGAAATGTGTAGATTAGGAACAACAGCTTTTAACTCGTCTGCCAATTTTTGTGCTTGCGCTAAATCTGCTGTTTGAATGGTAAGTTGATCACCGATCCAAGCCAGTGAAATATTTGGAATGCCTTTAATTTTAGCCAACACCTGATCTACAGCATTTTGATCTGGCAAATCAACAGCATAAGCACCACTGGCTGTAAGTTGACAATGATCGGTTTGGCCAAACACTGAGGCAATACTGGTTTTTAAACTATCCAGTAAAGATTGACTGCTCGATTGTGCCTGACAACTTGCTAATTTACCTTCAGCATCTGTAGAAATTTGCAGTTCAGCGGCTTGCAAATCAGCAACAGCTTGTGAAGCTCCACTGCTTACTGGATCTCCCCCTACAGGCGGCTTGCTACTGCATTGTTTAAATAACAATGCGGCCAATCCTGCAATCACCAACAGAGCGATAATTGGTAATAACCAATTGGATTTTTTAGGTTCATCTTGGATCGAATTTGTTGTGATTGTAGACGTATCAAGGGGTACTGGTGTTGGAGATACACTTTGTACAGGTATCGGTGCCACAGGTTCTACAGGGGGTATAACAGCCTCAGCCACGGGTGCAGCTTGCGTGGTGGCTGCGAAACCAAGACCGCCTACACTTAAGCCCAATGTGGCAAATAATCCTGTTGCCCAAGCTGGCAAAGCATCCTGAATATTGTTCCATTGCGCTTTAATAAAATCAAAAATTTCATGCTTACCATCTGAACCTGCTTGATCTGCAAGCAATGATAAAGTCGGAGCAATGGAATGGTTTAATGTGGTTTCAATTTCTTGGGTCGGTGCATTGCCCGCAACCAGTCCTAAAAAATGCGCGACCGTTTCTGGTTGATGACTGAAAATATCGCCTAAGCGAGGATTTAGATTTTGTTGAAGTGTATTAATAAGTTCTGGTTTTGATTTTAAAACAGAGAGGAGAATGGGATAAAAGGCACTTAAAGCACCGATTTTTTCATCTTGAAACTGAAGATCACCCTGTAAAACTTTTGTGGTCACCCGTTCTTTTAGAAGCTCAATAATATTCATAATTTTGGACACTCCGATTTCATTGTTGTATTTGTCACATTAAAAATCATTTTATTGATCATTTTTTATTCTAGTGATTAAATTCTAATAGTTATAATAGCTTTTTGTAGCACAGCGTGTTCAATATCTATTTGAAAAGCCAGCTTATGCTGGCTTTTTGTTTCAATTTTTGCGCTTATGTAAATTTTACAGCTTAGGCAGTAAACGTTTGCAGTACTTTACCGACCATTTTTTGATTGATTAATGGCGTATTTTTTCCATGAGATAAAATACTGTCATTGCTAACAATCCATTCTAGATCTGGATCAACCAATGCCCAACCCGATTCTTTGACCCAACGATCCGTCATATTGGCCACTTTTGCAGGAGCAAGCGTAACTTTTTCAACCCATTCTAAAGGTTCAAACAAACCTTCACGAACCAATTGCACCCCAAAAGAGACATAGGTATCAAATGCGCTAATACCTGGTAAAGTCTCGGCAAAAGGCGCTAATTTCGCAGAACCACTCAAAGGTTCATGATGAGTACAAATCGCATCAATCACACCGTCTTTGACGCCTTGGCGCAGTAATTCTTTGTCTTTTTCAGCACGCAATGGTGGGCGCACATGTGCCAAAGAATTAAAACCATCAATCAAGTGTTCTGTTAAATGCAATTGATGCATTGCAACATCTGCCGTCACAGGCAAACCTTTGTTTTTTGCAATTTTAATCAACTCTACAGATGCACCACTTGAAAGCAAACCAAAGTGCGCTTTGACGCTTGTCGCTTCAATCATCAATAGGTATTTCGCAATAGCAATTGTTTCAGCCAGTGCTGGAATCATCGGTAAACCTTGGCGTGAGGCAATAAATCCCTCATGCACACAACCATCTTTAGCGATCTGGTGTTCTTCTGGATAAAACACCACGGTCATGTCTAAACCAGCCGCATATTCCAAGGTACGCAGAACTACATCATCGTCTTTAAAAGTAGCATAGGCGTTTGAAACGGCAGTACAACCACCCTTTTTTAAACCTGCCATATTTGCGGGTTGTTTACCATTTAAACCTTGGGTTTGCGCACCAATCACTTGTAAATGAATACCACCATCTAACATGGCTTTTTCTACAAGTCCATGAATCAAAGCACCATTGTCTTGCACGATCGGCTTTGAATCAGGTGGGGTAAATACATGCAAAATACCATTTTCACGTGCCGCTTTACCTTCTGACTTCAAGGTACCATGCTGTTGCTGACCTGGTTCACGTAATCGTGCACACAAATCCACCATGGTCGGTATCAACCATTTTCCTTGTCCGTCAATTGTATCTACGACATTGGCAGATGATTCGACTATTTTTCCATGTTCAACATAAACCGTTTGTACAGTGTCAATTTTTTTAATTGGGTCTAAGACACGTACATTTTCAATTTTTACACTACTCATGACTTTATCCTTAACCTTAAACTGTAATTGCTTCTAACAAACCTTTCTCTTGCAACTGACCTTGCATTGCCAAAGCCAAAACAGCCATTCGCACTGCAATACCATTGGTCACTTGATGCAAAATTACCGACTGCGCACCATCAGCAATACTAGAATCAATCTCTACACCGCGGTTCATAGGTCCCGGATGCATAACAATACAATCAGGTTTAGCCATGGCAAGCCGATCTTTATTTAAACCATACATTTTGTAAAATTCAGCTTGTGACGACAAAGCTGGTGAATCAATACGTTCATTTTGAATACGTAGAGTAATGATCACATCACAGTCTTTAATGCCTTCATCCATTTTATTGAACAAGCGAACGCCTTCACCATATTCATCAAAACCACACGGAAGCAAAGTATTTGGTGCAATTACACGGATATCTTTACAACCTAAAGTCTGTAACGCTGCGATATCTGAACGTGCCACACGCGAATGCTTAATATCACCAATAATCGCCAGACTAATGTCTTCAAAATTCTTTTTCGTTTCACGGCGAATGGTTAACATATCTAACATTGCTTGAGTTGGATGAGCATGACGCCCATCTCCAGCATTGATGATTGCAACATGCGGACAAACTGTTTCAGCAATAAAATGCGCTGCGCCTGATGAAGAGTGGCGCACAACAAAAATATCTGCTGCCATCGCTTCGAGGTTCCATAGCGTATCGCGCAATGTTTCCCCTTTTGAAGTACTTGATCGTGCAATATCAATATTCAATACATTTGCAGATAAGCGTTTTGCAGCCGCTTCAAAAGTAGTTCGTGTACGTGTCGAATTTTCAAAGAATAAGTTCATCACTGTACGACCTTCTAAAAGTGGTGTCGTTATCAGTTGATTTTGATCATTTATAAAGGAATGGGCTGTATCTAGAATTTTGGTGAGGGTTGCTTTAGAAAGACCTTCGATGGTCAGGAAATGCTTTAAGTTTCCATCATTATTGAGTTGAATCTGACTCGGTGTATGCAATGCCGCCAAGTGCATGAGAGATTCCTTAGAGGTTAAGTTAACGTATTATACAGATTTTCTTTTTCTTTGGCAGTTGAAGTTTTGGACAAATAGTCATAAAAGTCAGCGATCAAATTTTAAATTTGATCTGCTTTAAATCTGCCAGTTTGAGCGTTAAGTTCATCAATTTTTCTCGAAGTTGCTGAATCATATTGAGGTAGTCAATATCTGATTGATCTTTTAACAGCTCAATATAAGCATCTATTCTCAGCAAGGCTTGATTACGCCATTTAAGTAATTCTGCTATGGGATGGTACTTTTGTGAATCAAAATCATGCAATAGATATTCCGATATTTGTATATTGGTTAATGTCACATCATATTCTTTTACACGTTTTAAGCACTTTAAGGTATCTTCTAAACGAAAGCGGATCTCGTGTTCACAAAGAAATTTTAAATGTGGAAAATCCTTTTGAGCAGCAAAATATTGTGCCAATGGCAGAGTAAAATCCTCATAAGGATACCAACGCCCATGTGCACAGGAGATTAATTCTTTATATTTTTTCTGTTCAACCCACAGTTTAAACACAACAGCCTTTGCTTGATGATAATGACTTAATCGCAGCTCAGTTTGTTGTGCCGACTCATCAGCCGTACCCACGTAAATCATTTGGTTGTTTTTTAAATATTTGCTAATTTCTACATTGAATTTCGTATAACTCAATTGATTTTCTCACAGCTTATCCTCAGCTTAAAAATACTATAAATGAGTTTTAATTTTAATCACACTGTATCAATTAAGCTCTAACGCTATAGCTAGAGCTTATTGCCCGACTTATCTCAATGCACCAATATAGTGATGTGAAACTTGTGCTCGATAAATTTCTTCTTCTGTTGCACCAGAAACATATGCGTCCTCGCTTTGTTCAACTTGCGTTGTCGTTACTGTATTCACAGAGGAAGCTGGTTGTTCCTGTTCTAATAAATGCTGTAAGCGCAAGGCATGACGATTTAATTCTGGATCTTGAGTCGCCAATGACATATCAATCACATACTGTGCATAGCTTTTATTATCCACTAAATACATCACATCAATCACACGCCCTGTCACACGTCTTAATCGCGTTAAGATTAATGCCCCGATGGAAAACGCATCTGCATGTGCAATAAATCTGCTGTTGTTAAGATCTTGCATAGAAATCCCCGTATTTATTAATTCATTAAAATTCAATTAAATTTCTGAGCCAATACGATGGATAATCAAGCAAATTATGTACCAAAACCACACTATAAAATGAATTAATAATGTATACACATTATTCTCTATTTAAACGCTTACCGACTAGAACCCGCCCCACACATTGAGGACCTTCAAATAGATCTAGAAATTGCCCCGTATGCACTTTGCGCTCATCATGAACTATATTCAACCTGTCAAAAAACTCAGACACAAGAATATAATTTCTCTTAATCAATATTTTAAATTAAATCAATTACATGAGAAAAATAAATTGTTTAATTCTAAAAATCTTGCAATGCCACACCTTATATTCAAAGTTTAAATAGCTTTGCGTAGGCGATGCCTCACTTTTCAGAGATGAAAAGTGACAAAAATCTTCTATTGAACTAGGGGTACGTCCTGTACCCCCGCCCAACGGCGACATCCCTGTCGCCCCACTATAGGATCACCATCTATGATTCAAAAATACAAAAATGAATTGATAACCAAGAGTTTCTAAAAGTTCATACAAAAACATAAGCTTCATTTATGATCAATGACTTGATGCAAATCAGTAATACTTCAAATATTTCAGAGCTTTGCTCAATGTTTCGATTTTTTTGCTTTTTAGTCATTTGACCTAGCCGATCAACTAAAACATCATGATTATCAGCGACACTATTCTGTTCAATACATCAGTGCAATTGTAAAAATAAATCCATGTTTAAGCCTTACATTGAATGTAAGAAAGTTAAATCAAATTTTAATGATAAAAATAGCGCCAACATATTTCCAATGAAATCAAAATCAATAACAGTCCCATCACGATATTAAAAAGACGTGCTCGATTTCCTGTATTTAAAAAGCTTGCTAACTTTTCACCAGCAATCCCCCACAGTAATAAAGATAGATAACAGACGACAAAATAAATCACTACAAAAACCAATAAAACAGCATGGATATGCCCCGTTGAAAATAGCCCTGTACCCGCCACTGCGGCAATCCATGCTTTGGGATTTAGCCATTGCATTAACACACCTTGTATAAAGGTCGGTATTTTTACTTCATCTTGGGATTGACTTGAGATAACTGTCCCTTTTGCACGTAAAATATTGAGTCCAATCCACAACAATAAAACTGTACCTAAAATCGTGATCACATCAAGAAGTACAGGATAAACCACAATCATTTGATACAAACCAAAACAGACTGATGCCAATAACAAGGTAAAACCAATGGTCGCCCCTGAAATAAATGCAAAAGTTGCTTTTACACCATAATTCATACTGCTAGTTAAAATGGTCAAATTCACAGGTCCCGGTGAAATCGACATAGATAGCGAAAAAATAAACATTGAAACAATAAGACTGAGCATTTTTTAAATTCGTTATTTGATCTTATCTACATATTGATATTTGAATATATTTCAAGCAAAAAAACCGAATTTTTAACTGAATTTAGTACTTTTTATAAAATTTCGGACTTAAAAGGCCATTCTATAAGTTTTCGTCATCAAAATACGCTAAAATACGCGATTGCTTTTTTAATGTCTTTGGAAATATTCATGAATTCGAAACCACGTCTTTCTACATATTGGGTTACCTGTGCAGATGGACTAGAAACCTTACTGCAAGAAGAAATTCAAGGTTTAGGGATTCAAGATATTGAAAAATTTCCTGGACGTTTAATCTTTAAAGGCAAACTCGAAGATGCATACCGTGTTTGTATGTGGTCACGTTTGGCTTCTCGTGTACTAACACCGATTCATGTTCATGAACTTGAATTTACCCATGACGCACGTGACGTTGCAGAAGAACTTTATGAAGGTGCGATCAATTTTGATTGGTCACTTATTTTTGCACCACAAAGTACTTTCGCAATTCGTCTTCACGTAGAACGTGATATTAAAGTCAATACACAGTTTGCGACTTTACGTGTTAAAGATGGTGTGGTTGATTCCTTCATGGAAGCTGTCGGTAAACGTCCAAGTATCGACATTAAACAGCCTGAAATTACCCTGTATGTGCTTGCTGGAAAAACTGAACACACCTATTGTTTAGATTTATCTGGAGATTCTTTACATAAGCGTGGCTATCGTCGTTTTATGACAGATGCGCCGATTAAAGAAAACCTAGCCGCCGCTATCCTACAAAAAGCACAGCTTAAACAACGTAATCCAGAAATTATTCTTGACCCAATGTGTGGTTCAGGAACCTTTATTATTGAATCATTGATGATCCTAACTGATCGTGCACCTGGTTTAGTGCGCCGTTTCGGCTTTAATGGCTGGAATGGACATGATCATGAGTTATGGATGTCGATTAAAGCTGAAGCAGCTGAACGTCATAAAGTTGCCTTAGAACAACCTTTACCTAAATTCTATGCTTATGATGCAGATTGGGAAGCAGTAAAAGCAACCAAACAAAATATTATTGCTGCTGGATTTGAGCAACAACTGGATCAAATTCAAATTGAAGAGCGTACTTTAGCAGATTGGCCTGATTTCCAAGCAGAAGGCAAAACTTCATTTATTGTCACCAACCCACCTTATGGTGAGCGTTTAGGGGAAAAAGCCTCTAACCGAGCTTTATATTTGGGTCTGTCAGCACTTCTACAAAAGAATTTCCCCAATCAACATGCTGCAGTTATCGCAGCGGCTGTTGAACAAGCTGATGTATTGGCATTTAACAATCCACAAATCTTACGTTTAATGAATGGTAAATTGCCAATTTATATCCGTTTTGGTGATATTAAGCCAGCAGCTGTGGTTAAACCTTTCCTTGCAGATTGGCAACCTCAACAATTTGAAAAAATTGAAGGTGCAGAAGACTTTACCAATCGTTTACAAAAAAATATGCAAGCTTTGAAAAAATGGGCTGTAAAAGAAGATATTTATTGTTTACGTCTCTATGATGCAGATTTACCAGACTTTAATGTCGCTGTAGATTTGTATGGTGATCGTTTACATGTTCAAGAATATGCACCACCAAAAACCATTGACCCAGAAAAAGCCAAAAAACGTTTTAACCTCGCTTTGGCTTCAATCCGTGCCGTAACAGGTTTAGGTCGTGATGCGATCTTTATCAAAACCCGTGCCCGTCAAGAAGGTAAAACCCAGTATGCAAAACAAAGTACTGCATCTAAACGTTTTATTGTTCAAGAAGGTAAAGCCAAAATTTTAATCAACTTGACTGATTATTTGGATACTGGATTATTCCTAGATCACCGTCAAATGCGTCTACGTATTGCAGCTGAAGCTAAAGGAAAACATTTCCTGAACCTGTATAGTTATACCTCTACAGCAAGTCTACACGCTGCTTTAGGTGGTGCTGCAAGTACGACAAGTGTTGACTTATCCAATACTTATCTAAATTGGTCTAAAGAAAACTTTGTCTTGAATGGCTTAACAGTTGATCATCCAGATGAACAGCATCAATTCTTCTCAAGTGATTGTTTTGAGTGGTTAAAAGAAGGTCATGAACAATATGACATGATTTTTATTGACCCACCAACCTTCTCAAATTCAAAGAAATTCTATGGTACTTTTGACGTGCAACGTGACCATATTTCTTTACTTAAACGTGCAATGAATCGTCTAACCACAGAGGGAACGTTGTATTTCTCAAATAACTATCGTGGTTTTGAGATGGACGAAGAAATCGATGCAATGTTTGATGTACAAGAGATCACCAATGAAACAATTGGCTTAGATTTCAAACGTAATCAAAAAATCCATAGAGCATGGAAAATTAAGCACTTCCCTGTTTAATCATGTTAGACCTCGGGCTTATTTATAAGCCACGGGGTCAATTTCATGTCCTATATAAAGTGTAACGCGATCTTGGGTTGTAATTCGGACATCATGGCGTTGATATGGATTATAACCAACCTCAATTATTCTATATTTTTCAAGTGGTTTTAAATATTTATCCCCAGGTTGATTTGGATCTGGATCTTTTTTCTGCCACTCGAAATCAGTTAATACAGTAGAATAAATTTCATCTTTTTTAGCATCGTCTGACCTTTCCTGAGCAACTTGTTTATGCAGGTTATTTTGCTCTTCGACAGGTTGTTGTGCATTTTCCTTTACAGCTTTAATAATAATGGGTGACAGTTTAACCACACCTACAGATTGCGCTGCAAGATCTTGATCATCTAATTTATCTGCCAATGCCTCTATCGAACTGAATGCCATCAAGAGAAAACCGAATATTTTTAAATAATCAGATTTGTCCTTATCTTTGATCCTCATGATCAACTTTTCCTTTCTTATTATTCCTCATTGAAAAAACTATCAATTTTTGACCGTTTTTTCAATAAATTCATGAAAAACCCGATAATAGGTAAAACCTAAATAAACACGCATAAATATCTGATGATTAAAATAATATGATGAAGAGCCAAGGCTATGCCGATTGCTTCTTCTAGATGGTTTATAGATCTATGCATCCCTATAGCTCTGGATGCTTGATTGGGGAATCAAACAGGCTTTAAACCTTTGCATCAATTCTGTGATGTGTAGTGTTTTCCCTATTATGCGGAAAGTCTTAATGTGGCATTCTGCTGTTCAATCAACCTCAATTACCCTTCACAAGTGCTATCCATCAATATTACTTCCCCTTACGCCAATGCTTGCACTTATGTAGAACACTAAAAAGTCCTCAAGCTTGCAATGCCATACCTTATATTCAAAATAACACGCAAAAATATAAATGCTTATCCAATAAAAAAGCCAACCACCTTGCGGTAGTTGGCTTCGGTTATACTGTTGGATAAATTAACTTAATTTTAATTTACCAAAATCAAGTTGACCATTTTCAGCACTGATTAAGATGGTATCACCTGCTGTAAATTGACCGGCAAGGATTTGCTGAGCCAATGGATTTTCAACCTGTTGTTGAATTGCACGTTTAAGTGGACGCGCACCATATACAGGATCAAAACCAGCATCAATCAGAATATCAAAGGCCTGATCATCGACTTTCAATCCAATGTCTCGTTCAGATAAACGTGAACGTAAACGATCCAATTGAATATCCGCAATGCCACGAATTTGTGATTTTTTCAACGAGTGGAACACCACCAATTCATCGATACGGTTAATAAACTCAGGACGGAAATGTTGTGATACGGCATTCATCACCGTTAAACGAACATCTTCATCACTCGCACCTTCACCGAGTTCACGTACATCACTTGAACCTAAGTTCGATGTCATCACAATCACGGTATTTTTAAAGTCAATCACGCGGCCTTGTGAGTCAGTTAATCGACCATCATCCAACACTTGTAATAAGATGTTGAATACATCTGGATGGGCTTTTTCAACTTCATCAAATAACACCACACTGTACGGTTTGCGGCGTACTGCTTCAGTTAAAACACCACCTTCTTCATAACCCACATAACCTGGAGGTGCACCCACCAAGCGACTCACCGAATGCTTTTCCATAAACTCTGACATATCGATACGGATAATTGCATCATCACTGTCAAATAAGAAGTTACCTAAAGCCTTGGTTAACTCGGTTTTACCCACCCCTGTTGGTCCAAGGAATAAGAACGAACCACTTGGACGATTAGGATCAGATAAGCCGGCACGTGAACGACGAACTGCATTTGAGACAGCAACCACAGCTTCATCTTGCCCAACCACACGGTTATGTAAGAAATCTTCCATATGAAGCAATTTCTCACGCTCGCCTTGTAGCATTTTTGACACAGGAATACCGGTTGCAGCACTGACCACTTCTGCAATTTCATTTTCAGTCACTTTGGTACGAATCAGTTTCGGTTCTTCATTGACTTCCGCAACCTCTTCTTCATTCAAACGTTTTTGCAACTCTGGAATCACGCCATATTGCAAACGACTTGCTTCTGCCAAATCACCTTCACGTTGCGCTTTTTCAAATGCAGTACGTGCTTTATCAAGTTCGATTTGCGCCTGATTTGTACCATCGACTAGACGCTTTTCTGCAATCCAAATTTCTTCCAAATCACTATATTCTTTTTCAACATCTGCAATTTGTTTTTCCAAATGCTCAACTTCAGCTTTACTGACTGAATCTGCATCTTTTTTCACCGCTTCCAATTGCATTTTTAATTGGATTAAACGGCGGTCTAAACGGTCAAGTGGCTCAGGTTTTGAGTCAATTTCCATTTTGATACGTGATGCTGCTTCATCAATCAAATCAATCGCCTTATCTGGTAATTGACGGTCTGTAATATAGCGATGTGACATTTTCGCAGCAGCTATAATGGCAGAATCGAGAATTTGCACCCCATGATGCGTTGCATATTTGTCTTTTAGACCACGTAAAATTGCAATGGTGTCTTCAACACTTGGTTCATCCACCAGAACTTTTTGGAAACGACGTTCCAAAGCTGCATCTTTTTCAATAAATTGACGATACTCATCCAGAGTTGTTGCACCGACACAACGTAATTCACCACGTGCCAATGCAGGTTTTAACATATTACCTGCATCCATCGCACCATCACCTTTACCCGCACCGACAAGCGTATGTAGCTCATCAATAAACAGGATGATCTCACCATCAAATTTAGCCAGATCTTTGAGTACTGCTTTTAAACGTTCTTCAAACTCACCACGGTATTTTGCACCAGCCAGCAACGAGCCTAAATCTAATGATAAAACACGTTTACCTTTTAAGCCTTCAGGCACCTCACCATTGATAATACGCTGTGCCAGACCTTCAACAATCGCTGTTTTACCTACACCTGGTTCACCAATCAATACCGGATTATTTTTAGTCCGACGTGACAGCACTTGAATGGTACGACGGATTTCTTCATCACGACCAATCACTGGATCGAGTTTGCCTTCCGCAGCACGTGCCGTTAAATCTACAGTATATTTATTGAGTGAATCTCGCTGATCTTCATGGTTATTTGCCATAACTTGTTCGCCACCTCGAATATTTTCAATTGCTTTGCGTAGTTTGTCGGTTGTTACACCTACACTGGTTAACAATGTTTTGGTTGCACCTGTTTCAGCAAGTGCCAAGATCACCCAGTCGGTAGATAAAAATTCATCTCCTGCTTTTTGAGCAAAACTATCTGCCAAATTAAGCGCACGTACAGCTTCTGGATTTAAATTGATATCCCCAGTCGGTGTTCCAATTTTTGGTGCATCAGCTAAAGCTTTTTGCAGTTTTGTTTTTAACTCAGGTAGATTGGCGCCTGACTGTTGCAACAGACTTAGATTGGATGGTTCTTCCAACAAAACGGAAAGAATATGAATACCCTCAATTGCGGTATTATCATTACCCATTGCCTGAGATTGTGCATCAGATAAGGCTTGCTGCAGGCGGTTCGTAAATTTTTCAAATCGCATTCTTGTTATTCCTCACAACAAATTTTGTACTTGAATAATAAATGGGAACGTTTTTTTCGATTTCAATAGCAATAATGAATTAATTTATATATTTTTCAAAA
The DNA here is from genome assembly GCF_001425285.1 of Acinetobacter sp. Root1280. Taxonomy (NCBI): domain Bacteria; kingdom Pseudomonadati; phylum Pseudomonadota; class Gammaproteobacteria; order Moraxellales; family Moraxellaceae; genus Acinetobacter; species Acinetobacter sp. Root1280. The sequence continues at coordinate 60,641 of NZ_LMED01000001.1, read as the reverse complement.
ACTTACCAAAACACTTGAAATAGATTTCAGTATTAATATCTGTGCTGAAACGTTATTTTTCAAGTAAGCTGATGGAAAAATATAGAGGATTAGTTTTTTAAGCGTTTGTATTTTCAACGATATGCTTTAGAGTAAGGAGTATTGAGAGATTTTAGTATAAGAACAATGTTGACTTTCGGTAAATCATTAACTGTGTTAATTGCAGTATCTGCACTGTATGCCTGTGGCTACAAATCGCCAAATAGTGAAGAATTTCCGCACAAACATATCCAGCAATTAACACCGAATATATCAGGCATAGAATTAAAATGGTTTAAAACGTCTGATGATATAAATAGAAAAGCCATCAATGAAAATTTTATCATCTACAGTTGCCCTGAAAGTGATGTGAAACAAAAACCTGTAAAAAACTTTAAAATATGTACTTACGATTTAAATCACGATCAACAGATTCAGCCTCATTCCATTGCTGCACAAACAAATCAATTTATCGATCAAATGTTCGCGCTAAATCACAATCACTTTCTCATCACTATTAAAACCTTTCAATCTGGTGTGAATGATCCAATGCAAGCCTATTTGTTCAATGCACAGACACAAAATTTAACGGCCATGACTTCATTTTCTTATACTGCATTTTCTCAGACAATTTTAGAAAAAATGGTACAGGAAAAGACCTATCAAAAGAAAGTTTTAGAATATGGCACTACGGTTTATTTTGATCCTCAATATATTTCTGCTAAAGAAGCCGCAGAAGCTCAAGAAGAACTCAAGCAACAACAGCAATCTGTAATCGAAAATTTCAAAGATATTTTTAGAGACAGGCCTGAAGAGCCAAAGCGTGATTTTTCACCAGATGATTATCGTGTTCAACCTGCCGAACCTTTTAATTTAAAGCTTATTCAACAGTTAAAGCTTTATCTACAACAATACCAATCAGAATGCTATTTAATGGTTGATCCCGAAACACAGCTCTTAAAAACACCACAAAGTTATATCTATAGTCGTGATTTTTCGCAATTTCTGCCACAGTTAGAAAATGAAATAGGGCTGCCTGAATGCAAAAAACCAGCGGAATCATCACCTGTAAATGCCAAATATCTAAAATATCAAAGTATTGATGATGTTAAGGGCTCAGGAAATCATTATGTATTTTGGTTTACGCCCATTGGTTATGATGTATTCGAAATCAAACAGCATGGGCAAAATAAACAATTTAAGCTGCCCATTGACTCTGCTTGGATATATCAAAGTAGAAATAAACTGATCATCTCCACTGATCAGACTTACTACATCATTCCACTTTATTAATGAAGTGTTTTAACCTAATAAAAACTCTAACCCACTTTATTCATTAAGTATTCAATAGCTTTACACTTCTGACTTTGTCGCAGAACTTTGAGAAACCGCACTATTCGCTGCGACACTTTGAGTAATCCATACATTCCCACCAATTACAGCGCCTTGACCAATGGTAATACGCCCAAGAATGGTTGCACCTGCATAGATCACCACATTGTCTTCAACGATTGGGTGACGTGCATATTCTTTCTGTAAGCGCCCAGAATCATCAATTTCAAAACGTTTGGCGCCAAGCGTTACGGCTTGGTAAATCCGCACATTTTTACCAATAATACAGGTTTCACCAATCACCACACCAGTACCATGATCAATAAAGAAACCTTGATCGACTTGTGCACCCGGATGTATATCTATGCCAGTTTTTGAATGTGCAATCTCAGCAATTAAACGTGCTAACAGTGACAAGTCTTTTTTATAAAACTCATGTGCAATACGATGGTAAATAATTGCCAAAATACCCGGATAACACAATAAAACCTCATCGACACTTCGCGCTGCTGGATCACCATCATAGGCCGCAATAACATCTGTATCTAAAATACGGCGTAGATCTGGTAATTTTTGCGCAAATTCACTGACGATACTTTGTGCCAATACCTCAATCACATCGGCATTTTCGTTGTGCTTTTTATATTTATAATCATAGGTTAGATTGAGTTTGACTTGCTCCAATAATGAATGCAGAGTTTTCTCAAGTGCATGTGCAATATAAAAATTTTCGCTTTGTTGGCGTAGGTCAGGTGGTCCAAGTCGCATTGGAAACAAAATGCCACACAGATCATTCATAATTTTCTTAATTTCATCTTTTGAAGGTAATTCCCTACCGCCAAAGTCTTTTAAGCTTTTACGTTGAGTACGCCATTCATTTCGAGCTTGTTGTAGCTCATCCACAATATTGGGGATATTCCATTGGGTCATATATTTACCTACTGAAACGACTTTCACAATCCATGCGCTTAACATGAAATTTTATTATTCACTTTGAATATGTAAATACTATTTTATTAGCAATCTTGTAGATAAACATTCTTCGTATAAAGATATCTTTAAAAATCATTTAAACCTTATTTCAAAATAAGAATAAGCAATTCAATTTTTATTAATTTATAGAATATAGAAAATCATTATAGTTGTTATCAATACATCTGATACATCAAGACTTAGATGTAATTCTAAGTTTGAAGAAAGGCAACTGAAATGACGAGTTTAAATCAACAACACTTTACCGAATTAACTACGGCTCAAATTGAAAACATCTTTGAACAAGCAAAACAACGTGTAGAAGATCATTATTTAGAATTTACAGGGACGATTTTACCTCATGAAGCATGGGCTTTGTTTAAAGCGGGTCATGTGGTGATTGTCGACGTACGTACCAACGAAGAACGTAAGTTTGTGGGCTATGTAGAAGATACCATTCATATTCCTTGGGCAACAGGAACTGCTCTAAACCGCAATCCACGCTTTGCCAAAGAACTTGAAACTAAAATTGGAAAAGACAAGATTATTCTACTGCTTTGTCGTAGTGGCAAACGTTCCGCAGCCGCTGCAAATGTGGCTTTTAATGCGGGTTTTGAAAATATTTACAATATCGAACAAGGCTTTGAAGGCGACCTTGATGAAAATGATCATCGGGGTTCTTTCAATGGATGGCGTTTCCACAACTTACCTTGGCGTCAGGAATAAAGCTTTTGCTTTATTCCCCTTATGAATTTTTATAAGCAGTTGAGAATGATTAAAGACGCTCTTAATTAGAATCAAATTAATGCAATAAATACCCGTCACAATTAAACACCAATAGCAAAATTCTTACTTTATTGGAGATGATAAAAAAACAGCATTTTTAAATCAAATCAGTAATCAATAATTAATTTCAAATACCACCAAGGATTAAAACATGGCTAAGAACCAAGAAGTCACACGCCAAGCGCTAAATGATCAAGCGGCCCGTCAACTTGCCAATGCGACAAAAACAGTACCTCAACTCTCAACTATTACACCTCGTTGGCTGACACATTTATTGCAATGGACCCCTGTTGAAGCAGGTATCTATCGGGTCAACAAAGTCAGCAATACCGATGACATTCAGGTGGCTTGTACACAACGTGATGAAGCAACACTTCCACAAACTTTTGTCGACTATGAAGTTAATCCACGTGAATATTTTTTAAATGGTGTTTCCACTGTACTGGATATTCATACCCGTGTTTCTGACTTATATAGTAGTCCACACGATCAAATCAAAGAACAGTTACGTTTAACCATTGAAACCATTAAAGAACGTCAAGAAAGTGAATTGATCAATAATCCTGAATACGGCTTATTGGCTAGTGTTGCAGATGAGCAACGTATTTCCACTTTGACGGGTGCACCCACACCAGATGATTTTGATGATTTACTGCGTAAAGTTTGGAAAGAACCAGGCTTCTTCTTAGCACATCCCGATGCGATTGCCGCTTTTGGACGTGAATGTACCCGTCGTGGTGTTCCACCACCAACTGTAAGCCTATTTGGTTCACAGTTCATCACTTGGCGCGGTATTCCACTGATTCCTTCAAATAAAATTCCAGTTGAAGACGGCAAAACCAAAATCATCTTGTTACGCGTTGGTGAAAAGCGTCAAGGTGTTGTTGGCTTATTCCAACCAGGTCTTGCTGGTGAACAGGCACCTGGCCTATCTGTACGCTTTATGGGCATCAATCGTAATGCAATCGCCTCTTACTTAATCTCCTTATATTGTTCTCTTGCTGTGTTGACAGATGATGCACTCGCTGTGCTCGAAGATGTGGAGGTAGACAAGTACCATGACTATCCAACAACTTACAAGTAATCAACCTACTCCAGATATTTCTTCTGATCATATTGCTGATGCACCCATCAGTGAATCTGTCATTGCACAATTGGCTGCTGAATTTTTTTCGACTTTACCCAAGCAAAACCCACAAGGTTTTAACTTTGATATACCCGATCAACGATCTCAAGGTATTAGTCACCAACCACAGCCTAAAGACCCGATTACTGCATTGTCTGGGCGCATACCTGCCATTGTGCAACAGGCAAATTTAAACCCGGATTCTACACATCACTATGTAGAACCGACCGCCGACCATCCCGAGCGTAGAATTCTATCTTCTTCGCCCATTGTTGGTGGTGCAAATACTCCTGATCCATTTGCTGTCGGACAAAAGCTAGATTTGTCTTTGAATCCTACACAAATCACACAACAGACTGCACCATCAAACCTAACAACCACTGCGCCACATCAAGCTCAATCGAGTTATTACTTTTTGGATCTGCCTCACCCTGAAGTTACCAGCGCCCAAACAGTCAATACCAATGCGGCTCAAACTGATGTGCTTAAAAATCCATATGCGTTTGATCATTATCATGTGACAGATGATCAGCAATTAAAAAGTGTATTACAAGATCGTAATGACAAACCTGCAACAGCAGCGTCTGGTTATTATTTTCTTCAATCACCCACCATTGAAGCTGTTCGTCCGCATTCAGATGTGCAAATACCAGCGAATGCTCAGAACTATCAACCCATTGATATTTTGCAAATCCGTCGGGATTTTCCCATCCTACAAGAGCGTGTAAATGGTAAGCAATTAGTTTGGTTGGATAATGCAGCCACCACCCATAAACCTCAGGCGGTCATCGATCGAATTTCATATTTCTATCAACATGAAAATTCGAATATTCACCGTGCAGCACATGAACTTGCAGCACGTGCCAGTGATGCTTATGAGCATGCACGTGATGTTGTTGCTCGCTTTATTGGGGCCGCTTCAGCAAAAAATATCGTCTTTGTTCGAGGTACAACAGAAGGCATCAACTTAATCTCAAAATCGTGGGGTAAACAGAATATTCAAGCGGGAGACGAAATTATTGTGTCCCATCTTGAACATCATGCCAATATTGTGCCTTGGTACCAACTCAGTAAAGAAACTGGTGCAAAACTCCGTGTAATTCCTGTAGATGATACTGGTCAAATTCAGATTGAGGAATTTGTAAAATTGCTCAATCCTAGAACCAAACTGGTTTCGATTACACAGGTTTCAAATGCCTTGGGTACTGTAACGCCTACTCAAGAAATTATTGCATTGGCGCATGCAGCAGGTGTGCGAGTTTTGATTGATGGTGCTCAGTCTGTTTCGCACATGCCCACCAATGTTACTGCCTTAGATGCCGATTTCTTTGTGTTTTCTGGGCATAAAGTTTTTGGCCCAACGGGTATTGGCGCTGTTTATGCCAAGTCTGAATTACTTGATAGCATGCCTGTATGGGAAGGCGGCGGAAATATGATTCAGGATGTGACGTTTGAGAATGTGGTCTATCAACCTGCACCAAATAAATTTGAAGCAGGTACGGGGAATATTGCAGATGCTGTTGGCTTAGGCGCTGCTTTAGAATACGTAGAAAGTATTGGAATCCATAACATTGCACGTTATGAACATGACTTGCTTGAATATGGTCAACATGCACTACAAAGCGTTTCTGGACTACGCCTGATTGGTACTGCATTAAATAAAGCCAGTGTGATGTCTTTTACACTGGCAGGCTATGAAACGGAAGAGGTCGGGAAAGTACTCAATCAATATGGTATCGCCGTGCGTACTGGGCATCATTGTGCGCAACCGATCTTACGCCGTTTCGGTGTTGAACATACGGTACGCCCTTCTCTTGCGTTTTATAATACCACTGAGGAAATTGATTTATTGGTTTCAGTATTGCATCAACTCCGCCGTGCTAAACCTTATAAATCCTAATTTTAAACTTTAGCTTTTAAAGCTTAGTTTTAAGTTTTAGTTTTCAAAGACTTTATTGATCGATCATAATCACATGCTTAATTAATTAGGCATGTGATTTTCGAGGTGAGATTGTATAATCTATTTTTGAATGGGGATGCGTAATTCATCCAATTAGTGAAAATATCCCCTCAATTCGATAAAACGATAAAACGATAAAACGATAAACTACAACAAAAAAATTAAGCCGCTATTTAGTTTAAATCAGAATGACTTACTATTATTTTTATCAACCTATTTTTGCATCATTTCTAAGGCGATGTTACTCTTAACTTTAAAGTAAATATATCAACTGTACCTGTTAGTAAGGACAGTAATCTTTCGAGCTAACAAATCGTGGGTCTGCATAATTCTTTTGAATGATAGCCTTCCATTTGATACGCTTATCTTCCAGCCATTTAAGCGTCTTTAAATCTTCCTGATTTGTAGTGGGTCTAATCTTGCTATAATCAGATACAAACTTCCCTATCCAACAATAGTCGGAAATTAAGCTAGGCAATGCATCATTTTCTATTTTTCCATTGAAAAGACTTTGTTCTTCATAAGCTTTTAAAATAGACACTTTCATTAATGCTGAATCATAAATAGCATCAGATACTTCACTCTTGATTTTTTTATCTATTACCTTATAAATTGGTGTATCCAAAGAGAAATAAGCACTTGAAGATTCAAATGATTGCTTTAATTCCTTACTGTCTAATTCAGTAGCATTAGAACAAGCACTTAAACTAACAGAGATAAAGCAAATAAAAATTATTCTTTTTTTCATTTTAATACCTATTTGGTGGAAATGGGGTGAGAGGACCTTCCCCTCTATAGGTTCTGTCATCTGTTAATTGTTTGACCATTCCTGCATGATAGTCTTGTTTAAAAATTCTATTAAAAGTTTGTCTATTAATATATAAAGGGCAATAATTATTACGAGCCAACGCCCTTGTATCTAAGAGAACTTGCTTAATATCCATGGCATTTTTGATTCCCAAAATAAGCATAACATCTGTAGGTGAAAAGCCAGTTTTCACTTTTAGACTAAATGCTGTTTTTTCAAATTCATGAATAATCTGAAAAGCTTCTTTTTGAGCATGTTTTTTAACGTATTGGCTGAATTTTATATACATTTGAGTATTAAATGAGAGCTTGCTAAGCATGCCATCACCTAATTTATTAATATCATATTCTAGTCCAAAACGTACAGCTAACAAAACTTCAATTTTATTAGTAAGTTCGGCCTGTGACCAATACCAACTATCAAAAAAGAAATTATATGGTGCTGCCTTGTAATAATTATCAACTTTTAAAATTGGGTTACAAGTTAAAGAATTATACTTACATAGCTCTACATCTTCAGGAAATTGACCATTCGGTAACCCTATACTATCGCTCATAGCTTACTCCCAACTTTCCATAGGTTCAGATAAGACAGGGATAATGAATTGTATCTGTTCTTCTTCATTTCCTGAGTTGATGGCTTGTGTTTTTCCTTCAGCATCCGTGATGCCTTCAATAACTTCACCTGAAGCTCTTATTATTCTATAAGGTAATTCTGTGATAGGCTCATTCGTGGTTTCATCTAATAATTGATACTGCAAACCAAAATTTGTTGAGATTACTTTATCTATAAAGCTATTTTGTAAAGGCTCTTTTGAGCCTGAAGAACGTCTATAATTCTCACCTTGGCTTGTTCCAACAACATGATCTTGTTTAGGTAAAATTTTAGCTCCACAAGTCAATAAGTCATCAACATAAGCAACAGCTTTGCCATCCATAATAATATGATCATGGCTTTTAATAATTTCAGACCAACATTTGCACTTAGGGCAAAAGTGACCATCTCCAGCACGTAGAAATAGATTTCCCATTTGAGAGGTTCGTTGTTGTGTTGCTTGAATGATGCCTCCATGATTTGTCATAGAGTTATGAATTGCAAAACCTTTAACCATGATTAACACCTTCTTGGCACAAAAAGCCTTCAGGGGCCTTATCACCGATAAAGATATTTATAGCTACAGAGTTATTAGGGCTATCTACAATCTCATCACCATTCTCTAAGTGGCTTCCTACCAATGCAACGGACTGACCATTTATAAGGCACCCCTTGCCAGCACCTGAAATGATTTTAGAAATCTCCCCATCTGCATAAATGACATCATCACCGACTAAAGCAATAGGCATTCCACCAATTCGGCTTTCCAATGCACTCGCTTTAACCAACCCACCATTTTTGGTTTTAGCCCCATTTACCGCAAGGTAATAGATCTTTTTGGGCCTATGTCGAAAATAAAGCTGCTCTGCTTTTATTGTTTGCTTTATGTCTTCTTGAGACATCTGTTTTAACTGTTCAATTGGTAATTCATGTAAAAAATTAGGTTTTGTCATACTTAGTCCAATTATTGTTATTGAATGAAGAACATAGCGATTTAAACATAAAACCAACTATTAAGACAAATTTAATGGAATTGTTAATTATATTTAATAATTTAAATTTATTTACTCAAATTAACGACAGTCTTTTATGGCGCTTCTGTTCTGATTATCTCGCTTATTAAGTTTATGACCAATTGCATAAAGTAAATCACATACATCTTTCTTGTCTTATAATTTAACAATCACATGCTTGAGCATCTAAATAAAAAAGCGAGATACTACAAAAAATTAAACCATGTATGTTATTTATGCCTTCAATCAAAAAACTTTTCCTACTATCTAGCTTAATTATAGCAACTCAATCCTTTGCCTTACCTCAAGACTCACGTCGTGCAGGTGGCATAGCGGTTATTCCTGTTCCTAAAACCGTGTTAAATGTCACTTACCAAGACAAACCTGTCTTGATCGTGGATGGTGAAAATTCAGTAAACCATATTGTTTTTGGTATTCCGCTTTCAGTACCACTGGGTACACTGCAATTACAAAGCTCTACTGGCCCAATTAATATTGAAGTGAAGCCATTTAAATACGCTGAGCAGCGCCTCAATGTAAAAAATCAGGATTACGTCAATCCAAATCAAGAACAACTTGATCGTTATAGCCAAGAAGCTAAAGAACAAAACAGTGTTTACGGCTCTTTTAGCCCTGCACAATGGAAAGACTTTCCAAAATTCATCAGACCTACAGCAGGAAAATTTAGTAATTCATTTGGTCGTAAACGTTTTTTTAATGGTGAAGAGCGTGCCCCACATTCTGGTTTAGATATCCCTGCCCCCCATCGGACAAAAAGTTGTTGCGCCAGCTGCGGGAAAAGTGGTTGCGACAGGTAATTATTTCTTTAATGGGAATACCGTCATGATCGATCACGGACAAGGTCTGATCAGTATGTTTTGCCACCTCAGTAAAATAAATGTAGAAAAAGGGCAAATCTTGAAACAAGGTGAATTATTGGGATTGGTGGGTAAAACAGGGCGAGTAACAGGTCCACATCTACACTGGGGAATGAGCTTAAATAATGCCAGAGTTGACCCACAATTATTTTTATCACCTTAATTTAGCAAGAAAAATGCTAAGAAACCTTTGAACGCTTGTTTCAAAAATGCTTATTTTTGAACAAATACACATTTTGTAATAATTTATTTTTTTTAATTTTGATCGGATAAGTCACCAAATTAAGCAGCCAAAACGCGTTAAAAAAAAGCCAATCTTTTGATTGGCTTTTTTTTAATTAAGTCAGTTATTCTGCAGAAATAATTTCAAAATCATGGGTGATTTCGACACCACCATCGGACAGCATTTTACTTGCTGAGCAATACTTTTCGGCTGATAATTCAACAGCTTTAGCCACTTGCTTCTCTTTTACTTCATGCCCTGTCACCACAAAATGTAAATGTATCTTAGTGAATACAGCTGGAATCGTGTCTGCTCGATCCGCTTTGAGCTGACAAACAACATTTGTTACATTTTGCCTAGATTTCTTTAAGATGGTCACAATATCGAATGAAGCACACCCACCAAGTCCCATTAATATGAGTTCCATAGGACGTGGTCCACGGTTTTCACCACCATATTCAGCAGAACCATCCATTACAATTTGATGACCACTTTCTGATTTTGCTTCGAAAGCAACATTCTCTAACCAATGAACGCTAGTTTGCATTGCAACTACCTAAAAAAAGCTATAAATTTACGGGGTACCTGTACACTAGCATAAAATGAGTTGATAAGGAATTTCATCTCTACTGCTTCTACGTGACGAGTTCAATTTAGATCAACAGATCTAGTTATTATCCAATTCGGAATTTTTAAGCATGTCTTCTAATTTTGCACAACTTAGTACAGATGCTTTGTCTCCTGGTCAACTACCTGAGTCAGTCAAAGCTTTGCTCAAAAGAGCCCACATCAATCGTTTTCCAAAACGCTCAACGATTATTGATGCAGGTTCAGAGTCAAAATCACTGTATTTAATTTTAAAAGGTTCAGTTTCAATTATTTTACGTGAAGATGATGAACGTGAAATTGTTGTTGCATATTTGAACCCTGGGGACTTTTTTGGGGAAATGGGATTATTTGAGCAGAATCCACAACGTACTGCGGAAGTAAGAACCCGTGACGTATGTGAAATTGCTGAAATTTCATATGACAATTTCCACGAAATTAGTAAACAATATCCTGACTTAAGTTATGCCGTATTTGCACAACTTGTTCGTCGTTTAAAAAATACAACACGCAAAGTAACTGACCTTGCATTTATTGATGTATCTGGTCGTATTGCACGTTGTTTAATAGATCTTTCAGCACAGCCTGAAGCGATGATCTTGCCAAACGGCCGCCAAATCCGCATTACTCGCCAAGAAATTGGTCGTATCGTGGGTTGTTCCCGTGAAATGGTTGGTCGTGTTCTAAAAACACTTGAAGAACAAGGCATGATCGAAACCGACGGTAAAGCCATCCTTATATTTGATGTATCTTTGGAAGAATCTAATTTTTCTGAAGACGAACTAAGCACAGATGATGAATAAAGCTTAAGAACAAATTTGAGAATTTAATTCCTTAAAGAATTATGTTGAATGGGATAAATATCAAATATTGTCAAAAAGTTAAAATATAGTTTAAAAGCAAACTCCCGAGTTTGCTTTTTTCATGTTGCGATAAATACACAGAGAATTACTGTGAGCTGGTCTCATGACCATGTTATAAAACAAGACCAAGCTAAAATGAGCATTTTATAAAAAAATCAGATAACTTTATCTTATTTTGATAATTAGAAACATTCTTTCACTTAGTTATCAAATTTAAATTACGTTATTATTCTCATAAGATACTGAATATTAATTTTGAAGGACATGAAATGAAGTCAAATCGTTTAGGGCATTCTGATCTTGTTGTACCTGAAATTTGTTTAGGTACCATGACGTTTGGTGAACAGAATAATCAAAATGAGGCATTTGAACAACTTGCTTATGCGCTCGATCAAAATATTCATTTCTGGGATACTGCTGAAATGTATCCGGTACCACCTAAACCAGAGACACAGGGATCGACTGAAAGCATCATAGGGAATTGGATTGCTCAAAACGGTCAACGTGACAAACTCATTATCGCCACCAAAATTGCAGGCCCCCAACAAGGCGGCAGTCAAATTCGTGATGGGCATACCAAGTTTATAGAAGCAGAGATCAGTAGTGCTATTGATAGCTCGCTCAAGCGCTTACAAACAGATTATATAGATCTTTATCAACTGCATTGGCCACAACGCCCTGTTAACTTCTTTGGCACGTTAGGCTACAGCAATCAGCTTGCGGCACGTACACAAGACATTACACCACTTGCTGAAACCTTAGAAGCACTCTCGAAAGAAGTGAAAAAAGGGCGTATTCGTCATATTGGCTTATCCAATGAGACACCTTGGGGTACCTTAAAATTTTTACATTTAGCTGAACAATTGGGCTTAGAAAAAATAGTGAGCGTACAAAATCCTTATAGTCTACTCAATCGTACTTATGAAATTGGGATGTCTGAGATCGCACAACACGAGGGCGTTGGCTTACTCGCTTACTCACCCTTGGCCTTTGGTTACTTAACTGGCAAGTATCGCCACGGCGCACGCCCTGAAAAAGGACGTATTACACTATTTTCTCGCTTTAGCCGCTATAGCAATCCACAGAGCGATTGGGCGACAGAACAATATGCACAGCTTGCAGAAAAACATGGTTTAAGCCTTACCCAATTGGCTTTGGCATTTATTAAACAACAATTTTTTGTGAGTAGTACCATTATTGGTGCGACTACGCTCGACCAACTAAAAGAGAATATTCAGGCCTTTGATACCCAATTGTCTGAAGAAATCTTATTGGAAATAGATGCGATTCATCAGCAGCAGCCAAACCCTGCACCTTAAACGCTATTTTTGAAACGCTCGTTGTTCTACGTTGTTTTCAATAAAAAAGGATGCATAAGCATCCTTTTCTATTCGATAGGTTTTATCAAAAAACTTATCTTCCGCCTCGCGCAGTATAAACTGCCATTGCAGCAGGTAAATTCTTTTTCATTGCATTGATACGATTGACATCAGATGGATGTGTTGACAGTAATGCAGAACCTTTTCCTCCACCCTGTTTCGCCATTTTTTCCCACAAGGTAATTGCCGCTTGAGGATTATAGCCAGCTTTCGCCATCATCATTAAGCCACCCTCATCCGCACGACTCTCTAAACTACGTGAGTATGGTAAGCCTACCCCGACTTGACTTCCCAAATCGAGCGCTGCATTGCCTAATTCACCAATTTGGCTGCCTGCATAAGATTTACCAATACCAACTGCAAGATTGGTCAACGCTTGCGCACCTAATTTTTGTTTCGAGTGCTCTTCTAAAGCATGGGTCATTTCGTGGCCCATCACCGCAGCAACTTCAGCTTCAGATAGATTAAGTCGATTTACAATCCCTGTGTAGAAAACCACTTTACCACCGGGTGCAACATAAGCATTGATTTCGTCTGACTTAAGTACCGCCAATTGCCAATCAAATCTTTGACCCGTTTGGTTCATTTGATCAGCAAAAGGTTTTAATCGAATAAATGCTGCATTTACTTTTTTATAAGTTGCAGAAGTTGTATCTAAAGTCTTATTCAAACGTGCTTCTTGCACTGTTTTATTAAAGCCTTGTGTTGCATTTAAATTAAGCGTTGCAGAATCAGCACCTGCCATATCTGCGATAGTTGAGCACCCTGAAATTGAAATGGCAGTCGCCGCACAAAGACTAAGCATTAATTTATTGTTCATTATAATCAACTCCATGGAGAACAAATAAAAGCATTGTGGATTATATGCAAATGTTACATAAGGATAAATCAATAAAATCCATTAATTCATATTAATTATGTAAGTGAAATATCACAAAAATTGAATCGCCAACCAATATATGAGACAAATTACATTCAGGGTCAAATATATGTTTTTCAATGGAATAATCTTTTGTTCTAAATGTTGATCATTTCTTTTGATAAACAAAAATGCATTCTGGATCAAAATAATAGGAACCAGTACACATGCAACCATCACACTCAAACCAAGCAATGCATTATTGATGATATTCAGATCATTGGTTTGTGCCTGAATAATCAGCATTGCGATCGTTGGAGCACCGCCCATTGCGAAAATCAGAGAATAAAATATCGTACTCGATATATTCTTTTGCATCCTACAAACTCAATGTGTGTCTAAAAATACATTTTAACAAGCTAAGCTTGAAAACCTAGTCTAATTGATATCGACTTTAGTCTTTTTTAGCTGTAAATAAAAAGCCCGATTTACATCGGGCTTAACGTTCTACAATCAAATTACTTTTTAATCACAGATTGATAGATTTGCTTTGCTTCAACCATGTTTTTGTTTAAATCTGAAATACGGTCGTTATTTGATGGGTGCGTTGAAGTGAACTTCTGTACCCCATTATTACTACCACCATCAATCTTGTTCATTTTTTGCCAAACGCTGATTGCTGCTTCAGGATTATAGCCAGCTTTCGCCATAAGCATTAATCCACCACGGTCAGCAGACGACTCTAAACTACGTGAATATGGTAAACCTACACCATATTTACTTCCGATATCTAAAGCTTGAGTGCCGACTGAGCCCAATTTATCGCCTGCATAAGTTTTGCCCATTTTCACAGCAAAATCTGTAATTGCAGTTGCGCCAGCACCACGTTTAGAATGCTCTTCTAAGGCATGGGTCATTTCATGTCCCATAATGGCAGCAATTTCAGCATCAGTCAGTTTCAATTGATTGACGATACCTGTAAAGAACACAACCTTACCGCCAGGCATGACAAATGCATTGAGTTCATTGGATTTAAGCACGCTCAATTGCCAGTCAAATTTTTGACCCGTTTGATTTGCTTGATCAGCAAAAGGTTTCATCTTTAAGAAAACAGCATTAACTCGTTTATATGTTGCAGATGTTGTATCAAGTGCTTTTTGTGCCTTTGCATCTTCAACAAGAAGTTTATAATCTGCTGCTGCATTGAGGTTTAAAGTCGCAGAATCATTACCCGTTAATTCAGCAACAGTCGTACACCCTGTTAAGCCTATAGCCAACCCTAAGCCAAGTAATAGTTTCTTGTTAATCATTATTTTCACCAAATTTCATAGATCTTATTGCAAGCTTCAAAACGAAGCTCAGCTCTTAGCGGCTGAATTATGTTGTATTTTACAAAAAAAATCAAAATATAATCACACTTTATTTAAAACACCTGAAAATAATAACAATAAAAAAAGCTCCCGCAGGAGCTTTTTAAAGTTTGAATCAATTAAGCATCAAATGGATGACGCATCACAATTGTTTCATCACGATCTGGACCTGTTGAAATGATGTCGATAGGACATTCAATCAACTGTTCAATACGTTTTACATAGTTAATTGCGTTTTGTGGCAATTGATCCAATGATTTCGCACCAAACGTAGACTCAGACCAACCAGGCATAGTTTCATAAATTGGTTTTAATGTTTCAAATGCAAGCGCATCTGTAGAACCCACACAACCTGAATCTGCTGCTTCATAACCGATACAGATTTTCACTTCTTCCAAACCATCTAAAACATCAAGTTTAGTTAAGCAAATACCTGATAATGAGTTTACATCTACAGAACGACGTAAGATTTCAGCATCAAACCAACCACAACGACGCTGACGACCAGTCGACGCACCGAATTCTGAACCCACAGTACCCAAATGTTTACCAACTGCATCACCAACATCATTGGCAGCATCATAAACAAGCTCAGTTGGGAATGGACCTGCACCTACACGAGTTGTATAGGCTTTGGTGATTCCCAAAACATAGTCAAGATGCAATGGACCAAGACCTGAACCAGAACTTACCCCACCAGCGGTAGTGTTCGATGAAGTTACATACGGATATGTACCATGATCGACATCAAGAAGTGAGCCTTGCGCACCTTCAAACATGATGTTTGCACCATCTTTACGATAGTCATGCAATGTTGTAATCACATCTAAAACTAATGGCTTAACCACTTCGCGCCATTGATCACAAAGTGCCAATACATCTTCAACTTTAACTGCTTCAACACCGAAAAATTGAGTCAATTGGAAGTTATGATATTCAAGAAGCTCTTCAAGCTGTGCTTTAAGATGTTCGCCACCACGAACTAAATCCGCAACACGGATCGCACGACGGGCTACTTTATCTTCATAAGCAGGACCAATACCACGACCCGTTGTACCGATTTTGGCATTACCACGTTTCTTCTCACGCGCTTGATCAAGTGCAATATGGTGAGGAAGAATCAACGGACAGTTTGGAGAAATACGCAGACGTTCACGAACGGGTACGCCTTCTTTCTCAAGAATATCCATCTCTTTGATCAATGCTTCAGGTGAAAGTACAACACCATTGCCAATTAAGCAAAGTACGTTTTCACGTAAAATACCTGATGGAATGAGGTGAAGAACTGTTTTCTTACCACCAACGACGAGCGTATGCCCTGCGTTATGTCCGCCTTGATAACGTACTACCGCAGCTGCTTGATCTGTGAGCAGGTCAACGATTTTACCTTTACCTTCGTCGCCCCATTGGGTACCGAGTACCACAACACTTTTGCCCATAATAGCCTCATTACATCATGCTGTTAAAATAGAAAACCAAATCGAATGACATGAACATTCAATCTGATACTTAAATTGTTTCGATTTTCCACTCACCGGCAACATTCACCATCTGGTGGGTTGCATTTGGAACTGAGTTTAAATCGTCATTACCCAATAACTGAATTACACTTAAACCTTGTTGACGTGCTACGGCAATCGCATCCAGCAAAGTGGATTCGGTACCTTTCGGTGCAACCACTTTTTCAATCTGTTGACGTTGACCCGCACTTAAGGAATACAAGTCACAAGAAAAGCCTGTTGCAGGACGCGCGCGTCCAAAGTGTTCACCAATACCATCATAACGACCACCTTGTGCCAACGGTGCAGCACGGTTTGGTGCATACACGGCATACATTAACCCAGTGTGGTAATGGTATGAACGAAGCTCTACAACATCGATACCAATATTGAGTTTTGGCCAACGTGCTTGAATTTCTGTATATGTTGTTTTAAGTACCTCAAAAGCATTTTTAAATGCTTCATCAGCAAAAATTTCTGCGCTAATATTCGCTTGCAATGCATCCAGATCACTTGCATAACGACCTAAAGCATAAAAATCAGAACCAAACTCTAAATCTTGAGTGAATTCAGCAAGTTCTGGTAATGCTTTGCGCTGATACAAATCAGATAAATGGCTTTCTGTTGATTTGTTTAAACCCACATGTTTTACCAGACTTCTAAACAGTCCTACATGCCCTAAATCAAGATGGATACCATCAGCTAAACCCGCGGTATTAATCAGATTGAGCATCACGTCGATCATTTCAACGTCTGCGTCAATACTGTCTGATCCAAATAACTCTGCACCTAACTGAAGTGGTGCACGTGTGGTATTAAAACCTTGTGGTTTAGTATGAAGTACAGTTCCTGCATAGCAGTAACGCGCCACACCTTGTACTTGATGTACATGGGCATCAATACGAGCCACTTGTGGTGTCATATCGGCACGCACACCAAGTAAACGACCAGAAAGTTGGTCGATGACTTTAAAAGTGGCTAAGTCTAAATCTTGATTCGATTCGGAGAGAGAAGAAAGAGATTCGATGTATTCGATGAATGGCGTATACACCAGCTGATAACCTCGTGATGCGAGGAAATCTAAAGCTTCACGGCGCAATTTTTCAATTACTTGCGCTTGCTCTGGTAATACATCAGCTACACCATCAGGTAATAACCATGTCTCTGAAATGGGCATGTTGTAAACCTAAATCCTGTCAGCGCGGAAGTAATCCGCATAAAAAAATCGGGAACACACCCGATTTCTCTTATTTTAGCACGATCATCTGCGCCATGCATTAATAAAATAACTTTTGATGCCTAGATAATTTGACCACTTATGCATAATTTAGACAAAAAACCATCTATTACACATTATCCCACTTCAATTCTTTGTATTTATTTAACTTTTCACACCAGTGTTGATTGCTATTTGCGTTGTTGAAAATATAATTTATTCGTTTAGAAAAACAGCATCTATTTAAAGCAACTGAAAACTAAAAACTGGGGAAGTATGGAACTACATAGCAACTTATATTACACGCATCCAAATACGGAAATCATGCAAAAGATAGGCCGTTTATTTCAAGAGCATCGCGGTGAACAAGACAAATTTATTGCTGTTGCAGTTGAGCTCAATTCACAATTGGGGCAAGAACTTGCAGAAGATCTTTTAAATGCAGTTGACAATATTGAGTTTGATTTGGGTCCTGAATCATTACACGCTATTGCAGGCTATTCAGTTGCCCATTTTGTGCATGGTTCTTCAGGCGATGAGTTTATCGAAGCAATCTTACTTTTCTTAAAAGCATTACTCCCTGAAATTCACACACTGGCTTGGGGTTGTGGGGATGATGACCCGTGGGAATTCTGGTTTAAATTTGAAGACGATGAATTGATTCGCGAAGATGATGAACCTTTCAATGATCCTGAACAAGATGAAGAAATAAAATCCTCCATTTATACATGGTGGCATACAGGTTTACCTGAAAAAATCAAAGAAGGTTTCTTAAACCAAGAATAAATTTTCATTCAGATTTAAAGGGAAGTACAAAATCGAATCGCTGTACTTCCCTATTATTTTGACTCTTTCAGCTATTTTAAATAGTCCTCAATACTGACCACTTGTGAAAACATTTGAAAGGCTGACAAACAGGCTGTTTGTACATCTTCTGCTTCAACTGTTCTGTCTGAATAGCTCAATTGACGCGTCGCTGTAGCGTCTGAAATGATCGTCGGTTGATAAGCAAATTCTGCCGCTGCACGTGACGTCGCATCAACACACATATGCGTCATCATGCCACTAATCACTAATTTATCAACATTCAGTCGCTCTAATTCTGCTTTTAAAGTGGTTTGAAAAAAGCTATTGGGATAATGTTTTTCAATCACAATTGAATCGGTCTTAACACGTAAACCCGAATGTAGTGCTACACCCTGCGTTCCTGCTTCAAAAAATGTAGCATTGGGTTGATTGGCAATATGCTGAATATAAATAATCGGCTGCTCACGCTTTATAAACAGATCTTCTAATCGATTGATGTGTTTTAAAGCCTGTTCCGCACAGAACAACTCCATCTTCCCTTGAGGAAAATAATCGTTTTGGACATCTATTACTAATAATGCAGTTTGGCTCATGGTGTTTTCCTAACCCTTGTGTTGATGTTTTTATAAGATTAATCAAAACAACTGGCGATTTGCAGTCACTCATGAAAGAATAATAGATTAGAAACTTTCAAACTGAAAATTTGTTCAATTCACTATGTTGCCAAATGACCCAATTGACCTCAAAATTTTAAAAATACTAAAAACTGATTCTCGGTTAAGCAATAAAGAGATCGGAAAATTAGTACACCGTACAGGCCAAGCTGTAGGAAGTCGCATTGCTCGAATGCAAGATGAAGGCACAATTCAGAAATATACGATTACGCTACAGCACCAATCAACACAATTTATACGTGTGATGATGCAGACTAATGAATTTGAACAGTTTGAAGCATTTATCGCTCAATTTGAGTCAATTGAAAGTTGCTATAAAGTCTGTGGTTCCGCTTGCTATATGCTGGTTGCTCATTTTGATAGTCATGTAATCAATCTATTTATCGAGCAACTCTCTGAATGGGGACAATATTCAGTAGATAGTGTCGTAAGAGCAATTGAAACTCAGCCTTAATTTTATATCCAAATCCATATCATGTAAGAATAACAAATGAAATCTTCAGAAAAAACATTACGCGAACATAGTAAATTTCTAAGTTTAGTACTTCGACATCAACCAGAAACCATTGCAATCCAACTCGATTCTGAAGGCTGGACGGATGTACACATCCTTTTACAGCAAATGATCAAACACAGAAGACCACTTAAACTCGTAGAGTTGATTGAGGTCGTTGAAAGCAGTGATAAAAAACGCTTCCAACTTTCACCTGATCAAAACAAAATCCGCGCAGTACAAGGTCACTCTAGTGCTCAGGTTCAACGTGAGTATGTTGCTATTACGCCACCCGATACACTTTTTCATGGAACAGCAACTCGCTTTGTCGACAGTATTTTAGAAAAAGGCTTAATTTCAGGTGAACGTCATCACGTACATTTATCTGCTGATTTAGTCACAGCCCAGAAAGTGGGACAACGACATGGCAAAGTCATCATTTTCATCTTAGACACCAAACAGATGCATCAAGATGGTTTCCAATTTTATTGTGATGAAAATGGGGTTTGGTTGACTGAACAAGTGCCGATAAAATATTTAAAGTTATTCGAAAGCGAATCAAAAAAACTAATCCAGCGGTAAGGCTGTGGTCTGTTTAATCTTCTGTAAAGGGATTTCAGTTTTGACATTCTGGATCCCTGGAATTTTATTTAAATGATTAATTTGAAATTTACGATATGCCTCTAAATCAGAAACCACAATACGTAAGAAAAAATCACAATCTCCTGCCATAAGTTGACATTCAACAATTTCAGAAATATTCATAATGCTTTCGATAAATCGATTGACCGCTTGTTCATCCTGACTCTTTAACCAAATTCGTGCAAAGACTGTCAAACTAAGATCTACTTTGTGTGGATTGACCAATGCAACATATTGGTCAATGATCCCCTCATCCTCCAGTTGCTTTACTCGTCTTAAACAAGGTGAAGCGGATAAACCTATCTGATCTGCCAATTCATTATTTTGTAGTTTTCCATTACGTTGTAATGCACACAAAATACGCCGATCTATCTGATCCAATTTCATAAAATTATTTCTAGTAGATAAAACCAAAAAATAACATATTCCAGCAATAATATTGCAAAAATTATTTTAAAGGCAGCAAGTTTAGCGAAATATAGCGAATCATTTGGCATAAAATAAAAATCACCTTGTTTTAGCGACCATTGAGCGACTCATGTTAAGTTTTAAGAACACTACGACTGAACTGACCTATTCAATTGAATTTAGAGAGTTTGTACGTGGGCTTAAAACCTCTATTCCAATGCTACTGGGTATTATCCCTTTTGCACTGGTTTTAGGAACACAAGCAGCACAAAAAGGATTTTCTACCTTAGAAGTTCCATTGTTAACAGGACTCAATTTTGCTGGTGGTTCTGAGTTCGCCATTATTGAAGTCTGGACGCAGCCACCTCAATTGTTGTTTTTAATTCTGATCACTTTTCTGGTCAACAGCCGCCATATTTTAATGGGTGCAAGTTTAGCACCCTATATTCGACATTTGCCCAATCGTAAAGCCCTTCCATTATTATTTTTTATGTGTGATGAGAGTTGGGCCCTTAGCATTACGGATTCACACAAACAAAACCCTCGCAATCCCTATGCAGGATTTAGTGTGTTTTTTTATATCGGCCTTTGTTTTGCGTTATATGTTATGTGGGTGGTTTTTACCACGATGGGAGTCGGCATTGGTTCTTTCCTTGGTGATGTCACAAAGTTTGGTTTTGACATGGCATTCCCCGCAGTTTTTCTGGTGCTTTTACGCGGAATGTGGAAAGGCTTTAAACCCGCACTGCCTTGGCTGATAAGTCTGATCGCGGCCGCACTGGCCTATTATTATCTACCTAAAGGCTGGTATGTATTGATTGGTTCTATTTCAGGAATTATCGCTGCTTTTTTACTGATTGGAGATGAAGAATGATTCATATGACGACATTCATCGCCATTGTTTGTGTGGGATTAACAACCTACTTAACTCGAATCTTAGGTTATTTACTGTTAAAAAATAAACACCTCAGCAAAAGAACCACGCGAATTTTACAGGTTATCCCCGGCTGTGTTTTGATATCAGTGATTGCACCCTACTTTGTTACGGATCAACCAGCCAACTTGATTGCAATTATCATCACACTGTTCGCAGCTTGTTATTTTTCATTATTACCCACTGTACTGATCAGCATCATTGCAACAGGGATTTTGAGATACTTTATGCTTTAAACGTTCTCAATAGCCTGTCACTCTTGACTTGATGCAATTCAAAACCTCAATTAAGGTTTTGAATTTTGCTGTAATATTTTAATTAATTCACCGTTTTGAAACTCAACTTGAGTCAAACGTGTTGAGGTATTGTCTAAAACTTCCTGCTGTACATGCATTTTTTTAGCCAAATCTTGCATAATTTGTAAGGTCTGTTTGAGATGTTGCTCTTGTGCATGGATCTGTTGCTCATGATTCTGCACATGCTTAAGCCATTCAAGGTTTTCTTTCTTTAACTTTCCCATTTGCCAAATCACAAACATCATGGCCAGATAAAGAATCACAATAACCAAATATATAAAAAACATCATTCCCCCAACAAAACACGTCAATCTTCGTCTTGATTAAACTCAAGTCATTAAAGTTATTTTTAAGTGATAAATATTAGATTAATAAAATGATTCACACAAATCTAACAAGCGATTTGCATAGCCCCATTCGTTATCATACCAAGCAAACACTTTCGCCTGTTGCCCCACGACCATGGTTTGATTCAGATCAACAATCAGTGAATAAGGTGAATGATTAAAATCACTTGAAACCAATTGCTCATCTGTGACAGACATAATTTCAGCATAATCATATTTTGCTGCTTGAATTAAGGTTTGGTTAATTAAATGAGCTGTTACAGGCGCTTTAGCAATAAATGTTAAATCAATGGCGGCAACATTAATTGTGGGTACACGGATTGAAAAACCATCAATACGGTTTTCCATTTTGGGCATGACTTGTTTTAATGCACCCAAAGCAGAAGATGTTGTTGGAATAATATTTTGTCCTGAGGCACGTGCGCGGCGTAAATCTCGATGTGCATGATCCAGTACAGATTGATCTGCTGTGACCGCATGGATTTCAGTCATTAATGCGCTATCAATTCCAAATGCATCATCAATAATTTTGACCAAAGGGACTAAAGCCTGTGTGGTACATGACACACCTGAAATAATTTGATCACTGGGTTTAACATCATGATGATTTACCCCATAAACAATGGCAGCATCAACAGTATCAAAAGGTGCTGCACCGATAATGACGCGTTTAGCACCTGCTGTTATATGTTGTGTTGCAGCGGCTCTTGAACGAAACAACCCTGTACATTCTAAAACGACATCAATGTTAAGCGCTTCCCAAGGCAATAATTCAGGATTGGCTTGTCTTAAAATTTGAACTTTCTGTTTAATTTGCCGTGCGTCAATCGACATATAAAGCTGTCCATGTTCTTGTACGATATTCACCGCACCGTCAAAGCGACCATGTGTAGTATCGTATTTAAATAAATGAACCAGCGTTTCAACATCTGCAATATCATTAATGGCAACAATTTCAAAATGGAAGTTTTTCGGATTTTCAAACCAAGCGCGTAATACATTCCGTCCAATTCGCCCGAATCCGTTTATTGCCACACGTTGCATCAGATGTCCTTTTACAGCCAAATTACCATAATCAGTTATATGGTATAAGATTTATGATCACTACTGTTAATATATAGCTGACTTTAGCAAGAAAAAATTCGAAAACAATAGAATTTAAAACATCATTGGTTAAAAAAATGTATTCATCTTTGCTCACAATGACATTTATGCGGCGCCTATTTTATTTTTGCTGTATTGCGATATGTATTTTTATATTTCTTCCTTTCAGTTATGCCCAACAGGAGAATATTCAAAATAATTATTCACGATGCAGCGAAACACAGACTCTGCAATTGATTGATAAACTTAAATTGATTTCCCCTGAACAGAGAGATACACGCTATCCAACATTTGAGCGCTGTATAAAGCTGGATCAAAATCGGCAATTGATCGCAATTAGTCAACCACTTCATATGCCGTCTGGGTATGCAGATTACGACTTAAATCTTTATTTGATTGACAACGCATCTGAAAAAATTCTAAATCACTATCATTATCCCATGAAGATTTCTTCAGATAACCATCAGTTTGAAAATTTAAAATTTGATATCAATCCTTACTCTAAAACTCCCCATACTCATGTTATTGGATTGGCCTTAACCTATGGGCATTTAGGTAGAATTGACTATACAATAAGTGAAATAAAGTTATTCAAAATCAGCAATCAACAAATGCAATTGGTTTTAGATAAATTTATGACGAATTACTCAGCTGGCGAAAGACCGTCTCTATGTGAAAATAATGCACAAACTGAGACTCAAATTTTACTTCACCCCTTAAAACAGAACAGTCATGGTTTAGCAGATATTCAATTAACGGAAAAAACAGAGCGTATAACACTTAACGAAAAAAACTGTAGTACCCACCGTATTGTCAAAAAGCAACGTCATATCATGAAATTTGATGGGAAAAAATATCGTTTTGAACATCTTAATTTTTTAGACTTTGGAATTTGATTAAATTTTGCAATTAAAAAGGTTAGATCATGAAAAGATTACAAATTGTATTCAACACTGCACTGCTTTTTATTGCTGGAAATAGTTTTGCAGCACCTTATCAAACTTGCTCAGAACAATTACAAGATTCTTTAATTCAAAAATTTAAACTAACCAACCCACGTTTTGCCAATACTGAAGCCAAAACATATCAAAGCTGTATCCATTTAGACAATCAACAAAAAATTCAGTTGATTGCCATTAGCCAACCGATTGCTTATAAATCTTATGATGAAATGGAACATGATCTAAATTTATACTTAATTGACTCTTCTCAGCATAAAATTCTGCAAAAGTATAAAGCACCAGAAACTTTTTACTCAGATGCAGATCATTATGATGGAGCAAAACTCCATACGACCCGTTTTTCAACATTAACTGATATTGATGTCGTGGGTATTGAAACTTCATCGTCGCATCAAGGTGGTTTCACTTATAGTCACAGTAATTTAACTTTATTTAAAGTTAATCCTAGACAACCCATCAAAGAAATTGGCGGTATCAGTATGAATGATAGCGGCGATGAACGAATTGGAAACTGTCCAGAGAATAGTAATTCAGAGGTCAGAAGTATTCTCATTTTATCAAATAAAACGACACATGGCTTACAGGACATGATTTTAAAAGAAACCAAAAAACAGACCAAAACCAACTATAAAACCTGCACTTCTGTGAAAAAACAATATAAGCAACAACAAACGCTTAAATTTAATGGTCAAGTATATAAATTTCAGCATCATAACTTTTTAAGTATTGATCCTTTTTAAGCAAGCTTAAATCCGATAATGGCAATGTGGCTATGTTTTAAATTTATACAACCAAAATTTACCCCAGACGAAAGTTGAAAATGTATAGAAATACCAATAATTCACCTTAAAATCATTGGTGGACACTACATTTTCCGTTATACTTTGGCGTTTTTAAAAATAAGCCCGTGTGGTGACTGAGCGCCAAAATCAGACTCAGCAACACACTTTTAGCCAATACGAAAATTAAGGAGTGACTTGGTTGTGAGTACTCGTTTTATGACAACTGCTGAAATACGTGAAGCATTTTTGCGCTACTTTGAATCGCAAGGACATACACGTGTCGCGTCAAGTTCACTTGTACCTGCCAATGACCCTACTCTGCTTTTTACCAACGCAGGGATGAACCAGTTTAAAGACTGTTTCCTTGGATTAGAAAAACGTGACTATGTTCGTGCAACGACGTCGCAAAAATGTGTCCGTGCAGGCGGTAAGCACAACGACTTAGATAATGTCGGTTATACAGCACGTCACCATACATTCTTTGAAATGTTAGGTAACTTCTCTTTTGGTGATTATTTTAAGCGTGACGCGATTCGTTTTGCTTGGGATTTCCTTACTGGTGAAGAATGGTTAGCACTACCTAAAGATAAATTATATGCCACTGTTTATCATACAGATGATGAAGCGTTTGACATTTGGAACAAAGAAATTGGCTTAGCTGCAGATCGTATTATCCGTATTGGTGACAATAAAGGCGAAAAATACGCTTCTGATAACTTCTGGGCAATGGGTGATACTGGCCCATGTGGTCCTTGTTCTGAAATTTTCTTTGACCATGGCGATCATATTTGGGGTGGCTTACCGGGTACACCAGAAGAAGATGGCGACCGTTTTATTGAAATCTGGAACAACGTTTTCATGCAGTTTAACCGTACTGCTGATGGCGTACTGCATAATCTTCCTGCACCATCTGTAGATACAGGCATGGGCTTGGAACGTATTTCTGCTGTTTTACAACATGTCAATTCAAACTATGAAATTGACCTGTTCCAAGACCTATTAAAGTCTGCTGCTGAAATTATTGGTGTTGATACATCTGAAGCGGTTGCAACCGCACAAGCAAACAATAAACCTATTGAATACCCTGCTTCACTTAAAGTGGTCGCAGACCATGCACGCTCATGCTGCTTCCTGATCGCAGATGGCGTTAACCCTTCAAATGAAGGTCGTGGTTATGTATTGCGTCGTATTATTCGTCGCGCAGTACGTCATGGTAATAAAATGGGCGCAACGGGTACATTCTTCTACAAGATGTTGCAACCATTAATCGATGCTATGGGCACTGCTTATCCTGAGCTTGAACAACGTCGTAATGTGATTGAAGCAGCTTTGATTCGTGAAGAAGAATTGTTTGCCAAAACGCTTGAACAAGGTTTAAAACTGCTTGAAGGTGAATTAGCCAACCTCAAAGGTAAAACCATTCCAGGCGAAACCGTCTTTAAACTTTACGACACTTATGGCTTCCCTGCTGATTTAACCGCAGATATCGCACGTGAACGCGAACTGGAAATTGACGAAGCTGGTTTTGAAGTTGAAATGGCAGCACAACGTCAACGTGCACGCGATGCAGGCAAGTTTGCTGTTGACTATAACAGCATTGTGAAAGTAGATAGCGAAACTCAATTTGATGGCTATGAAGCAACTCAAGGTCAAGGTCAAATAATTGCGATCTATAAAGATAGCGTACAAGTTGATGAAGTCGTTGAAGGCGATGAAGCACTAATCGTATTGGACCAAACACCGTTCTATGCAGAAAGTGGTGGTCAGATTGGTGATACAGGTCTGTTCAAAAACGATACTGGTATTTTTGAAGTCCAAGATACTAAAAAATCTGGTGGCGCGTTTGTTCACCAAGGTATCGTGACAATGGGAAGCCTAAAAGCGACTCAAAATGTTGAAGCAATTGTAAAAGCAGATCTTCGTGAAGCAACTGCACGCAACCACTCTGCAACTCACCTTTTACATGCTGCTCTACGTCAAGTATTGGGCGAGCACGTACAACAAAAAGGTTCTTTGGTCGCTTCTGACATTTTACGTTTTGACTTTGCCAATGACCAACCGGTGACATTTGAACAAATTCAACAGGTTGAACGTATTGTAAACCGCGAAGTAATTGCAAACACCGCCGTTTCTACTGAACTTTTAGACATTGATGCTGCAAAAGAAAAAGGCGCAATGATGTTGTTCGGTGAAAAATATGGTGATGAAGTTCGTGTACTTTCTATGGGTTCAATCCAAGATGAGAAAAATTTCTCTATCGAACTTTGTGGTGGTATCCATGTAAAACGTACTGGCGATATTGGTCTGTTTAAAATCACCTCTGAAAGTGGTGTTGCAGCAGGTGTTCGTCGTATTGAAGCTGTTACGGGTACCAAAGCGCTTGAAATCGTTCAAAAATTTGATGCAGACATTTTGCATATCAACGATTTATTAAAAGCACAGAAAGATCAAACTGTTGAAAAAGTTCAATCAACGCTAGAAACAGCACATCAATTGCAAAAACAAATTGAGCAATTGAATCAAAAATTGGCGAATTTCCAAGCCTCTGATTTAATCAGTCAAGTGACGGAAATTGCGGGTCGCCAAACACTTATTGCCACAGTTCAAGGACAAGATGCGAAGTCTGTTCGTCATCTTCATGACAGTGTCAAATCAAAATTAGATAATGCAGTGATTGTGCTTGCGGCTGTAGAAGGTGACAAAGTTAGTCTTATCGCATCTGTAGCTAAAGATTTCACTGCAAATCTAAAAGCGGGTGACATCATCAAACACTTAGCAACTGAGCTTGGTGGTAAAGGTGGTGGTAAACCTGACTTAGCACAAGGTGGCGCGCCACTAAACGAGAAGTTTGAACAAGTGATGGCAGATTTAACTGCTTGGCTTGCTCAAAAATAATACTTCACCTTTTGTGTAACTGACCCTAATGCCGATTAGGGTCATGGCTTATATGGAACAACTATGGCATTAATCGTTCAAAAATATGGCGGTACTTCTATGGGTACTCCCGAGCGCATTTTAAATGTTGCTCGTCGTGTAAAGCGTTGGCATGACCACGGCCACAAGGTTGTAGTGGTTGTATCCGCAATGAGTGGTGAAACAAACCGCTTATTGGCTTTAGCGAAAGCCATTACCGAAACCCCTGATCCTCGTGAACTAGACCAAATGGTGTCTACGGGTGAACAGGTAACGATTTCAATGTTAGCAATGGCGCTCAATTCAATTGGTGTTGAAGCTAAGTCACTCACAGGTCGCCAAGTTGGTATCAAAACTGACAGCGCGTTTACCAAAGCCCGTATCGAATCTATTGATACAGATGTGATGACAAATCATTTGGATGCAGGTCGTGTCATTGTTGTTGCAGGCTTCCAAGGTTTCGACATTGATGGCAATACAACAACTTTAGGCCGTGGCGGTTCTGATACCTCTGGTGTTGCACTTGCTGCAGCATTAAAAGCAGATGAATGTCAGATTTACACAGATGTGGATGGGGTTTATACCACTGATCCTCGTGTTGCACCTAAAGCGAAAAAAGTTGATCGTATTTCATTTGAAGAAATGCTTGAAATGGCATCTCTCGGTTCTAAAGTATTGCAAATTCGTTCTGTTGAATTTGCAGGAAAATACCAAGTGCCTTTACGCGTATTATCAAGTTTTGATAATGACAATGATGGCGCATTCGACGAAGATTTCAAAAACAATGTCGGAACACTAATCACTACTGAAGCGGAAGACAATATGGAACAGCCAATTATTTCTGGTATCGCATTTAACCGTGACGAAGCTAAATTAACAATTTTAGGTGTACCTGATGAACCAGGTATTGCGTCTAAAATCTTATCGCCTATTGGTGCTGCAAACGTTGAAGTGGATATGATCATCCAAAACGTTGAAGAAGATGGCACAACTGACTTCACTTTTACCGTGAATCGTGGTGAACTTAAAAAAGCCAAAGCAATCCTAGAAGAAACGGCTACAGCGATTGGTGCGCGTGAAGTTGCTACGCGTGATGACATTGTTAAAGTGTCGATTGTTGGCGTTGGTATGCGTTCTCATGCGGGTGTTGCAAGTAAAATGTTTACTGCACTTGCAGATGAAGGGATTAATATCTTGATGATCTCGACTTCTGAAATCAAAATTTCTGTGATTATTGAAGAAAATTACTTAGAACTTGCAGTTCGTTCACTCCATACAGCCTTCGGTTTAGACCGTGAACATGGCGAATCGAGTGCGCGTGCATAATTTTTGATCAAATATAGCAACTTATTCGCTGTTTTGACCAAGAAAAAATCAGAGCCACTATAGTGTTTTCTATAGTGGCTCTGTTATATTAGTTTTTGAGGTTTTAGAGAAATTTCAATAGAGCAATGTGAAAATGAAAAATTTGTCACATTATTCTGTTAAAATTATCGGTGCTATTTAAAGTTGTGTTTTCTAGTTTTTAGAAATTCATCGCAGGTTTAGCGTTTAAGCAAGGAGATAAACATGCTGATTCTGACCCGCCGTGTCGGAGAAACTTTGATGATTGGGGATCAAGTCAGTGTTACTGTGCTTGGTGTTAAAGGCAACCAAGTTCGTATTGGTGTAAATGCCCCAAAAGAAGTTTCTGTACATCGCGAAGAAATTTATCAACGTATTCAACATGAGCGTGCTATGCACGAGCATTTGCAACATATTGATCAAGATTATCAACCTTCTTTTGAAGATGATAATTCGCAAAACACCTATAATCGTTAAGATTATAGTGGTTTTGGAAACTAAAGCGGCTTTTAAGCCGCTTTAAATTTTTATTGATCAGTAAAAACATCATCCGTTTTATTCAAGACCCAGTGCTTTTTTAACTGGCGAATAGCTACGGCGATGTTGATCAATCACCCCATGTTCAGCGATGGCGTCAAAGTGTGCTTTGGTTGGATAACCTTTATGTTTAGCAAAACCAAATTGCGGATACAACTTGTCTAACTCAACCATTTCATGATCACGCGTTACTTTGGCTAAAATACTTGCCGCACTGATCTCAGCATGTAAAGCATCCCCGCCTACGACCGCATCACAGCTCATACTTAAGCCTTTAGGAACTTTATTGCCATCTACAAGCACATGTTCTGGTCGCGTTTTAAGTGCCTCTACAGCACGTCGCATCGCCAATAATGAAGCTTGCAAGATATTCAGCTCATCAATTTCTTGATGTGTTGCTTCAGCAATTGCCCAAGCAATCGCTTTTTCCTGAATCTCAATGAATAACTTTTCACGTTTTTTTTCAGTTAATTTTTTAGAATCATTTAACCCTTGAATTGGGTTGTTTGGATCTAAAATAACTGCAGCTGCAACCACAGAGCCAACCAATGGACCTCGTCCTGCTTCATCTACACCAGCAACTAACATTTTCTTTCCTATCCTAAAAGAAGCTCAACAGGTTTTATCTGAGTTCATAGATCATCATCTTGAGATGATGACAGATCGAAAGCCCTTTTCTTTCTACATAACTTCAATCGACTGATCAAAATTTAGAATATTTTGCTTAGCGTGAAAGACGCCATTTAAAGAAAAGAGCATCAGTCCTAAGACCATGAATTTATCAATATACAAAAAACTGTATCAATAAATTCATATGTCTTTGATGCTTTAATGCAACTATCTCATCGCTTCTGCAACACATGCATTAATTGTTTTTGTCACCACATTTGAAACAATCGTAGCACGCGCTTGAGGATCTAAAGCAGCTGTTGCTAAATCTACAGTGCTAACACTTTGGGGTGCCTTTTCACTGACACAACCACAAATTTCACTTTGTACATTGTTTTTCTGGTCTGCAGTCATGACTTTTGTTGCAGTCTTCCAAGCAGGTAAATTATTCAGTTCAGTTGTACATTTCGCATTTATCGCGATTTTAAGCGCAACACCACCTAACTGCTGAGTTGTTGACGCTGCTGCAGCACCTGTTGGGTCATTGGTCGCGCAAGCCGATAGAGCTAAAGCGATTGAAGCAAGAAAGACAACGCGTTTTTTCACAATTTTTTCCTTTTTATGAGATAAAGCTAGGCTATTTTGCCTAAACTAACACTTGGATTAAACTAAAATTTGAATAATCACCTCATTAGACGCTAAATGGATAAATATTTCACAATTATTGCTTTAAGCGTTGCAAATTTAAAACAATACGTTGAGTTTTTAGAACTGATTTCTTTTAATAAAATCCATATTATAAGCACTAAATTAAATTGGAATCTGTGTCATGCAACAAAAATCACAATACTATACAAGGACAGCACAATGGTTGCATTGGATTATGGCAATCATCTTTATTACCGCTTGGGTCATTGGTTTTTATAGTGGCAATTTTTTAAGCTATGATGTCGATGGACCGTTTAAAGGCGATGTCATTACTCTACATAAGAATATTGCATCGGTGATTATCTTTTTGGTCATTATCCGTATCTTTTGGCGTTACACTCACCCTGCCCCTGAACTACCTGAAACCATGTCACCATTGATGAAAACTTTGGCTCATTTAGGTCATTTGGGTTTATATTTCATGCTATTGGCATTGCCAATCACAGGATGTTTGTTTAGCTGGAGTGCTGGTCATCCCGTGCCTGTATTGTACTTATTTGAGATTCCAAGACTTGTACAAGATAACCCCGATTTAACAGCGATTGTTAAACCTTTACATATTTATATTTCATGGGCTGCTGGCCTACTTCTTGTTGGACATGTTCTCGCTGCGCTCAAACATCATTTTATTGATAAAGACAATGTATTGAAAAGTATGACACGACAAGGTTAGTCATATACAGATTAAAAAATCTTATTAAAAGCACATCAAAACGGTGTGCTTTTTTTATATTTTTATTGTGGTTTAAATTTATGGTGCTTTAAATTCTAGATCTTTACTTTAATGCTTCTTTTGCACAACCTTTTAAACTATTCATCACTGCTTGTTGAATCAGCTTATTTTTTGCAGCTTCATTAAAAGTTGCCATCACCAGCTGTTTAGCTGGTACATCGTTCAAAGCATTCTCACTAACACAGCCACAGATTTTTTGCTGTGCATGTTGCTGTTGTGCAGCTGTCCATAAAAATGAGGATGCTTGCCAAATCTTTGACGCTTTTAACTCACTGGCACACTGCTGTTCGATTAAAGGCTTTAGCATTTTCTGCGTAATCGTTTCTGTGCTTGAGTCTGCACATGCAACAGTCACAGGTAAAATAATGAATAAGGTTAAACATGTTGTTAAAAATTTCATTCTATTTCCCTCATGAAAAAAAAGCAGTGTTCACACACTGCTTTTATATGCTTAAAGAATATAGCTTGATTTAAGCCAATTGATCAATTTGATTGTTCCATTTTTGCTTCTCTTCATTTGAAATAAATGACGCTTCAAATGAATTTTTTGCCAATTGCTTTAACTCTGTATTTGAAAGATCTAGTGCTTCAGCAATCGAAATAAAATTATCATTCATATAGCCACCAAAATAAGATGGGTCATCTGAATTGACAGTCACATGCACACCTTTTTGCAATAAACGGTGAATATTATGTTGTGCCATATCATCCACCACACACAATTTTAAATTGCTCAGTGGGCAAACAGTCAAAGGCATCTTTTCTGCAATTAAACGTTGCATTAGTGCTGGGTCTTCTTCTGAACGTACACCGTGGTCAATACGGTTTACTTTTAATAAATCTAAAGCTTCCCAAACATATTCAGCAGGCCCTTCTTCTCCCGCATGCGCAACCACCAAAAAACCTTCTTTGCGTGCTTGAGCAAAAACTCGTTCAAACTTAGCTGGTGGATGACCAACTTCGCTTGAATCTAAACCTACAGCAATAATTTGATCTTTATACGGCAAAGCTTGCTTTAACGTTTCAAATGCTGCTTCCTCACTTAAGTGACGCAGGAAGCACATGATCAAATGAGAGCTTATACCCAACTTTGTTTGAGCATCATCGCATGCACGTTGTAGACCATTGATCACCGTTTCAAAGGCAACCCCGCGGCCAGTATGTGTTTGTGGATCAAAGAACATTTCAGTATGTACAACTTTATCTTCTGCACATTTTTCAAAATATGCCCAAGCTAAATCATAAAAGTCTTGTTCATTGATCAGTACATTTGCACCTGCATAATAAATATCAAGGAAAGACTGTAGATTATGAAAGTTATATGCTTGTTTGACTTCTTCTACAGATTTATACGGGATATCAATTTGATTACGCTGAGCTATCGCAAACATCAGCTCAGGCTCAAACGTGCCTTCGATATGTACATGGAGTTCTGCCTTGGGTAAGGCACGAATAAGTTCTAATCTATTCACGTTTTTCCTCAAACTTATTAAATTAAATTTCAATCATCCAAATCGCTTGGATTCATTTCAATCTGATTAAAACAAAAAAGGGTGCAAACTTGAGTTTACACCCTTTTCTTATTTAAATTTATTAACCACCAAATGCAACGAATTTAATCACCCAGAGCACAGCAATGATCCAAACCATATATGGAACTGTTTTCGCTTTACCTGTAAATAATTTAACCAATGCATAGCTGATAAAGCCCATTGCGATACCGTCTGCAATAGAATAAGCAAATGGCATAAATACAATGGTTAAAAATGCTGGAACTGCTTCGGTAATATCATCCCATTCAATATTGATGATGCCTTGAATCATCAACACACCAACAAATAATAATGCTGGAGCAGTCGCAAATCCAGGAACAGATTGTGCCAGTGGTGCTAAAAATAAACACGCTAAAAATAAAATACCGACAACAACTGCAGTTAAGCCTGTACGACCGCCTGCAGCAACACCCGCAGATGACTCAATATAAGGCGTTGTTGATGATGTACCCAAAGCAGCACCGGCAACAATTGCAGTTGAATCTGCAAATAGCGCTTTTTTCAAACGTGGTAATTTACCATCTTTCAATAAACCAGCACGATGTGAAACCCCGACCAATGTTCCGGTTGAGTCAAATAAATCAACCAAGAAGAATACGAAAATTACGCCGACTAAACTTACCGTAAATAAGTTTTCAAAATTCATTTGCATGAATGTCGGTGCAATAGAAGGAATCGAACCAACAACCCCTTTAAATTCATTTAAACCTAAAGCTGTTGCAATACCAGTGATTGCTAAAATACTGATAATAATTGCGCCACGAATTTTATAGTGGTGCATAATCACGATCAGGAAAAAACCCAATAAAGTTAGTAAGACTGTAGGTTGTTTTAAATCACCCAAACCCACCAAAGTTGCTTGATTTGCAACAATAATGCCTGAGTTTTTCAATGCAACCAGTGCAAGGAATAATCCAATACCACCACCGATTGCAAATTTCAATGACATTGGAATCGCATTGACAATGGCTTCACGGATTTTAAACATGCTAATTGCGATGAAGACAAGTCCGGAAACAAATACAGCAGCCAAAGCGGTTTGCCATTCAACGCCCATACCTAAACAAACGGAATAGGTAAAATAAGCATTCAGCCCCATACCTGGTGCAAGTGCAATCGGATAGTTTGCAACAACCCCCATGACCAAACAACCAATCGCAGCGGCTAAACACGTTGCCACAAATACGGCGCCATGATCCATACCTGTTTCTGAAAGAATCAATGGGTTAACAATGATGATGTAGCACATTGTTAAAAATGTCGTTAAACCTGCCAGTATTTCGGTTCTAAACGTTGTTTTGTTTTCGCTCAGTTTAAATAAGCGTTCAAGCAAACCCGCTGAAGGATTTGGATTCGTCATTGTTGAGCCCCTGTTAAGTTTGAGCTATTCGTTGATAAAATCGAGTTCATTTAAAAAAATGCTAAATGCCGTCAATTAAGGCCATAATTCAGCATTCAATAAACATACCAAAATGACATTTCCGATAAAAAACTTGAATTAAAAAAGCTGCAGATTAGCAGCTTTCATTTTCTAGAAGGTTTAACGGTCGTTATCGATTACATATTACAAATTATAACATACAGTTTAAATAATTTTATCAATCTGATGCTTTTAGTCATCCAATTCATGTGAACTCAGAAGTTTAGTGCTTTAAGGATATACAGTACGTAAATCAAATCACCGTATTACTTACTTTGAGATGATTGTG
The DNA here is from genome assembly GCF_001425285.1 of Acinetobacter sp. Root1280. Lineage (NCBI taxonomy): Bacteria > Pseudomonadati > Pseudomonadota > Gammaproteobacteria > Moraxellales > Moraxellaceae > Acinetobacter > Acinetobacter sp. Root1280. The sequence goes on along the minus strand of NZ_LMED01000001.1, from coordinate 25,584 downwards.
ATTATTAGGATTAGACTCAATTTTCCGAATGGTTAGATTCGCATCTTTGATAATATTTTGCATTTCTTGTTGTTTTTTTTGTTGCGAATCGACATAAGAAAAATAGCCTAGAAATATCACACTACTAAACACGAAAAAAGTTACAAGCTTTACCATTTCAAAATCAAATCAGGGTATAAATTTCGCTGATTATACACATAAATGTGACACAAATAACACTTTAACAATAAAATTGTCCGACAAATCACAAGTATTAACTTGCGCTTTCATAGTGCATATCAGGCTTTAAATCCTGCTATACATCTAAAATGGTGCTATTTGTTTTAAATAATGGTAAAAAACAACATGAAACTTGATGAATCATAGGCAATCTTTAAATACATAAAATGTTTAACAACAATAGTTTAGACAGCTTAGCTTACACACTTTTAAAAGTGTGTAAGCTTTTAAATCAATAAGATTTAAATACACTATTCAAAGATTTAAGCCAACTCACTTAAGTTTTACATATCGTCTTCAACTGATATTTCCACCTAAGGCTGCAATCAGTTGGGCTGTATTTTTTAACTGCAACTGCTTGACCTGTAAAGTTGCCTGTTCAGCCTGTAAGGTTAAATTCTGTGCTGTGACCACTTCTAAATAACTGACTAAGCCAGCGTTATAGCGTCGAGTTACAACTTGTTCATTTTCTAAAGCAAGTTTAAATAGTTGAGCTTGTTCAGATTGTTGCTGTTTAAAACTGGATGACTGTAAAAGCGCGTCTTCCACCTCTTTCCAACCCGTTAAAACAGCCTGTCTATACGCTGCTGCTTTTTCAGCATAACTCGCTTGTGCTTGTGCAATCTCAGCCTTACGTTTTCCACCGTCAAATATCAATGTCGTTGTTTGTAATCCAGTCGACCACAAATACTGTGGTGCTTGAAACAGTTGACTCAACACGCGACTATTTAATTCACCCGTTAAGCCAATACTGAGATCGGGTAACCATGCTGTTTGAGCCAAACCCAATTGGGCATGTGTTGCAGCCAATTCACGTTCAGCACGTATCACATCAGGACGCTGGATAAGCATCCGACTCGGTAGCTGAGTTGGTAATGTTGGAACTTGAAAGTGCTGTTTCTGTTTGACCAATTGGAATTGAGCAACCGTTTTACCTTGTACCACAGCTAAAATATTTTCTTGTAAATCACGTTCTCGCTGGGTTTCTATCTGCTGGATTTGCACTTGCTTGAGTTGTGTTTCAGCCTGTATCACATCCGCTCTCGCGATCATCCCTGCAATATATTGGTTATTTAAAATTTTGACGGAACGCTGATAACTGTGTTGGGTTTGTCGTAAAACATCCAACTGTGCATCCAGTACTCGGATATTCCAATAGCTTTCTGTGCCTAATAATTGTTGATTAAGTTTAACTGTGGCTAAGTCTGCATGAGAAGCATCTAAATTTGCCTGTTGCCCTTCAACCGCTTTGGCGACTCTGCCCCATAAATCAGGAATCCAACTGACCTGAACACCCGTTGTAAATTGGTTATTTGGCGTACTGTCCTTTGTTCCACTACGTTGTGCAGAACCATTTAACTTTAAACTTGGCAAACGGTTAGCGCGTTGCTGCTCAAGTAAGGCATTGGCTTGTTGATATCGTGCTTCTGCTTGTTTCAGACTCAAATTTTCTTGATTCAATTGTTGCATCAATTGACTGAGAATAGGATCTTGAAAAATTTCCCACCAAGTGTTGGCATTGACTTCTAAGCTTGCGGTTTTTTTCCAATTTAAAACAGCATATTTATAATGATCATCCGTTTGAAGGACTGGCACTTTATATTCAGGCGGATGCAACACAACAGTAGAATTGCATGCAGTCAATATCAATAACACACTAAGGCACATGACATTTTTAACGATTAAACTCTGCATTATATTTTCCTATTTACCTCAATGAAGTGCATATTTATTTTTCAATTTCAAACAAGATTCAGCACATTTTTCCAACACCAAATACAAGACAGGTGTTGTATACAACGTCAATAATTGACCCAAGGCTAAACCACCCACAATGACAACACCCAAAGGCTGACGTAGCTCTGCCCCTTCTCCCCAGCTAAGTGCCAGTGGAATTGCACCCAGCAACGCTGCGGTATTGGTCATCAGAATTGGACGAAAACGGAGTGCTGCGGCAGACAAAATAGCCTGATATGCAGTCTTGCCTGCTCTTCTTTCTAATAAAGTAAAATCAATTAAAAGAATGGCATTTTTTACAACAATTCCGATCAATAAAAACATGCCCAAGAGTGCAATTAAGGTGAATTGGAAATTAAATAACCATAAAGTCAACAAAGCCCCCAAAGCCACTGCGGGTACTGTCGATAAAATCGTCAATGGATGAACTAGACTTTCATAGGTAACCCCAAGAACGATATAAATAAGTAAGATCACCACACAGACAAGTAACGGCGTCGATAAACCAGCCTGCAAACTTTCTGCCTCTACATCTTTATCTGTCATGATAAAAATTTCATTGGGTAACATCACTTCGGGTAAAACACTACGAATAGCTGCATCCGCTTGTTCATAGCTATAGCCTTGTTTAACCACATAACCAATCCCCATTGCGGCATATTGGTTGCGTCGATAAACCCGATCATTGGTAATACCATAAGACCATGTGGCAAAATTACTTAGAGGTACAGCAATACCTTGTTGGTTTGGAATGCGTACATTTGCCAGCGCTTCAGGATGTTCAGTAAAGTGTTTATCGACTTCCATCACCACATAAAACTGTTGGGTTTGATCATAAATTGTCGAAATTTGGCGCTGCGAAAATGAGTTATTGAGTACGCTTGAAATATTTTCTATATCCACACCCAAACGACGTGCTGCTTCACGGTCAATGTCTAAAGTCACATGCTGAGCACCTTCATCGCCCATGGTTTCAACTTCTTCTAACTCTGGAAGCTTCTGCATTGCCTGAGCAACTTTAGGCACCCACTGACGTAGCAACGCAACATCATCAGATTGCAGTAACAACAAATAATCTTGCCCACTTCCACTTGAAAATGGATCATCCAATTCTAGTTCCTGTTTGACTTGTGCAGAAAAAATCGCACCTGCCTGCCATGGGGCATTTTTTTTAATTCTGTCTACAATTTCATGTGAAGATTTACCATCTCGCTCTGCTTTGGGTTTTAAACTCACCATTAGAAAAGAATTGGTGATTCCGCCAGCACCACCAGACGTACCAATCACATCTTTGACTGCGGGATCCTTTAATACACTTTCACTAAAGGTGGCGATTTTAGGCTGCATAATTTGAAAGGAGAAGCCATCATCCCCCCGAATAAAAGCTTCAACCCGTCCGGTATCTTGCTCAGGTAATACCCGTTTGGGTAATGTTTGATAGACATATACAGAAGCAGCGATTGCACCGCCCCATAGTAAAATGACCAAATAACCGTGTTTAATCATCCATTTCAATGAATGCAAATAGAGCTGATTCAAACCCTGCATCAAGCGATGGCTATAGCGATATAAAGCCTGATGTCGATAACGCTCTAATGGTTTTAAACAGCGTGCAGATAAGCTTGGCGTAAGGACTAGGGAGACAAATACAGATAAAATAATAATAAAAATCAGTGTTAAAGAAAACTCTTTAAACAATCGTTCGATTACACCTCCCATAAATAGCACGGAAATAAAGATCACCACCAAAGCCAAATTCATTGCCAGCAAGGTCAGACCGACTTCTCGAATACCATTTAAGGCAGCCTGTATAGGCTGTTCACCCTGTTCTATATGACGTTCAATATTTTCCAAAACCACAATTGCATCATCAACCACGAGCCCAATCGCAACAATCACCGCCATAATCGACAAGTTATTCAATGAAAATCCAGCAAGATAAACCAAGCTGCATGCGCCAATCAAAGTCACCAGCAAAGCAATACTTGGAACAAGAGCACTTTGCAGACGACCTAACATCAGTGCGACCACAATAATCACCAAAAGCATGGAAAATAATAAAGTATCCCTTGCCTCGTTTAAGCCCGCCCGAATAATTTCCGATCCATCCATCACTGTGGTCAGTTGTGAATCTGCTGGAATTAATCTGCTTAACTCCGGTAGTTTTTCTTTGATCTTTTCAATTGTGGCAACGGTATTTGCATTGGGTTGACGGCTGATTTTAATAATAACTGCTGGTTTGCCATTGTGAAAACCACTTACATAACGGTTTTCGACCGAATCCTGTACTTCAGCCACATCTTTTAAACGGACAACTGTCTGACCATTTTGATGTATGATCAAATTGGCAAAATCATCCGCTTTTTTTAAACGACTTGGAAGCTCAACTTGCCAACGTAACTGTTCAGTTTCAATTACCCCTAAGGCTTGTACTGTATTACTTTTTACAATCGCTTCACGAACTTGCTCCAAAGACACCCCTTGTGAAATCAAGGCATTTGGATTGAGTTGAATTCGCACAGCTGGCATAGATGCCCCGTCAATGACAACTTCCCCAACCCCATTAATTTGCGCAAGATTTGGCTGCAGCTGATTACTGGCAATTTCATAGAGTTTGCCCGCAGAAAGATGTTCTGAACTCAGTGCCAAATAAAAAATTGGACTCTGGCTTGGATTGATCTTGAAATATTCAGGAGGGCTTGGCATTCCAGAAGGCAGCTGTGACATCGCAGCATTGATTGCAGCTTGGACCTCTCTGGCGGCTTCATTGATGTCAGTCTTTAAATCAAAATGCAAAACCACTTGGGTTGCGCTTTGATTACTTGAAGAATTAATCGCTTTTACCCCTGAAACGCCCATCATGGCGCGCTCTAATGGCGTCGCCACGGTGGCAGACATACTTTCAGGACTTGCACCAGGTAAACTTGCTCGCACCACAATCGTTGGAATATCTGCCTGTGGTAAAGCGGCTACAGGTAAGCGAAAATAGGCCAATATACCCAATAATACAATTGCGATTCCCAGTAAAATACTGGCAACTGGTCGGTGAATAAAGGTCGAGAGAAAAGTCAAAACTCTTTCCTTGTCGTATCATGATCTGTGGGTAAATCATCTACAGATAAATCTGAATTGGTATGTTGCAATGAATATTGCAGACGATCAAAAAATAAATAAACCACTGGTGTAGTAAATAACGTGAGGACTTGACTTAAAATCAAACCACCCACCATGACGATCCCAAGAGGCTGACGTAATTCAGCCCCTGAACCCGACGCAAGCATCAATGGAATTGCCCCAACCAGTGCCGCAAGTGTGGTCATTAAAATTGGGCGAAAACGCATCAGTGCGGCTTGATAAATCGCTTGCTGTGATGACAATCCGTCATTACGTTGTGCAGCCAAAGCAAAATCCACCATCATGATGCCATTTTTCTTGACCAGACCAATCAATAAAATGATCCCAATCAAGGCAATCATGTCCAGTGGTCGATTGACCATAAACAATGCCAACAAAGCACCAATTGCAGCAGATGGCAAGGTAGAAAGAATGGTTATCGGGTGAATAAAACTTTCGTACAGAATGCCCAACACAATGTACATGGTCACTATTGCTGCAATCACCAACCAGAACGTATGTTGTTGCGAGTTCTCATAAGCAGCAGCTGCACCTTGCAGTTTGACTTTGACTTCTGTTGGTAGATTTAGACGCTGTTGTACACGATCAATCGCTTTGATCGCATCCCCGAGCGCGACCCCTGATGCAAGATTAAAAGATACCCCATTGGCTGGAAATTGTGATTGCTGTTGCAGAATAATAGGCACGCGTTTTTGCACAATATTGGCAACAGAACTGAGTAATATCGGCTCTCCACTTTTATTATGAATATAGGTTTGCCCTAAAGCATCTATACCTTGAGTGAATGTTGGGTCCAGTTCTAAAACAATACGATATTGATTAGATTGCGTGTATAAAGTTGCAATCTGGCGCTGCGCAAATAAATTTTGTAAAGCTAAACTGATATCTTCAATGTTTAAACCCAAACGTGCTGCGGCATCTCGATTGACATCAATAAATGCTTGTAAGCCTTGTCCACCCTCTTCACTGGTGACTTGTGCAAATTCAGGTTGTAGTCGTAAAGCATCAACAAATATAGGAGTCCATTCGGCTAAATCTGTCGTTTTAGCAGCGCTTATACTCAGTTGATATTGAGTACGACTAATTTTATCTTCAATACTCAGCTCTTGTACTGGTTGCATCCAGCCTTGAATCCTTTCAACTTGAGCGAACTGTCCTCTAAGTCGTGCCATAATTTGATCTACAGGATCTCTTTCAGCATGCGGCTTTAGATTAATTAAAATACGTCCATTACTTAGTTTTGGATTATTGGCATCTATACCAATAAATGAAGACAAACTTTCCACAGCAGGATCTTTTAAGATCTGCCCCGCGAGTGTTTGTTGACGCTCACTCATGGCTTGGAATGAAATATCATCAGGCGCTTCAGTCACCACCTGTATGACACCACTGTCCTGTACAGGGAAAAAGCCTTTGGGAATCATCCAATACAGCAGACCCGCTAAAATGACGGTACTCAACATCACCGCAAGAGTCAGTACTTGATGCCGAAAAACCCACTGTAAAGCTTTACCGTATTGCTGGATAATTCGGTCTAGACTCCAGCGACTGTGAGAAGTTGAATGTTTGGCATTTTTTAATAAATATGCGCACATCATTGGCGTCAATGTAAGCGACACCACCAATGAAATTGCGATTGCTGCTGCTAAAGTGACAGCAAATTCATGGAACAGTCGCCCAACCACATCCCCCATAAACAGTAATGGAATTAATACTGCAATCAGGGAAATCGTCAGGGAAATTAAGGTAAAGCCGATTTCTTTAGACCCTTTAAGTGCGGCTTGTAATAAGCTTTCCCCTGCCTCCCGATGTCGTGCAATATTTTCCAACATCACAATTGCATCATCGACTACAAAACCTGTCGCAATGGTGAGTGCCATTAAAGTCAGGTTATTGACAGAAAAGCCTAAAAAATACATGACGACAAAAGTACCAATAATCGACAGTGGTACGGCAATACTAGGAATAATCGTAGCGGATAAATTTCTTAAAAATAAAAAAGTCACCATCACCACCAAGCACACGGCAAAAACCAATTCTTTTTGCACATCATCAATGGAGCTACGAATACTCTCAGTTCGATCGGTTAACACTCGAATTTTGACATTTTCAGGCAGATTTTTTTGTAGCTCAGGCAATATTTGCTTAATCTGATCTGCAACTTGAATCACATTGGCATTCGGTTGGCGCTGTACATTAACCAAGATTGCAGCTTGACTGTCTGCCCAAGCCGCCATATAGCGATCTTCGCTCCCTTCTATGACTTTTGCCACATCTCTAAGACGTATCGGTGCGCCATTGTTCCAACGTAAAATTAGATTTTCATAATCTGCAATCGAGCGAATCTGATCATTGGCATCCAACATGGTGGTGCGATATGGTCCATCAAAGCTGCCTTTGGGTTGATTTGCATTGGCAGAATTAATTGCAGAACGCACATCCTCAGCACTCATTTTATAGGCAGCAAGTGCCGTAGCATTCATTTGCACGCGTATTGCTGGGCGTTGCCCCCCCGCAAGGCTGACCATCCCGACACCTGAAAGCTGAGAAAGCTTTTGTGCAACTCGGGTATCCACCATGTCGTAGACTGTTGTTAAAGGTAAAGTTTCTGAACTGATGGCAAGGGTAATCACAGGAACATCAGCAGGATTTACTTTACGGTAAATCGGTGGTGCTGGTAGATCATTGGGTAATTTACTGCTGGCGGTACTGAGTGCTGACTGTACTTCTTGTTCAACGACACCAAGTTCTGCGCTCAGTTCAAACTGCAAGGTAATAACGGATGCCCCCACTGAACTACTAGAAGACATTTGCTTTAAACCAGCAATTTTACCCATTTCTCGTTCGAGTGGTGCGGTGATTGTGCGTTGTACTGTATCGGGATTGGCGCCAGGTTGAAAAGTATAGACTTGAATAATTGGATAATCGACCTGTGGCAAAGCAGAGACAGGCAACAACCGCCAAACCAAGAAGCCACTCAACAACAGTGCTAACATCAACAATGTGGTTGCGACTGGACGTAAAATAAAGAACCGTGAAATATTCATGATTTATCCAGCAGTTGGCTTGGCCGTAGAAATTGGCTGTTGATTCTCTACAACAATTTGAACTTCTTTGCCTTCCGAAAGACGATCAATTCCTTCAAGTACTACTTTTTCGCTCCCCTTTAATCCGTCTAAAACTTCAATTTGACCATTCGAGGTCATCCCCAGTTTTAACATGCGAATTTCGGCTTTATTTTGCGGATTGATGATATAAACATAGCTGCCTTTTGCACCATGTTGTACAGCATCACTCGGGATACTGATTGCATTTTGAATGGTTTGAGTATTTAAACGCACATTGACAAACTGATTTGGAAATAAAGCATCATCATGATTAGCAAAAATTGCTTTTATTTTTAAAGTCCCAGTACTGATATCAATCTGATTATCTATTGCTTGTACATGCCCCAGCGCAAGTTGTTTTTGCTCTGTTTTATCCCAAGCAGTTACCAACACTTTATCGCCATTTTTTAATGATTGACGCAGATTTGCTAAATAGTTTTCTGCCACTGAAAATTGCACAAAAATTGGATGAACTTGAGTAATACTGACTAAACCAGCACTTTCATTGGCTTGAATAAGGTTACCAGCATCTTTCTGTCTAAATCCAACCCGCCCCTCAATAGGCGCATAAATTTTAGTATAAGACAGCTGTAGTTTTGCAGCATCTACTTGCGCCTTGTTCGCCTGTATTTGACCTTTAAGCTGGTTGACCAGCGCCAATTGCTGTTCTACTTGTTGTTTTGCAATTGAATCTTGTTTAAACAGCAATTGATAACGCTGCAACTCTGTTTCAGCATTTTGCAATTGTGCTAAATTCTGCTGCCGTGTTCCTTCAGCCTGTGCAAGTGAGACCTGAAACGGCGCTGGATCAATTTGTGCAAGGAGCTGACCTTTTTTTACGGTTTGCCCTTCTTTAAAATAAATCTGCTGTAGAACCCCGGAAACCTGACTTTGTACATTCACAATATGCGTAGGAATGACTGTACCAATTGCTTTGATTTCAACCTGTAAATCTTGTCGTTGTACTGGCACAGTTCGCACGGGTACAGGTTTACTCCATTGGCTATATTCCTCTGCGGGTTTGGATGAGGTTTTTTTCCAATAGAAGCCTGCTAGTCCGAAAATAATCAGCAGCATAAATCCAATTAAATATTTAAATTTACGGCCAATAAAACTTTTTTTGGGGTTTACATTTACAGATGGCTTACTCATAAAAACTCTTATTCATAAAGTCGCAGAACGATCAAAATTTACAATTGCGAAATAATTAAAGTGAAATTTCACAGATATCCATTGTTCATCTCATTAATAATCAAGAATAAATAAAGGTTAGCTTCGCTAATTATCATGTTGCATTTTGTAATCTTTATTATTGCATTTAATAATCATTATCACTATCATTATTTTCAACACTTTCTTCCTCCAGCAAAACTCCATGTAGTTCGCTTTTTAAACAGGCAACTCTTATGCATTTGAACGTACAAAAGCAGCAATGGTTTGATCATATTTATCAAGACCATCAAAATACTTTACTTTTGTGGTTCAAACATAAACTTCACAACCATCATCACTCTGAAGATCTTAGTCAGGAGGTTTTTTATCGTGCATTAAAAAGTAATTACTGTTTTGAAAATATTAAAGAACCCAAAGCATGGTTATTGGGAATTGCGAAACATGTAATTATTGATCATTGGCGCCACCAACAAGTTGAACACTTATATTTAGATGCGTTAATACATACACCACAGGATGGCTATCCATCTGTAGAACATGAAATATGTATTCGAGAAAGTTTGTATCAAGTTCATCAAACACTAGAAAGATTACCCGAACGCGTAGCACAGGTCTTTTTATTATCACAAATGGAAGGTATGACCTACCGCGCAATCGGTGAGAAACTTAATATTTCTGAAGCCACGGTAAAACGAGATATGAAACAAGCTTTTTTAGCCTGCTCCAGCATTTATAACACAACCTTTAATTCATAATAATTTTTACCTATAAAACAATAGATTAAATAAAAACTAGTATATAAATCCAATTGGACATATTTAAAAATCCATCTCAAACTTACATGACATCGATCTATTGATCATACAAATAGTTGCTCTCCTCTATTCGCTTCTGTTCTCTACTGTTGTTACATCCAACAACATGCCCAGCATTTAAATCATAAAAATGAGCTTTTTTTAAAACATAAACGACTAAGTACATGAATATGACTCATACGAGAATCTAATGAAGGAACATCAAAGCAAACATGCATTAGCAATTGCAATTCGAACTGCACTTTGGGGCGGATCTATTTGTTTAATACATGGATCTGTATTTGCAGCACCGAACCCATCTGATGGTCAAGAACAAAATTCTACACAACTTCCTACCATCACTGTATCTGCCAATAATACCAATAGCCTTACAACCGAAGGCTCTGGTTTATATACTGCAAAAGCCACCACAGCATCAACAGGCTTGGCACTCAGCCTAAAAGAAACACCGCAATCGGTTAGTGTGATGACCCACCAAAGAATGCAAGATCAAAATCTTACACAACTGACCGATGTTGCAAACCAAGTTGCAGGATTAACAGTTAGCCAGTCTGGAAATGTAGGTTCTGATTCTTCACCAATTTACTCACGCGGTAAAAGTGTAGATAGCTATTTACTTGATGGTGTAAAACTCCTAAGTACCTACTCTTCTATTTTTCAAAGCCAAGACACTGCGCTTTTCGATAGAATTGAAGTGGTACGAGGAGCGACAGGTTTAATGACTGGTGCAGGTTCCGCCAGCGCCAGTATTAATATGATTCGAAAAAAACCATTACAAGATTTTAAAGCATCAATCAGTACAGATCTTAGCTCATGGGATTCATACCGTTTCGATGGCGATATCTCAACACCACTTAATCAATCGGGTACGCTTCGTGGACGTGCTGTAGTTGCTTATCAGAACTCGGACTCATACATAGACCGCTTTAATGAAGAACGCAAAGTGGCCTATGCGGTTGTTGACACTGATTTGTCAGATAAGACTCAAGCAAGTCTAGGCTTAAGCTATCAACAAATTTATATTACTGGACAAGCTCGTGGCGGTTTGCCTGCTTTTTATAGCGATGGGACACGAACAAACTGGTCGCGATCAGATTCAGCAGCACCCAGTTGGTCTTACTCAGATCGAACAACCACTTCACTCTTTGCCGATATCAATCATCAGTTTAATGATAACTGGAAATTAAAGGCTTCACTAGCACGTATCATTACGGACTCAGACGAATTAGTTGGCTATGCAAGTGGTGGAACACCCAACAAAGAAACTGGTAGTGGGGTTTCGATTTATTCTACGCACTGGGCTTATAAACCAATTCAAGACTTGTTTAATGTTAGCTTAAACGGCTCATTTAATTTATTTAATCAAACCCATGATGTGATCTTTGGTTCAACATTAACCAGAAGTGAGAATAGCCAGCCGTACTTTACCAATTGGTGGATTAATGGTTGGAGTGGAGATATTGATAATATATATGAATGGGATGGGAATACGCCTGCACGTCCAAATAACCCGGCCGTAGGATGGACCAAAGAAAATAATACAAGTTCATCATTTTATACCGCAGCTCGGTTTAAATTAAGTGATGATTTAGCACTGTTGCTTGGGTCACGTTTAGAAAATTGGAAGTTAAAAAAAGAGGACAATAAATATGAGAAAAACACAATTACAATAACCAATCGAAAAGAAGAAAATAAACTGATCCCTTATATTGGCTTAGTTTATGATCTCACCCCTAATTGGTCTGCTTATGCGAGTTATACAAATATATTTTCCCCACAAGATCTAAAAACAAGAACTGGAGATTATATAGATCCATTAGAGGGAAATAGTACAGAACTTGGAATCAAGGGCGCTTTTTTTGATAATCAACTTAATCTAAGTGCTGCAATTTATGAAAATAAAGAAGATAATTTTGCGGTCGCGATTCCTGAACAGCCTGATAACTCACATTTAGCACCTGATGGATCTCAAGCATATACAGCAGAATCTGGAACCAAGAGTCGCGGTATTGAATTAGAAGCCACAGGAAAACTCACAGATACTTGGCAAATCTCCTCAAGCTTTGCCCGTAATTTAAGCCGAGATCGTAATGGTAAGCTCTTAAACCCTAATATTCCAAGTAATACTGCCAAACTTTATACAACCTATAAACTTCCTTATCTTAATGAAGCAATAACCGTTGGCGGAGGCATACGTTGGCAAAGTGAAATTCAATCAGCAGATCAGAAATTTACCCAGAGTGAATACAGTGTTGTTGATTTAATGGCACATTATAAAATAAACAATAAATTAACAGCCAATCTCAATATAAATAATCTTTTTGATAAAAAGTATTATTTAACAACAGGCAATAGCTACTACGGTGCACCAACTAATTTTAGAGTGGGGTTAAAATACGATTGGTAATTCTAAAACCTATTTATAATTAGCTAAACATTGATTTAGCTTAAAATAAACCAATGAGTTAGATGTAGAGAAAGTTACCGTTAAGGTGGCTTTCTCTACAGATAAAATGATCACTGCTTAAAATATACAAAATAAAATCACCTACTTATCTAGCAGTCAACATCATCTATTTTTCTCTTATTGATTTTTAAACTACTTCTATAGCAATGAACAGTAAAACTGAGGCAAAGATCGCTAATCATATTTTCTAAGCTGCCTATATGGCAGTGAACAATTTTTTGGGATGGGTTCAACACCCGGTATATTTCTAAGCTGCCTATATGGCAGTGAACCAGCAAATGACTGTAAAAACCTTATAGATAAATTTCTAAGCTGCCTATATGGCAGTGAACTATAATTTTAAATCAAAAAACACCCTGATAACAGCAAGTTAAATATAAAAAACATAAAATACCCAAAGTTTTTTAAAACATATATAACCAACTGATTTTATTAAACTATAAAATGATCAAAAAATATTGGGGGAAATTTTGGTACGAATAGAAGAATACCTAAACCCTAAAAAATCATTGTTTTCACTATTTCATACACAGCATTCCATCCATCCAAATAAAAAATACATAGCAAAAAACCATTCGCAGATGGTTTTCATAACGCATGATTTATTACTGAAGTGAGTTTTCACTTCAGTATGATTGATTAAAATTTAAAGGTTGCGCCTACAAATACTTTTTGACGTTCTACCAAATAGTTATCTCCACCATTTGACAGCTTTTTATCAAATAGGTTAGTAAAACCACCACGTACAGTCAATTTATCATTCACTTGATAATTACTTGCTAGATTTACAATCGTATGTGGTTTTTGCATCGTAGGAGTAGCACCTTTATCGGTCAAATATTGCTTACCTAAATATTGCGCGGACAATTCTACATTGAGTGGATCTGTTGGCTGCCAATTTAGAGCTGAATTTACCGTTAATTTTGAAGTGGTTAGTAAAGTTGCACCAGTATCTTCATTTTTTGCTTTTAAGAAATACGTTGCATTATTATTCCATTTTAGATTGTCTAAAATCGGGAAATTTACAACCATTTCTATACCACGCGTTACCGCTTTTTGAATATTTTCATTGCGAGTAAACCAAGTACCGTAATAATAACCTAATGGGGAGTAATCAATTTTATTTTTAAAATCTGTATGGAAAAACGTCAAACCTAGGTCTGTACCAAAACCAGTATAATTTACTCCAATTTCATAGTTTGTGCTTTCTTCTGGTTTAAGGTTAGGATTACCTGTCATAAAACAACTACCACCCGTATATTCATGTGGTTGTTTATTCTCATCATACCAAGTTCTACCTCTTAGCCCATTACAACCATTCCCACCAGATTCAGTTGCCCCACCAGGAGATGATTCTTTCACTGTTGGTGCACGAAAACCTTTTGAGATCCCGCCTTTAATTACCAAATCATCTGTGGGACTATAAACTAAATAACCTCGTGGACTATGATGTGCACCATATTTATCGTCATGATCTAAACGATTCCCTATTGTTAATGTCAAATTATCGAGCAGTGAAATATTGTCTTCAAGAAATAATGCCCAGCTCTTATTATCTACCTTAGGATTATTATATCCTTGTCCATCCCAACTCCCGCCTGGTAGAGTGCCAATCGTGTCAGTATTGGTTAATTCTTGTTTTTTCCATTGGCCTCCGACAGTTAAGACCTGCTTAAAGATTGCCTCAAATGGCATGGTTAAACTACCTTCAACAATCATTTCATTTGATTTGCTCGTAACCTCACCTATACTCGAATCATAATCATTGTAATAAGCATTTAATTTGGATTTACCAATCTCCCATTCAGCTTCATGCGATATGCTATATGTATTATGTTCTAATTTATTTGCGCCCCAACTGGTCTCCTGTTCAGCACCTGTTGTGGCGTTAATTTGAGAACCTTTTTCATTCTTTTGAATACTGTGCCCTGCTTCAAAACTGAGTGACTGTTTATCTGTTGGCTGATAGTGCAACATCGCATTGTAGTTTTGATCTTGAGAACCTGTGGTCCCATTTCCTGCTTTATATTTTTTATCTGCCTCTCGTTCTGTCATCCCTGCTGTCAAGCGCAGACCTAAGCTATCAGTTAATGGGCCAGCGGCCATAACACCTGTTTGTAAAGACGTACCTAAATCAGACGAAGTTGTGGGCTGAGTATAATTTAAAGTGACATTACCTCCCCAAACACTGGGGATTTTCTTTGTAATAATATTAATTACACCACCCATGGCATCTGAACCATATAAGGAAGACATTGGACCACGAACAACTTCAATTCTCTCAATCATGTCGGGTGTAATCCAGTTTAAATCCTGACGACCTAAATTTGGACGATAACTGACATCTCTTGAAGACCCGATGCGTTTGCCATCAACTAAAATCAATGTGTAATTGTCTGGCAAACCACGTAATTTAATCTTAGAACCTTCCTTCGAAGGACTAATTCCACCCGTTACCCCGGGGACTTTACTTAATAATTCTCCAAGACTACCCACAGGTTGTTTTTCGATATCTTCACTTGTAATAACACTAATACTTGCTGGTGCTTCTTTAACATCTACTGCCTGACTACTCGCAGTCACCACAATTGTTTTTAACTTTGTCGCATCTTCAGAAGTATCTTTTGCATATGCTGAAATTGACATTGCGGTGAGTATAGAAATTGACAGTGTCTGGAATCTTAATTGTTTATTCATGTTAATACGCAACTTAAATTACGGAGGAATTGTGAAAGAATTGTTGCGTATTGTATTTGAGCAAAACCTCAAATGCAATTACTAATAATAATAATTATCATTTATATATTTTTAACTTGAGGTAAATTTATGCAAATACACTTAATCTCAAATACATGAAAAGTATTGTTTTTTAAAGACCAAATTCAAGGAATAGTTTTATCAAAGTTGAATTCAAAAATTTATTTTTGGGTGTCCTTTTTATAGCTTTCTTTTTCTACAAAAAAAGAAAGCTTACAAGCCATCAACCTGCTTGTAAGCTCTCCTTTGCTTATTTTACTCACTATCATCAAGCTCAAATTGGTCAGCTTTAAAGAATCAAATACATTAAAAATTTATAAATATCAAAATCTTCAGTAATTAGTACAATGTTTTTGATCAATCTTACTCAATTTTTTCTGATTCAATAGAAATAAAACCCGCTTTTCCCCCTAAAAGCATAGTCCTATTTCTTGATAAAATAGTTAAATGAAATGTTACTTTTTCGGTAAAGTGGGTTTAGTCGCATAATCTACACCATGCTTTTCTAAATACTCACGAATCAGTTGGCGAACCACTTGTGAAGGCTTTAGATCCTGACGATTGCACAATTCCTCAAAAGCTTCCTTTTTGTTCGGGTCTATCAAAATAGTTAATCTTGCTGTTTTATTTTCCATATCCCCAATCTCTTAATTTATTTAGAAATAGAATTCTAATAACATTTATGAGATTTTCAATGATATTTTTTTATTTTATGGTATTCATATTTATAACTTTACATTCATAGACTTAAGTCGACTATTTCACTCAAGTTTCAACATCTTTAGATAACCTATATTCGGGCTGTATTTATATACTAAATATACTTTCTATTTTTGAGTATTGATGATTTAAAATGGCTATTACACCGTATCCAATATAATAGCCAATCGATGTTTTTAAGAAAAATCTAACTCTTTTTCAAAAATTCGAAGTTCATGTCTTGCCATCGCTAAGTTCGATTTTTGGCGATCCAATACCAGATATAAAAATAAATCGCTATTCTTTTCAAGTGGACGTAATAAATGGTACTGCTTCCCGAGTGTGATCAAAACATCATCAATCGTATCTTTCAAATCTAGTGCTTTTGCTGTTTTAATTTTTGCTCTTAAAACTTCCGTATTTCCAGCAGCAGCAAGTTCTAAATCGATCCCCGTTCCTTGAGCGGCAAGTGATAATCCGCTTGTATAGTCTACAAGTGCTGCTGCTGTGAAGCCATCAATTTCAGCCAATGGATTTAAGTCAATTTTAGCCATTATTTTTTGCCCCTTTTATTCAATATAAGATGATTTATATAGATTTATAACGCTATATAACAACATAAAAATATCATAAAATGATAATAAAATATTATCTTATTATAATAATATGTGATTTTTTTAATGTTTTTCAGCACCTTGACACACAAAAGCCCTCCAATGAGGGCTCTATCAACCTTTTGAACTTTTTAGCTCAGTGCTTACATCACTATGGTAAAATTAGATCTTCTTCTTTTAGCAACTTTTATAATTTTTGTTTGTTTTGTTTTTCATAGGCAAATAGTAGATAAGAAATCTGTGAAAATAATTACAGTTCAAAAATATCCAATTAATTTTTAACTCCAACACCATGATTGCATAGCATTTTTTGACAATAAAAATTAGCCAAAAGTACTCTTGGTTAAAACCACAAAATTAGTCGTCATTCTGCTTGAATGATATTTTCATTTGTTTAAAAACCAAGCCCGATGCGATAAAACCAAGGCATCCAATAACGATAAACTCAACAATAGCTTCCGTTAAACCTAGAACAAAAAAAACCATGGATAAGACTACCGATACAGTAAAAACTATCTTCCCAAACATTAGAATTAAGCCACTTTAAAGATCAATGTAAATTTAACTATAAAATCATAGTATATAAGTTTTATGAAATTAAATAAGTAACGATAAATTTCTGTGTAATCGCCACTGCACTGAGCTCAATGATTGTCTATGTTTTGGATTTGCAGTCTTGCTTTAATCCACTATATTTTTATAGCGTTAGATGAAAAATCCTATTTTTAGAAAAATCTGAACAAATTATCAATCTATTAAATTTAGCTGTCCATCCGTTATTTTTAAATTAAATGAAGTTAAGAATTGAGCAGTTCTGTTCTTTTGGAGATAGAATTCCTAGGTTTATATTTATCAACTGCGATACAAACATTATGCTCAAGCTGAAGATATGCCAAAGTTAAAATACGATATCGGCAATAGCTGCAGAATCAAGATAAAAACCCTATTGTATTTTTAATAATTTAGATTCACTTTTCATGTGAATCAATATTAATGATCAGGAAATTATTGACCTTGTCATGATAAAATCATTTTTTAAAAGTAATTCAAAAATCGTTTGGAAGAATTTTTCATGAAACTTATAGTAATTTTATCTACTTTTACGGTTTTACTTTCCGGTTGTGCTGCAATGAGTGTTGAACAATGTAAAACTGCAAATTGGTTTAACGTTGGTGAAAAAGATGGCGCTGCTGGAAATAAATCCCACATAGATAAATACTATTCCTCTTGTAAAAAAGCCAATATTATTCCTAGTCAAAATCTTTATGAAATGGGTTACCTAAAAGGTTTAGGGGCTTACTGTCAACCTGAAAATATCTTTTATGAAGCTTTAGAAGGTCGCGGTAATTTTAGAGTTTGCCCTGCAGAGAAACGTGAATCCTTACGTCATTATTATCAAGTCGCCAATAACTTTTATCATGCGAATTCAGAGTTTAATACCTCACAAAACAACCTAGATTACTATCTTGGAAAGTTAGATAGTAAAGACCTCTCTACCAAAGATCGCGACGACTATAAAAAGAAATTATCCGACCTCCGAAGCAATAGCAGTCAAGTACGCTCACGTTATCAAGATGCACTTCGGAATCTAGAACGTTTTAAAGCTGAGCATGATTTCTATTAGTTTTAAACAAAGTCACAGAGATCTACTCAGTAATGATTTCGAACGCCGCTTGGAATAAATCATTCGAATAAAAAAGCCTCACATCACTGTGAGGCTTCCCCTTAATTTTGCGCTGATTAAGGATTATTGTATGTTTATTCACTATAATGAATTAACAATCACAGTTTTACTAAATAACGTGAAATGTGTCAATTTTAAATCATAAAATAAGCATACTTCTTCAACTATTCACCATCATTCAATGATACAGACTTGTTTTCTTAATGGGCTATCATCTGCAAGATCGTCATTAGATGAACCAATACCATGTGTAATGCCATTTTCATCATAAAATGACAAAAATGTATAAGTTTTATTTTTATCACAGTCTACATAATTGATCATTTTCATATATTTAAAAGAATTATCCTGCCTATCCTTAGCGACTCTTAGCATAACTGCTTTATATCTAGGCTGGTCCAATTTTGGCTCTCTTTTTACAAGAAAAAGCGACTTTTTTATTTTAGATGTATGCTTATCATCTAGCTCTTTTTTAAACTTTTTAATATCTAATTTTTCTTCAAGAAAAGTTGGTTTTATTGGATCAGCAAAGCTAAATTTCGAATTCAATAAAAGAAATGCCAAGAGAATTTTTTTCATCATTGATTTGAATGTCATCTACAAAAAAAGTTCAATCATATAAATTAAAGCCCCAACTTTTGATGGGTGCACTCGCTAAGTAATTTTAAAGACTTATATCAATATCGATGTTGTTGGCAATGTCAAAAACAATATCTTTACTCGTATTCACAATAAACCGACCTGTTTCCACGATCGGATCAACAGCATCCAATGGATTGATCGAATTCCCGATATCATTCAATACGCTAGAGTCTTTTTGCTCTTGTTGAGATTACTGTTCTAAACCTTCATTTTCTAAATTATTCACTTTGTTCTCTCATAAACCCACATAAACATCTCCCAGTTAATTCAGAGGCTATTCAGTTGACTACATCTCTATAGCAGAACTATGCCATATTCCCTCTACAGGACCAATAGCTGACTTCTATTCATAGTCTCGATCCAGCAAATGCAGAGTTTTATAGTGATCTTGTGAATATGTATCTTTTTTTGACATGTGGTTCATCCCCACAATAAAACGAGACAGACTATTGAAATGGTTTTCATCATTGAGTCTTATCTTGATTGAAAAATTAAACCCAATCAAAAAATAAAAGTTGGTTCATTTAGGTGGTGGAATCAAGTTGTTGTTATTTCTTTCTGGAGATCTTAAAACTTACAGTGTTTTAATTCCAAAAAACAGAAAATATTTTTTCTTTACCAGCATTTTTGATCCTCACCTTGTAGCCCGCTTTCTTAAATTCTTCACCCAAATTAATTATGTCATGTTGAGCGAAATCTTTAGTGATGTATTCACTTACAAATAACTCTCCCTGATCGGCTTTTAATCTAATTTGTGTTTTCAAAAATCTTTTAAGCTGCTCAATTGAAAAATATGGCGCTTGATTGGAATCAACATTAGCTTCACTCATTTTAGGTATTGGCATTTCAAAACTCACAATCGCAAAGTAAAAAAATATTATGAACAGCTTAACTTTGAATTGGGTATAAAAATTGAAATATCATGTATTCTTTGTCATTTCATTTATATGATTATTTTTTAACAACTTTTAAGCAATGATGACAAACCTCCAACTCGCCATCTTTACAATAATGTGTCTCAATCACACGATGAAAGCCAAACATACATTTTAATAGTTGGATCAAAATCAATCCCTCCATAAAATAAAAAGCCCATCTCAAGATGAGCTTTTCCATTAAACAATTCTACTTTGGAAACCATATTCCAGTTGGCACATTTCCCAACAGGTGCACAAGTAAAGTTAAAACAATAAATACAAAAAAGAAAAAAACGATGTTTATTGATTTGTCTATCATGATTTCACCCTCATTTTATTGTTGTTTCTTTTTTATACAATAAATTATGAAAAATATCAAACAATTTAAATAACTTAAGATATATTTTTTACCATTTGTTAAAATAAATCATCAAACAATTAAAATAAAAAAATCATGGATGATCGCAAATGATCACCATTTCACTCTAACCCAAGTGTACCAAGGCAGAACGGAAAGATATAAAAAAAGACGCCTTAGCGCCTTTCATTTATATGAAGTTTATTTAAACAATAATATTTAATTTTTTAAGTAAAAAATTTTTAATAATTTCATTCTCATCTAATAACATCAGTTCATCAGATACCCAAAAAATATAAAATACGTTTTTAAACTGAATTTTTCTTTTGAAGTAGTTTGTCGTTGAATCTGCTAATTTGCCTTTTACTTTAAAAGACTTTTTATTATCATTTCCAAGCAACTTACTTCCATGCCAGGGACCGCCTATGCAAATATTCATAAGAATTAATTTTAAAGATGTTGTTTTGAATTTACATCAAATCTATAAATAAACAACCCATACCTTCATATAAATTTTAAACAAAAAAATAATAGACCACATTATTGGACCAAAAAGCACATTATTTGAACTTTATTAGGTCAAACTAGTAAGCAGAATATCAATTTACCGTAGCTATTCGGAATATGAATTCATTCATCTTTATTAAAAAACGTGCTGAAATTCACATTAAACCCTCAATATTCTTCAAATAAAACTTAACTATTCAGTTCTCCACAGATACTAATATTCATTTTTTTAATCGTTTTTATGCTTTTAGATAAAAGTCAGACATCTATCATTTATTGATTAGGCTAAAATTAATAAACCCACCTAAAAAATAGGTGGGTTTATTAAAGACTTAAATAGTAAGTCAAAGTGAAAAGCACAACCTTCTTCACTGGTTAAATTTTACACAATTCATATTAAGATTCAAGAAAATATTTTACCTTTTGGTAAAGCTTCATATAGGTATCGTAAATTTTATGTAACAGACTGATTAAATCCTTAGCAAAATCACCCAAGGATCGTACTCCAAGCGATCTAAAGCTTAAATTTACTGAATGACAAAACAACACTCTTAATACCCAATATGCCATTATCACACATATAAAGAACGGATTTAACCTATTGATTGAATATAATATTTTATAATCTTAAAACGTATCCCGATCAACTTTTTCAATCATCCCCTAAGTGAAAGTAAATATGAAATATTCAGAACAATAAGCCTATTCCTATAATACTCATACATAAAGTCAGTCGCTTTTTAAAAATTTTTTAAGTTTTGGCTATTTATACTTATACGATCATTAATTGGGTTTTGACAAATGATTGACAATCTCACCTATTTTGCAAAAGTTATAAGAGCATATTTTGTCTCTGATAAGGAATATTTAACCAAACGTTTTATTAATAAACTTGGTTATATTCCCAATTTTGATCAACCTAAAAGTTTTAATGAAAAAGTCACAGCAAGAATGATTTTCGAAAGAGATCCATTACATACCTTATTAGCTGATAAATTGGCTGTAAGAGAAGTGATCAGCAATAAAATTTGTTCTTCTCATCTGGTCCCATTGATCGGCGTATATAAATCTTTCAGTGAAATTGACTTTAGTCGAATGCCCGACAGATTTGTTTTGAAATGTAATCATGATAGTGGTAGTGCAATTGTATGCAATGATAAGCGTAAATTTGATCAAAGAAATGCTGAAAACAAATTAGCGCATCATTTAAAGCAAAATATGTATTTCAAAAAAAGAGAATGGCATTACAAAAATATTAAGCCATCAATTCTAGCTGAGCAATATGTTGATTTATTGATTGACCAAGAGACTAAATTAACCATTACCACATGTAGAGTTCATTGCTTTGAAGGTCAACCCAAATTTATTGAAGTAGATGTACAAGATGGCCTCAAAAATGAATATTCAAATATTTACGATACATCGTGGACTCTCCAACCATTTACAGTTGATTTAAAAAACAATAGCCCTGCATATTTAAAGAAACCAGCTCGGCTAGATATCTTAATTGAGCTATCTCAAGCGCTCTGCCTTAAATATGGTTATAGCCGAATAGATTTTCTAATATCAAAAAATAATATCTATTTCAGCGAAATAACCTTAACACCTAATGCTGGAAGAATGGTCATTGAACCTAAAGAATGGGATATGAAACTTGGTAGTTATTGGCATTTATTTTAAAATGATTCAAAAAACACCCACAAAGAGCCAGACTTGTGGGTATATAAATCATGCAAAGCGAGTAAAAAATACGAAGTTTACTTCAATGAAAACCTTACATATTGCATGTAATCTAAATATCACTACACAATAAACTTAAACTCAAATTTCCCTTTATAATCAATAGTATCTAAATAATCTTTAATATCATGTGCTATATTCTTGAAGGTTTCTAAAACATCACTTGGTGGATCAATAACGACTTCAATTTTATAATTTTCATCTTCTGTTTTTGTCGTCTGTGTATATACGCCATCACAACTCATTTTTAATTTTAGATAATCCTCTAGCGCATTAGTTAAATGATTTGTTACCAGCTCAATTTTTGAAAATTTGTGCATATACCCTCTTTCCTAAATCGCTTGTCATAACCAGATAAAGAATTTCGTACCTACCACCCAAATACTATTTAACTTATCAGAAAGATCAGTTATCCAGACATTAGTTCTTAAGTTACGATTCACTATATCGTATTTTATAGATATACTAATTCAAATTCAGGCTGAAAATCAACTACTATTCTTTTGAAATTTCTACCATTTTGAGATTTCATACCAATAAAAATTAATTTTGCACTTATTTTCTTCTTCTATTCTTATATTTCCTAGTAATTTATACCAACACAGTTCTTAAAAATATAAAACTGAAAGTCATATCAACAATTTTTGATTTTGTATTGAAAGTGACTCTATCACATTGATAGCTTGAATAAAAAATTATAAATTATAATAAAATTAGAAAAGATATGAAGTAATTATTGAACTGAGCTTTAAACTACCAGATAATTTAAAATCTCTAGCTTTAACCGAATTTGTAGTAAGGAATACTGTAACTGTTAACTATTGCTAGCTATATCACTGTATTCTCCACTTTTGTTATATTTCTCATGCTTACTGTAAGAAATAACTCACTAGATCAAACTCAAATTTAATCTCAGAAATGACAAGTGATATGTCACGTAGTAACTAAGAGTTTATTATTACGAATACATACATCAAGTTTCTGAGATGTCAAAAACTATATAACTTTAAATAAGTCCACACAACTCAGGTTGAAGTATTATTATTTTCTATGAAAACTTTTTTCCATTCCTCAATTCTGAAGCTAGAAATATCGTGATATTTTAAAGCATATTCAATATAATTCTCTTGAGCAGAGAACATATTAAATATCTCACTATCAATAAGAATATGACGTAAATTAGCAAACATTGGTGCTATCCAAAATAAAACAATTTGTTCTTCTTGAAACATCGAATTACTTAGAACACTTCGATAGAAATCTTTATCATCTTCAGGAATTTTTGCATTTTTTATTAAATTGATAATATCTATATAAGCATAAAAATATGAAATTATAGGGCTTATTGGATCACTACATATTCTTAATGACATCTCAAAAAAACATACTCTTAAATCTTTAATCGAATTCTCTTTAAAATTATTTTCTCTAAATTCATTTCCAAACATCATCGACAGTTTTATAATAACTATATATGCTTTAACTTTCTCATTATTTTTTAATGTAAGCTCAATATTATTTAACTTATCTTTTTTATAATTCAGTAAAGAATAAAATTTGTTCGCAAATACCGCTTCTCTTGATTCTTTTATCTGTTCATTATGTACATCTTCTGCTAACTTAAATTGTCTTTCATAAGCTATCCTTGTTTCTTTTAGTGAAGTCACTTGCAACCATGTTGAAAAAGCAACTGCACACAAAGCTATAGACGAGATTAGTGTATTTAAACTTCCATATATGTCTCCCAGTGGGCCTAATTTACTGACCTCATCTAGTTGATCTACAGGAACATTCCATATATGAATAGCCCACCAATTAAAAATTGATGGGAAAAAAAGCCAAACTAATATCAAGACCCCAGTTAAAATAAACCATAAAAACTTCATTTTACTCTTCATTATATATCAAACTATTAAACCTCTTTCATAAATCAAAAAACATACATCTTTTTATTCAATATTCATCCTGCAAAAATTAAGATTTTCAAGCATAATCTGTGTATGAAATATCTCGATTCAAAAAAGCTTTCTGATTCTTATTAAACCTCTTTCATAAATCAAAAAACATACATCTTTTTATTCAATATTCATCCTGCAAAAATTAAGATTTTCAAGCATAATCTGTGTATGAAATATCTCGATTCAAAAAAGCTTTCTGATTCTCAGTTTAAGCGTTATACAGGCATATCTCGTTCGACATTTTCTTTAATGGTTGAACAAATGCAGATGCAAATTCCATCTAAAGGCAGACCACCGAAACTGTGTCTTGAAGATCAAGTATTACTCTGCTTAAGCTATTGGAGAGAATACCGAACTTTATTTCATGTTGCTGCAAGTTATGGTGTATCAGAGCCAACAGCTTCCAGAATTGTTCGTCAAGTTGAAGATAGTTTAATCCAGTCAGGTTTGTTTAATTTACCCAAAGATATCCCCAAAGGTGAAGGTATAGACTGGAATGTTGTGATCGTAGATGCTACTGAAATTCCAATTCAAAGACCTAAAAAAACAGAAGAAAAGCTATAGTGGTAAGAAAAAGGCTCACACATTTAAGGTACAAGCGATCATTCACTGTAAAACTCAGCAAATACTAAGTTTATGTATGAGCAAAGGCGCTGTACATGACTTTGAACTGTTCAAACGCAATCTGCATTTAGTTCCAAAAAATTCATTTATTCTTGCAGATAAAGGTTACCAAGGGATTTATGCTATATATCCCAATAGCCTGTTACCGTGCAAGGCTAAAAAACGTTGTGAATTAGATCCCAAATTCATTTATTCTTGCAGATAAAGGTTACCAAGGGATTTATGCTATATATCCCAATAGCCTGTTACCGTGCAAGGCTAAAAAACGTTGTGAATTAGATCCTTTGCTAAAAACATATAATCGAGAAATTAATAAAAGAAGAATAGGGATTGAGCATGTATTTGGTGCATTAAAGACTTTCAAAATCCTTGCAGAGCGTTATCGAAATAGAGGGAAAAGACTTGGCTTAAGGTTCAATTTGATTGCAGGG